>NZ_JBXWQK010000007.1:0-189311 GCF_059612345.1 Ruegeria sp. CDSA020
CAATGTCCGAATACGAAGACGCAGCTGAGTAAACAGACGACAACCAGATCAGCCCCCGCACTGGCCAGGGGCTGATCTTATGGGATGAAATTGCCAGGAACCCCAAATGGCGGCGTCTTGATTCTGGTCCCGGTCAGACCATGCAGAAATTCCACAAGACTGGCGATTTCTGCATCTGTCAGGTCAATCTCTGGGATGTCGATCCGGCTGCGTTGGCGCGCCATTTCGAACTGATCGTCCCATACCGCGAAATCAATCTGTTCCAGCCACGGAATTTCGGGCAGGGTGGCCATGTCACGGGTCCAACGCGACAGGCTGCGTTCAGGGTTGAGGTGATGGCGGATCACGCTGTCGAGATCGGGAAAGGCCCCGTTATGGCCGTATGGTGCGGTTAGAGCGACATTGCGCAGCATCGGCGTTCGAAAGCGGTAGGCATCCTCAAGCCGATCACTTTCGCCCATGCGGCCAACATCGCGGACATTGGGATCCCATTGCCGGGTGCGACCCGGGCCAAAGGGCGGCAAGGCCAGCGCGTGGAACTTCTGATCCGACATTAGCGGGCCGGAGTGACAGGTGGCACAGCGCGCCTTGCCGTAGAACAGGGCCATCCCGGACTTTTGGGTTGGTGTCAGAGCATCGGTGTTCCCAGCCAGATATTGATCAAACGGGCTGTCGATGCTGCGCCATTCGATGGCCATGAAAGCGGCCAGAGCATTGGCGATCTGGGTGATCGTTATGTCTTCGGATGTCTTGACTTCAGGAAAGGCTGCGATCATGGCCGGACCGTAGGCGGGGTCGGTGCGCACACGCTTGGCAAGGATCGGCCAGCCCTTGTCTATCCGGTCATGTACCGCGCCGGTTACTTCGTTTTCAGCCACATTTCCTGCCATCTCAAACTGGGATGTCATTGGAAACAGCGCCTGCGCGGCCAGCAGAGAATTCAATCCCGCGGGCAACCATTCCTGCGCCGGAGAGTTGAAGCCGTTGCCATAGACATCCGAGATACTCAGTCGTCCGTCATGGAAAACAGTATGGATGTTCTTCGCCCCGAGGTTCCAAAGGCCGGGCGAATTTCGGGGAATACGCTTGCGGATTTTGTCGGACCCAGTGCCCGGCGTGCGATCGGGGCCTAACCCCTGACCGCCTTCGCCGATGCCCAGTGACAGCCCATCGGATGTGCCGAAATCCGGGTGGTGGCAATGGGCACAGGCGATGTTTTGATTGCCCGACAGGATCGGATCGTAAAACAGTTGATGACCAATGGCGGCCTGTTCCATATCAAAGGACAGGAAATCATCATCGGTCAGCGGGCGTAGCAGCTCTTGCGCTGCGGCCGCACCGGCGAAAAGGAAAGCAATCCCATGCGCCAGTTTGTATTTGCCCTTTGCCTGTTTGCGGCCCCGGCGCTGGCCGAGCTGGAACAGGCGCGCGATCTGATGGAAGCCGGGGAGTTTCAGGCTGCGCGCGAGGAACTGATGCCCGCCGCACGGTCGGGCAATGCCGAGGCTGAAGAGCTGATCGGGGTAATGTACGGGCTGGGTCTGGGGGTTGAGCAGGATTACGAGCGCGCGTTTGAGTGGTATCTGCGCGCCTCGATGAAGGGGCATCCGGGGGCACAATCGGGGATCGGCTGGTATTATGAGTTGGGTCTGGGAATGCCCGCGCCCGATCTGGTGCGGGCGTATATGTGGTACACGCTCAGCGCTATTGGTGGCGATCCCGATGCGGCAATCAGCCTTGAGGAAGTAGTCAAGAAAATGTCGCCGGAGCAGATCGAAAAAGCGCATGTTCTGGTCAACGACTACAAGGGGTGGATGTACCCGTTTCGGTAAGGGCCGGGCTCGAAAGCCCGGCACCATGGCTTAGTTCAGGTCCGCATCGCGGGATGCGTTCACATCCGCCTCAGCTGCGGCAACAGCCTCGGTCAGGGCGGTGAACACTTCGTCCCCGCGCGCCACGTTGGACTGGAACCAGGCATAAACCGGGGTCGCGGCCTCTTTGAACGCGGCTTTCTGATCGGGTGTCGGCACATAGAGGTCGCCGCCACCGGCGACGAAATCCTCATAGGCCTGGATCGACTTGCGCTTGGGCGACGCGAACGTGGCCTGCTGCAGCGCATAGAACCCGTCGACCACCACGCGGCGCATGTCTTCGGGCATCTCCTGGAACTTGGCGTTATTCATCCACCACAGCGCGCCCATATAGGCGTGACCGTCCAGCGTGACATATTGCAGGCCAGCATCGGGGAATTTCATGCCCATGATGTCGGTGATGCCGTTCTTGGAGCCCTCAACCACGCCGGTCTGAAAGCTGGTGAACAGTTCCGGCCACGGGATCGGGGTGGGCGATGCACCCAGGGCTTTGACCAGTTCTTGCGGCAGGTCGGCAACCACGGTGCGGATTTTCAACCCTTCCATATCGGCAGGCTCGGCCACGCGACGTTGGGTGTTGGCAAAGTTGCGCCAGCCGCCGGTATTGCCGATGGTCATCAGACGGATCGCGCCACCGGAATCCTCAAGCGCCATGTCGCGCATCTGTCGGGTGAAATCACCGGACAGAACATGCTCGGCAATCCGGTCATCCGCCATCAGGTAAGGCAGGTCGAGGACCTGAACATAGGGAAAGATGCCCGACGCCCCGCCTGAGGTCGAGATATAGATGTCGATGGTGCCATCAGCCACGCCCTGCAGGCATTCCGCGCCGTTCGAACACAGCTGCGTACCGATGAACAGCTCGACCTCGATCGCGCCGTTCGAAGCGGCTTCGACATAGTTTTTGAAAACGATCAGACCGTCATAATCCTCGTCATTTTCGTTCGAGTTGGCCGTGGCGCGCAGCGTATAATCTGCTGCCGTGGCCACGATGGCTGATGCGGCGACCAGCGACGTGGCCACCGCTGCGGTTTTGATAAAGGTTCTGAGCATGCGTTTCCTCCCTGTGGAACTCAGTTAGTTGGCAAATCCCGTTATCCTCGGGATCGTCATGGATAATGCGGGGATGTAAGTGATCAGAAAGATCACGATGATTTCAACGGCCAGAAACGGCAGGATCGCTTTGGCAATGGTTTCAACCTTTTCGCGCGACACGGCGGCGGCCACGAACAGCACCAGCCCCATGGGCGGTGTGGCCAGACCAACGGTCAAATTGACGCTCATGATGATGGCAAAGTGGATCGGGTCGACGCCGAGGCTGGTAAAGATCGGTCCCAGGATCGGCCCAAGAATGATGATCGCAGGCCCGGCATCCAGAAACATGCCGACAACGAACAAGAGCAGGTTGATCAGAAACAGCAGGATCAGCGGGTTTTCCGACAGGCTGAGGATCAGCGAGGCCAGCTGTTCTGGCGCATGGCTGAGGCTGACCACGGTTTTGAACGCCATCGCCGCCCCCACCAGCAGCAGAACGACGGCGGAGGTCAGGCCGGCATTGCTGAGGATCTCGGGCACTTCTTTGAGCGTCAGGGTGCGCAGGATGAAAAAGCCGATCAGAAAGGCATAGCCGACGGCCACCGCTGCGGCTTCGGTAGGTGTAAAGATACCGCCCAGAATACCACCCAGAATGATCACCGGAGTCAGCAGTGGAAAGAACGCCTTGAGGCTGGCCTGACCCCGTTCACTCCATGTGTATTTGCGGCTGGCAACGGGAAAATCATACTTGTCGGCCATGAATTTGATCATCAGCATCAGGCCAACGCCAACCATTACGCCCGGCACGATTCCGGCCAGAAACAGCGCCGCAACGCTTTCTCCCATCACATAAGCGTAGATGATCATGATGCCCGAAGGCGGGATGATCGGGCCTATGACGGAACTGGCCGCCGTGATTGCCGCGGCAAATTTGCGGGTATAGCCCTGCTTCTCCATCGCCGGGATCAGCATTGAACCCAGCGCTGATGTATCCGCCACGGCAGAGCCTGAAAGTCCCGCAAACAGGATCGAGCTGAGCACGTTCACATGCGCCAACCCGCCGCGAAAATGGCCCATCAAGGCTTGGCTGAATTCCACCAGACGGATGGTTATCCCGCCGCGGTTCATTAGCTCTCCGGCCAGCATGAAGAAAGGGATTGCCATCAGGGGAAAGCTGTCCATGCCGTTATAGACATTGCGGTACAGCAGGGTGATGTCATTGGATTGGCCATTCAGCCACAGCAGGATACCCGGGGCGGCCAAAAGGGCGAAAAAGACCGGCAGGCCGATCATCAGAAAGACAAGGAAGGTGGGCAGGAACCAAATCAACATCTATTCAGCCCCCACCGGTGCGTCGGCAATTTCAGGCAGCAGGTCTGCGCCACCCAATAGCGAGACAATCGCGCGCAGGATCAGCTCGACATTTACTACGATCAGAAGGGCCACCCCCACCAGCAGCGAGGCCATCATCCAGCTGCGCGGGACACGGTACCATTCGTCAAAGCCAAATGAGGTGGGAATATACAAGGCGGCGGTTGCGAATTTGCCCCCGAACCCGGTCACTTCGGACCAGCCGATCTTAACCGCCACCAGCAGCACCGCCAGTGACACGAACAGCAGCGCGAGCATCAGTATCTGTCCCAATACGCGCGGAAGCATCAGGGGCACCATGTCGATGGCCACGAACCCGCCGCGGCGAAATGCGGTCGGGGCCATCAGACCCGTCATCCAGAGCATGCAGAACCGGGCGGCCTCATCCGGCCAGGGCAGTGCGTTGCCCAGCACATATCGGAAGAATACCTGAATCAGGATTGCGGTCACCATGAATGCAATCGCAACGACGCCAACCGCGCGGCCCAATCGCAGCACGGTTTCGTTCACGAATGCAATCGGCGCCAGCATCGTTGCCAGTCCGCCCATGCGTTTCCTCCCTATGTCAGCCGCGGGTTTGTCCCGCAGTCGTCAGAGCGCGCTTAGGACTGCGCGAATTGGCCGAGTTTTCCGGCATAGAAGGTCAGCGCGTCTCCATCGCTTATGCTGGCCTTCAGGACTTTGCCCACCACGATCACATGATCGCCTGCGTCGTGATAAGCGTGTTGTTCACATTCAAACCGTGCCAGACAATCCGGCAGCAGAGGGGTGCCATTCGAGCAATGCCCATGGGCGATGTCCCGCAGCGCAAAGGCGTTTTTCGAGCAGCCGAAACACAGCTCGGCCTGTTCAGAGGACAATACATGAACGCTGAAATGGCGCGCCTTGTGGAAATAGGGGAAGCGGCGCGAGTTGCGGTCGCCGGCCCACATGATCAGGGGCGGGTCTAGCGACAGGGACGAAAAACTGTTGGCGGTGATGCAGACCGGACCGTCCGTGCTGTTGCAGGTGACGATGGTAACTCCGGTGGCAAAGCGGCCAAACGCATCGCGCAGGGTTCGGGTGTCATCCTTGTGTGGGATGAAAGTATGGTTCATGTCCTGTGACATTGCATTCATCATGGTACCTCATGGCCCAGTGCCGCCTCATAAAGGCGGTACCAACTCTCGCGATCCAGATTGACTTTCAAGGCGTCCGAAATCTGTTTGATCCGGCCCAGATTGTTGGTGCCCAGCACCGGCAGGATGCCTGCAGGATGTGCCAGAAGGAAGGCCACGGCCACTGCCGCCCGGTCCACTCCGAATTCCGCCGCGATCTCATCCGCGACCACGCCGACCGGAGGGTTCCCGGCCATCAGCAGCCCTCCGCCCAGCGGCGACCACGCCATGATTGGCTGCCCATGCTGTTGATGGAATGCAAGGTCGCCATTGGTGAAGGGGCGGATTTCGCCCAGCGAGATCTCGATCTGGTTGGTGACCAGTTGGGTCTTCATCGCTGATTGCAGCAGGGTCCAGTCCCACGGGCGGAAATTCGATACGCCAACCGCGCCCACCTTGCCGCTGGCCACGACCTCGTCCAGCGCTGCGCCGGTCTCATGGTGGTCCATGAAGGGATCAGGGCGGTGGATCAGTAGCAGGTCGACATGGTCGATTGCCATCTCGGTCAGCGAGGTTTCAACCGATTTCAGGATATGCGCGCGCGATGTGTCATAATATTTGACCATGGCGTCTGCGTATCGGCCCATCGGCGCAACGATGTCGCATTTGGTGACGATCTCCATCCGCGCGCGCAGCGCCGGGTTGGCGCGCAGGGCGTTGCCCAAAACCGCCTCGGCTGCGTAACCGCCATAGATATCGGCCTGATCGAATGTGGTGATGCCCTGATCCAGACAGGCCTGAATCTTGGCCTCGACATGGCCCACAGATGTGTCTTCGTCATCGCCCAAGCGCCACATACCATAGACCAGACGGCTTAGTTCCAGCGTGTCGGACAGTTTTACACGTTGCATCAGCGGCGCACTCCGTTGCCCAGCGGGGTGGCTGGGGTGGTTTTGGGCACGCGCCCGTATTCCTCGGGCAGCGAGCAGGTTTTCAGGTTGGGCATCACGCGGGCGCCAAAGTGCTTGGCCTCTTCCAGATGCGGATAGCCCGAGAAGATGAAGGCGCGGATGCCCATCTTTTGATAGCCTTCAATCTTGGACATGACCTGATCGGTTGACCCAACCAGCGCCGCCCCACAGCCCGACCGCGCGCGGCCAACGCCGGTCCAAAGACCTGGCTCGACATAGCCGTATTCATCCGCCAGATCGCGGTTCCTGGCCTGATGCGCCACACCCAAAGAGGTCGAATCCAGCGCCCGTTCGCGGATGGCGCGTCCGTATTCGTCGTCCAGCTTGGATACGATGTAATCAGCGTATTCCTGCGCCTCGGTCTCGGTATCGCGGACGATCATGTGAACGCGCAGGCCGTAATCCAGCGTCCGGTTATAATTCTCGGCCACCGCATGAACCGCCTTCATCCGCTCGGCCAGTTGGTCTTTGGTTTCGGGCCACATCAGATAGACATCGCAATGCTCGCCACACAGGTTCAGCGCGGAGGGAGAGTACCCGCCGAAATACAACAACGGCCCGCCTGTCTGATAGGGCTTGGCCGGATCGGTGGTCAGGCCCGAGAAATTATAGACCTCGCCCGCATGATTGATCTCATCCCGCGTCCAGGCCTGTTTCAGAATCTCGACGACCTCGCGTGAGCGTTGATAGCGGAAGGCGCTGTCGTCTTTTTCCCCGGGGAAATCGGATGAGATGATGTTGACCGTCAGCCGCCCCTTCAGCATGTGATCCAGCGTCGCGATGGTGCGGGCCAGCATGATGGGCTGCATTTCACCGCAACGCACCGCGGCCAGCAGGTTGATCTTGTCGGTGATCGGCGCGCAGCCTGCCACAAAGCTCAGCGTGTCCTGGCCGACCTGATAGGAGGACGGGCACAGGATGTTGCGAAACCCCTGCGCCTCGGCCTCTTTCACGATGGCGGAACAGTGGTCCCAGCTGGACCGCAGATCGCCATCGGGCATCCCCAGAAACTGATAGTCATCCGAACACAGAGCCGAAAACCACGAGACCTCGGCCGCATTCAGATCGGGGGAGGTGATTGGGACGATCGTCATCTGGGTCGTTCTCCGCACAGGATTTGCTTTTTCTCTTGCGTAGCAATCACATTGATGTAGATCAATAGTGTATCAATTTTTCCTGTGACCAATCGAAGCGCCCCGACGTGCCCCCCACAAGCCGAAACCCCAATGCCCTTCCGATATATGTTCAGATTGCAGAACTGCTGATCCGCGATATTGCGGCCGGCCGTCTGATTGACGGTGAGCGCCTGCCGCCGGAACGGGACATGGCGGCGGACCTGAATGTCTCGGTCGGGACCTTGCGAAAATCGCTGTCCGAGCTTGAGAAAAAAGGGATGCTGGAACGCATTCAGGGCTCGGGCAATTACATCCGTGAGACCGGAACGCAGAACAGCGTCTATGCGATGTTCCGTCTTGAGCTGCCCGAAGGGGGCGGTTTGCCAAGCGCGGATATCCTGTCGGTCGATCATCTGGAAAAGCCTGCCAATCTGCCCGGTTTCGGAGCCGCGGCCACGGGGTCGCGCGTGCGCCGGATGCGCTATTTGAATGACACAATCATCGCGGTCGAAGAGATATGGCTCGACGAATCAGTGGGTTTGATCGACGGCGACCTGCTGTCGGACTCGCTGTATCGCTATTATCAGCAGCAGTTGGGGTTCTGGATCACGCGGGCCGAAGACAGGGTTTCAATCGCGGTGCTGCCCGATTGGACACCGACGGGCTTTACCAAGCCCGTTGGGCAGACCGTCGGGTATATCGAGCGGTTCAGCTGGTCAGAACAGGCCGAACCCGTCGAATTCTCTAAAACTTGGTTCGATCCGGATCGGGCCACCTATGTTCAACGTTTGAAGTAAAAGGAAACGCGCATGACCCGGACCATCAATTACGGGCTGATCGGATGCGGCATGATGGGGCAGGAGCACCTGCACAATATCGCTCTGCTGGATGGCACGCGCGTGGCGGCGATCTATGAGCCCGACCCGCAGATGGCCCGCGCGGCGCAAGTGATTGCATCGGAGGCCGAGATGGTGGGATCAGTGGCGGATCTTCTGGCGATCGAGGATCTGGATTGCCTGGTTATCGCCAGCCCGAACCACCTGCATGTGGATCAGATCTGCGACATCGCGGCGATGCGCCCACTGCCCCTGTTGGTGGAAAAGCCGCTTTTTACCGATCCGCAGGATGCGGCGCGGCTGGAAACGGTGCAGCGTGACTATCCCCATCCAATCTGGGTGGCGATGGAATATCGCTATATGCCTCCGATTGCCGCTTTGATCAAAGGGCTCCATTCCACCGGCGGGGTGCAGATGCTAACGATCCGGGAACATCGATTCCCCTTTCTGGAAAAAGTCGGCAGCTGGAACCGATTCAATCGCAATACCGGCGGCACATTTGTCGAGAAATGCTGCCATTTCTTCGACCTGATGCGGCTGATCCTTGGGTCCGATCCGGTGCGGATCACCGCCAGCGGTGGGCAGGCGGTAAACCATCTGGACGAAAGCTATGATGGGGAAACGCCGGATATTCTGGATCACGGTTATGTTCTGGTTGATTTCGCCAACGGCACGCGGGCGATGCTGGAACTGTGCATGTTCGCCGAAGGATCGCGGTATCAAGAGGAAATCTCGGCCACAGGACCGCAGGCCAAGATCGAGGCGCTGGTGCCGGGGCCGGGGCGCTTTTGGCCCGATCATCTGGGTGAGCCGCCGGTGCCGCAGGTGATTGTCAGCCCGCGTAATCCGAAGGGGCCGGTGTCACAGGACATCCCCGTCGATCCGCGCCTGCTGGCCGCCGGGGACCACAATGGATCGACCTATTACCAGCATCAGGGGTTCCTGGCGCTTGTTCGAGGCGAGCGGGCCGCGCCGGATGTGACGCTGCAGGATGGGCTGTGGGCCGTTCGTATGGGGTTGGCGGCACAACAGGCGCTGGCAACGGGTGAAGCCGTTCGGTTGACCTGATAGGCAACGAGGACGATGCGCTGAGCCGGGGACGAAATTGCGCCTATCGGAAACGCGCTCCCCCCACTTGCGCATAAAAACCTGTCGTTTTTGATTTCTGATGAGTCTTTTTCGCTTGTTGATGCTGCGTCTGCACCCTAGCTCTGTCCGTGGGACACCCCTCCCCAACGAGGGGCGTGTATCTGGAAGGGTAATACACATGACTATCGAACAACCGGCGTCGCATGACGCCGTGCGCAAACCTGAAATGCGGCCGGCAAATCCGCGCTTTTCCTCGGGCCCCTGCGCCAAACCCCCCACATTTGACCTGACCAAACTGGCTGACGCAGCGCTTGGCCGTTCGCATCGCGCTGCTGTTGGCAAGGACAAGCTGAAAGCGGCCATCGAAGGTACGCGTGAAGTGCTGGACATTCCAGCAGATTACAAGATCGGCATCGTTCCCGCGTCTGACACCGGCGCGGTTGAGATGGCGCTGTGGTCGCTGTTGGGCGAACGCAAGGTCGAGATGCTGGCCTGGGAAAGTTTTGGCGCGGGATGGATCACGGATGTGGTCAAGCAGCTAAAAATCGACGCCGAAGTGAAAACAGCCGATTATGGGCAGATCATCGATCTGGCCTCGGTCGACTTCTTCCATGACGTGGTCTTTACATGGAACGGCACGACTTCGGGCGTGCGGGTGCCAAACGGTGATTGGATTGCGGATGACCGTCAGGGTTTGACGATCTGCGATGCGACTTCGGCGGCCTTCGCGATGGACCTGCCGTGGGACAAGTTGGATGTGACCACGTTTAGCTGGCAGAAAGTTCTGGGCGGAGAGGCGGCGCATGGGATGCTGATACTTTCCCCGCGCGCTGTGGAGCGGCTTGAAAGCTATACCCCCGCATGGCCATTGCCCAAGATTTTCCGCCTGACCAAGGGCGGTAAGCTGATCGATGGTATCTTTACTGGCGCCACGATCAACACCCCGTCGATGCTGGCGGTTGAGGACTATCTGTTGGCATTGGACTGGGCGCGCTCAGTTGGTGGTCTGCAGGGATTGATTGGCCGGGCCGATGCCAATGCCGGTGAGGTGCATGCGTTCTGCGAGCAGAATGACTGGATCGCCAACCTGGCTGACGACCCGGCGACGCAGTCGAATACGTCTGTCTGTCTGAAATTCACCGATGCGCGCATTCGGGACGGCGCAGCCTTCGCCAAGGCCGTTGCAAAACGGTTGGAGGCCGAGAATATCGCGTTGGATATCGGGGCTTATCGCGACGCACCTGCGGGTCTGCGTATCTGGTGCGGCGGCACGGTCGAAACTTCGGATATCGAAGCGATGTTGCCCTGGCTAGCCTGGGCCTTCGAGGCTGAGCTCGCAGCACAAACTGAAGCCGCCTGATCTTTCCCAATCTTCACCGGGCCGCCTCAGGCCCGGACATCTCATTACATTCAAGGACCACAGACATGGCTCCCAAAGTACTCGTTTCTGACAAACTCAGTGAAACCGCTGTTCAGATTTTCCGCGACCGCGGCATCGACGTGGATTTCATGCCCGACCTGGGCAAGGACAAAGACAAGCTGGCCGAAGTGATTGGCCAATATGACGGCCTTGCCATCCGCTCGGCCACCAAGGTCACGCCGACCTTGCTGGAACATGCGGACAAGCTGAAAGTCATAGGTCGCGCCGGCATCGGCACCGACAATGTCGACAAGGATGCCGCCAGCAAGAAGGGCGTCATCGTGATGAACACGCCCTTTGGCAACATGATCACCACAGCCGAGCACGCGATTGCGATGATGTTCGCCGTGGCGCGGCAAATCCCCGAGGCCAGCACTTCGACCCATGCAGGCAAATGGGAAAAGTCTAAGTTCATGGGGATCGAGCTGACCAACAAGACCTTGGGCGTCATTGGTGCGGGCAATATCGGCGGGATCGTCTGCGAACGCGCCCTGGGCCTGAAAATGAAGGTTGTCGCCTATGATCCCTATCTGGGCGAAGAGAAAGCCGCCAAGATGGGTGTTGAAAAGGTTGAACTGGATGAGCTGCTGTCGCGTGCCGATTTTATCACCTTGCATGTGCCGCTGACCGATCAGACTCGCAACATCCTCAGCCGCGAAAATCTGGCCAAGACCAAGCCCGGCGTGCGCATCGTCAACTGTGCCCGTGGTGGTCTGGTCGACGAAGAGGCGCTGGCCGAGATGTTGCAATCCGGCCATGTCGCCGGGGCCGCCTTTGACGTGTTCAGCGAGGAACCTGCCAAGGAAAACGCGCTGTTCAACCTGCCCAACGTCGTCTGCACGCCGCATCTGGGGGCCGCAACGACCGAGGCGCAGGAAAACGTGGCGCTGCAGGTGGCTGAGCAGATCTCGAACTACCTGCTGACCGGCGCGGTTGAGAACGCGCTGAACATGCCGTCCGTCACCGCCGAAGAGGCCAAGGTCATGGGCCCGTGGATCAAATTGGCCGGGCATCTGGGCGGATTCATTGGTCAGATGACGGATGAGCCGATCAAAGCGATCAACATCCTGTATGATGGTGTTGCGTCAGAGATGAATCTTGCCGCTTTGAACTGCTCGGCTGTTGCCGGGATCATGAAGAAGTTCAATCCCGAGGTGAACATGGTTTCGGCCCCGGTTGTGGCCAAGGAACGTGGTATTCAGATTTCGACCACCAATCAGGACAAGTCTGGCGCCTTCGAGGGCTATATCAAGGTGACTGTCGTGACCGAGAAACGCGAGCGTTCGATCGGCGGAACCGTGTTCAGTGATGGCAAGCCGCGCTTCATTCAGATCAAAGGCATCAATATCGACGCCGAGGTGGGCGCGCACATGCTTTATACCACAAACGAAGATGTGCCGGGTATCATCGGTGCGTTGGGCCAGGCCATGGGTGAGCACAGCGTCAATATCGCGAACTTCACCCTCGGACGCGCCGAGGCAGGGGGGGAGGCGATCGCCTTGCTTTATGTTGATGAACCCGTACCAGCCGAGGCGCGGGCAAAGCTGGCCGAAACCGGCCTGTTCACGCAAATCAAACCGCTGGAGTTCGACGTTGCCTGAGGCGGTGTTGAATATCTGAGACACTTCATACCCGCGTCTTCCAAGGCGTGGGTATTTTCTTTTCCCGGCCGCCAAGACGCGTCACAAGCAGGGTGTTCCTGTTGATTTAGGGTTTTCCATGTCCTCGCCAATTTATGCAATCGGTGACATCCACGGCCAGCTCGGCATGCTGCAGGTTGCGCTGTCGCGGATCGAGGCCGATGGCGGGCCAGATGCAAAGATCGTGTTTCTGGGTGACTATGTCGACCGGGGCCCGGACAGCCGCGCTGTGCTGGACCTGCTGATCGAAGGCCAAAAAGCGGGGCGCAACTGGGTCATGGTCAAGGGCAACCACGACCGCATGATGGCCCGCTTTGTGCAGGACCGAGAAATCGCGGACAAGCAGCTGCCCATCACGCTGAACTGGCTGAACCCTCGGCTGGGTGGCGGGGAAACGCTGGCCTCCTACGGGGTGGAAGTCACGGACAATGACCGCATCTATCAGGTCCATGAACGGGCCTGTGCCGCCGTACCGCCAGCACATCTGGATTTCATCAACGCTTTGCCAGTTTACCATCAAGAGGATGAGCTGCTGTTCGTCCACGCTGGCATCAGGCCCGGTCTTCCACTGTTGCAGCAATCCGAAGATGACCTGGTTTGGATACGGCAGGAATTTTTGGTTGAATCTGGCCCGCACCCCTGGCTGATCGTGCATGGTCACACCCCTGTGGATGCGGCGGAACATTGCGGCAATCGGATCAATTTGGATGCGGGTGCGGGCTATGGTCATCCGTTGGCCACTGCCGTGTTCGAGGGCCGTGATTGCTGGTTGCTGACCGCACAGGGGCGCGCGCCGCTGAGACCTAGTCTTCGGTAAACAGGTCTTTGTAAGCTTCGCGTAGCGCGTTTTTTTGCACTTTGCCCATCGTATTGCGCGGCAATTCGTTCAGCACGATCAGCTTGCGGGGATGTTTGAATCGCGCCAGTTGGGTCTGTGCGCTTGCCATGATGGCCTCGAGGTCGGGCGACTTGTTTGGTTCGGCTACCAACAGGCCCAACACGGTTTCGCCGAAATCCGGATGGGGCACGCCGATAACTGCGCTTTCCAGAACACCGAGCTGGTCGTCCAGCACCAGTTCGACTTCTTTGGGATAGATGTTGTACCCGCCCGAGATGATCAGGTCCTTGCCGCGTCCGACGATATGGACATAGCCGTCCACGTCCACACGTCCAAGGTCGCCGGTGATAAAGAACCCGTCCTCGCGCAACTCTGCTGCGGTCTTCTCGGGCATTTCCCAATAGCCCTCAAAGACGTTGGGACCACGCACTTCGATCATGCCGATTTCGCCCTGTGGCAAGGTCTCACCCGTCTCAGAGTCGGTCACTTTCAGCTCAATGCCCGGCAAGGGGAACCCCACGGATCCGGCGCGGCGTTCACCGTCATAGGGGTTCGAGGTGTTCATGTTGGTCTCGGTCATACCGTAGCGTTCAAGAATGCGGTGCCCGGTGCGGGCCTCAAACTGCTGATGCGTTTCGGCCAGCATTGGGGCCGAGCCCGAGATGAACAGCCGCATATGACGTGCCAGATCGCCGGTGAACCGGTCGTCATCCAACAGACGGGTGTAGAAGGTCGGAACCCCCATCATCGCGGTTGCATCAGGCAAATGCCGCAGTACCTCATCCAGATCGAATTTTGGCAGAAAGATCATCGACCCGCCCGAAGCCAGCACCACGTTGGTTGCCACGAACAGCCCATGAGTGTGAAAGATTGGCAGAGCATGCAGCAACACGTCATCGTCGGTAAACCGCCATTCCCGTACCAATGTTTCGGCATTCGACAGCAGATTGGCCTGTGACAACATCGCGCCCTTGGATCGGCCGGTCGTGCCGGACGTGTACAGGAAGGCGGCCAGATCATCCTCGGTGCGGTTGACCGGCTCGAAAGCAGGCAGCATACCCAGAGCACGCCGCATCAGGCTGCCGGATCCATCAGCGTTTAGCGTTTCAAGTCGTGCCTTCTGGGCGGCGGCGACGGGTGCCAGTCCAGCCTTATTTACATCATCGCAGACCACCAGCGCAGCGCCGCTGTTTTCGATGAAATAGCTCAGTTCGCTGACCGTATAGGCAGTGTTGAGTGGCAGAAAAACCAGACCGGTCTGCACACAAGCAGCAAACAGCGCAAGCGCTTCGGGCGACTTTTCCACCTGAACCGCAACGCGTTGTCCGGGTTCGAGCTCAAAGCCGATTAGGGTATTGGCCAACCGAGATGCCATGTCCAGGAAATCAGAATGGGTCAGCACCTGACCGTTGGGCAGATGCAGGAAAGGCGTCTCTTTGCCCGCGTGAATGCCAAACAAGCGATCGTAAAGCGGGTTGCCCATTTACCGAGTTCCTTTCTGTCCAGTCCTGGCGAATCTGTCTTGGAATGGCGTGCTGGTAAAGCCCTGAAAGGCGCAATCGGTCGCCGTTCTGTCCGCACGATGTGCCAGAGGTTGCTGCGGACAAACTGTCTTCTGGCGATCGGGGGCTATCTGCGTTAATCGCAGGTGAATTCGCCGGAGATAGACTATGTATGTTGCCACCCTGTTGACCAATCCCGAAACGCGCGCGCTGGATTTGGCGCTGGTCGAGTCGTTGCGGAATGCCTGGGGCGGGGCCGAGATCATCTGGCTCAGCCCGGATGAGGCGGCGGAGTTTGCGCTGCAGGAACTTCCGGGCAACCAGTGGGATGTCTGGGGTGATTTGCAGAAGCTTGGCGTTGACCTGATCGTGCAGCCTGCCGAGGGGCGGCGCAAAAAGATGCTGTTGGCGGATATGGACAGCACCATGATCCAGCAGGAATGCATCGACGAATTGGCGGATGAGGCCGGTGTCGGCGACCGCGTCAAGGACATCACAGCCCGCGCAATGAATGGTGAATTGGATTTCGAAGGCGCGCTGACCGAACGGGTCGGGTTGCTGAAAGGGTTGGATGAGGCTGTGATCGGCAAGGTTCTGGCCGAACGCATCACCTTGATGCCCGGCGGCAAGGAGCTGGTCGCGACGATGCGCGCCAATGGCGGCTATGCGGCGCTGGTCTCGGGCGGGTTCACGGCGTTTACTGCCAAGGTGGGCAGTGAATTGGGGTTTGACGAAAACCGTGCCAACACTCTGCTGGCCGAAAACGGCAAGCTGACCGGCGATGTGCAGCGACCGATTCTGGGACGACAGGCCAAAGTCGACGCGCTGGAACAGATTACCAAGCGTCTGGGCCTGTCCGAAAACGATGTGATCGCTGTGGGTGACGGGGCAAATGATCTGGGTATGTTGGGCCGGGCCGGAACCGGGGTTGCGCTGCATGCAAAGCCTTCGGTCGCGGAACAATGCGAAGTGCGCGTCAACCATGGCGATTTGACCGCGCTTTTGTATCTGCAGGGCTATGCGCGGCAGGAATTTTCCCAAGCCTGAAAGCCGGGGCTTCCCTTTATTTAGCAAAAATGTTAAACAGTGGTCATGAGCACGCTTCTGACCACATTCTTCGCCTTGTCCGACGCCACGCGGTTTTCCATCGTTGAACAGTTGATGCAGGACGGAGAGCAGCCCGCAGGCGACCTGATCGAAGGGCGCGGTATGTCAGGTGCTGCGGTCTCGCGCCACCTGAAGGTTTTGCGTGAGGCCGGGCTGGTTCGGCAACGGGTGCAGGGCACCCAGCGGATGTATTCGATCCGCCCCGAAGGTCTGCGCGCAATCGCGGAATGGACCATTTCGAAACGACAATTCTGGGAAAGCAGTCTGGATCGTCTGGGCGATGCTATTGAAAGGGATAATTCATGGCCGATCTAAAGCTGGAGCGCACGTTCCCGATACCGCCAGAGGATCTGTTTGCGTGGATCAGTGTCGCAGAACGGCTGTTGCAATGGTGGGGCCCCGAAGGGGTGCATGTGCCCGAACATACTCTCGATTTTTCGCGCGTTGGTCCGTGGTATTCGGTCATGCAGAATGGCGAGGGCCAGCGGTTCAAGGTCTCGGGCCATGTGACCCATGTCGACCCGCCCAATTCGGTTGGCTTCACCTGGGGCTGGCATGACGATCAGGATCAGCGTGGGGCCGAAAGCCATGTAACACTGCGGGTCGAAACTGCGGGCGGCGGCGCTCGGCTGGTGGTCGATCACCGCGACCTGGGCGATGACGAAATCGCCGCAAACCACGAGAAAGGCTGGACCTCGACGCTGAACAAGCTGGCCGGTCTGGTGCAATAAGTTTTCATCTGGGAGGAAAGAAATGCCACAGTTTCTGTTTGTCTATCACGGCGGGACCACGCCATCGGACCCGGCCGAAGTCGAAGCAACCATGGCCGCCTGGGGCGCGTGGTTTCAGAATATGGGTCCGTCACTAGAAATACCCGGCAACCCGGTGGGCCAGTCCTATACCGTCAGCTCGGGCGGTGTGGTCGACAATGGCGGTGCCAACCCGGTATCCGGCTTTACCGTGATCAAGGCCGACAGCATCGACGCCGCCAATGAAATGGCCAAGGGATGCCCCATGGTCGTGAACGGGTCAGGCTCGGTCGAGGTGGCCGAGATTCACGAGATTGAGATGTAGCGGCCCTAGCCGGGGAATCCCGGCGCGGGTCGGATCACGCCACATTCCAGCCCGCGACGGCTGTATTGCGTGGCGTTCATAAAGGTGCGGGTGGCCGGGTGATCGGCCTCCAGTACGCCGAGGCTGACCAGAATGGCAGCAATGGCGCATTCGCTGGCACGGGTGGCGCCATCGGTGATCTTCAGCGCGACGCCCATGCGTTTTTCAGGGATGATGGCGATGAATACGGCCTCGGCCCCGGTCTTGATCGCGGCGCGCCCGTTCATGGCGCGCATCAGCTCGGTACAGGCGCGCGTCTCTCCGGCCACCAGCTCGGGATGTTTGATCATCGCCGCGGTCAGGTGTTGTGCTGCATCGCTGGCCCGGTCCGACCGGTCCGCCGCCGAGGCAAACCACGCCATCGACCGTGCCATCCCCACCAGCGAGGTGGCAAAGTTCGGGGCGGAACAGCCATCGATGCCATAGCCGGGGCTGGTTTCGCCGGTGGTTTCTTCCAGCGCGGACAAACAGGCCTGTTGAACCGGGTGGTCGATTTCAAGATATTCCGGCCCGGCGCCCATATGCTGTGCTACCGTCAAAAACCCGCAATGTTTGCCCGAGCAGTTGTTATGGATCTGACAGGGCGTGTCGTCGGCAAGTATCAGCCCGTCGCGCGCCGCCATATCCTGTGGCTCTTGCGGCCCACAGCGCAAATCGGGTTCTGCCAGGCCCAGATGGTCCAGCCAGGACGTTACCCTGTCTGTGTGAATATGCGCGCCGTTATGCGAGGCACAGGCCAATGCCAGATGCTCGCTGTTCAGCCCGTATTTCGCGGCCGCCCCAGATGTAATCAACGGCAGGGCCTGTATCATCTTGGCCGAAGACCGGGGGTAGATTATCGCCTCCGGGTCGCCCCAGCTGCGCACGATCTGACCCGTGTCATCACAGATAACCGCATGTCCCAGATGCAGGCTTTCCAGTAAAGGCCCCCGCCATAGTTCGGTCATTGCTACAGGCTGCGTCATCGGGACCCTCCTAAACATGCGCAAAAAACTGCCAACCGCCCTTTCGCCTATGGCGAAACTTGCGATAGTGTGTGTATGTCGGCAATCACCGGAAGACGCAACTTACAGACGAACCGTCAGGGTTCGCGAGCCATTCCGGTGGGTATGAGGTATTAGGTCGAGCTAGGAGGCTGGACAGATGGGATCAAAGCTCGTCCGCGTAATCGCGGGCCTGTGCGTGGCAGGGATGACAACGGCTGCAACCGCTCAGCAGGCAGACAGCACCAATAGAGTATCCGTAAACACCGACTGGAGTGTGTTTGTGGAAGAGGACCCAACCGAATGCTGGAGCGTTGCAACGCCGGATGAAACCGTCAACACGCGCGGCGGGCGCGTTGTTTCGGTAAGGCGCAGCGACATCCTGCTGTTTGTCGTGTTCAGACCTGATCCCGATGTGAAGGGGCGCGTCTCATTCACCGGGGGCTATCCGTTTGCCGCGGGATCGACCGTATCTGTATCCATCGACGGAAACAGCTTCGAATTCAGCACCGAAGGCGAATGGGCCTGGCCCGCGTCAGAGGGTGATGACCAAAAAGTAATCGCTGCCATGAAGAGCGGTACCGAAGCAGTGCTGACCGCCCGGTCCGAACGCGGTACTCAGACCAAAGATACTTTCTCATTGCTGGGCTTCACAGCCGCTTTAGACGACGCCGAGAAACGCTGTACCAACTGAGCGCGCCAGCGCTCGGGCAGTGGCCCGGCTTGCAAAGTGGTGCCAGTTTCGCAGGATAGGACCGCCCTCCTTCATAGCTTAACTTAACGTCATCTATAAATTTGATCTGCGTCAATGCTCCGTGCTCTGAAATACTGAACTAATCGGTTCAAGCAGAGAGAAAAGGAGAGCATCGATGCAGAAGAAAGTTTTGGGCCTGTTTGTGCTGACCGCCGTCGTATTGCTGAGCGCTTGTGATAAATCCGCTGAGACATACCCGGTTTCGGGAGAGCAATGTGGGCCAAACGATCCGGTCAAAACGCTGGACGCCGAGGATTGCTTTATTCCACCAGCAGGTGCGTGATCCAGTACGGCTGGCCTGGAAACGTCCGGGCGGCATAGGAGTTCGAATGACCGCGGGGTTGATCCCCCCGCGGTTTTTTGTAACCTCTGGCGTCGCTGTGCTAAGCTGAACGCGTTAGTCTAACGACCCTTCGAGGAGTATGTCATGCGTTTGGTGCTACTGGCTGTTTTAACCCCCACGTTGGCTGTGGCGGATCCTGCAATGGAATGCACGAACGCAAGTTCACAAGTCGAAATCGGATCTTGCGTTGCCAGTATGGAAGCGGGGGTTGAGGCCGCGCTGACCGATAGTTTTGGCTTTGCCATGGATGCAGCCAACGCGTTGGACGAGGTGACCGGACGGACAAGCGCGGCGCCTGCGATGGAGGCGGCGCAAAGCGCCTGGGTCGGGTATCGTGATGCGCAGTGCGAGGCGGTCGGCGCGTCTTTTGGTGGTGGGTCGGGAACCGGCATTGGTATCACCTCTTGCCGGATTGAATTGGGGCGCCTGCGGATTGACGAATTGCTGCGTTTTGTAAATTAGGCGCGACGAATTCTTTTGATCTTTGCGCGCAGTCCTATATAGAGGCGCATTCCAAGCCAGAATCTTCGAGACCCACCTATGTCGCCCAAAGCGCCGATCACTCAAGACGTCATGACCATCCCCCGCAAATTGCCGGAGGGGAAGGTGAACCTTGTCGGGTTGACCCGGGATCGCCTGCGCGAAACCCTGATCGAACACGGCACGCCTGAAAAACAGGCCAAGATGCGCACGGGCCAGATCTGGCAATGGATTTACCAATGGGGTGTGCGCGACTTTGCCGAGATGACCAATCTGGCCAAAGCCTATCGTACCCAGCTGGCCGAGCATTTCGTGATCGAAATCCCCGAGGTTGTGACCCGACAAGTGTCCGAGGATGGCACACGCAAATATTTGGTCCGTATTGCTGGCGGGCATGAGGTCGAGGTGGTCTATATTCCCGAGGACGATCGCGGCACGCTGTGTATCTCGTCTCAGGTCGGTTGCACGTTGACTTGTTCCTTCTGCCATACAGGCACGCAGAAACTGGTGCGCAACCTGACGGCGGCGGAAATTGTCGGTCAGGTGATGATGGCGCGGGATGATCTTGACGAGTGGCCGGTACCGGGTGCGCCCAAGGACGAAACCCGCCTGCTGTCGAACATCGTTCTGATGGGTATGGGCGAGCCTCTTTACAATTTCGAGAATGTCCGCGATGCGATGAAAATCGCGATGGACCCCGAAGGTATCTCGCTGTCTCGCCGCCGGATTACCCTGTCGACATCGGGAGTGGTGCCCGAGATCGCGCGTACCGCGCAGGAAATCGGCTGCCTGCTGGCAATTTCGTTCCACGCGACGACCAATGAAGTCCGCGATGTGCTGGTGCCGATCAACAAACGCTGGAATATCGAAGAGTTGCTGCAGGCTTTGGCCAGCTATCCCAAGGTTTCCAATTCGGAACGGATTACGTTTGAATACGTGATGCTTGATGGTGTGAATGACAGCGATGAGGATGCGCATCGTCTGATCGGACATATCAAGCGCCACAAAATCCCGGCCAAGATCAATCTGATCCCGTTCAACGAATGGCCCGGCGCGCCGTATAAGCGCAGCTCGAACAATCGTATTCGGGCTTTTGCCAATATCATCTATCAGGCCGGGTATGCCTCGCCCATCCGCAAGACGCGGGGCGAGGACATTATGGCGGCCTGCGGTCAGCTGAAATCGGCCACCGAACGCGCCCGTAAATCGCGCAAGCAGATTGAGGCCGAGGCCGGTCTCGACCGCGGATAAGCGGCTGAATAGAAGGGCGTCGCAAAATTAATTTTTGGGGCGCTGTCTATCGAATGCAAAATTTGATATGTTTCATTGGCTAGGTGTGGATGCACCAGGCTCACTTGCGCACAATAGGGTGAGTTCGGTGGCTGGCATGTGGCAAATTCGTTCACGGCGGCTACCTTGTATTTCAGCTCCGTGTGCCGATTGCGGCATAACAGGTTACGAGTTGGGTTATCTTTATGATGTTTCGATTGAAAATCCCGTACTTTAATTTTGTTTTAGTTTTGGCTTGTGCGGCCGTAGCCGTAACTGATGCTGTTGCGCAGTCAAATGATGAGGATGCTCATCTGGCTATCGAAAATCCGGCTGATCTGACCAAGGACGACGCGCGTGAAATTTATGACTCGTTGCAGCGCCGGATGGCACGCGGCTATGCCGCAGCGCAGTTGGATCTGCTTCTGAATTACCAAAACTGGCCGCTGTACAACGATGCGCCGTATATATCTGAAACCCATGGTCGACGATTTGTGAACAGCTATGCGAACCGGATGGCGTATAATTATGCAACCCTGACGGATGGCGAAAAGCTCCCGGTGGGGTCTGTGCTGGCCAAGGACAGCGTGACCGTTACGGATGAGGGGAAAAGCCATCCCGGCGCGATGTTCGTCATGCAGAAACTGGCCGAGGGCGCCAACCCTGCTACGGCTGACTGGCGCTATATCATGGTCATGCCGGACGGGTCATTGTTTGGGGACACGATGGGGGATCGCGCCAACGCAGTTGCGTATTGCCACGATTGCCACGAGGCGGTTGCCGACCGAGATTACACATTCTTTGTTCCCGAAGAATATCTGGTCGACAATTAGGCCGCTCTCACCCGAATCTCGCGGTGCCGATCACTTTGATCAGCTGCTGACGAACCGGATCTGGCTGCGCTGCGACGGCGTTCAGGACCTCTCGAAGTTCTGCGCGCAGCCCATGCATCTGGTCGATCAGGGAAATCATCATCGACACTGCGTCTGCCTCCATTTCGTATTGGTCGTGCAACTCGCAGGCCAACTCCAGCCGGGCAACGTCGAGGCTGTGATAGACCAATCCGCGATCTGTTTGTTCGGGGATCACGATTTCGGCGGCCAGATATTCTGTCAATCGGGTCGAAGTCAGCCGGGCTACGGCAGTGATCAGTTCCTCTTCGGTCAGGGTGCGGGTCATGACGGCATTCCTTTGCGTGGGTCATAGCGGTGGGTTTCTCGCCATGAATCCATAAATTGCCTCAACTCATCATCGATTTGATCGGGCATTGAAATGGTCAGCTCGATCAACTGGTCGCCCCGTTCGGCCGAGCCGCGCTTCTTGACGCCCTTACCCCGCAGGCGCAGGGTTCTGCCGCTGCTGGTTCCGGCCGGGACGGTCACGTTTACACCCCCATCGATCGTGGGCGCCGCCACTTTGGCGCCCAGCACCGCCTCATCAATCGTGATGGGCAGCGTGATGTGAATGTCATTTCCCTGACGGTCGAATACCGGATGATCCGCGACCGATACTGTCACCAGCGCATCGCCGCGCGGCCCCTCACCATAGCCAGCGGCACCCTTGCCCCGCAGGCGAATGGTCTGACCGCTTGTGATCCCTGCGGGTATCTTGACTTCGATCCGGTCCCCATCCGGCAGGGTCAGCTTCTGGCTGGCGCCGAATACCGCATCCAGAAAGCTGATCTGAAGCGTGAAGTTCAGATTGTGGCCGGGCGCGTGAAACTCGCGGCCGCCTTGCCCACCAAATCCGCCGCGACCCCGCATGAATTCAGCAAAGATATCCGACATGTCGTCCGGGTCCGTCGCCTGCCCGCGATAAGGGTTGCCGGCAGCTTCGGCGTAATCGCGATAGTATTGCTGTTGCGGGCGTTCCTGTCCCGAGGCATCAATCTCACCATTGTCATAGCGTTTGCGCGTCTCAGGATCTTTCAACAGATCATAGGCCGCGGCGGCGGCCTTGAACTTGGCTTCGGCCTCGGCGTCCCCGGGTTTCAAGTCCGGATGGCATTCCTTGGCAATACGCCGATACGCTTTTTTGATTTCAGCGTCGCTGGCATCTTTGGCCACGCCAAGTGCGGCATAGGGATCGTCGCTCATCTCACCTCTCATGGATGGGGGAAGGGCTGATCATGATGAAGGTATTTTATCACGTGATTTCAACAGGTCAAAAAGAACCGGTGGCTAAATCGGTTCGCAAGTTTCGTAATCTCTGATACTATTAGGTTGTTTCATATTATTCATTGACGGAGATCAGCCGATGACGCGCAGACTTAAATCGGTTCTGGCCTTGCTGGCGGGCAATGCCATTGGGTTAATGTTGGCCGCTTTGCTACTGACCGGTTTTGCAATCAAGCCGATTTCATTCATCGTTGTGGTGATCGTCTTCACGCTGGTGCAGGTGGTGGCCGAGCCGCTGATCCTGAAGTTGGGTGAGAAAAGGGCGCCTTCGTTGAAAGGTGGGATCGCGTTGATCGTGACCTTTGTCGGCTTGCTTGTGACCGATCTGGTGACCAATGGGCTGACGGTTGGCGGAATTTCCAACCTGCTGGCTGCGACATTGCTGGTCTGGCTGGGCGCGCTGATCGCCAGCGTCGTGCTGCCGATCTACGTGTTCACCGAGCTGCGCGCGCCCAAAAAGTAATTACAGCACGTTCAGGCTGGCATCGATTGCCTGCCAAAGCTCAACCACCGGCTCGCATCCCACCGACAGACGGACAAAAGCGGGGTCAACGTCGTCGCCCCAACGGGCGCGGCGCTCGGCCGAGCTATGGACGCCGCCAAAAGACGTCGCAGGGCGCAGCATTGGACAGGTGTTGATGAAGGTTTCGGCCTTGGCCTGGGTTTCCAACGTGATCGACAGAAGGAATCCGAACCGCGTGGTCTGAGCCTGTGCCAAGGTGTAGGATGGGTCACCTGGCAGGCCGGGATAGCGGATGTCTTTCACAGCCGGATGCGCCGCCAACCGTTCCGCCAGTACCTGGGCTGAGCTGCACATCCGGTCGAACCGAACATCCAGCGTTTCCAACCCACGATGCAGCAACCAAGCCTCGTGCGGACCGGGGATCGCGCCAGAGACACGCCGCCATTCCTCGACACGCTCCATGGCATCTGTATTACGGCTGGCCACATGGCCCATCAGCAGATCGGAATGCCCACCCATGGCCTTGGTGTCCGAGGACACGACGATATCTATGCCTATATCCAAAGGACGCTGGCCCAGTGGTGTCATGGTTGTGTTGTCAGCAATGGTGATCCCACCAGCTGCGCGCACGGACGACGCGATGGCTGGCAGGTCCATCATATCCAGACCAGGGTTCGAGGGGCTTTCGACAAAGACCACATCGAAGCCGTCGAACCCGCCTTCGGAAAAGGCGGTTGTCGGGCGTTCTGTCACGATGACACCCAGACCAGACAGAAATCGGTCGGCCAGCACGCGGGTGACGTAATAGCCATCCGACGGGATTAGGATGCGCGACCCGGCTTTGACCGTGGCAAACAACGCGGCCGAGATCGCCGCCATGCCCGACGGGAAAGCCAGGCAGGGGGCGTCTTCAAGATGGGCGAGAACCTGTTCCAGATGTTCCCAGGTTGGGTTGTTGACGCGACCGTAGAAATCATGCCCGTCCGGTGCGCCGGGCAGGTGAAACATACTGCTTTGGGTCAGGGGCAGGGCCACGGGCTCGCCCTTGGTCAGTGCGTTGCCCCGCAGATGCAGCATCTCGCCGGTCTTGCGCCCCATCGTTTAGCGCCCCGGTATTTCGTCACGGGGCGGGGTGGGTTCCCATTTCTCGATTATGTCGACCGCCTCTTGCGCGGTATCGACGAACCGGAACAGGTCCAGATCCTCGTCCGAGATGGTGCCGGCATCGGCCAGCGCCTCCCAGTTGATGACCTTTTCCCAGAACGCGCGACCGAATAGCAGGAAAGGCACACGCTCCATACGGCCGGTTTGAATCAGGGTCAGGGACTCGAACAGCTCATCCATGGTGCCAAAGCCGCCGGGGAAGATGGTGATGGCGCGGGCGCGCATCAGGAAATGCATCTTGCGGATGGCGAAATAGTGGAAGTTAAAGCTGAGCTCGGGCGTAACGTACAGGTTCGGTGCCTGTTCATGCGGCAGCACAATGTTCAGACCGATGGAACAGCCGTTCGCATCCTGTGCGCCGCGGTTGCCAGCCTCCATCACGCCGGGGCCACCGCCGGTGACGATTACATTCTCTCGCCCGCCGGTTTCGTTCGATTTCTCGGTCATCAACCGGGCAAACTCGCGCGCTTCGTCGTAATATTCCGACAGCCCGGCCAGCGTTTCCGTCCGCGCGGTGTGTTTCTGTGATGGCTCAGGGATACGCGCGCCGCCGAACATGACGATGGTCGAGGTGATCTCACGCTCGGTCATGATCATCTCGGGCTTGAGCAGTTCCAGCTGCAGGCGCACCGGGCGCAACTCGTCCCGGCACAGGAAATCCTCATCGGCAAAGGCAAGGCGATAGGCGGGTGAGCGGGTTTGCGGGGTGTCGGGTACCTCGCTTGCGGTCGAACGGTCGGTCTGCGCGTCGCGAAACGGGCTGAGGCGGTCTTCTCTCATGGGGTAACGATCCCTGCTTGCGTGTTTTCCAAACAGCTATAGGGTTCGGGCGCAGAGTGCCAGTCACGGAAAGATGAGAATGAATTGGAAGAGCGAAATACTGGCGGCGCAACACCGCATAAGTGGCTATGCGCAGGTGACGCCAGTGGTGGAAAGCCGTGCCCTGGGGCTGGATTTTCCGGTGGAAATGAAGCTGGAGCATATGCAGCACACCGGCAGTTTCAAAGCGCGCGGGGCGTTTAACACTCTGATCAGTTCGGATGTGCCCGAGGCCGGGGTTGTGGCCGCATCGGGCGGCAATCATGGCGCAGCCGCAGCCTTTGCGGCACAGGCGCTAGGCTATCCGGCCAAGATTTTTGTCCCGGAACTGGCAGGGCCGTCCAAGATCGCGCTGATTGAACAGGCAGGCGCAGATCTGAGCGTGGTGCCGGGAGAATATGCCAACGCTCTTGCTGCGGCGCAGGCGTATGAGGATGCGTCGGGCGCGATGCAGATTCACGCCTATGACGCCCCCGCTACGGTCGCCGGGCAGGGAACCTGCTTTGCCGAATGGGAGGCACAGAGCCTGAAAGCGGATACCGTATTGATCGCGGTGGGCGGTGGCGGCCTGATCGCCGGGGCGCTGGCCTGGCTGCAAGGCACGCGCAAGGTCGTGGCGGTTGAGCCGGAAACCTCCTGCGCGCTGAATGCAGCCCTGCAGGCGGGAGAACCGGTGGATGTGTCCGTCTCGGGCATTGCGGCAAATGCGCTGGGCGCGCGGCGGATCGGCTCGATTTGTTTCGATCTGGCACAGGGCGTGCAATCGGTTCTGGTCAGTGATCAGGCCATTTCTCAAGCGCAGCAGGCCTTGTGGCGGGCGCATCGCGCTCTGGTGGAACCAGCGGGCGCAACAGCCTTGGCTGCGCTGCTATCGGGGGCTTACACGCCAGAGCCGGGCGAACGGGTGGCGGTGCTGATCTGTGGTGGAAACATCTCACCGGACCCTCTGAACGGCTGAAACCGCAACAAACAGCCGCAAAGCGCGCGCTCAGCGTCGCATTGCAGCCAGTCCGTCGCTTGCGTATAGGCAACACAAGCGTGAACAGAATCTGCAGGGAGCCGCCAAATGTCCAACGCGCAACTGGAAGCCGCCATCGAAGCCGCCTGGGAGGCGCGAGATGCCATCACCCCCGCCACCACCGGCGAGACACGCGAAGCGATCGAAGATACGCTGAACGCGCTGGACAGCGGGTCGCTGCGGGTCGCGGAAAAGCAAGACAGCGGCGACTGGCATGTGAACCAGTGGGCGAAAAAAGCGGTTTTGCTGGGCTTTCGCATCAAGGATATGGAAATCCAGACCGGCGGCGCTCAGGACGGCGGCTGGTGGGACAAGGTGGACAGCAAGTTCGCGGGTTGGGGTGAAAACCAATGGCGGGCCGCTGGCTTTCGCGCGGTGCCGAATTGCGTCGTTCGCAAATCCGCCTTTATTGCGCCCGGCGTGGTTCTGATGCCGTCATTTGTGAACCTGGGTGCCTATGTGGACGAGGGCACAATGGTTGATACTTGGGCCACCGTCGGTTCATGCGCGCAGATCGGCAAGAACGTCCATCTGTCGGGCGGTGTTGGGATCGGCGGCGTTCTGGAACCGATGCAGGCGGGTCCGACCATCATCGAAGACAACTGCTTTATCGGCGCCCGGTCCGAAGTGGTCGAAGGCTGCATCGTGCGCGAAGGCTCGGTTCTGGGCATGGGCGTGTTCATCGGCAAATCGACCAAGATCGTCGACCGCGAAACCGGCGAGGTCACCTATGGTGAGGTTCCGCCCTATTCGGTGGTTGTTGCGGGCTCGATGCCGTCCAAGAACAACATCAACCTCTATTGCGCTGTGATCGTGAAGCGGGTGGATGAAAAGACCCGCTCGAAAACCGGGATCAACGAATTGCTACGCGACTAAACTGGGCGCGGATCAAACAAGGGGGCTGCAGCGCGATCCGCTGCGGCCCTTTTTTTGTTATCGCTTACCCTTTGACCGGATAGCGGTCCGGTTCTTCGAACACATCAATGACGCGCGACCCGGCTTTGATCTTGCCGCCATGCTCCACTCCTGCGGGGATCGAATAGCTGTCACCGGGGCCATAGCTCTTGGTTTCATCGCCAATGGTCAGCTCAATCTCACCTTCGACCACAGTTCCCCATTGTGCCAGATGGGAATGAAGGGGCAGTTCGAAATCCTGAAGAAAGGTAAAAAACGCCACCAGCCCCGCGTCTGATCTGATCACGGCC
This sequence comes from Ruegeria sp. CDSA020, assembly GCF_059612345.1. NCBI lineage: Bacteria > Pseudomonadati > Pseudomonadota > Alphaproteobacteria > Rhodobacterales > Roseobacteraceae > Ruegeria > Ruegeria sp. CDSA020. The sequence continues at coordinate 27,681 of NZ_JBXWQK010000007.1, forward strand.
GTTTGCACCACATCTTCGGGGAAGGGCACGTCGAGGCTTGGGAATCCTGTGATGAAATCCGGATAAGTCATGGCAACGTCCTTTTGTGATCGGTGTCAGGTTACTGCGGGCACTATGGCGGCACAGGCGATCCACTGCAATTCCCCGGCTGCTTGACCGCAGGCAGGTGCGCGGCTATGGCCCCTTGCATGGAAAAGCAAAAGAAACCTTCGCGTCAGCAGGTCTATACCCTGCTTGTGCAGATCGGTCGCAAGGATGGCGATGGCCTGCCCGACGGCGCAACCGGGGCGGCATTGATGTGTTTTGCCAGCGGCGTCGACGAGGCCGAGGCCGTGCGCGAAACGGTGGCGATCCTGAAACAGGCAGATACCGCGCCTTTGGATGTCACAGGCTATGGCACTTTGGCCGAACGTGAGGCGCAAGGTCACGAGATCGACCCGGATGAACGGGCCCTAATGCAGCGCGCGCTGGATGAAAATGCAGTGATCGTGGCGCAGATGACCCCGTTTTTCGGGGATGAAGAGACGGCTTAGTTCCGCGCCCCAAACCACTTGCGATAAATCTCGTCATAGGTGCCGTCTTCGCGCAGCGCCAGCAGCGCCTGGTTGACGTCTTCGACCAGCGGGGACCCGGTGGGGAAGGCAATACCGTAATTCTCGCGCAGGAATATACCGCCTGTCATCGAGGCAATCCGGCGTCCTTCATGGGCGGCGAAATAGGACAGGATCGGCGCGTCGAACACTATGGCGTCCAGTTCCTCGTTGCGAAAAGCTTCAAGCATGGGGTCGAGCCCATCATAGTTGGTAAACTCGATCTCGCGGCGGTTCAGGAAGTTAGCAGCGGTTGAATTCGAGATTGTTCCGACCTCTTTGCCGTAAAGGTCATTTATCGAATTCACGCTGCCACTGATTGCATCCACTGTCATGACCGAGGTGATCCGCGCGGTGAAGACCGAGACGATAAACAGCGAAGACACAACCAGCACTACACCCAGAATTCGACCAAATGGCGTTCGCGGCATTCGTTCCTCAAACCCGCCATTGACCACCAGGTTCAAGGCCCACCAGAATGAGGGGAACCAGGCCTCGTCTAGCTTGCGGTCGAAATAGGGCTGCGAGCGGCGCTCGAACACCCACATCAGCATGCCGCCGCCAAGAAGGATTGCAAAGGCGAGCCCGATAGCAATAAACAATTCGCGCGACAGTAACGCATGTAGCAGTGACGGGCGGCGCACCGCGTCCGATGGCACCATGATCTGCAAACCAGCCTCGAAAATCGGCTGGCTGAAGTCCATCTGCGTTTCTCGCGAGGCAGTGATCGAGATATTGGCGATGGCCAGATCGGCGGATCTGTTCTGCACTGCGCCCAGCATGTCGCCAAAGGCGTCGGAACGCTGGATGGAATAGTCCCAATTCAGGGATTCAGCCAACGCCTCAAGCAGGTCCATCGAGAATCCGGTTTGGGCTCCATCTTCGACAAAAGAAAACGGAGGCCGTGTCACGGTCGAAACCGTCAGCGTCTGGGCCTGGCTTTGCTGGCCGAGAACGGCGAAAGTCAGGCAGATCAATGCGAAAAGAGCACGTGTCATCGTAAAATCACCTGTTTCGCGGCCCTCTAGCGCATATTCGAACCGGCAGACAAGGCAATCGCAGCGTAAGGCCCCATGTTTTCCGGGGGTGTCAGTTCGATACAATGTGGAAAAAGCCCGCGGTTTCTGGCCTGTTGGGGTTGGCAATCGGGCCAATTCGTTGAATCTGTGCACGAACCTGAAAGAAATTTTATGGAAAGGGCCCACCATGACAGATCCGATTGCGTTGACGGCCGACCTGATCCGTTGCCCATCGGTCACACCTGAAGAAGGTGGTGCCCTTGTCCTGCTGCAGGATGTCCTGTCACAGGCGGGGTTTGATTGTACCCGTGTTGATCGCGCCGGCATCAGCAATCTGTTTGCGCGATGGGGTGCAAAAGGTCACGCCCGAAGCTTTGGTTTCAACGGTCACACCGATGTTGTTCCAGTGGGCGACGAGGCCGCTTGGACCACACCGCCTTTCGGGGCAGAAATCCGGGAAGGGTTCATGTATGGGCGCGGGACCACTGACATGAAATCGGGTGTGGCGGCCTTTGCAGCGGCGGCAGTGGATTTTGTACGCGACACGCCGCCCGACGGGGCCATCATCCTGACGATCACGGGTGACGAAGAGGCTGATGCGCTGCATGGCACCACCGCCCTGCTTGACCATATGGATCAATGCGGCGAGCGGATGAGCGTCTGCCTGGTCGGTGAACCCACCTGCCCGAACAGGATGGGTGAAATGATGAAGATTGGCCGTCGCGGCTCGATGACCGCCTGGTTTACCGTAACAGGTGTGCAGGGCCATTCGGCCTATCCGCACCGGGCAAAGAACCCACTACCCGCCATGGCCCGGCTGATGGACAGGCTGGCCAGTCACGAGTTGGACCAGGGCACCGACCATTTCGATGCCTCGACGCTGGCGGTTGTGGCGATCGACACCGGCAATTCCGCCACAAATGTCATCCCGGCACAGTGCAGCGGGGCGGTGAACATCCGGTTCAACGACCTGCATTCCGGCGCCAGCCTCAGTGATTGGCTGCAAGCGCAGGCGCGCGATGTGGCCACCGCGTTTGGTGTCGAAATTGACGTGCGTATCAAGATATCGGGCGAAAGCTTTCTGACCCCTCCTGGCCCTCTGTCGGAATTGGTGGCCAAAGCGGTTGCGGCTGAAACCGGGGTCACGCCCGAGATGTCGACAACCGGAGGTACTTCGGACGCACGTTTCGTCAAAGATCATTGTCCGGTTGTCGAATTTGGTTTGGTCGGCAAAACCATGCATCAGGTGGATGAATGCGTTGAGGTGGCGCAGATTGAACAGCTCAAGGCGGTCTATACCCGTATCCTGACCGACTATTTTTCCTGATTCATGCAGCGCACCCTGGTGATCATGGTGAAAGAACCGCGCCCGGGCCGTGTCAAAACCCGGTTGGGGCGCGATATCGGTATGGTCGGTGCGGCGTGGTGGTTTCGGCATCAGACCCGCTCTTTGATCCGGCGCCTGCGCGATCCGCGCTGGCAGATCGTGCTGGCGGTCTCGCCGGACCGCGAAGGGCTGAACAGCCGCATCTGGCCCGCTGATCTGCCACGTGCGCCACAGGGTCGAGGGGATCTGGGCGATCGTATGGGGCGGATGCTGCGGAAAATGCCAACAGGGCCAGTCTGTCTGATCGGTGCGGATATCCCGGGGGTTACACGGGGGCATATCGCGCGCGCGTTCCGGGCATTGGGGCGCAACCAGATGGTGTTTGGTCCGGCCCCGGATGGCGGATATTGGCTGGTCGGGGCGCAACGCATTGGTGCCCTGCCGCACGGCCTGTTCCAAAACGTGCGCTGGTCGACGGAACATGCGCTGGCCGACACGCTGGCCTCGATCCCCGGATGCCGGGTGGCGATGCTGGATCAGCTGCGCGATGTCGATACGGTTGCCGATCTGCGAGGCTGACCCTTTTTGGTCATGACGCCGCCGCATCTCCGTGTTAGGCCGATCTCATGACACGTATTCCGACCAAGCAAGAGGTCCTCGACTGGATCTCGGCAAACCCCACCCTGACCTCGAAACGCGATATCGCCAAAGCCTTTGGCATCAAGGGCGCGGATCGGATTGATCTGAAGCGTATTCTGAAAGAGCTTGAGGCCGAAGGGCATCTGGAAAAGCGCAATCGCAGTTATCGTGACCCCGACCGCCTGCCGCCGGTCAGTGTGTTGCAGGTGAAGGCTCCGAATGCCGATGGTGACCTGTTCGCGAGACCGTTGGAATGGCATGGCGAAGGTGTTGAACCCATTGTGCTGATGGTTGCGCGGGCCAGTGATCCGGCGCTGGGCGAGGGCGACCGCATTCTGGCGCGCCTGACAGTGGTCCACGAGGAAGACCACAATTATGAGGCGCGCCTGATCCGTCGCATCGGGACCAACCCGCGTAAGATTGTTGGTATCTTCCGGAAAAGCGCAGAAGGTGGCCGGATTGTACCAATCGACAAGGCCGGCCAGAACGAGTGGCTGGTTTCTGACGGAGCGGTTCACGGCGCGAAGGATGGCGAACTGGTCGAGGCGGAACAAGCAGGACCGAAAAACCGCATGGGCCTGCCGCGTGCGCGTATTGTCGAGCGGCTGGGTGATCCGTCGGCACCCAAGGCCGTCTCGTTGATCGCCATTCACCAACACGGTATCCCGGATGACTTTCCGGACAAGGTGATTGAAGAGGCTGACAAGGCCAAACCCGTTGGTCTGAAAGGGCGCGACGACCTGCGGGACATACCCTTGCTGACCATCGACCCGTCGGATGCGCGCGACCACGACGATGCGTGTTACGCGCATGAAGATGATGACCCGAAGAATAAAGGGGGACATGTGATCTGGGTCGCCATCGCGGATGTCGCCGCCTATGTGCAGCCCGGTACAGCGCTGGACCGCGAGGCGCGCAAACGCGGCAATTCCAGCTATTTTCCTGACCGCGTGGTTCCGATGCTGCCGGATCGTTTGTCGGGTGACCTCTGTTCTTTGCACGAGGGTGTCCCCCGCGCCTGTATCGCTGTTCGGATGCAGATTGACGCGGACGGCAACAAGATTGACCACCGCTTTGTGCGTGGTTTGATGCGGTCTGCCGCCTCGCTGCACTATGGCGAGGTGCAAGAGGCCATCGATGGCAACCCGAACGACCGCACCGGGCCGCTGTTGGAGACGGTTCTGAAACCGCTCTATGGCGCCTATGCCGCGCTGAAAAAGGCGCGCGCGGTGCGCCAGCCATTGGAACTGGATCTGCCTGAACGCAAGATCGTTCTGAGCGATACCGGAGAGGTTACCAGCGTCGCCTTCCGCGACCGGCTAGATGCGCATAAGTTAATCGAGGAATTCATGATCCTCGCCAATGTTGCAGCCGCCGAAACGCTAATCGCCAAACAACGCCCGCTATTGTTCCGCGTGCACGAAGAACCCGCGCCGGAAAAGCTGGAAAGCTTGCGGGAAACGGCGCAAGCGGCGGGGCTGAATCTGGCCAAGGGGCAGGTGCTGCAGACCCGGCATCTGAATGCTTTATTGAATGCTGCCGCTGGAACTGAAGACGCAGAACTGATCAATCTATCGACTTTGCGGTCTATGACGCAGGCCTATTACAACCCTGAAAATTTTGGCCATTTCGGACTGGCTCTGCAGAACTATGCCCATTTTACCTCACCCATCCGCCGCTATGCCGACCTGATCGTTCACCGTGCGTTAATCACGGCTCATGGTTGGGGCAAAGATGGGCTGACCGAGGATGAGATCGCCCGATTGGAGGACACCGCCACCCATATCTCGGATACCGAGCGCCGCTCGATGATGGCCGAGCGCGATACGACCGATCGCTATTTGGCCGCCTTTCTTAGCGAGCGGGTGGGCAATGAGTTCACCGGTCGGATCAGTGGCATCGCCCGGTTCGGCGCCTTTGTGAAGATGGACGAGACCGGAGCGGATGGTCTAGTACCGGTGCGGTCTTTGGGGCGCGAGTTCTTTCATTTCGACCGCGAGGCCGGAACGCTGATGGGATCGGACACTGGTCTGATCATCGCTATCGGTCAACGTGTCACCGTACGTCTGACCGAGGCGACACCTGTGACGGGCGGGCTGGAGTTGGAGCTGTTGTCGATCGACGATCAGGCCCTGCCGACGGGGCGCGGAGGGGCATCCAAGCGCCCAACGCGACGCAAGGCAGTCAGCACCAAGCGCAAGAAGGACAAGATCAAACGCAAGGTGGAACGCAAACGCCGTCAGAAGTGAGTTCGCATCTCGGGAACAAGGCGCATGTAAGTCAGCCTTTTGCGGGAAGGTGATAGGTCAACGCGCGGGCTATAAGCCAGCCATGGCGGGTGGCGTCGATCTGATCCGGATCATCAAACAGAACAGCCCGGTTGCCGTCTATCCGATCTTCGCCCGGAAAGGCCGAGGTGAAATCGCCCATCAACCGGCTTTGGCAATGCACGAACAGGGCAAAGCGGGCCGCTTTGTGCCCGCCCAATCGGATCGTGGATCCCTTGGGCGCCAGATAGGCGGGCTGCCCCCAGCGCAATGCCTCTTGCAACGGCTGCGCGCGGGGCAACGAAGTGGCGGTTTCCAGGATCAACTGACGCAGTGCAAGCGCCCCGGCACGTGTGCCTTCGGGCAGGGCTTGATAGGCCGCTGCCACTGCGGGATCGTCAAATTGTGTCATGACAGCGGTATCGCCTGCTCCATCCGGTCTATGTAGTCGCTCAACAGCTTATCCTGTTTGATCCGCCGGGTCAGTGGTGTATCGGCCGGCGTCGCGCGCATCGCGGCAAGCATGGGGGCCACGCTCATATCCACTGAGGTCGGGGTTTCTCCCATCAAATAGGTCGACTGCCATAGATAGGCCGAGATCGCCTCAAGATCGCGTTCCAGCCTGTCCTGACGTTCCGCATCTGAGAATCGAGAGACGCCCTGAAACCCCAATCCTTTAACAACGTTCTTGCGGACGGAATTGGCAACTGGTTTGCGGATCAGGGCGGGGATGCCAGTGAAAAAGGTCTTATACAGAATCGGCCAGACTTCGTCATTCGCCCAACGGTCCTGGACGATCTGAAAATACAGATGCTCTTCGGCCAAACGGATCAATGCGCGCGATTGAGCTTTTTGCAGATCGCTCAGCCCGTGATCAAAATCACTACCTTGCGTCTCAAGCCAGTCGCGGATCAGGTCGCTGTCGGGGATCAGACGCTGCGGCGTGCGCAGAACCGGCAGCTTCTGATGCGGCATCTTGCGCGGATCAAGGAGGTCAGATCGCTGCCAGCGTTGGCCCGATGTTTGCAGCATTAGTGCCGTCTTCACGCAAAACGGGCTGGCGCTGAACAGGCCAAAGGCAGAGGGGTAGGTCAAAAGGGTCAGCATCTTGGGCTCCATCATGGGTATAGGTGATGGGTATGCCGAGCTAATGACAATTTCTGTCATTAGAGATAAAGTAACCTGCATTATGACCCGCACCGCCCGTTTGTTCCAATTAATGCAATCCTTGCGCTCTGGCCCGTCGCCAAGAACGTCGATTGAGCTGGCTCAGGATCTGGGCGTTTCGCCGCGCACGATTCACCGAGACATCGATTCATTGCGCAGCCTCGGCGCCGTGATCGACGGAGAGGCGGGGTTCGGGTTCACCCTGATCGAGGACGCCACCCTGCCACCGCTTGGCTTCACCGATGATGAGCTTGAGGCCCTGGTGCTTGGCCTGCGCGAGGTACAATCCATTGGTGATCCCGGCCTCTCAGAGGCTGCCAGCGAAGTCCTACGCAAGCTGCAGGGTCGTTTGCCACCGCGCCAGTCCCAACGCCTCAGCCATGCGGTGCTGACCGCCACACGGTTTGACCGGCCGGCGAAACCAACGGTGGATGTCGCTGAACTGCGGCGGGCCACCTGGGACGAACAGACGATCGAATTTTCCTATTGGGATGCCAAAGGCGACGAGACCCATCGCTGCGTAAATCCGTTGAGCATCGTTTACATGGACCGCGCCAGCGTGCTGATCAGCTGGTGCCTGTTGCGGCAGGATTTCCGCGTGTTTCGGTTGGATCGCATGCAAGAGATGCAGATTACCGGGGCCTCGTTCCGGCCCAACCGGGTTCCGCTGCTGCGCGAAGCCCTGAACCGGCTGCGGTCTGAGCGGGAGGCGAGAGACCGCGACTCGGAAAGCTGAGCGCTTTGTGATTTGCCATTTTTGCGCTATCCTGTGGTTGAGCAGTTATCAGGAAATTCGGAATGCGTAGATGCGTAAGCGGCGTTATGACCGCAGCATTATGGGCATCCATCGTACAGGCGGAGTCCATCAAAAGCCCGGAAGGGCCACAGCCGATACAATTGGCGTCGGCTGATCTTACAGTCTCAATCCGACCGGTCGTCCGACCATCGGAGGAGATGTATCGCGTGTCAGAAGAAAGAAGCGCCCGGTTTCAGGCGTGGCTTGGCGATTTTCGGACGCGGGCACAGACCCAGGGTATCTTGTCCGGCACTCTGGATCACGCGCTAGCAGGGCTGGCCTATGACAAGGATATCATCAAGCGCGATCGCAATCAGGCCGAGTTCACCAAGCCGATCTGGGACTATCTGGATGCGGCCGTTTCTGATCGGCGCGTCGCAGACGGACGCGCGGGGTTGGAACGCCATGCCGCGGTGCTGACCCGGATTGAGGCGCAATATGGCGTCGAAAAAGAGGTCGTGACCGCGATTTGGGGGCTCGAGACGTCTTTCGGCACATTTCGGGGGTCGGATCAGACGATCCGTTCGCTTGCGACGCTGGCCTTTGATGCCCGACGGGCTGAGTTCTTTGAAACGCAACTGATTGCCGCCCTGCGGATCATTCAGGCAGGCGATGTCAGCCCCGCAACGATGGTCGGAAGTTGGGCCGGAGCAATGGGGCATACGCAATTCATGCCGACCTCGTTTCTGGATCACGCCGTGGATTTCGACGGTGACGGGCGGCGGAATATATGGACGGATGACCCGACCGATGCGCTGGCCTCGGCAGCGGCCTATCTGGCGCGTCATGGGTGGACCAAGGGACAGCCATGGGGTGTTGAAGTGCGCCTGCCCGCCGGGTTCGATTTTGCAGCCGCGAGACGCGATTACACGCTGCTGCCGTCAGGTTGGGCGGCGCTGGGCGTGGTTGCGTGGGATGGACAGCCCGTTGCGGATCATGGTCAGGCAGCGATTTTGTTGCCAGCAGGCGGTGAAGGCGTCGCATTGATGATCTTCGACAATTTCCGCGTGATCGAGCAATACAACGGTGCAGATGCCTATGTGATCGGCATTGGGCATTTGTCCGACCGTCTGGCGGGCCGCGCGGCGTTTCAGGCCGAGTGGCCTCGGGGTGATCGGGCGTTGAGCTTTGCTGAGAAGAAGGAATTGCAGCTCCGGCTGACCGAGGCCGGGTTTGACACGCAGGGGATCGACGGGCGCACCGGCCCGAACACCACCGAGGCGGTTCGAGCCTATCAACTGGCGCAGGGGCTTTTGCCGGACGGCTATGCCTCCGCGCCGCTGTTAGAGCGGTTGAGGTAGGGGAGGGGGCTCTGCCCCCGTCGCCTGACGGCACCTCCCCCGAGGTATTTTCTGCCAGATGAAGCTGCGCGGGTCAGGAGGCCGCTTTCATCAGGCCCTGTGCGATGATCTCGGCCTGTGCCTCGTCCAGCGATTTGTGGATGCGTACGAGCATTTCATCAATTTCCGCGGGTGTTAGAACCAGCGGAGGAGAGATGATCATCCGGTCGCCTACATGGCGCATCACCAGGTTGTTGGCAAAGCACCGATCGCGACAGATATAGCCGACAGTGCCCGGATTGGACGCGAATTTGGCACGGCTGGCCTTGTCCGGTGTCAACGCGATTGACGCCATCATGCCGACAATCTTGGCTTCGCCCACTAGCGGGTGATCGGCCAGCGCCTCCCATTTTTTCTTCAGATAGGGGGCGGCTACGTCGCGGACATGCTCGACGATCTTTTCTTCTTCAAGGATGCGCAGGTTTTCCAGTGCCACGGCTGCAGCGACCGGATGGCCGGAATAGGTGTAGCCGTGATTGAACTCGGTTCCGCCAATGACCTCGGCAATCTCGTCACTCACGATGGACCCGCCAATAGGCGCATAGCCCGAGCTGAGCCCCTTTGCGATTGTCATGATATCGGGGCGAATGCCGACGGTTTGAGACCCAAACCAGTTGCCTGTGCGACCAAAACCGCAGATGACCTCATCCGCAATCAGCAGGATATCGTATTTGTCACAGATGCGCTGAATTTCAGGCCAGTAGGTATCCGGTGCAACAATCACGCCACCTGCGCCCTGTACGGGTTCGGCGATAAAGGCTGCGACGCGGTTTTCGCCAAGTTCCTCAATCGCCTCTTCCAACTCGCGCGCGCGGGCCAGGCCGAATTCTTCGGGAGACATGCTACCACCTTCAGCCCACCAGTTTGGTTGGTTGATATGGTGGATATTCGGGATCGGGATTCCACCCTGCGCGTGCATCCCTGCCATGCCGCCCAACGACGCCGAGCCGACCGAAGAGCCATGATAGGCGTTATGTCGGCTGATGATGATGTTCTTGTCGGGCTGGCCTTTTTCGGCCCAATAGGTCCGAACCAGACGGATGTTTGTGTCATTCGCCTCAGACCCGCCGGCTGCAAAGAACACATGGTTCAGATCGCCTGGCGCAAGTTCCGCGATCTTCGCGGCCAGCGCGATGGCAGGGACGTGGGTCGTTTTGAAAAAGGTATTGTAATACGGCAGTTCGCGCATCTGGCGGGCTGCGACCTCGGCCAGTTCATCGCGACCATAGCCGATATTGACACACCACAGGCCCGCCATTGCATCGAGTATTTCTTCACCCTCGCTGTCCGTAAGGTAGACGCCCTTCGCACGGGTGATCACACGCGCGCCTTCTTTCCCTAGGGCGCCATTGGCCGAAAAAGGGTGCATGTGGTGGGCGGCGTCCAAGGCCTGCAGCTGGGCCGTGGGCAAATGGTTTGTGATGGTCGACATCGGAAAATCTCCTGCAAGAGCGATTGGCAGCTACAATATGATCAAATTTTTTCCTGTCAATCGAATCGGACAGATCTAAGCGTTGACTAAGGCGTCTGCCATCAGCTCCATGCCCTGTTCGATATCTTGTGCGGTTGCTTTTGCTGCCATATCCGCGTCCTGATTGCGCAACGCCGAAATGATATCCTTGTGGCGGTCCGGCAGGCTCTGAGTGCCGAATCTACCGCATACAACGCGCAAAGACGGCCCGAATCTAAGCCACAGGCGCTCGGCCAGATCATTGAGAATCGGGGCATTTGCATGGCCGTAAAGCGTTTCGTGAAACCGGTGGTTGAGGCGCAGATAGCCGCTAACGTCTCCGTCGCTGATAGTGCGATCCAGACGTTGGTCGATCTGCTCAAGATGATCAATGTCCTGAGGTGTCACATTCGCAGTTGCACGCCTCGAAAGCTCTGATTCTATTTTGATTCTTGAATAAATCATCTGTTCGACGTCGCCGTCGGTCAGAAGAGGAACACTCACTCGGCGGTTGCCCTGAAACACCAGAGCACCATCGGATATCAGGCGTCTGATAGCCTCCCGCACAGGGGTCATTCCAACACCCAGCGAATCAGTGAGACCCTGGATCGTGACGGGTTGCCCCGGCACCAATTCACCGTACATGATTTGTGATCTGAGGGTATTATAGACCTGTTCATGCGCAGGTCGTTTTTCACGCGCACCGTCAGTGCTGGATGCCTTATTTTTGATCAAATCCAAGTGGTTTGCCCTGTTTCCCGCTATGTTGACTTGTCAGGTTTCTGACCTCGTGAAACCATACGACGGATCGTGCGAAAACGCAAAACTTGATCAAATCCAAAAAAACGGGAAAATAGCGCGTACACTTGCAGGGAGAATAATATGACAATCAAAACGCTGACCATGACAGCGGTCATCGCATTGGGGACTTCGGCGGCCTTCGCTGAAGAGGTGCGTGTTTACAACTGGTCCGACTATATCGACGAAGAGCTTCTGACAAAGTTCGAGGAAGATACCGGTCTGACTCTGATTTATGATGTTTTTGACAGCAACGAGGTATTGGAGACCAAGATGCTGGCCGGTGGATCAGGCTATGACGTGGTGGTGCCTTCGGGTACTTTCCTTCAGCGTCAGATCCAGGCTGGAGCCTTTCAGGCGCTTGACGCTGCACAGCTGTCGAATTCAGGCAATCTGTGGGATGTGATTCAGGAACGTACTGCCGGGTATGATCCGGACAACGCCTATTCTATCAACTACATGTGGGGCACAACCGGGCTTGGTGTAAATGTTGGAAAAGTGCAGGAAGCGTTGGGCGAGGATGTTGCGCTGAACAGCATGGATCTGGTTCTGAAACCCGAGAATATGGAGAAACTTGCATCCTGCGGCGTACATTTCCTGGATGCTCCGGCAGAAATCATTCCGATGGTTCTGCAATATCTGGGTGAAGACCCGGACAGCCATGACAAAGATGTTATTGGCAAGGCCGAGGCGGTTTTGACCAGCGTTCGACCGCACATTCAGAAGTTCCACAGCTCGGAATATATCAACGCATTGGCCAATGGCGACATCTGTGTCGCCGTGGGGTGGTCGGGTGATATCCTGCAGGCCCGCGATCGTGCGGCCGAAGCCGATAATGGTGTTGAAATTGAGTACCATCCCTTTGCTGAAGGGTCGTTGATGTGGTTCGACCAGATGGCGATTCCGGCTGATGCTCCGAACCCGGAGGGTGCGCATAAATTCCTGAATTTCATTCTGGATGCCAACAATATGGCGGCGGCCTCGAACTATGTTTACTACGCCAATGGCAACAAGGCTTCGCAAGAACTTCTTGAGGAAGACGTGATCGGTGATCCGGCCATTTATCCGGATGATGCGACCATGCAGAACCTCTATATCACGACGCCTTACCCGTCGAAGATACAGCGGGTCGTGACCCGTTTGTGGACCAAGATCAAATCGGGCACCTGATCCGGCTTGTTTCAGCAGGGCGGACCAACCGCCCTGCCATTCTTTTCAGATTGCCGAACGGGGGCCGTTTTGAACTCTACTGTTTTTGTGCCGTGGGAAGACCCACAGGCGAAACCTCTGATCCAGTTCCAGAATGTCACCAAACGGTTTGGTGAGTTCACGGCCATCGACAATCTGTCCTTGGATATATTTGAGAAAGAATTCTTTGCTCTGCTAGGGCCCTCGGGCTGCGGCAAGACCACGATGATGCGAATGTTGGCCGGGTTTGAAAAACCGACCGAAGGGCATATTCTGCTGGGCGGGCAGGATATAGATCCCATTCCACCGAACAAACGGGCTGTGAACATGATGTTCCAATCCTACGCGCTGTTTCCGCATCTATCTATCTGGGAAAACATCGCCTTTGGTCTGCGTCGGGACAATATGCCAAAGCATGATCTTATGGATCGTGTCGAAGAGATGTTGCGCCTGACCCGGCTTGAACAATTCGCCCGTCGCAAACCGCACCAGATCTCTGGTGGTCAGCGTCAGCGCGTGGCGCTTGCGCGATCCCTGGCCAAAGCGCCGAAGCTGCTGTTGCTGGACGAACCTTTGGGGGCGCTGGATAAGAAATTGCGACAGGATACGCAGTTCGAGCTGATGGATATTCAGGAAAAGACCGGCACCACCTTTGTGATCGTGACCCATGATCAGGAAGAGGCGATGACCGTGGCCAGCCGGGTTGCGGTAATGGATCAGGGTAATCTGATACAAGTGGCGACACCCGACCGGATTTATGAGAATCCCAGTTCGGTCTATGTTGCCGATTTCATTGGCGACGTGAACATCATCCAGGGCCGGGCCACGGCAAGCGCCGATGAGACCTATCAGATTGATTGGGCTGAAGGTCAGGCACCTTTGACTGCGTCCTCGACCACAGAGTTTTCGAACGGCCAGCTCTGTCATCTGGCGATCCGCCCCGAGAAGGTGATGATCTCGGTTGATCGTCCAGCGGATGCAATCAACGCAGTGCAGGGCAAGGTGCTTGACATTGCCTATCTGGGCAATCTGTCCACTTATCACGTCGAACTGAATAACGGCACGATTATCAAGGCGCAGACGGCAAATACCCGTCGCATTTCGCGTCGTTCCTTTACATGGGAAGACCCGGTCTGGCTGTCCTGGACAGCCACCGCCGCGGTTCTTTTGGCGGATTGATGCGCCGCGCCCTTCTGATCGCCGTCCCGTATGTCTGGCTTTTGGCGCTGTTTCTGGTGCCATTTTTCATCGTTCTGAAAATCTCGCTTTCGGACACGGAACTGGCCATCCCGCCTTACACGCCGACACTGGATTTATCTCATGGCTGGGCCGGGCTCAGGGATTTCTTCAGCCAGCTGGATTTTGAGAATTTCGTCTGGCTAACCGAAGATGACCTGTATTGGAAAGCTTACCTGTCCAGCGTCAAAATCGCGTTGATTTCAACCATACTGACTTTGCTGGTGGGGTATCCTATCGCGTATGGCATGGCCCGCGCACCGGCTGAGTGGCGCCCGACGTTGATGATGCTGGTTATCCTGCCGTTCTGGACGTCGTTCCTGATCCGGGTCTATGCTTGGATGGGTATTCTCAGCAACGAAGGTTACCTGAACCAACTGCTGCTGTGGACGGGCATCATCTCGACCCCGCTGACCATTCTGAACACCAACACAGCTGTCTATATCGGTATCGTCTATACCTATCTGCCCTTCATGATTCTGCCGATCTATTCCGCGCTTGAACGAATGGACGAGTCGCTGATCGAGGCCGCAGAGGATTTGGGCTGTTCGCGTATTCAGGCCTTCTGGCTGATAACAATCCCTTTGTCACGCCCGGGTATCATCGCGGGTTGTTTCCTGGTGATGATTCCGGTGATCGGCGAATTTGTGATCCCATCATTGCTCGGAGGATCCGGGACATTGATGATCGGCAAAGTGTTGTGGGAGGAGTTCTTCTCGAACCGCGACTGGCCGGTGGCCGGTGCCGTGGCAGTTGTGCTGTTGCTGATCCTTGTGATTCCCATCGTGCTGTTCCAGCGCAACCAGCAGAAACAGACGGAGGCTGAGCAATGAACAGGTTAAGCTGGTTCAACGTCGTCTCGTTGACGCTTGGTTTCGCGTTTCTCTATATCCCGATGCTCATTTTGATCATCTTCTCTTTTAACGAAAGCAAACTGGTCACGGTTTGGGCTGGATTTTCGACCAAATGGTATGGTGAGTTGGTCCAGAACGAAGCGTTTCTTGATGCTGCCTGGGTCACCTTGCGGGTTGCAGTATTCTCGTCGACCCTGGCTACCATTCTGGGTACGGCGGCGGCTTATGTGCTGGTACGCGGTGGGCGGTTCTTTGGCCGGACTCTGTTTTCGGGCATGATCTATGCGCCTCTTGTGATGCCCGAAGTGATCACTGGCCTGTCGCTTTTGCTGCTGTTCATCGGAATTGGACTGGACCGGGGTATTTTGACCATCGTGCTGGCACATACGACCTTTTCAATGTGCTTCGTGTCGGTTGTTGTATCCTCACGTCTGGTCACGTTTGACCAGTCTCTGGAAGAGGCAGCGTTGGATCTTGGGTGCTCACCCGCACAAGCCTTCCGTCTTGTCACCCTGCCGATCATCGCCCCGGCGGTGATTTCAGGCTGGCTATTGGCTTTTACGCTGTCGCTGGATGATCTGGTGATCGCATCATTCACATCGGGCCCGTCAGCCACGACTCTGCCGATCAAGATTTTCTCAGCTGTGCGGTTGGGCGTCAGCCCTGAAATCAATGCGCTATCCACGATCATGATTGCGGTCGTGACGGTCGGTGTCATAGCAGCATCTTTGGTCACCAAGCGCGCGATGGTCCGGCAGAAACAGGATGAGATGGCGGCAGTGCGTGCGGAATGAAACGCCTGTTCCCTGAGTATACCTATGGATCTGGACCGCGATCAGGGTGCTGGTGGGATGAAACTATCGCAGCACCGGACTGGCCGGTGTTGCAGGATGATCTGAGCGTGGATGTCGCCATCATCGGCGGCGGGTTCACAGGTGTTACAGCCGCGCTTTTCCTGGGGCAGGCAGGCCTATCCGTCGCAGTTCTCGAGGCGGAGACGCCGGGGTGGGGTGCCTCGGGTCGCAATGGTGGGTTTTGCTGCCGAGGTGGGTCAAAGCTGAGCGATCGTGGCATGGCTCGGCGATATGGGGTCGAGGGGGCCGAAAGCTTTGCCCGGGCCGAAGTGGATGCGGTCAATCTTGTCGCCGACCTGCTTGAGGCGCATCAGATCGAAGCGGACGTTCATTCCAAGGGCGAGACCGCCCTGGCCCACACCGCCCGCGCCATGGAGAAATTGCGACGCTCGGCGGATGACGGGGGCTGCTTGCATGAGGCGGCCGACCTGCCCGGGCTCGGGTTGGGAGGGGATTTTTTCGGGGGCTATAGCGTGCCGGTCGGATTTGGTCTGAACCCCCGGAAATACCTGTTCGGCATTGCAAATGCGGCCGCTTCCGTTGGGGTCCGATTTTTTCAGAAAACCATGGCCAGAGACATCACCAAAACCAGCGCGAGCTTTGATGTTCGAACCGGGTCAGGGCGGATCAAAGCGTCGAATGTACTGATCTGCACCAACGGATATTCCAGTGAAAATATGCCTGAATGGCTGTCTGGGCGCTATATGCCAGCGCAATCAACCGTTCTGGTGACCCGCCCATTGACCGAGGCTGAGGTGTCGGCGCAGGGCTGGACCTCGGATCAGATGTCTTACGATACACGAAATCTTCTGCACTATTTTCGTCTTATGCCGGATCGACAGTTTCTGTTTGGGATGCGCGGTGGCCTGCGCTCATCACCTAAGGCCGAGGCTGCGATCCGCCAAAAGGTGCAGCGTGATTTCAAGGCCATGTTTCCGGCATGGGCCGATGTGGACGTGACCAATATGTGGTCAGGGATGGTGTGCCTTACCCAGGACCTGACGCCGTTCGCAGGGCCCGTTCCGGGTCAGAATGGGATGTTTGCCGGGCTGGCCTATCATGGAAACGGTGTCGCGATGGGTACCTATTGTGGGCGGGCGCTTAGTCGCATGGTGCTTGGACAGGATGCGGAATTGCCTGAGCCAATGGCCCGACCCCCGCGGCGTTTTCCACTTGGGTCCTGGCGGCGGGCTCTGATGCCGCCAGCCTATGCGCTAATGGCACTGGCCGACCTCTGACATTCACAAAGCGGCCAGTTCCAGCTCGAGCCCTTGTTCATAATCTGGTGCCCCATGTTCTGCGCGCCATAGGCAGTAGGCCGCCATCCTCCACCCGTACCAGCGGCGTAAAGACCGGTAGCGGTTTACGGTTTCCTGCCGGTCATACGCCGAAAGAAAGGACTTTTGCTCTTCAACGGTCAAAACCGCACCTCTGTAAAGATATTGCATGGCGGGTGACAGGAACAGCGCAAGGTCCTCGCAAGGATCACCAACGGCTGGGCATTGCCAGTCAATCAGCGTCAGACCAGAGGATGCGACGAGGATGTTTCCCGCCACCGGGTCGCCGTGAATCAGGCAAGTATGATCCGACCGGAAAATATGATGCTGTGGTTGCATCTTTTCCAGCTGAGTCCGTCGATCCGATGTGCACATCGCCAGAATGCTTTGACCATGTTCGGCCAGATCTGCGCTACCGTTTTTACCGGCGGGTGCGTTCTCTATGTTTGGGTTGAGCGAATGCAGGCGGTGCAGCAACCGGGCCACTGGGGCCGGGTCAGACCGCCAGGGGGTGCCCTGTGCGTGGTCGTAGAACACCCAATATCCGTTGTCATGTTGTCCCGTTGCCCGCAATCGCGGCACAACCCCAGAAGAAGCCAGTGCCCGCAGACAGGCGGCCTCCAATGCGGGATCGTTGCGAAACAATGGGTTTTCCAGGTCCGAGCGGTACAGTTTCAATACTTGATCACTGTCGTCGCCCAGCACCTTCCACACCCGGTTTGTCCTGCCACCATACAGAGTTTCGAACTGTGCCCCAGCGCTGGCAAATCCGAGCCTGACAAGTTGAGCAACAAGGTCGCGCGGTGGGGACGGTATTTGAGGCAGGGAGATCACCAATCAGTCAACGAGTCGGGCATTGCCTTGGTTTCGCCTGTCGTTAACCGTAGATCAAGCTCCTGTTCGCACCGCAGTGACTATTCCTGCTGGCACCACCTCTCCTCCAGCGAGCGTCAGCAACACTGCATCAGTGCCGACCTGCGCCTCCAGAACCTGATTATAAGCTGCGGCGATGCGTTCAGACAGCAGTTCATCGCCCTCATAACTTTCCATTGTTGCGGTATAATTTCCTGTCGGTAACGGGGTGCCGTCGTCATCGGTTCCGGCCCAGACAAACTCGGATTCCGTCGTTGAAACAGCGATGCGTTCAACGACCTCGTCGGACTCGTTGCGGATCACCATATAGGCGCTGTCCGCCCCGGGGTCGGCCTGCGCATACAGCGTTTCTGGTGAACCGTCGAAATGAAAGGCCGAGGCGGTTCGCACATCCATCCCGACCCAGCTGGCAAGCTCTTCAAGGTTGACGCTACCAAGTGAATAGGCAAGCGCAGTAAGCAGATCGTTGGTTTGAACCTGCTGCTCGACCATCGAGAATTGAGCCAGTTGCGAGGCGTATTCCGATGAATCCAGCGGCTCCAGCGGGTCTTGGTTGCGGGCCTGGGCGGTCAGCATCAGAAGGAAGGTTTCAAAATCCGAGGCCAGGCCGGATGTTCCAGATTTCGCCGAAGACTGTGCCTGCGCGGCGGTAGAGCTTGTATTCTGTGCGGGTGTGATCATGCTCAAAGCCTCATATCAACGCGGCCACTATGGCCGATCCGGGTTAAGACCGGCTCGCTGGCCTGATCCATTTCGGTCTGGGTTGTATTCAGACCGGAATCTGCGTGTCTATCCGCGCTTTCGGACTGGCCGTCTGACGAACCACCCAGATTGAAAGACAGATCGCCAAGCCCGAGGTTTTTGAACTCAGTCTCAAGAACCGAAAGATGTCGCCTCATCATTTCCAGAGTTTCCGGCCGCTCGGCTGCGATCGTCATCTGCAACCCGTCTTCCCGGCCATTCATGACGATTGAGATCTTGCCCAGCTCTTCCGGATTCAAGGTCAGTTCAATCGTGCCGGATTGTGGTCTTGCATGTATCGCAGCGGCCATCTGCCCCGCGATTGCCCGCGCCGTTTCTGCCCGTGCTGAGGTTAAAAAGTGCTGATGGCTTGCTGACGTATCTCGTGCCGTTGAAAATGGCTGGCTTTCGCGCGCGGGCAGAATCCCCTCGGCATCCGGGTCTGATACCAAATCAACGTCCTGCACCTTGGCAGACGCCATCAGTTGTATTTGAACAAATGTCGGAACGGATTGCGTTGTCGGCGGTGAACCGGTGGCTTTGGGAGCCCGAGCCGCATCGGGTGTATCTCGCGAAACCAGCTTTGGTTCTGGCACTTCGGGTTTTTCGGACGCAGAATCCGAGGGTATCGACGCCTTGGTCCGATAGCCCTTTGCAATAGCGGTTTGCGTCAGATTGTGTTCCGGGTTTTGCTGAGCGGTTTTCGCCTGCAACAAAGCCGGAACCTCAGATCGGGCGCGTTGCGCCGCGTTTCCAAGCGCATCACCCCGAGGATCGGGGGTCGCATTGTTTGGCGCTGCGAGTATTACGGCCTTGTCAGGTTCGGGCAGCGATGCCGGCGTTTCCTCAGGTGCCATCTCTTCGTCCTGCGCCGGCGCGCGGGTGGGCGGGTCAGTTACAGGTTTTCCCGACAGGCTGGTCGCAAGATCAACAGAGTCTTCTTCGACCACATCCTCTTCAACCTGCACCTCGGCATTAATGGTCAGTTCGGGCACGTCCTCATTCAAGCTGTCACCTTCGGAACGCTGCAATTCCTGCTCCATTACCTCAGCAAAGGTGTCAGCCCCTTCCGAGATTGGGTGTCCCTTGGCGGCAGTTTCAGATTTTGCGGCGCTGGCGGTCGAGGATGTGGACAATATAAGAGGGTTGGGCATTTTGCTCCGGCTCCGGTTTGCGTAACCAGGAATTTGCCCGCAGGAAGTTACGTTTATTTTAACCGCTTTCATATTTGATCCAGAAAGTTCGATGCAATTTTCGGAGAAAGCGATGAAGCTATCTGGTATTCCAGCGGCGCCGCAGCCCTTGTCTGTTGAGCAAAAGCTGAAAGATGCTGCGGTAGAGCTTGAGGCGGCGTTCCTGTCTGAAATGCTTAAGTCCGCAGGTCTGGGCGAATCCCGAGATTCGTTCGGCGGCGGTGCGGGTGAAGACCAGTTTTCATCGTTTCTTGTTCAGCAGCAGGCACTGCAGCTTGCCAGGTCCGGCGGTGTTGGCCTGTCCGAAATCCTGTTTCAGTCCATGATGGAGAATACCAATGCCTAACAAGTCTGAACATGACCTGATCAAATCTCTTGAAGAAGTTCTGGACCTTGAACGCAACGCCTTGGTGACCGGGGATCTGGATCGGTTGAATCACATGGTCCCGGAAAAGGAAAAGCTGATCGGTGCGATCAATGATCTTGAGGTGATTGATAGTGATGAACTGATCGGGGTTCAAAAGAAAGTCGACCGGAATCAGGCTCTGCTGAACAATGCGGCCGAAGGGATTCGGGCGGTTGCCGGGCGCATGGCTGAACTGCGCCGAGTGCGTCAGGAATTCAGTACTTATGGAGCGGATGGGCAACGCAGCGATTTTACCGTTCGCAGTCACGCAAAGCTGGAAAAGCGGGCCTAGCGCGAGGATTGAATCAAATCCGAGCTTTCTGATTTTCGAGTCTTAGCACTCCGTTAGGAGATCGGCGTCAAAGGTGATCCTGCATCTGGAAACTCAGATGGCGCGAAAAGCCCGACGGCGGGTCGCAGTGATCAGAAAGACGTCAAAGCCCGTACATGTTGCGGGGTAAGCAAGGGCGCAAAAGGCCCGAACGGAAAAGGAAGAAAGCTATGTCCAGCATTCTGACAAACAACGGCGCAATGGTTGCGCTGCAAACCCTGAAATCGGTCAACAGGAACCTGGCGCAGACCCAGAACGCGATTTCGACCGGTAAAGACGTCGCCACAGCCAAGGACAATTCAGCCGTCTGGGCGATTTCCAAAGTCATGGAGTCGGACGTTAAGGGGTTCAACGCCATCAAAGACAGTTTGGCACTGGGTGAATCGACCGTTGCGGTGGCCCGGAACGCGTCCGAGACAGTCACTGACCTGCTGTCCCAGATGAAAGAGAAGATCGTTGCGGCACAGGAAGACAATGTTGACCGCGGCAAAATCAATGACGACGTGACTGCTCTTAAAGATCAGATCGCATCGGTGGTTGGAGCGGCGCAGTTTAACGGGCTTAACCTGGTTGACGGGTCGGCGGGTACAGCCTCGATCCTGTCGTCTCTGGATCGTGACTCCAGTGGCAACGTAACCGCATCTTCGATTTCGGTGGCCTCGCAGAACCTGTCCACAGGTGGGTATGCCAGCAAAGGTGTTCTGGCCGGCTCGGACAACGTCACAACCGACAATGACGCCGCGGGCTTCACGATGGACAAAGCTGGTGGAACCGGCGACATCGTGGTGGACAGTTCAACGGACAACTTTGCTGCTGGTGACAAGATCTCTATCACTATTGGTGACAAGGTTGCGTCCTACACGGTGCAAGCTGCTGATCTGGACCCATCTGGAACATATGACGCCGCTTATACGGATGCCATTGTTGCCGTTGGCCTGAAAAATCAGATCGATTCCCTGGGGATCACGGGTGTCGCAATCGACTATGACTCGGCCAACCCGGGCACTTTGACATTTGTAACCGGTGCTGCGACGGCTGGTGCCGACGCTGATCGGGACGTTACTGTCTCGGCGCAGTTCACCAATGCCAATGCAGGTGGCCTGGGGGCGTTGGCTTCGATTGATGTTTCGACAGATGCTGGTGCTCAGGCGGCGCTGGGTACTATCGAGACCTTGATCGACACGTCCATTGATGCATCTGCGGCGTTCGGTTCGTCTCAGGGCCGGATCGAAACGCAGAAAGAATTCATCTCGAATCTTTCTGACTCGTTCAAGTCCGGTATCGGAGCGCTGGTTGACGCTGATATGGAAGAAACCTCGGCCCGTCTGCAGGCCCTGCAGGTACAGCAGCAACTGGCAACGCAGTCGTTGTCGATTGCCAACCAGGCGCCGCAGTCGATCCTGTCGCTGTTCCGCTAAGTTCAGGACCCTGGCCGGGGCGTGGAAACGCGCCCCGGCTTTGACCGCCGTAAGACGGCCTTTTGGAAGGATTTCAAGTGACACCGCAAACTCTTGCACAACGCGTCTATGCGCAGACCGCTGCTCCGACGCGCACACCGCGTGATACGGAATATGAGGCGATTTCCAAGATCACGCATCGGTTGAAGGCTGCGGCCGCGCGGCACAAAACCGACTTTGGAGCGTTTGTTCAGGCTTTGCATGAAAACCGGAGGCTTTGGTCTGTGTTGGCAAACGGGGTTGCCGATTCCGATAACGCCTTGCCGAATGACCTTCGCGCCCGGATTTTCTATCTAGCTGAGTTCACCGAACAGCACAGCAGCCAGATACTCAGCAATAAGGCTTCGGTAGAGCCCCTTCTGGAAATAAACATGGCCGTTCTCAAAGGCCTTCGGCAAATGGGTGCGAATTGATGGCGGGTTTGGTATTGAAGCTTGCCCCAAAAGAACGCGTGCTGATTAATGGTGTAGTTGTGGAAAACGGCGATCGTAGAAGTCGGTTTTCAATCATGACACCACAGGCAAATGTCCTGCGTTTGCGCGATGCGATACATCCTGATGAGGTGAACACACCCGTTCGCAGAGTGTGCTATGCGACGCAACTGGTTCTGTCTGGAGACATGGAAGCTGAAAGCGCCCGCCAACAACTGCTGCGTCGGGTGGAAGAGTTGAGCCAAGTGTTTACGGATGCGGACAGCCGCAGAGTTTTGGCCGAGGCAACCGAAGCCTTGTTGGCCGAGCAGTATTACAAATGCCTTAAATCCCTGCGTGCTCTGCTACCGCGAGAAGAGCGCCTCATGGCCTACCAGCAATGACCTTTCAGCCGGTCATACCCTCAGGTGGCATTGTTGGCTGGCGGTTCCTTCAACGCACCTACGAAGGCCAGTTGAACAGCTTTTCCTCTTCGTCGGTCAATGAGCGTGAGGCGACGTATTTCCGGGAAAACATCGGCAAGGTTCAGACGGCTGAAGATCTGGTTTCTGACCGCCGGCTGCTACAGGTTGCCTTGGGCGCATTTGGTCTGGAGAGCGACATCGACAACCGCTATTTCATCCAGAAAATCCTGTCAGATGGAACAAGCGCAGATGATGCATTGTCCAATCGCCTATCTGATAAAAGATACCGTGAATTCTCTGAGGCATTTGGACTGGGCCCTGGCGAAATTCGAAGAACCATTCTTTCGACATTTATGGAGGATATTGCCCGGGACAACGTGACCTCACGCTTTGAGGTCGCCGTGGGTGAACAGGACGAGTCAATGCGCATATCCCTGTATGCACAACATGCGCTGGCTGAGTTGGCATCGCAAGCCAGCAGTGGTGACACGAAATGGTTCGACTTGATGGGCCTTCCGCCGTTGCGAAAGATGATGGAGACGGCGCTTGGGTTGCCCTCAAGCTTTGGTCAGTTGGACATCGACAAGCAGCTTGAGGTGTTCAAGGATAGGTTGTCGAACCTGACTGGATCTGACGATTTAGCGCAGTTCGCGGATGAAGAGGCGATCGGGGAATTGACCGACAGATACCTTGCGCGCAGTCAGATCGCGCAGCTTCAAAGCACAATTTCCCCGGCCCAAACCGCGTTGCTTCTACTGGGCGGATAGTGCCGTCCCTATCGCAAGATGCGTGAGTATCAAACGCAACTTCGCGCGACTAGCCGTTCAGAATCGCGTCCGCCGAGGTTTTGAGCGCGTATGAGCACACGGGTTGTGACACGTTGTGCAGCTTGACCTCTCC
Organism: Ruegeria sp. CDSA020; assembly: GCF_059612345.1. Classification (NCBI taxonomy): domain Bacteria; kingdom Pseudomonadati; phylum Pseudomonadota; class Alphaproteobacteria; order Rhodobacterales; family Roseobacteraceae; genus Ruegeria; species Ruegeria sp. CDSA020. The sequence continues at coordinate 51,219 of NZ_JBXWQK010000007.1, forward strand.
AAGTGGCAAAGCGTCTGTACAGGCCGGCACGATGTCTTTGGTAACAACGATCCTGTGATTCACGATCTTGCTGTATTCCCCAAGCCGTGCGGCGACGTTTGCCGCTTGTCCGATGACGGTGAAGTCTAACCGTTCGCGCGACCCGATATTGCCGTAAGTTACGCGCCCATAAGCGACACCAATCGAACAGTCGCAATGCATGTCCGACCCGGACTTGCGCAGCTCTCCAAGCCTTTCAACGATTCCAACTGCTGATCGCTGCGCGTTTTCGCGGGCTAAGGTAGAATCTTCGCCTGCCGGGAATACAGCAAGAACAGCGTCCCCGATGAATTTTAGAACTTCACCACCGTTTTCGTCGACGATGTCCGAGACCGTTTCAAAGAAGTCATTCAGCAGATTGATATAGGCGGCGCGGCCCAACTTTTCTTCCAACAGGGTAGAATTGCGCAAGTCGCAGAACATGATGGCTGCATCAATCTCATCACCGTCGCCACGACGGATTTCTCCGCCCAGGACACGCGCGCCGGTCCGCTTTCCGACATAGGTTTCCAGCAATACCTGGGCGTTTTCGCGCTGCATGAAAACTTCGTAGAACCGGGCAATCACCGAGGAGCATTCGAACACCAGCCCAAGATTGGCCGTTGTGAACCCGTCGGGGTGATCGCAAGTCAGCGTCAAGACATTGGTGCGCCCGTCGGAAAATGGCAGGGGCATCGCGACATAGTCAGTCGCCCCTTTGGCGCGCAGGTCTTCCATGATTGGAAAGCTGTGCTGAGGGTTCTCGTCATTCAGCCTTTGGCGCACGCCGCCCATACCGTTGGACACGTGGCGCAGAGGGCTGTTGATATAGGCGGGGTGGTCGTGGATTTCATAGGTGGGCACATTGGTCGAAATCTCGGCTTCACCCTTTTCCCAAATATAGTGTTTGCCCGCGATCAACGGATGTAGGGACCAGGCAAGGATACTGAGGCGCTGAATGGCAATTCCATGTTCCAGCATCTTCTCGGCCAGCGCTTTGGTGAATGCTTCGGGCGTGCTGAGATCACTGGCCCCCCGCATCAGCCAATCAATCAGCGGCCCGCTGATATTGCCGTCTTCCGGGTTGCGCAGGTTGTTTTCACCCAGCTCAATCCGCGTATATGCGGTGGGCATAAAGCCGATATGGCCCTGGATCGCGGCGCTTTCGGGCAGGGCATTCTCGTAAGCCCAGACGGAGTTGGCCAATCGTTGATCCGCCAGAACGACATCGTGGTAAGTGGCGGTGCCTTTGAACGGGCAGAATGTCTGAAGTTCGGTCTCATCGCTGAGATCGACATGTACATCCTGACGGGGGATGTAGATCATCGGCGGCAACCGAGTTTCGTACATTACCTTGGCATCAAAGCTTTCAGCCAGAAGGATCTCATCCCGGTAGATTGCGATACGGCCGACAAGTGGTTCGACCGAGATCCCATAGCCTTTGATATTTGGAGTCACGTGAACGTTCATAATCATCCTCCCCGGCACGGGTCTTTATAGGATGGGCGTTTGATCCGTGTTTTCCAAGGGGCAGAGCAGGATTTTCCCAATATCAAATCATCTGAATGACATCTTTTTCGATCGACAACATATAGCCTTTTTTAGCAATGTTCTTGACCAGCAACTCGCTGACCATCTGATTGCCCAAAGCATCGCGCAGGCGCTTGATCCGCGTCGCGCCAGCAGCCTCGTCACAATCAGCTGTGCTTTTGCCGGAAATCATCGCCTCGATCTGAATGCCGGATAGAACCTCGTCATCCAACCGGGATTCGGCAAGAACTGACAGGGTTTCCATCGCCGACGCTGTCAGTTTGAAATCCATGTTATTGAGATAGACGGTATTCTCTTCCCGGCTGATCAAAAGTGAAGTGACCTGAATCCCAGTGCGCTCAATCTGTGCCATGCGTCGGTTCAACAGCACCAGCATGACCAGAAACACCAGCGCAGCAATCAGCATTGCAGTGGCGAAAACCAGCAAAACAAAGATAACCATGCGGTAACTGGACAATGTATCGGCAAAGGCAGTGCCGGACTGGGCCAGAACCTCGAGTAGGCGAATCTCGGTCAGCGAGGTCAGATCACTCTCGACGAACAGACGTTCGACGCGGGCATTGAACGCGTTTGCATCTGGCAATGTCCACAACAGAAAGGCGGCAGAGGCCACAAGTATGACAACGATTACCGTGATGCCCGCGCCAACCAACCTGACGCCCGAGCGCCGTGCCTCAGTAACGGAGATAGAATTTTCCGGCATTGGCCTTCCTTTTATCCAACCCTTCCGGTCCAAAAACGGACATGACGTTCAGCAGGGTCCAGCCCGAGCCGCGCAGCCGTTGCGCGACCTCTTTTTTGGCTTTTCCTTTGCCGCAGGACGAAACCTGCATGACGCCATAATGCAGGCGCAACGGATTGTCCTGCTTGGCCTTGTAATCGGCATAGCAGTCCGCTGCTGACGCCATGGAGCCAAGCGATATCAGGGCCCCGATGGCCAGAGAAGAGAGGATCTGTTTCATAGGCTGCATCCTGCGCATGGCTTTGGTTGATATTCAATAACGCAAAGGGGTTTCGCGGTCTGATATCGGATAACAAAACGGCGTTATTGCTTGTCTGAAGGGGACGCCCCCAATGTCAGGTCATCGAATTTACGGACTGTCATCACGTCCACCGAGTACCCGAAAGGACAGCACCATGCATAAGAAATTCATCGCTCTGATCATCGCCTCTGCAGTCGCAATCACCGGCGTTTCTGCATCCCAGGCCCGTGCCGCTGATGCAGAAGATATTCTTGGCGGGCTGGCGGCGATTGCCTTGATTGGCGCTGCCATCCATCATTTTGACAAGCAAGGCGACAGCAAAAAGGTTACCCGCAACTACAACCACGTGTATCAGGCCCCCAAACAGCACATCCAGAGGACCCCCAGGCATCGGCCGAACCATATCCGTCCCTTGCCCGAGCGTGTTGCGCGCTATAGTCTGCCGCAACGGTGCCTGGAAACCTTCAAGGGCTATGGCAAAAAGCGCCCGCTTCTGGGGACGCGCTGCCTAGATAAGCACTACAGATACGCCAATAGCCTGCCCAAAAAGTGCAAGGTCGGTTTCTGGAATGGCAATAAGGTCAAGCGGGCCTATGAACCCGCCTGCCTGCGCCAACAGGGATACCGCGTCGTTTACAAGTAATACGGTTCGAGCAGGAGTGGTGCCTTAGAAGCATCACGTCGGAGAGGGCAGCGATTGCTGTCCTCTCTTTTTTCTTGCGCAATGGGGGAAAACAGGATTTTCCCAAAACATGACCACACCAGATTATGAGATTGAAAAAGCCGCGCTTGCGCAGGGATATCTGCGGATTGCCGGCGTCGATGAGGTTGGGCGGGGGCCGCTGGCCGGTCCTGTTGTGGCTGCTGCAGTGATCCTGAATCCTGCGGAAATTCCCCAAGGTCTGAACGATTCAAAGAAACTCTCGGCCAAGCGCCGGGCCGCATTGGATACTGCCCTGCGTGGCTGCGCCGAATTCGCGGTGGCCGAGGCTTCGGTGGCCGAGATTGATGAGCACAACATCTTGCGTGCCTCGCATCTGGCGATGGAGCGCGCGGTGGCGGCGCTGGATCCCCCCCCGGATTATCTGTTGATCGACGGAAATATGATTCCGCGCGGACTGGCCATTCCGGCGCAGGCAGTGGTCAAAGGCGATGCCCATTCCGTGTCGATCGCCGCAGCTTCGATCCTTGCCAAAAACTGGCGCGATCAACTGATGGTGGATTTGGCGCAACAGCATCCGGGATACGGCTGGGAGACAAATGCCGGTTATCCGTCAAAACAACACAAGGATGCGCTGCGAAATCTTGGTGTGACCCCTCACCATAGAGTTTCGTTCAAGCCCGTCCACAATATGTTGTATCAAGAGTAAATCGTAAGCCGCTGATTCAAAAAAGAAATTGACGGCGAATCGTCTTTGACTCATCCTTGTCTCAACCAAATGAGCGCATAAGCGCCGTGGAACTTGAGGCAGCGATATGACAACGACCACCAAAAAGGGCGCGACAGCGCTCCCTGTAAACACGATTCTATCCGGGGACTGCATCGAAGTGATGAACAGTCTGCCCGAGGCATCGGTTGACCTGATTTTTGCCGATCCCCCATATAACCTGCAGTTGAAAGGGCAACTGCACCGCCCCGATAACAGCCAAGTGGATGCAGTCGATGATCACTGGGACCAGTTTTCCAGCTTTGGCGTCTACGACCAGTTCACGCGGGAATGGCTGAAGGCGGCCCATCGCCTGCTGAAGCCCAATGGCGCGATCTGGGTGATTGGATCGTATCACAACATTTTCCGCGTTGGGTCTGCGTTGCAGGATGCTGGGTATTGGATCCTCAACGATGTAGTTTGGCGCAAATCGAACCCGATGCCGAATTTCCGTGGCAAGCGGTTCACCAATGCGCATGAGACAATGATCTGGGCCTCCAAGCGTGAAGGGGCGAAATACACCTTCAACTATGAGGCACTGAAAGCGTTGAACGAAGGCGTCCAGATGCGCAGCGACTGGGTGCTGCCGATCTGCACTGGCCATGAACGGCTCAAGGATGAAAACGGCGACAAGGCGCATCCGACGCAGAAACCGGAATCATTGCTGCACCGCGTGCTGGTTGGATCAACCAATCCGGGTGACGTTATTCTGGACCCGTTCTTTGGCACCGGGACTACGGGGGCCGTGGCCAAGATGCTGGGTCGCGAATTCATCGGGATCGAGCGCGAAGAAAGTTATCGCAAAGTGGCTGAAAAGCGCATCGCGAAAGTGCGTAAATTCGACCGCGAGGCGCTGGAGGTCAGCGCCAGCAAACGCGCCGAGCCACGCGTGCCCTTTGGCCAGTTGGTCGAGCGAGGCATGCTACGCCCGGGCGAGGAACTCTATTCCATGAACCAGCGTCACAAGGCCAAGGTCCGCGCCGATGGGACACTGGTGGGGCAAAATATCAAGGGTTCGATCCATCAGGTTGGCGCCCATCTCGAGAATGCGCCCTCCTGCAACGGCTGGACCTACTGGTGCTTCAAGCGCGACGGCAAAACCGTGCCGATCGACGTCTTGCGTCAGCAGATCCGGTCCGAGATGCACAACTGATAGACCAATACCGCCGGTGCCTGTGGCCTGACACAAGGCACTAAGCCTTGCCCCGCCGATCAACGGCGGGGTCTTTTGTTTCTTTCCCTGATGAGTTCCGATATGAGCCTAATGAAGCAATCGGCGCAGTGTAGGAGCTTTCGCAATGTCGGACACAGCAGCCAGCGAACCTCGGGCTAGGCGGTTCTTTTTCACCCGTCCGAACGAAGTAGAAATCGAGAATAAATACACCGAAGCTGCGCTGGAACGGCACAAGCGCGAGGGGCTGGAGCTTGCTGTCCGGGCCCGCTGGATCGCAATGGGTCTGACTGGCCTTTTGCTGATATACCTGAACCCGCATTGGGAGGTCCTTTGGTATCATTTCATCCTTTTGCTGATTTGCGCAAATGGTTGGATGATCCGACGGGCAGGCCGTGTGGGGCAATCTCGGACAGAGCTGCTACTAATCTTTGTTGACCTTTTGATTATGACTTTGGGAATGATCATTCCCAACCCGTTCAGCGATGATGTGCGCCCATTGGCAATGCAATTCCGGTTTGACAACTTTCAGTATTTCTTCGTCATTCTTGCAGCAGGAACCATGGCCTATTCCTGGCGCACGGTGATTGCCATAGGCACATGGACTGCAATAATCTGGACTACCGGATGGGTGATCGCCTGGTGGGTTGCGTTTCCGATTCCCGGCATAAGTGAGAAAGTGGCCGAGGCCTTGCAGGGGTATCCGGATGTAGCCGAGATGTTGGATCCAAATAGTTTCAGATCTTCGATCCGAATCCAGCAAGTGATTGTGTTCTTGATGGTGGCGGTGACGCTGGGCGTGTCGATGCGGCGGCTCAATCATTTGCTGATGACCAATGCTGGGTTGGAACGGGAACGAGCGAACCTGTCGCGATATTTCTCACCAAATGTGGTGGAGGAACTGAGCCAAAATGATGATCCGCTCAAACAGGTGCGAAAAGAGAATGTTGCAGTGCTCTTCATCGATATTGTGGGGTTCACCAAATATGCGGCGGGTCGTGATCCTTATGACGTGATCGAGGTGCTGCGTGGATTTCACGCCAGGATGGAGGCCGAAGTGTTCCGCCATCATGGGACATTGGACAAGTACTTGGGCGATGGTCTTATGGCAACTTTCGGGACCCCGGTGACGACACCGTTGGATGCGACCAACGCGGTATCCTGCGCGCGCGGCATGGTGACTGTGATTGACCGGTGGAACATAGAACGTAGACGTGCCGGAGAGCCCGAGATTCATGTTGGCATCGGTGTCCATTATGGCTCGGTTGTTCTGGGGGATATTGGCGCCAACCGTCTGGAATTTGCTGTGATCGGTGATGCGGTAAATGTCGCTGCGAAACTTGAGGCAATGACCCGCGAGCTGCAGGCCCGGATCGTGCTGAGTGATGCGGTGCGCCTGCAGCTTGAGCAGGAAGGGAGCAGTGCCTCCGAACTGACAGCCGAATTTACCGAAAACAAGGGCCACCCTGTGCGCGGTGTTGAATACCCGATGGATATTTGGGTGATGTAGCTCAAGGCTCTCTCGTCGATGGATCACGCATCAAAGACGCAGGGCCAGTCGTTGGGCCGGGCAGCGCGCCGAGGCGCGCTGCGGTCAGGGCCCTGGCATCGGGTTTTGTGACTTGTTGTAGGGTTGCCAGTCTGTGACTTCGGGGTAGTACCTGCGCCGCCAATCCTGCACACGGGGGTTCATGACACGCCGCCAGAGCGGTGGGATCATCGCGGCGATCGTCATCACTGGGTATCCGTAGGGCAGTTGCGGTGCGGTGTTCTGATCGTGATGTTGAAGCAGTGGAAATCGACGGTTGGGTTTGTAGTGATGGTCCGAGTGGCGCTGTAGATTGATCAGCAGCCAGTTCGACGCTTTTTGCGACGCGTTCCACGAATGACAGGGCAGGACGTGTTCGTATTTCCCCTGGCCCAGATATTTTCGGGTCAGCCCGTAATGCTCGACATAGTTCACCAGTTCAAGCTGCCAGATGGCGACGCCGGCCTGGATTAGGAACAGGACAAGGCCGGACCATCCTCCAATCAAACCTGCCAGGGTCAGCATACCACACTGTAACATCCAATACCGCCAGAACGGGTTTGTGCGGTCGGTCCAGGGGCGGTCTTTGCGGGCCAGCTTCTCGCGCTCGGCGTGGAACGCGGAGGCCAGGCATTGCCACAGGACGCGCGGGTAGAACCGGTGAAAGCCCTCGTTATACCGCGCGGTGACCGGGTCGCGGGGGGTTCCGACATAGCGGTGGTGAACCAGTAAATGTTCGGATCGGAAGTGCGAGTACAGGACCATGGCCAGCAGTATGTCTCCCAGCCCGCGCTCCAGCCGGCCCTGCTGGTGCATCAGTTCGTGGCTGTAGTTGATTCCAATCGTCCCCGAGATCACACCCATGCCAAAGAACAGGCCGATCTTTTCTGGTGAAGACAGGTGAGAGCTGTGCGTCACATACCAAAGCAGCCCGTAAAGGGTCAGGAACTGTACCGGAACCCAGGCTTTGGTCAGCAGGATATACCAGCGCAACATGCTGTCCGGCGTCTCTGGGTCCGCATTTTCGAGGTCGAGCCCGGTGAGCTGATCCAGCGCGGCAAATATCCACCATGTTGAAAGCGGCACCAGCAGGACCCACCAGCCACCCACAAAGGCCGTGGCCCAAATCAATGGAATCAGCAAAAACGAGACCCAGAATGGAAGGGTGGATTGCCAGCGAGTCAATGTTTCAGATGCGATCATCAAAAGCTCCGGTCGACGCGGGACAGACTATCCGCAGGTCGTGTTTCAGCATAATGTGTTACTGGTTGCGCCAGAGGTCAAATGCCTTGCGCATGACCGTCGGCAGATCGCTAGGCCGAAAGGCATGTTTATCAAGCAAGATCACGTCCTCCGGTGCCGCAACGGGCGGTAAAGAGGTTGCCCAAACCTGCAGGATCAGGTGGAAATGCGTGAACGTGTGGCGCACTTCGCCCGGTAGAACGCGCCAGTCCGCCGCAAATGGCGCGGTGTCAGACGGCGCATCGGACCATTCGGATCCCGGCCATCCCAGCATACCGCCCAAAAGCCCTTTGTCTGGGCGGCGTTCAAGCAACATCGCCCCGTCCGCTGTCTGGGTGATGTAGACATGGCCATAACGTGTGGGTTTTGGCTTTTTCGGTGTTTTGCGGGGCAGATCGGCCTGGGTACCCGCAGCGCGGGAGCGGCAACGCGTGCGCATTGGACATTTCCCGCATGCCGGGGATCTTGGGGTGCAGACAGTCGCACCCAGATCCATCACGGCCTGCGCATAGTCGCCCGGACGCACCGCTGGGGTCAATGCAGCTGCCCGTTGCTTGAGTTGTGGTTTTGACCCCGGCAGCGGATCGTGAATGTCGTATAGGCGGGCCATGACACGTTCGACATTGCCGTCCAACACGGTTTCCGGACGATCAAAGGCAATGGCTGCAATCGCGGCGGCTGTATACGGGCCTATGCCCGGCAGGTTCAGCAGCTCATCGTGTGAGTCGGGAAAACAGCCATCATGACTTTCAGCCACAACGCGCGCGCATTTCAGCAGATTGCGGGCGCGGGCATAATATCCCAGACCGGCCCATTCCCCCATGACCTGCTCGTCAGGCGCTGCGGCCAGTGATTCAACTGTCGGCCACCGGGATGTGAACCGCAGGAAATAGTCGCGCACCGCTGCCACAGTTGTCTGCTGTAGCATGACTTCGGACAGCCAAACCCGATAGGGGTCAGGACGCATTCCGGAAGACCTATCGGCAGGACCAATGCGCCATGGCATTTCACGAGCATTGCGGTCGTACCAGGCCAGCAACTCATCGCTGAAGTCAATTTCGTGGGTGTCACGCAAGTTTTACATATCTCCTTGTCGGGTTTCGCTGGCGCCCGGTGTTCTGCCCTTTACAATAGAGAGACAGGAGTTGGAAACCAGATGCAGCCCAGACGTTCTTCGACACGCGGATTTAAACGTACTGCGACATTGCTGAACGGCCAGATCAGGCGCGCCGGGGAAAGCCGGGGATTCGCCGTTTCACGCCTGTTGACCCATTGGGCCGAGATCGTGGGGCAGGATGTGGCCTCGATCGCGCGGCCGGTTAACGTGGGCTATGGCAAGGGCGGTATGGGGGCCACACTGACGGTGCTGACCACCGGCCCGCAGGCGCCGATGCTGGAAATGCAGAAGGAACAGCTGCGCGGTAAGGTGAATGCGGTCTATGGCTATAATGCCATCAGCCGGGTGCGCATCACCCAGACGGCTCCGACAGGATTTGCCGAGGGGCAGGCCAGCTTCGACCACAAGCCGAAACAGGTGAAACCCACAATCGAACCAGAAATTGCAGCCGAGGCAGATCGGGCTGCGCAGGGCGTCCATGATGGCGATCTGCGTACAGCCCTTGAACGTCTGGGCCGTAACGTTTTATCCAAGCAAAAACGCTGAGAAAGGGCTGATTCATGAGCCGTATTGCAATCGGAATCTGCGCGGCTGTCGCCATAGCCGCAGGTGGCTATTGGCTGTCGCTGTCAAATTCCTCTCCGTCCAACCCGCTGGTCAGCAGCGCCGAGGCACAACAGGCCGATCTGGACACTTCGACCATCATCGAAATGGTGCAAGGGTCCGCGGACGCGCCCGTCGAGATCATCGAATATGCGTCCTATACCTGTCCGCATTGCGCGAGTTTTCATCAGGGGCCGCTGAAGAAAATCAAAAAGGACTACATCGACACCGGCAAGGTCAAGTTTACCTACCGCGAAGTGTATTTTGACAAATACGGACTTTGGGCCTCGATGGTCGCGCGCTGCGGCGGCCCCGAGAAGTTCTTCGGCATCTCCGACTTGATCTACAAGGATCAGGCTGAATGGACCCGTGCCGGTGGACCTGCGGAGATCGTGGATGAACTGCGCAAGATCGGACGTTTAGCTGGGATCACCAATGACCAGCTTGATGCTTGCCTGCAGGACGGAAATCGTGCGCAGACCTTGGTGGCTTGGTATCAGGAGAACGCAGAACGCGACGACATCAGAGCAACCCCATCCTTTATTGTGAACGGTAAGAAGGTCGACAATCAGTCTTATGAAGAATTCAAAAAGCTGATCGACGCCGAACTGGGCAGCTAAATCCAAACACGACCGGCCTGTCAGGGCCGGTCGCCTTCAGGGCGAAGGCGCGACCTGCAGTAGCAACTGTTTGACCCGGTCGCCCTCGTCCATATTTAGCCGGACGGGCAGGGTGATGACCTTGCTGCGAAACGCGGCTGGCAGACGAACCGCATCTTTTTCCGTTGTGACCATCTGAGCGCCCAGCAGGCGCGCTTCATTCTCTAGCCGTGTCATCAGGGCCGGTGTCAGGGGCTGGTGATCGTCCAGCGCCTCGGCCCGCAGCAGGGTGGCGCCCTGTTGGCGCAGGGTGGCAAAGAACTTCTCCGGATGGCCGATACCGGCAAAGGCCAGAACTGGCGTGTCGGTCCATTCCATTCCGGTCTGCAGCGGCTCGACCGCGCCGGTGGCATGCGGAACCGTCAGCATGTCGCCCCAGCGGGCGGCGAACCTTGTCTGCGCGTCTGTGCCGCCCAGCGACAGCACCAGATCGGCCCGTTGCTGCCCCACATCGACCGGTTCCCGCAGTGGACCCGCAGGCAGGCACAATCCGTTGCCGAACCCCCGCTCGGCATCCACTACGATGACCGAGAAATCCTTGGCGACCGAGGGGTTCTGAAACCCGTCATCCAACAGGATTACCGTTGCCCCGGCCTGGGCAGCGGCTTTTGCGCCAGCGGCGCGGTCCTTGGCCACCCAGACATCCGCAAATGCGGCCAGCAGCAGCGGTTCATCCCCGACTTCTGCCGCCGTATGTTTGCCAGGATCGACGCGCACAGGTCCTGTCAGTGCGCCGCCGTGGCCTCGGGTGACAACATGGGTCTGATGCCACACGTCCCGCAGCTGTTCGATCATCCAGATCACGGTTGGTGTTTTGCCGGTCCCGCCTGCATTCAGGTTTCCAATGCAGATAACGGGGAGGCCTGGGTTGAAACCTGTTTCCGAGGCCAGCCTGCGGGCTGTCGCCGCCGCATAAACCCGTCCCAACGGGGACAGCAGCCGGGCCCTGAGGTCCAACTGATCCGGAGCGGTGTTCCAAAAGTCAGGTGCCCGCATCGTCGGTGCTCCGTTCGTCCAGATAGTCCTGTACCAGTTCGATCAGCTGATCTGATTGCGGCGCGCCGTCGGTCACGATCTGCCAGCCTGCCAAAGCCATATCCGCCGCGCGGTCAGGCGCAAGTAACTCTACCACGGCATCCCCAAGTTCGGTTGCGGTTCTGACCGTCAAAGCGGCGCCTGCCTGGTCCAGCTGATCGTAGGCTGTCTGATGCTGGTCAACATGTGGGCCATGTATGACAGCCGATCCCAGGGCGGTCGCACCAAACGGATCCTGTCCCCCGTCGCCCCGTTCGAGCGAGTTGCCGATAAAGGACACTGCCGAAACACGGTACCACAAGCCCAAATCCTCTGGGTCCGAGGACAAGATGACCTGTGTGGTATCTTCAATCATGCCGCCATCGTCCCAGTTGATGCAGCGCAAGTCCATGGCTTCGAGCCGCCGGTGCAGTGGGGCGGCTTCCTGTATGTCGGCGACATGCAGGATTAAGGTCAACCGGGGCAGCATCCGCATGGCCTGACGGTGGGCGCTGAGGACCGAGATGAACTCTTTATCCTTCACCCAGGCCGCAAGCCAGATGGGTCTGCTTGAAAAGGCGTGATTGGTTTCGATCAGTTCGTCTTCGGGCCACGGAGAAGGGTTCGGACTTATCAGCAGAGGAGGCGCCTCGCTGACCTTGGTGAAGGCGATTCCCAGTTTGCGGATCTGCCGGGCCGTTTCGTTGCTGGTAGCCAGAATTCGGTGAAAGCAATCGAGAGTGTACCGGCTGATATCGGGCAGCCACCGGGTCCCACGCGCGGTGTTCAGGTCGATTTCAGCTTCGATCAGGATCAACGGCACTTCGCGCTCGTGGGCACGGGTAATCACATTGGGCATCAGCCCGCCGCCAACCCAAATGCCAATATTCGGGCGCCAATGGTCCAGAAACACCCGCGCGGCGCCGGTTTGTTCCGAAGGTAGGTTCACAAGTATGTATTTCGAGCAGTCCCACTGACTCAAGTCCGCTTCGGGTGGGGCCGACAGGACAACCGACAGGCCCGGGCGCGACTGCAGCAGCCTGTGGCAGAAATCCATCATCGCGCGAAGGCGACCCGGATTGGCGATGTGAATCCAGATCAGATCTCCTGATGGTCGGGGCACATAGGGTTGGTCCCCGTTGCCGGGTACGCCCCACGAAAGCACGCGATAGGCCGCCAGACTAAGGGATCGCGGTTTGCTCATGGCGCAATGCCCGCACTGTCTGGGTCAATCTGATCCGCCAGTTGCCGGTGCAATGGCGGATTTGCCGCGATGACACCATTCAGGCGCGGATGTGGGTTGTTAAAGCGCAGTGGGGCGCCAAGCCGGTCCGTACATATGCCACCTGCCTCTTGGACGATCAAATCCCCTGCCGCGATGTCCCATTCCCAGCTGGGGCGCAGTGTCAACATTCCGTCAAAGCGACCTTGCCCGACCAATGCCAACCGATAGGCAAGCGACGGGCGATAGTTTCGACGGAATTGAGGAACCCGGCCCTGACACCAGTGCCGGCTGTCCAGATTGGGTTTTGCGGCCAGAATCTCGGCCGTCGTGATGTCTTGGGTGTCCGATACGACAATCGGCGCGCCGTTTAGTGTGGCCCCTTGGCCCTTGGCCGCTGCATACAACAGGTCACGTAAGGGCAGGTAAATGACCGCCGCCGTCACCTGACCATGTTCCGCCACAGCCAGGGAATGCGCCCAGGTTGAGGAACCTTCGGTGAAGCTACGGGTGCCGTCGATCGGGTCAATGATAAAAACCCGGTCCCGGGACAGGCGATGCTGGGTGTCCTCGGTCTCTTCGCTGAGCCAGCCGTAACCCGGTCGCGCAGAGGGCAATCGCTGTTCGAGCATCGCGTTCACGGCCAGATCAGCCTCGGTTACCGGGCCTGCACCATCGGGCTTATCCCAGCGTTGTGCTTTTGCCCCGGAATACCGGGTTGCGACCTTTCCAGCCTCGCGCGCGGCGTCAATCAGCAGGGGCAGGTCAGTTGCCGGCAAGTGTCATTCCCTCGATCAGCAACGATGGGACCACACGCGACAAATAGGGGCGGGCGTCATTCGCCGGAATAATCCGCAGAAGCATATCGCGCAGATTTCCGGCGATGGTGCATTCGTTGACCGGATGGGTGATCTCTCCGTTTTCGACCCAAAAGCCCGAAGCCCCACGAGAGTAATCCCCTGTATTGGGGTTGATGGTCGATCCGATCATTGACGTTACCAGCAGTCCAGTGCCCATATCGCGCAGCAGCTCTGCATGGCTGCGCTCGCCCTGTGTCAGGCTGAGGTTCCAGTTGCTTGGTGACGGAGGCCCAGACACGCCCCGCGTAGCATTTCCTGTCGAGGCCATCTTGAGCTTGCGTGCGCTGGACAGGTCCAATGTCCAGCCCGTCAATACACCGTTTTCGATGATCGCCCGGCGTTGTGTGGGCAGGCCTTCGGCATCAAAGGGGCGCGACCCGGACATGCGCGGGCGATGTGGGTCTTCGATCAGCGAAAGATATTCCGGCAGAACCTGCTGTCCAAGACAATCCGACAACCAGGACGAGCCGCGCGCGATGGAGATACCGTTGCTGGCGCCCAGAAGATGCCCGATCAACGAAGATGAAATCCGTTCATCGAACAGAACCGGATAGACGCCTGTTGCAGGCTTGCGCGCGCCAACCTGCGCCACAGCACGTTCGCCTGCGGTCCGACCAATCTGGTCCGGGTTGCGCAAATCGCTTTGGAATGTGCGGCTGTCGCCGTCATAATCGCGCTCCATCCCGGTACCCTGGCCCGAGATCGCTACGCAGGAGGTTGACCGGCTGCTGCGCTCATACCCGCCGGAAAAGCCGTTTGTGGCTGCCAGATGCACCCGATGGGTACCATAGGCGGCCGCCGCGTCCGAAACCTGTGAGACGCCTTCAACCGCCAGCGCCGCAGATTCCGCCGCCAGCGCATCATTCAGAAGATCTTCAGCTGTGGGCTCCGGCGCGGGATCGCACAGTTCCAATGCCTGAATGTCCCAATCCCGGATCAACTGAGCCTCATTCGCCAGGCCGGTAAACGGGTCTTCAGGGGCTTCGCGGGCCATGGCGACGGCGCGTTCGGCCATGGCTGTCAGAGTTTCGGACCGGCTGTCGGAACTAGAGACGATGGCCTGTCTTTGGCCTAGAAACACCCGCAGCCCCAGATCGGTACCCTCGGACCGTTCGGCGGCCTCAAGCGCACCGGAGCGTACCTCGACCGAGACCGAAGACTCGTCCAGCACTATGGCATCCGCGGCCTCGGCCCCGGCCTTACGTGCCGCATCCAGCAGGTGTTGGCTGATCTCTTCGGGTGTGCGCATCATGTGGCCTCCGGTCTTGTTTCTTTGGACCTATCGTCCGCCCGTCCGTCCCGCAAGACCTGCGGTCATTTTCGGGGGTTTGCAGAAAGGCCAGAAAGGCGAATTTCGCATGTGGCTGCAATAATTCCGCTGTTTTGTCCGTAGCCGTAGGTTAGTAGTTGATCCAAGTGGATGAGAATGAGACGACTGGGCAGGAAGAACGGGCAGGCGACAACATGCAGAACAATCTATCGCTGCGCGGGGTTACAATCCCCGATGATCCGCAGATAATTACGCCTAAGGTCAAGCGTTCAATCCTGGCCGAGCGTTACGAAAAAGACGAAGTGACTGGTCTGCCGAAATTTATCGACCCGAAGGATCGCGTGGTAGAGCTGGGCGCTGGGATCGGCTTCATCTCATCCTATCTGGTGACGCAACTTGGTGTACGCCACGCAATGTGCATCGAGGCGAACCCGACGCTGTGTGAATTCATCGGCCGTGTCCACAAGGCAAATGACATTGCGAATGTCGAGGTGGTGAACGCGGTTGCCTTCGGCGATACACGGGTTCCCGGAACGGCCCGATTTTACATACGCGAACCGTTCTGGTCCTCATCTCTGGACCCTGATCCGGACTATGTCAGAGAGGTCAGCGTGCCGGAACGCCCTCTGTCAGAAATTCTGCGGGACTTTGAAGCCAACGTGCTGATCGTCGATATCGAAGGGGGCGAGAAGTTTCTGTTCGACGGGGTCGATCTTGTGAATGTCCAGAAAGTCTATCTTGAGGTCCACACCCGTAAGATCGGATTGCATGGGATCAAGGCTTGTTTCGATCATCTTTCGGCACTTGGGTTTGCCTACGATCAACGTGTCAGCAGCGGTGGGTCGGTGCTGTTCCGGCGTGTTCGCCGGCGCTCGTCGTAAAAGGGAAGGCAGCCGGGCCGCCTTCCCTGTTTCTTTTATTTGATGCGCTGTCCATTGGCCAGAATTTGACCATCTTCCTTGAACTCGATTGTCGAATTCAGCGTGTCGGGCTCTTCCCCTGGCACTGCCATGAGACCCATCATCATTCGCGCGCCCATTGCGTCTTGCTCGGCAATCAGACCCATACCGATCAGAGTGTCGATCAGGGCATTCGCACCAACCAGTTGCAGGTTCGCAACGCCAGCGGGGGTCGGCAGACCGCCCAGTTCCTCAGTGTTGGAATTGTCGAAGGTGAAGTCGCCATCGCCGGACAGTTCCGCACCGACCATAGAGACCAGCAACTCGTTGATCGTCAGAGAGTGCAATTCACCCGGCGCTTCGTCCGCAAACTCAAGCGCCTCTACGGCCTCGGGGTCAAAGAAGTTGGTCAGCACTTTGGCCGTACCGGAAAGGTCCAGCGCAATCGTGGCCGGATCGCGTGGCAGGGCGGCTGCGGGGTCAAAAATGCTCCACAGCACGTCTGACATGGTGAAGTCCGTCAAGTTTATCGCCAGCCCAAAGGGTTGAATCTCTTCGGATTCCTGTACCGGGAATTCGAACTTGAAACCGCCACTTTCCATGGCAATTTCGATTGGAAAGGGCAGTTCCGCCGTTGTTACAGCAATTTTGGCGCTGTTTTGTTCGACGTCATAAGCAATTCGGTTGGCGTCGATGCTGCCGGAAAGCCGTCCGCCTTCGGATTCGCTGGCCATCGAAAAGTCTTCGCCTTCGCTGCTGCCCGCCATCGAAGACTGGCCCGATCCGTAAGTAAAGAGACCCGAGAAGGCAAAGCCAGCGTCATAGAATGCCTGCGGGTCAGAGAAATTGAAATCTGAAGGGATAATGCTGGTGCCGTCGAAGGCCAGATCGCCAAGCGTGCCGTCGAATTTTCCAGCGTCGTCGCTTTCGGGATCCTGAAATGCCAAGCTGTAGGTCATCTCTGATGCCGTAAAGCTTTGGTCGACATCGCGGTTTTCGCCGATCTTCATTTGCGAGGTGCCGCTCACATCCGCCATTTCAAGGTAGCCACCGACCACTTCGGGCGCCAACGTTTCACCGTCGACTTCGATGTTACCCAGCTTGATTCCAAGGCTGTCTGCAGAGTAATCGTAAGTCACATCATCAGGATCGCCAGAGACGGTCATAACAAGCCCGCTGTGGACGTATTCGATATCGACTGTAAATGACTCGTCCTGACCATCGACATTGCCGGTGACGGTCATGGGGAAACTTTCCGGGACACCAATATTGACGCTCCCGTCGCCATTGTCGGTGAGGGTCATTTCAGGCATGGCCATGCTGAACGATCCCTCTTCTTCCGGGAGGTCCATCGACATTGTCAGGTTTTCGATGGTGATACCATTGCCGGTATCTGTCTGGTCACCTGATACAGTATAGCCCATCTGCGCCAGATAGGACTGCCAGTCATCCCAGACTTCCTGTGGAGTAACGTCGGCAAGCGCCCCCTGCGAAATGACAGTGTAGGCCAGAACTGCGCCGCAGGTGCGGCGGAGAAAAACGGACATCATAGAACCCTTCTTGATCAAATTTGCGCGCATGGTGATGCCGGTGGCGGCGGGCGTCAAGGGGGAAGGGCTGGACCCATTCCCCGTTCGCAGGATAGAGGTTCATAAATTCTCAGGACAATGGAGGTACTGGAACCTTATGCAGGGGAAAACCGTACTGATCACTGGGGCCAGTCGCGGCATCGGGGCCGAGGCAGGGCGCGTATTTGCCGCAGCAGGGGCTAATGTCGTGCTAGTGGCGCGTAATCGGGATCAAATTCAGATATTGGCGTCGTTGCTTGGTGAAAACGCTATTGCACTGGCCTGCGACGTCAGTGACTTCGCCCAGGTCGAGCTGGCCGTGGCGGAGTGTGTGAACAAGTTTGGCGGGCTGGATGTTCTGATAGGCAATGCTGGTGTCATTGACCCGATTTTCCATTTATCCAGCGCCGATGTCGCGTCCTGGGGTCAAGCGATCGACATCAACCTCAAGGGCGTATTTCATGGAATGCGCGCCGCGCTGCCGGTCATGCGTGCCGCGGGTGGCGGCACTGTCCTGACGGTCTCTTCCGGTGCGGCGTCGAACCCAGTCGAGGCCTGGAGCCATTATTGCGCCTCGAAGGCAGGGGCCAAGATGCTGACGGAATGTCTGCATCTTGAGGAATCCTCCCATGGGATCCGCGCCATGGGCCTGTCGCCCGGCACGGT
Source organism: Ruegeria sp. CDSA020 (assembly GCF_059612345.1). Classification (NCBI taxonomy): domain Bacteria; kingdom Pseudomonadati; phylum Pseudomonadota; class Alphaproteobacteria; order Rhodobacterales; family Roseobacteraceae; genus Ruegeria; species Ruegeria sp. CDSA020. The sequence continues at coordinate 69,017 of NZ_JBXWQK010000007.1, forward strand.
TGCAACCGATATGCAGCGGGTCATCAAGGCCAGCGGGATCAACGCCGTCAGCCAGTTGGATTGGACCGATCATATCCCCGCCGATTGGCCGGCGCGGGCGCTGTTGTGGATGTGTTCGTCAGACGCGGATGAGTTTCTAGGCACCGAAATTTCGCTGCGGCGTGAGGATATTCGGCAAAGGGTTGGATTGACGTGATTGAATTGAACAAAGCGGACGGGCTGTGGACAGTCACACTCAACAACCCCGACAAGGCAAATGCGCTGACCTGTGCGATGCTGACCGAGCTGTGCGAGATTGCCGAGGCCGCTACCGACGCAAGTGCGCTGATCCTGACCGGGGCTGGCAAAGTGTTCAGCGCCGGCGCCGATCTGGAAGAGGCGCGCGCCGGCCTGGCGACCTCGGATCTGTGGGAGCGGTTGTCGGCTGCTATCGCCGCGTTACCCTGCCTGACGGTTGCCGCACTGAATGGAACGCTGGCTGGTGGGGCCAATGGCATGGTTCTGGCCTGCGATATCCGCATCGCCGTACCGGAAGCCAAGTTCTTTTATCCGGTTATGAAGCTGGGTTTTCTGCCACAACCCTCTGATCCCGCACGCATGGCGGCCCTGATCGGTCCGGCTCGGACAAAGATGATCTTGATGGCCGGGCAAAAGATCACTGCGGATGAGGCTTATGCCTTTGGGCTGGTCGATCGCGTGGTTGCACCTGAAGACCTGATGCAGACCTCCCTTGATCTGGTGGCTGACAGTGTCGCCGCCAATCCTGAAATTGCGACCGGTATCGCGCGGTTATGTTCATGAGGTTGTCTGCCCTGCGTCTGCGCGTGGCTGACACGGATCGTCTTGCCGAGTTTTACAGGGATGCAATGGGTATGACTGCACGCCGGCAGGGCGCAAGCCTGCGATTGGGATATGCCGGGCAGGATGCCGATCTGCTTTTGATGCCGGGCGGCGGCGGGTACACACATGATCGGGGCCAGAGATATTGGAAGATCGGCATCACCCTGCCGGATGTTGATCTGGCTGCCGCTTATTTGCGCGAAAAAGGCATCGAGGTTTCAGAGCCGGACCAGTTTCTGGATATTGGCTATATGTGCCACCTGACTGATCCCGAGGGTTTCGTGATCGAACTGCTACAACAGGATTTCCGTGGCAATCGCCCGGACGGTATCGCCGATCCCAAGATCCCTTTCGCGGATGCGCGTATTGGACAGATCACCTTGCGCACCGGGAATATCGCGGTCGAGGATGCCTTTTGTCGTGCACAGGGGATGCAGCTGCTATCTGTGCAGGATGTGGCACAATATGGGTTCGATCTGCACTTTTATGCTTTCACCGACGAGGTTCCCCCTAATGCCGACCTGTGGTCTGTTGAGAACCGCGAATGGCTTTGGAAACGCCCCTATACCACGCTCGAGTTTCAGCACAGCGCAGGTGCTACGTTTGCTCGGGCCCCCGATTTTCGGGGGCTTGAGATGCAGGGCTTGGCCCAGCCCGGCCATGATGCTTTTGGCGACCCTGTCCTGCCGGGCTGATTACCGACGACGCCGTTTTCCCGGCACTTTGGATCGAAAATCAGGGGGCCGTTTGCGAATCCAGTTCAGAAATCTTTCTAGGCGAGGGTGGGCGCGCAAAGCTTCGATCGTATTGAAATCCCGTGCCAGCTCCGCTTCGGTCAGGGTGGCGTGGATCTCTTTGTGGCAGATCAAATGCAGAAAAACCGTGGGGCCGCCCTTGCCCCCTTTCAGTTTTGGGATCAGATGGTGCAGGCTGCCGTTCCCATCGGGGATCGGCCGGTCGCAGAGGGGGCAGATCGGGTCGCGGTCGGTCATATCAGCGTAACGTCGCGCCGCAGGGCGCGAAAGGCAAGAGGACAGCAATGGCACAAGCCGTCGTGATCGGAGGCGGGCCAGCGGGCCTGATGGCGGCGGGTGAACTTGCCGCCGCAGGTCATGATGTGCTGGTGGCCGAGGCCAAACCCTCGGTTGCCCGAAAACTCTTGATGGCAGGGAAGTCTGGCCTGAACCTAACCAAGAATGAACCGCTCGAAACGCTCTTGTTGTCTTATGGCCCCGGTGCTGAGTGGCTGCGCCCTATGGTGGCGGAATTTGATGCCGCCGCCGTTCAGGACTGGGCGCGTGATCTGGGACAAGAGGTATTTACAGGCTCAACGGGGCGGGTGTTTCCAAAGGCTATGAAGGCCTCACCTCTGTTGCGGGCTTGGCTGGGGCGTCTTGATGCGGCTGGTGTGCAAATCAAAACCCGATGGCGGTGGACCGGATGGAACGGCGATGCTCTGGAATTCGATACTCCGGAAGGTCACCGGCAGATTGAGGCTGACACGACGATTCTGGCCATGGGCGGCGCAAGCTGGGCGCGATTGGGATCGGATGGAGCTTGGGCCCCACTGTTGCAAGGGGCGGGTGTCGACCTGTCGCCATTTGCCCCGGCGAACTCGGCCCTGTCAGTGGATTGGAGCGCACATATGCAGCCGCATTTCGGCGCTGCGATCAAATCCGTTGGGTGGACTGCCGGGGATGTGGTCAGTCGCGGCGAGGCGACGATTTCATCCAAAGGCCTTGAAGGCGGAGGGCTCTATTCCCTGACGCCCGCTTTGCGAGAAGGTGCGCCGTTGAGTGTTGATCTGGTTCCCGATCTGGATGCAGCTACCTTGCAGCAGAAAATTGCAGCCAAGAAATCCAAGACGACGCAGTCGCAATGGATGAAGAAATCTCTGCATCTGTCTCCGCAAAAGATCGCTCTGTATCACGAGATGAACAGGGGAAGCGGTCTGAGTGTCGAAACGTTGAAATCTCTGCCCCTCAGCCACGCGGGGTTGCGGCCAATGGATGAGGCAATCTCAACCGCCGGAGGTGTTCGGCAAGGCGCTTTGGACGAAGGGTTGATGCTAAAATCCAGGCCCGGAATGTTCTGCGCCGGCGAGATGCTGGATTGGGAGGCTCCGACCGGTGGCTATCTGCTAACTGCCTGTCTGGCGACAGGGCGATGGGCCGGGCGATCAGCTGCAAACTGGCTGGCGCGGACCGCTTAACGCGACTTTGCCAGCATCGCCAGACGGATCATGGCACGTTCGACCAAAGCCATGGCTGGGGCCGTTTGCCCAGCTGACCGCAATGACAGATCCGTATCAGTCAGAACGGTCAAAGCGGTCTGCAGTTTGGGTGCCCCCCATCCCTGTGCTTGTCGCAGAATACGATCACGCCGCTTTCCATAGACGGGTGGGCGCAGCTTGCCGACGCCCTGTGCCGCACCACCGGGATCGGCGGCACAGGCGTAAAGCGTTCGAAAGTGCCGGGTTGCTCCGATACACAGGCTGACCGCATTTGTACCTTGCGATTGCAGCCGTCGTATCAGCGGGCTAATCTCTCCGGCTCTGCCTTCGGCGACCACGTTCAGGACATCGTCCAGGGCGGCCTCGGTCGAGCTGGGTGCACAGGCCTCGATATCTTCGAGAGCCAATTCAGTATCGTCTCCGCGCTTGTAAAGAGACAATTTTTCAATGGTTTGCGTAAAGTCCCCGGGGCTGATGGCCGTGGCAAGTTCGGTGATGGCCGACATTGCATCCGGTGGAATGTTTTTGACTCCGGCCTGTGCCAGAACCCGTTCAACCTCGGCCCTAGAGGGCGGATCGTCATAGACCCCAACGGCATAGGCTGCGGGATGCGACTCGAATGCCTTACGGATCTTTGAGCTGGGTTTGAGCTGCCCAGCAGTCACGATGATCTGAGCGTCGCCCGTTGCCCAATCCTCGAATGCGGTAATGATGGCAGGGGCGGCGACATCAGTTGCATCTTCGACGAAAACTGCACGTGGGCCGGGGAAGAACCCGACAGCCTTGACCGCGTCCAGCAACAGTGCCGGTTCCCCGCGTAGATCACCACCTGGCATTCGGGTCAGGCGCATTTCCTCTTCGGCGCCTTCTCCCAGCAGGGCTGACAAGACCTGTTGCCGTTTCAAGGCCACACGCATCGCATCGGATCCGTAAATCAACAACCCTGCCTTGCCCGCGTCTGGTTTGGCGAAATACCCCTCAGCCTCGCGCGGGCTGAGCTTCATTGGGTCAGGCCCGGTGCTGCATAGAGGCGGTTCACGATCTGATCGGACAGGATGACCATCAGCCGTTCGGTCGCGTCACGCTCATCCGCAAGCGTCGAAACGGTTGAGCCCGCAGCGGAATAACCCACGAAATCATGGACATTTCCCGAAGCCACAATCCGCCCGGTTTCGGTGGATCTGAGGGCAAAATCCGCGCGCCCTTCGATGGTGTAGCGGTTGGTCTCGTTCGTTGTGGTGATCGCGGCAGATCGTGTGGCCGTCGAAACCGAGACATCCAGATCATAAAGCTTTTGTGCGCTCGCATCCCGGCCCAGCCGCTGCTCCAGATTCTGGACAAGCAGATAGCTTTCCACGGAATTCGGCTCGGATACGGCAACTTTGCCATACAGGGCCGACCCGGTTCCGCCCGGCGCATAGACGGGTTGGAACCCGCAGGCGGTCGCCAGCAAGCAAGCTGCCAGCGGCATCATCAAAAGGCTTCTGCGATTAAACAACGACATTCACGATCCGACCCGGGACAACGATCACTTTCTTCGGTACGGCACCGTCCAGCGCCTTTTGCACAGCTTCGGTGCTGAGCGCGATTTTTTCAACCTCTGCCTTGTCCATATCTTTTGGGACGCTGATTTCCGCGCGGCGTTTGCCGTTGATCTGGATCGGCAGGGTGACAGTGTCATCGACCAGCATCGCCGCGTCCGCGACGGGCCAGGGGGCCGTTGCAATCAGACCTTCACCGCCCTGATGCGCCCAGATATCTTCGGCCAGATGTGGTGTCATCGGCGACATCAACTGCGCCAGCGTCATGATCGCTTGCTTTTGCGCAGCACCACCCGCTTTGGATTTCGCCAGCGTGTTGGTGAACGCATAGAGCTTTGCGATGGCGGCATTAAAGCCGAAGCTATCAACACCAAGCGTCACGTCATGGATGGCTTTGTGCATCTCGCGCAGCAGGTCTTGATCCCCGTCGCCTTTTGCCTCGGGGTCCATCGCGCCGATCTTGTCGCAGAGGTTCCAGACACGGTTCAGGTGCTTGAATGCAGCCTCTGCGCCTGATGCTGTCCACTCCACATCCCGCTCGGGCGGTGAATCGGATAACACGAACCAGCGCGCGGTATCCGCGCCGAAGGCCGAGATGATGCTGACCGGGTCGACCACGTTTTTCTTGGATTTCGACATCTTGGCGGAGGGGATGATTTCGACCTCAGTGCCATCGGCGAGTTTGCCGTCGGTCACATCCTCGGGCAGGTGATAGACCGGACGGCCATTGGCGTCGCGGGTTTGATAAATCTCGTGCGTGACCATGCCTTGGGTGAACAAGGCATCAAAGGGCTCGATGGCCTTTTTCGGCAAATGGCCAGTGATCTGCATTGCCCGCGCAAAGAAGCGGGAATAGAGCAAGTGCAGGATAGCGTGTTCGATGCCGCCGATATACTGATCGACATTCATCCAGTATTCAGCCTCGGCCAGATCGGTCGGCGTTTCCGCGTGCGGAGCCGTAAAGCGGGCGAAATACCACGACGAATCGACGAACGTATCCATCGTGTCGGTTTCTCGCTTGGATGGCGCACCGCAAGACGGGCAGGCGCAGTCGCGCCAGGTCGGGTGGCGGTCCAGAGGATTGCCCGGTTTGTCAAAAGTGACATCGTCGGGCAGGCGGATCGGCAAGTTTTCTTTCTTTTCGGGCACCACGCCGCAAGAGTCGCAATGCACCACGGGAATCGGGCAGCCCCAATAGCGCTGACGGGACAGACCCCAATCGCGCAGGCGATATTTGGTGACACCTTCACCCCAGCCCGCCTTTTCCGCGAAATCGACGGTGGTGTTGATTGCGTCATCACCCGTGGCCTCGGTCAGGCCGGCGAAGTGGTTTACCCAGCGGACTTTCTCGGTTTTCGGCGGCACGAATGCGGTTTTGTCGACCGGCGTGTCATTATCAAGCGCAAAGAACGTGTCGACGACGGGCAAACCGTACTTACGGCAGAAATCCAGGTCGCGCTGGTCGTGGGCCGGGCAGGCAAAGATGGCACCGGTGCCGTAATCCATCAGGATGAAATTGGCGATCCAGACCGGCAGCTCCCAATTCGGATCCAGCGGGTGTTTGACCTTGATACCAGTGTCATAGCCCAGCTTTTCGGCGGTCTCTATGGCCTCTTCCGTGGTGCCGCCCTTGCGGCATTCGGCAACGAACTCAGCCACTTCGGGGTTTTCGGCCTCAAGTTGCTTGGCAATCGGATGGTCCGGCGAGATGCCGACGAAAGACGCACCCATCAGTGTATCGGGGCGCGTTGTATAGACGGCGATTGGCTCACCACCATCGATGCGTTCAAAGCCAAACTGCAGCCCGCGCGACTTGCCGATCCAGTTTTCCTGCATCAGGCGCACTTTTGCAGGCCAGTTCTCCAGCGTGTCCAACGCATCCAGCAATTCCTCGGAGTAATCGCTGATCTTGAAGAACCATTGCGTCAGCTCGCGCCGTTCAACCAATGCGCCCGAGCGCCAGCCGCGCCCGCCTTCGACTTGTTCATTGGCCAGTACGGTCATATCGACCGGGTCCCAGTTCACCACTGCGTTCTTGCGGTAAACCAGACCGGCCTGCAGCATATCCAGGAACAGCGCCTGTTGCTGGCCGTAATATTCTGGGTCACAGGTGGCGAATTCGCGGGACCAGTCGATGGACAGGCCCAGAGGCTTCATCTGGCTGCGCATGTCGGCGATGTTGCCATAGGTCCAGTCTTTCGGGTGACCGCCAATAGCCATCGCAGCGTTTTCTGCAGGCATTCCGAACGCGTCCCATCCCATCGGGTGCAGCACGTTATGGCCGGTCGCAAGCTTGTGGCGCGCGATCACGTCGCCCATCGTATAGTTGCGCACATGTCCCATATGGATGCGGCCAGACGGGTAGGGGAACATTTCAAGCACGTAGTATTTCGGCTTGTCCGCCTTGTGGTTGGCGGTGAAGATTCCGGCCTTGTCCCAGGCCTCTTGCCATTTTGCTTCGATTTCGGTGGCCGAATAGCGCGACATCGTGCGGTCCTTCGTAATGAAAACGCCGGGCATGAACCCGGCGTGGTAATATTGTGATTTGAAGCGGGTTGCTAGAGCTTGTTGTCCGCAATGCGCAGCTGACGGGCGCGGGACAGGATTGCATCTTCGATTGCGCGTGTGGTTGCCGCGCTGACCGGGGCACCCCCGCTGGTCTGCAGTGCAACCGACAAGGATCGTGCCGCCAGGGCGGGATCGCTGATGTGAACCGTGGCCCTGTATTGCCGTCCACCACCCGGAGGCGTGCCGTAACCTGTTACGATTACACCGGTAAAGGGATCGACTTCCTGCACAGGCAGAAAGTTAAGGACATCCAGCGAGGCAGCCCACAGATAGCGGTTCACATTGGTAACCTGCTCGGCGTCTGCGGTGTTGAATACATCCCAGATCGTTGAGCGATTCGGATCGTTCAGCTCACGCTCGTCCGAGCGACCGCCATCCACATTGAGTGGCGTTGCACTGGGTTCTGCGTTGCGATTCTGTCCGCAAGCCGACACCGCGGCTGTCACTATGATCAAACCGAAAATTGTCTGCAGGCGCATGTTGGACAGGTTCCGTTTCGTTGGTTTTAGGTTATTCACGTTACTCCTAGACAAGGTCTGGTTCGTCAACAAGCTTAATCTTGTCACATCCAGAGCAGGCTTCGGGGTTGATTCAGTGGGCAAATCAGACTGTGGCATCCTTGCACCAATTCTAGGCCAATGCGCGTCAGTTTTTATGCCAAGCTTGCGTGACAGGGGCAAAAAGGGCGAAACGGTTCCCGTGCTGAGACATGTGCCTAAGCACGTGTCGAGTTAAAAAACTTTTGAAACCGAGGGAAACAAGATGAAAAAAGTTCTCTTCGCATCGACCGCACTGATTGCAACCGCAAGTGTTGCAGCGGCCGAAGTTAAGTTCAGCGGCTACGGCCGTTTTGGTATTGGTTATCAGGAGGACCGCACAGCGGCCACCACCACCACCACTACCACCACCACTACTGCAAGTAGTGCAACTGTTCAGAACGTTAACGTGTTCGCGAACGACACTGACGACGCAATCCTGGTCTCGCGCTTCCGCTTGAACATCGACGGCACAGCCGAAACCGATGGCGGCGTTGAGTTCTCGGCTCGTGTACGTCTGCAGGCTGACGAAGACTCGTCCACCGGCGAAGCCAACTCGGCTGGCCTGAACGGCGCGCGCTTCTCGGTCATCTACGGTGGTCTGCGTGTTGACGCCGGCAACGTTGCTGGTTCTTTCGACAACTTGGCAAACTACTACGGTAACGAGCCTGGCCTGGAAAACTTCATCGGTCAGTATTCTGCCGTTGACTATAGCTTCCTGGGTTACTCGTCGACCGGTTCGGGTTCGAACGCTGTGTTCTTCCAGTACGCAGTTGGTGATTTCGCCTTTGGTGCGTCGTACGACCAAGCAACTATCTTTAACGGTGGTGGCAGCACAACCGACGCGGATCGTTGGGACGTAAGCGCGACTTACACCTTCAACAACATCACTGCAGCGCTGGCCTATGGTCAAACTGACGCGGGCACTGGTGGCGACGATCCAAGCCTGCTGGTCTTCACCCTGGGTGCAGAATTCGGCGACTTCTCGGGTACGCTGTTTGTTGCTGACGATAAAACCGAAGTTGACGCCACCGACGGCACTGCTTGGGGTGTATCGGGTGCCTACAATGTTGGCGCCGCGACCACTCTGACCTTCGCCTACGGTGACGGTAACGCTGATGCGGACTCGCAGCAGTACGGCATCGGCGCCATCTACGACCTGGGTGGCGGTGTATCGCTGCGCGGTGGTGTAGGTGTCAGCGACTGTGACGTCTGCGACGACTCGACCACACGTGCCGACTTTGGTGCACAGTTCAACTTCTAAGTTGATCTGAGCCGCAAGGTTTAAGGGCAGGTCTTCGGACCTGCCCTTTTCTTTTTGTCCGACATAGTGTTTTTCTTCGCCCATAACTGATCGAGGACCCAAATGTCGCTGCAAGAAATATCTGCCCGGATAACCAAAGCCGAAACTGCCTCGGGGCGGGACGTCGGGGCCGTGAAGCTGATCGCCGTGTCAAAGGTTCAGCCGAATGAGCGTGTAGCGGAAGTGCTTGCTTTAGGGCATCGCTGTTTTGGTGAAAACAGGGTTCAAGAAGCCGTCGGAAAATGGCCGGAATTCAAGCTGCAATATCCAGATGTCGATTTGCATTTGATTGGCCCGTTGCAAACGAACAAAGCCCGCCAGGCGTTGGATCTGTTCAGCACGATCCATTCTGTTGACCGCCCCAAACTGGCCAATACTCTGGCCCGGCTCGCGCAAGAGGTCGGCACTTGCCCGGACCTGTTCATTCAGGTCAATACCGGTGAAGAGGATCAAAAGGCAGGAATTCTGCCCGCCGAGGCGGATGCATTTATTGCCGATTGCCGCGGGCTCGACCTTCCGATTCAGGGCCTGATGTGCATTCCGCCTGTCGAGGAAGAGCCATCTCTGCATTTCGCCTTGCTTGCCAAGATAGCTGAACGCAATGGTCTGAAAGGGCTATCCATGGGGATGAGCAGCGATTTCGAGCAGGCCATTGCACTTGGCGCGACCCATGTGCGCATCGGCTCGGCCATTTTCGGCGAACGAGTTAAGCCTGAGGGATAATCAGCCGCGTGCCTGGCTCGATTCGACGTGCGATCCACCGCAGATGGTCGCGCCGAAAGGCAACGCAGCCTTCTGTAGGAAAACCGGGCCGTCGCCATTGATGCAGGAAAATTGCTGAACCGCGCCCGGCCACCGCATTGGGCCAGTTCCAGTCAGTGATCAGAACCAGATCGTAAAGCGGGTCCGCGCGGCGCAGTTTTTCGTGGCTGAAAGGATAAGGTGTGCTGACCATATGATTGTACTGCGTGTCTTGCACATCATCTGACCAGAGGTCCTGAGGACCGATTGGGATGGCCCAAGGCGACGGTCTTGCGAGCCGGTCGGGCCGGTACAGCATACCAACGATGTAGAGGCAGCCGGTCGGCGTGGCGCCGTCCCCCTCACGCTTGCTGTTGCTTAACCCACCTTTCCCGATCGAACAGGGAAAATACCCGCCGCGAAAACGAACGCCGCGGCGGGTTAGAACCAGATCTGCGGGTGTCACAGCAAATGTCCCGACTTGGCTGCTTTGGTGGCCAGATAGTCGCGGTTATGGGCAGTTTCGCCGACTTTCAGCGGGACGCGCTCGGTGACGGCGATGCCGGTCTTCTCCATCATCGCGATCTTGGCGGGGTTGTTGGTCAACAGCCTTACGGAACTGAAGCCGAGCAATTTCAGGATGTCCGAGCCCAGACGGAAATCGCGCTCGTCATCCTCGAACCCGAGACGGTGATTGGCCTCGACTGTATCGAACCCTTGATCCTGCAGGAAATAGGCGCGCATCTTGTTGGCCAAGCCAATCCCGCGGCCTTCCTGATTCAGATACAGAAGTACTCCTGCCCCTTCAGACCCCATCTGGGCCAGGGCCCCACGCAGTTGTGGGCCGCAATCACATTTCAGGCTGCCCATCAGATCACCGGTGAAGCAGGCCGAATGCAGCCGAGCCAATACCGGTTTGCTGCGGTCGGGGCGGCCGATCTCGATTGCGTAATGTTCCTCGCCGCCATCTTCAGGGCGAAAAACGTGCAGGCGCCCGGCTTCGGATACCTCCATCGGCAGTCGGGCGGCCACGACCTCATTCAAAATGCTTCGATCCGACAGATGTGGCGCGGCGCGGGTATGGTCAATACATGTCAGGCCATGTGCAGTAGCGAAGGTTCGGCCGTCGTGGACAGGAACAACGATTGCCGCCGGCAGAAGGTGGGCTGACTTGGTCAAAGCAATGGCAATGCGATGCAGATTGGCGTTGCCCTGACGCTCTGTCATCAGTGGGCCTTTCATAGGCGCGTTCAGATCGTCCGAGGGATCGGCCACCGCCTGCACCCAGGCAACATCGGCATCTGCCGGAACGATCACACGCGCCAGGTCACCGTCATAGGCCCGTGCCTTTAATGTCTCGGCCCGTCGGACAGTCACTGCGACAACAGGATCGCCACCCAGACCTTGCAAGTCGGCAAGCCGCTGTGCGCTCAGCGTTTCCGACGCAATGGCCAGTACGCTAAAGCCGGTGTCATCCGTCAGGGCGACCGGCAAGCCCATGCGCAGGTCAGCCCGTGCCCGAGCAAGCAGTTCCGAGATATCCGGGATAAGACTCATCTGTTGTTACCCTGTAACGATCAGCCCTTCATGTAGCCTGATCAAAAGGAAATGTGAAACAATTCCTCATCCTGAGACACGAGGGCGTGAAACGGTTGCAGCAAACCTTGTTGATTGCATCTTTCGCGCGCAAGTGGTGGAAAAGGGCTTAGGAGGACCGGATATGGCACAGCTAAAGAAAATCCTGCTAGTGGATGATGATGAGGATCTGCGCGAAGCGTTGAGCGAACAACTCGTGATGACCGAGGATTTTGATGTATTCGAAGCATCGGACGGGGCATCAGCCATGGAGCGGGCTCGCGAGGCGATTTACGATCTGGTCATTCTGGATGTTGGCTTGCCCGACACGGATGGGCGCGAGCTGTGCCGCCTGATGCGCAAGCAAGGTGTGAAAAGCCCGATCCTGATGTTGACCGGTCATGACAGTGACGCGGACACCATCCTGGGTCTGGATGCCGGTGCCAATGACTATGTTCCCAAGCCGTTCAAGTTTCCGGTTCTTCTGGCACGTATCCGTGCACAGCTTCGCCAGCATGAACAATCAGAAGACGCGGTATTTGTACTCGGGCCTTATACGTTCAAGCCGGCGATGAAGATGCTGATCACCGACGAAGACCGCAAGATTCGCCTTACCGAGAAGGAAACCAATATCCTCAAGTTCCTGTACCGGTCCGCCGACGGTGTCGTCGCCCGTGACATTCTGCTGCATGAGGTCTGGGGCTATAATGCCGGTGTCACCACACATACGCTGGAAACTCATATCTATCGCCTGCGTCAGAAGATCGAGCCCGATCCATCCAACGCGCGCCTTTTGGTCACAGAATCGGGTGGATATCGCTTGGTATCGTAACTTGATGTGGATTGACTTGGATCAAAGTGATACCCTGTAGACATCTTTAAGTTACTCCCAACCCGTACATGTCCGGGTAATGACATGTACCTCCCTGTTGGACTGCCGGGCCTGATGGCCCGGCCTTTTTTGTTTGTGCTGCAAAATGTTTTGCGGCTCCTAGCGGATTGCGACAAAGTATATGTTCATGTAATGTTCTATATCTGGAGTGCAAAATTGGAGGCGAAAGTGATTCATGGAAGTTGCCTGTGTGGCGCCGTAAAATTCCAACTTACCAGTGAACCTTCGGTTATGGGAACATGCCATTGTTCGCGTTGTCGGAAGGCAGGTGCAAGCACTGTTGTCTTCGTCAAGAAAGATGATGTTGTTTGGCTGGACGGTAAGGACCGAGTTGTCACTTACCAGCCTGAACCGCCCTATAAATATGGCAGGTGTTTCTGCGATACCTGTGGGACGTCGCTTGGTGAAATTCTGGCTGATGCGGACAGTTTTCCGATTGCGGCCAATGCGCTGGATACCCCGTTTGATCTGAAAGTCCAGTTTCACGAATCCGTATCTGAGAAACCGCATTGGTACGAGATTTGCGATGATGCGCCCCAATCCTCAGGGCATCCGTCCTGATAATTTCTTTTACGATGGTACCTGTGAAAGCACCGCGTTAGGGTGCGCCAACCGCGACAGAGGAATTCCCTATGCCTTTTACTCTTGCCACATGGAACATCAACTCGGTCCGCCTGCGCGAGCCTATCGTGCTGAAATTGCTGCGCGAAGAGGCTCCGGATGTTTTGTGCCTGCAGGAATGCAAGTCGCCGGTGGACAAGATCCCCACCGAAGGATTTGCCGAACTGGGGTACACCCACATGGTAGCGCGGGGGCAAAAGGGCTATAACGGCGTTGCGATCCTGTCTCGTTTGCCGATGGTCGAGGCGGGCGACAAGGATTTCGCAGATCTCGGTCATGCGCGCCATATCGCGGGACGGCTGGAAAACGGCGTCACGATCCACAATTTCTATGTCCCTGCGGGCGGGGATGTGCCGGATCGTGAGGTGAATGAGAAATTTGGCCAGAAGCTGGATTACCTGACCGATATGCGTGACTGGTTCCACGCGGAAAAGCCGGAAAAATCCATTCTGGTTGGTGATCTGAACATCGCTCCGCGTGAGGATGATGTCTGGTCGCACAAACAGTTGCTCAAGGTCGTTTCGCATACACCGGTCGAGGTCGAGGCTTTGGCCGAAACACAGGACTCAGGCGGTTGGGTCGATGTCACCCGGCAGGACATCCCCGAAGGGCAGCTTTATAGCTGGTGGTCCTATCGCGCGCGGGATTGGGACGTGGCCGACAAGGGGCGGCGGCTGGATCACGTCTGGGCGACCCCGGATATCTCGAATGCAGGCCATTCCAGCCGCGTTCTGCGCAACGCGCGCGGATGGGAAAAGCCCAGTGATCACGCCCCGGTCTTTGCGACCTTTGACGTCTGACGTGAAACTCTGCCCTTGGTTTCCGGGTCAAGCGACTGCATATAGAGCGCAAGTTTAATCGAAAGAGTGACAGCCATGGACCTTCTGAACGGCGCAGACACCCCCGCCACCGATCTGATCAAGGACGGGACCGAAGCCACTTTTATGGCGGATGTGGTCGAAGCCTCGCAGGACGTGCCGGTCATCGTTGATTTCTGGGCGCCGTGGTGCGGCCCATGCAAAACGTTGGGCCCGCTGTTGGAAGAGGCTGTGACCGCCGCCAAGGGTGCGGTCAAGATGGTCAAGATCAACGTGGACGAAGCACAGATGATCGCCTCACAGATGCGCGTTCAGTCTATCCCGACGGTGTATGCCTTTCACAAAGGCCAACCGATCGACGGATTTCAGGGCGCAGTGCCCGGATCCGAGATCAAAGCATTTGTAGATCGCGTGATCGAGGCGACAGGTGGCGAAAGCCCGGGTGGTCAACTGGACGATGCTGTCGAGGCTGCCGAGGAAATGCTGACCGAAGGTGCCGCAGCGGATGCCGCTCAGACCTTTGCTGCCATTTTGGGTGAGGATCCGAACCACGCCACCGCTTATGGTGGGCTGGTACGCGCGCATATCGCCACTGGCGATTTGGAGCAGGCCGAGGCAATTCTGAACGGGGCCCCGGCGGAGATTTCCACATCGCCAGAGCTTGAAGCGGCAAACGCACAGTTGGAACTGGCCAAGCAAGCGGCAGATGCCGGCCCGGTGGCCGAATTGACCGCAGCGGTTGAGGCCGATCCTGACAATCATCAGGCACGGTTCGATCTGGCGCAGGCCCTGCATGCCAATGGCGAGGTTGAAGAGGCGGTGGCGCAGCTGCTGGAAATGTTCCGCCGTGACCGTGAATGGAACGAAGGCGCGGCCAAGTCTCAGCTGTTCACGATATTTGATGCGCTCAAACCCAATGATCCGATTGTTCTGAACGGGCGGCGCAAGCTCAGCTCGATGATATTTGCCTAATTCTGGATCAGGGCTACACTCGGGTACATGATGCATCCCGCTGATCTGCCGGAAACGGTATCCGTTTTCCCTTTGCCCGGGGCGCTGTTGCTGCCCCGATCGCGCTTGCCGTTGCATATATTTGAGCCGCGCTATCTGCAGATGTTGGACGACGCTTTGAAAACCCAGGAACGATTGATCGGGTTGGTCCAACCGAACCCCTGTCAAAGCAACGAAAACAAGCTGCACCAAATTGGCTGCGCGGGGCGGGTGACGCAGTTTTCCGAAACTGAAGACGGCCGCTATCTGATCACTCTGACCGGCATCTCCCGGTTCCGTATTCAGGCCGAGTTGGATGCATTTACCCCATACCGCCGTTGTAACGTGGCCTGGCGCGGGTTTGACCGTGATCTTGGCAAGGTCGAGCACGACGAGGGTTTTGATCGGGTGGGGCTTTTGAAGCTGTTGGAAAAGTTCTTTTCGTCGCGAAAGTTGTCGGCTGATTGGGATATGTTGAAAGACGCGAATGATGAACTGCTTGTGAATTCGCTGTCGATGTTGTTGGATTTTGATCCGGAAGAAAAACAAGCCTTGCTAGAGGCTCCCTGTTTGCGCACCCGACGCGAGACTTTGGTGACACTGATTGAATTCGCCATGCGCGGCGGAGCGAATGAGGAAACACTACAATGACCACCGTTGAACACGCTTTTGACCGCCACATGCTTGAGGCGCTAATTTGTCCAAAGACGCATACAACGCTGCATTATGATGCTGAAAAACAGGAACTGGTGTCAAAAGCGGCGGGTTTGGCCTTTCCGATCCGCAATGGCATTCCCGTCATGTTGGTGGATGAGGCGCGAGAGCTGGACTAGATCGCCCGACCCTGCAGTAGTTTTGGCAGGTCCCCAGTCAGGCCAGCGGCCTCGCGCACGAAACCGCGACGCAGGCCGGGTAGTGACCCGACGACGCCCATCCCGATATCCCGTCCGATCCGTAGTAGAGGATTGTCGTTGGAAAACAGCTTGTTGAACACATCCGTCGCCATCGCCAAAGACGCGGTATCAAACCGTCGCCATTCCTGAAAACGCTCCAAAACCAGTGGCGAACTAATATCTTCCCCGCGCCGTCCGGCCAGGGTCAGCACCTCGGCCAGGGCGCCCACGTCGCGCAGGCCCGCATTCAGGCCTTGGCCTGCAATCGGGTGCATTCCATGGGCTGCGTCTCCGACCAGTGCCATCCGTTCTCCGATGAAAGAGTTGGCGATGGTCAGGTTCAGCGGATAGGTAAACCGATCTCCGGCCAGACGGATTTCGCCCAGGAAATCGCCGAATCTGGGGCGCAGGACCTGCAGATAGTCCTCCTCGGGCAGGGCGTTGATGCGCTTGGCCATTTCTGCTCGCTCGCTCCAGACGATAGAGCTGCGATTGCCGGTCAGAGGCAGAATAGCCAAAGGGCCGGGTGGCATGAAGAACTGATGCGCGATGCCGTGATGCGGCAAGTCATGTTCGATGGCGCAGACCAGCGCGGTCTGCCCGTAATCCCATCCTGTGCGTTTGATCCCGGCACGTTCCGCTGTGCCGCTGCGACGCCCATCGCATCCGATCAGCAGCGCACCCTTGACGACCGCGCCATCATCCAATGTCAGGCTGACGCCTGTTCCCGAGGTCTGCTGTGACACTACCGTCTTGCCGCTGATCTGGGTAATGGCCTTTTCCGCGGCCATCGCGTCCAGAAAGGCACGGCGCAGGTGGCGGTCTTCGACCATAAAGCCCATCGGACCTTCTTCGATCTCGGCATGGTCGAAATGCATGAAAAACGGCGACGGGCCAGCGCCTGCATGGCCATCGGTGACCTTGATTTCGAGCATTGGCTGCGCGTGTTTGGCAACCCGTGTCCAAACCCCAATCGCCTCTAGCAGGCGCTGCGAGGCCAGGGCCAACGCATAGGCTCTGCCGTCAAAAGCCGCATTTTTGCGAACCTTTTCGGCCAGCGCGTCAATGACGGTAACTCTGTGCCCTGTTTGTGCCAGTGCCAAAGCCAAAGCGGGGCCATTCAAGCCGCCGCCGACGATCAGGATATCCGAGCTCTGTTCCATGCTGCGCACTATGCGCGCCCATTCGGGATTGTCCATGTGCGGTCCTGTCGCTACCGTCGCTGGGAATGCAGAAATTGAAGGGGGCAGTGATGCAGGATTGGTTGTCGATGACGGCTTGTGATCTGGGTCGGGGCATTGGCATGGGCCAGATTGACCCGGTTGAACTGACAGAGACCTTTCTGACTGCGATAGCAGCCCACCCGCATCGCGACCGTATCTATGCTCGCGTGACCGAAACGCGCGCCCGAGCCGAGGCTGAGGCGGCGCAGGAGCGGGCCAAGCTGGGATTGCGCCGATCATTGTTGGATGGGGTGCCGATCAGTTGGAAAGACCTGTTCGATACTGCCGGGACTGCCACCGAGGCAGGAACGGTACTGCTGAAAGACCGGGTTCCCAAAACTGATGCAATCGTGCTGCGAAATGCCAGTGCCATGGGCGCTGTATGCCTTGGCAAAACCCATATGAGCGAGCTGGCCTTTTCCGGCCTGGGTTTGAATCCAATCACCGGAACGCCGCCCTGCATAGATGATGAGGATGCGGTTCCCGGAGGATCATCTTCGGGGGCTGCGGCATCCGTGGCTTGGGGATTGGCGGCTTGCGCGATCGGCTCGGATACTGGTGGGTCAGTGCGGATACCGTCAGCCTGGAACAATTTGGTTGGGCTGAAAACCACCGCCGGGCGGGTCAGCCTGGAGGGTACAGTCCCGTTGTGCCTGCGGTTTGATACCGTTGGACCGCTGGCCCGCTCGGTCGAAGATGCGGCCCATATGCTGGCCATGCTGGAGGGCGGTACGCCAGCTGATTTGCGCGGAGCCAATCTAAAGGGGCGTCGTTTCGCGGATTTACAGACTGTCGCCAAGGATGATTTGCGCGCAGAGCCGCGTGTCGCTTACGAGGATGCCCTGGATCGGTTGCGTGAGGCCGGTGCAGATATCCTGCCTCTTGAGGTCCCTGAACTGACCGACGCGATGGGGCTGTCGGGGGTTCTTTACACCACCGAAGCCTATGGCCTGTGGCGCGATGTGATCGAGGCCAACCCAGATGTGATGTATCCCGAAATACTCGAACGGTTCCGTGCCGGACGAAATGCTTCGGGCCCCGATTATGTTGCAGCCTGGTCAAGGCTGAAGGCGTGTCGCGGTGCATGGGACGTAGCCACTGCCGGGTTTGACGCCGTTTTGGCCCCAACTGCACCGATCCTGCCGCCCAATCTTGAACGGCTGATGAGCGATCATGACTATTACGTTACCGAAAACCTGCTGGCTTTGCGGAACACCCGGATCGGCAACCTCATGGGGCTGGCAGCGCTGACCTTGCCGACCGGAAAACCGGGCTGCGGGCTGATGATGATGGGTTATCCGGGGTCCGAAGAGGCGCTTTTGCGGCTTGGTTCCGCGGCCGAGGCCGCATTGGCCTGAATGCCACAATCCCCTGATTCGGCACCGCTTTGTCTGGACGAAGCCCCGCCCGGCCTGTAACCTGCTTGAAAACGGGGCGAAATGATCCCGATATTGAGGCAGTAGTTATGAATTTCCCCGAGCGGTTTTCGAACCTTCCGGAATACGCATTCCCGCGCCTGCGCACCCTGTTGGATCATCACCAACCGGGCGGTGAAGTGATTCACATGACCATTGGCGCGCCGATGCACGCTTTTCCGGCCTGGGTCAGCGACGTGATTGCGGAAAATGCTGCCGGTTTTCAGGGATATCCGCCGAATGAGGGTTCGGCCGAGCTGCGCGGTGCGATCACTGACTGGATTGCACGCCGTTATGGCGTCACGATGGATCCGGACACGCAGGTTATGGCCCTGAACGGGACGCGCGAAGGGCTGTATAACGCCGCCATGGCGCTGTGCCCCGAACAGAAATACGGACAAAAACCGGTCGTTCTGTGCCCGAACCCGTTCTATCAGGTCTATATGGTTGCCTCGATCTCGGTCGGGGCTGATCCGGTTTTTGTCCCGGCCACGGCGGCCACAGATCATCTGCCGGACTATGCGGGATTGCCCGCGGATGTGCTGAACCGCACTGTCGCCGCTTATATCTGCTCACCGGCCAACCCGCAGGGCGCAGTTGCCACGCGTGAATACTGGGTCGAGCTGATCCGGTTGGCTGAAACATATGATTTCCGCATCTTCGCCGATGAATGCTATTCCGAGATTTACCGCGACACAGCGCCTACAGGTGTTCTGACGGTCGCAAAGGAACTGGGCGCTGATCCTGAACGGATCACCCTGTTCAACTCGCTGTCAAAGCGGTCGAACGTGGCCGGGCTGCGGTCTGGCCTGATTGCAGGCGGGCCGGAAACGATCAAGCGGGTCAAGCAGTTACGCAATTATGCAGGCGCGCCATTGCCGCTGCCGTTGCAGGCCGCCGCCGCAAGGCTCTGGGCCGATGAGGCGCATGTGGACGAGAATCGCGCGCTCTATCAGGAAAAATACGCCATCGCAGACCAGGTGTTTGCAGGCATCCAGGGCTATATGCCGCCCGAGGCAGGGTTCTTTCTGTGGCTGCCGGTCGAGAATGGCGAGGAAACCGCATTGAAACTGTGGCAGCAGACCGGAGTTCGGGTGCTGCCGGGCGCATATCTTTCTCAAGGTGATCCGGGGAAAAACCCGGGCGAGCAATTTATCCGGGTCGCGATGGTGGCCCCAAAAACAGAGATGCGGCAGGGGCTGATCACGCTCCGCGACTGCATCTATTCGTGAGGTACGAGGGCAAAATGGCATCATATAACGCGCGCAACCGCGATCCATTGCTGGACAGCACGACTCAGGCCGCCATCGAAAGGCGCAGCAAAGAGTTGATCGGCATCGCCCTGATCCTACTTGGGTTGGCTTCGGCGGCAATGATCTGGTCCTACACACCGGATGACCCGAACTGGATGGTGTCGACGGATGCACCAGTGCAGAACTGGATGGGGCGTGTTGGTGCCTCGATCGCGGCGCCATTGTTCATGATTGTCGGTTGGGGCAGTTGGAGCATCGCGTTGGTGTTGATCGGCTGGGGTGTGCGTTTTGCCGGGCATTTCGGTGAAGATCGTGCCGTCGCCCGCCTGATATTTGCACCGATCTGGATCGCCATTGTCTCGGTCTATGCGGCGACATTAGTGCCGGGTGAGGCTTGGCGCGTAACGCATAGTTTTGGTCTGGGTGGATTGTTTGGGGATACGGTCATGGGTGCCTTCCTGACCTTGTTGCCCATATCCTCGCATTTTATTGTCAAGCTGATGTCTCTGGCGATGGCTATTGGGATGCTGACGCTGGGCGTGTTTGTTCTTGGTTTCACCAAGGGCGACGTGCGCAAGGGGTTCCGCGCCTTCCTGCTGGGGCTGGTCATGTCCTATGACATACTGATGAACCTGCTTGGCCGTGGGGCTGCCGCAACAGCGGAGGCTGCGCGCGAACGTCGTGCCCAATGGGACGAACGCAAGACGGCCCGCGCCGAAGGGGCCGTGTTCGACGACGAGATTGCCTTTACGGACCCTGTTTTCGACGAGCCACTTCTGGAAGCGCCCGAACCGATAAAGAACGGCCTTCTGTCGCGCATTCCTGATCTGATCCGTCGCCCGGACCCCATGCCCGAACCCGAGCTGATCGACCGTGAACCTGTCGCGGGTTACGAGGAAATGCCGGGCGAGGATCGTATCCGTTCAAAGATTTCTGCCGCCGTGCGCAACCGTAAAGTTGCAGTCGGAGAGATGGCTCCTGAGCCCGATCCCGACCTGCCGCTGACCAAAGGGCGGGGCCGTGGACCTGATCCGTTGATCCTGAATGCAGGTCATGCGGACGAACTGCCGCCCGAGCCGCCAGTGACATCAACCGGGCTGCCGCCCGAACCGAGGCTGTCAGCGCAGCCTGAAACAGAATGGCAGGAACCGCTGCATCAGGATTTTGCGCCCGAGCCGGATTTCGATGACGAGGCCGTTTTCGAGGATGACGCCGATGCGATGCCGCAAGCCCGCCCGGCGATGAAAATCCCCGTGGCCGAGCCGCGCAAGCCGGTGGTTGCTCAACCCGTGCGCCGCACCCCGCCACCCTCGCGCCGGGCCCAGGCCGAGGCCCAGCCCGCGTTGTCGTTCGAGGAAAAGCACTCCGATTTCGAACTGCCTCCGCTGGGCCTGCTGTCCAACCCCTCCAGCATTCAGCGCCATCACCTGAGCGATGAGGCCCTGGAAGAGAATGCGCGGATGTTGGAAAATGTGCTGGATGACTATGGCGTCAAAGGTGAGATCGTCAGCGTCCGCCCCGGTCCGGTTGTCACGATGTACGAACTTGAGCCGGCTCCGGGTTTGAAAGCCAGCCGCGTTATTGGTCTGTCGGATGACATTGCCCGCTCGATGTCGGCCCTCTCGGCGCGGGTTTCGACCCTGCCGGGCCGCTCGGTCATCGGGATCGAACTGCCCAATGAAAACCGTGAAATGGTGGTGCTGCGCGAAATCCTTTCGAGCCGTGACTTCGGAGACGGCAATCAGGCGCTGCCTTTGGCGCTGGGCAAGGATATCGGCGGTGAATCCGTTGTGGCCAATCTGGCCAAGATGCCCCACCTGCTGATCGCGGGGACCACCGGTTCCGGTAAATCGGTGGCGATCAACACGATGATCCTGTCGTTGCTGTATAAGCTGACGCCGGATGAATGCCGCCTGATCATGATCGACCCCAAGATGCTGGAATTGTCGGTCTATGACGGCATCCCGCATCTGCTTTCTCCGGTCGTGACAGACCCGAAGAAGGCGGTTGTCGCCTTGAAATGGGTCGTGGGCGAGATGGAGGATCGCTATCGCAAAATGTCCAAGATGGGTGTGCGTAACATCGCGGGCTATAACGGCCGGGTGAAAGACGCGCTGTCAAAGGGCGAGATGTTCAGCCGCACGGTCCAGACCGGTTTTGACGACGAAACGGGTGAACCGATGTTCGAGACCGAGGAATTCGCACCCGAGTCGATGCCCTATATCGTTGTTATTGTCGACGAGATGGCCGACCTGATGATGGTCGCGGGCAAAGAGATCGAGGCCTGCATCCAACGTCTGGCGCAGATGGCTCGGGCCTCGGGTATCCACCTGATCATGGCCACGCAGCGCCCCTCGGTCGATGTGATTACCGGCACGATCAAGGCGAACTTTCCGACCCGGATTTCCTTCCAGGTGACGTCAAAGATCGATAGCCGCACCATTCTTGGTGAAATGGGCGCCGAACAACTGCTGGGTCAGGGTGACATGCTGTATATGGCGGGTGGCGCGAAGATCACCCGTTGCCACGGTCCGTTTGTCTCGGATGAAGAGGTCGAGGAAATCGTCAACCATCTGAAGCAATTCGGCCCGCCGGATTATATGAGCGGTGTGGTCGATGGACCGACCGAGGAAAAGGCTGATAATATCGACGCTGTTCTGGGTTTGAACACCGGGGGCAACACCAATGGTGAAGACGCCCTGTACGATCAGGCCGTGGCGATTGTGATCAAGGATCGCAAATGCTCGACCTCGTATATCCAGCGGAAACTTGCCATTGGCTATAACAAAGCTGCGCGTCTGGTTGAGCAGATGGAGGACGAAGGCATTGTTTCATCGGCAAATCACGTCGGAAAACGCGAAATCCTGGTGCCAGAGCAATAGGATATTTAATAACAAGGGCAGAGCGCTTATCTGGGTCTTATGAAACAGATTGCTTTTGCCCTTGCACTGACACTGGCCACACCCGCCGCCTGGGCTGCGGACAAGTTGCCGCTGTCGCAGATATCGAATTACCTGAATGGTCTGAAAACTGTCGAGACGACATTTACACAGGTCAATGATGATGGCTCACTGAGCACAGGAAAGCTGTGGATCGCACGGCCTGGAAAGATGCGGTTCGAATATGACCCGCCAGACAGCGCCGTTGTGTTGGCGCGCGCTGGCACCGTTCAGATATTCGATCCGAAATCCAATCAACCGCCCGAGCAGTATCCGTTAAAGCGAACACCTCTGTCTCTGGTTCTGGCACGGAATGTCGATCTGGGTCAGGCTAATATGGTGGTTGGGCATGACTTTGACGGAACGGCCACTGTCGTGACAGCACAGGACCCGAAAAACCCTGACTCCGGTCGAATTGAGCTGATGTTCACCGGCGATCCGGTTGAGCTGCGAAAATGGGTGATCCACGATAATGCAGGCGGGCAGACAACGGTTCTGCTGGGTCAGCTTGATACCGGCAAAAACCTAAGCAGCAGCTTGTTTTCGAACAAGAACAGAAGCGGGTCAGGCAATCGCTGACCCGCTGTTTGTTCAGTAACGACAGCCTGACAGTTGCGCCTGGTACATCCGGGCGCGCGCATCCACATCATTGGCCACGTTCAGCAACCACGCCTTGCTGTAATGGCTGCCGCGGGCATAACCGGTATGGCCTTCGTGATAGGCCAGATACTGATTGCGCGTGTCGCTTGGCTGGATGCCATTCCGCTCATAGCTTTTGTTCATGTACCAGCCGATGAAATCCGAAGCGTCCCGAATACGATCCCGCTTGGCCCGGCGCTTGCCGGTTTCGCGCTGATACTCATCCCATGTCCCGTCCAGCGCCTGGCTGAAGCCATAGGCGCTGCTCTGACGGCCCATCGGAATCACACCCAGAACATATTGATGGGGCGTTCGCGCATCGTGGCGATACCGGCTTTCCTGATAGATCGTAGCCATCTGAACGTGAACGGGGATTCCCCATTTCCGCTCGGTGCTTTTGAACGCCTTGATATATTCGGGCCGTTCACGCGCAATGCTGCATGCATCATTCAGCTTGCTGGGTGGCTGGTTGGAACCACCCCCGCAGGATGCCAAAAGCAGCACCCCGAAGAGTACGATAAGAATTCTGCTCATGTGCCTCGTGCCTTTTTTCTTCATTCTAGCGCAGATTGAGCGATTAGGAAATCACAATCGCTACAGAACAATAGCTAGAATTATAGGCAAAGCGCCGACGGACATCAGGGTTGAGACCATAACCAGCCCCGCAACCGCGTCAGAATCCGCCTCGAACCGTTCGGCCAGCAGGTATGAGGTTACGGCAACCGGCGTACACATCTGCACCACCAGAACGCCGAACGCGACGTTATCCAGATCAAACCCTTTTGCGATTGCCCATGCCAGGGCAAAACACACGACCAGTTTCAACGCCGATAGCCAGACCGCTTGCCCTAGCTTTCTGGTGGTCAGCCGCGCAATCGCAACACCAAGCGTGATCAGCATCATCGGAATCGCCATCTGTCCCAGCAGGTCCAGCGTATTGGTCACGAAGACAGGTGTTTGCCAGCCCTGCCACAGAAACAGCGCCCCCAGCAGAGTAGCCCAAACCATGGGTTCACGTGCTACCTTGCCGAAAGCGCCTTTTCCCGCCACCAGGTAGATCCCGTAAGTAAAGGAAAACAGGGCGGTAACGGCCAGAAATATCACCGCGAAACCCAAGCCTGCCTGCCCAAATGCGAAAATGGCCAGAGGCAGGCCCAGATTCCCCGTGTTGCCGAATATCAGCGGCGCCAGATAGGTGCGCCTTTCCAGCTTGCTGGCCCGGACAAATACGCCAAATGCGACCGCCAGCCCGACATGGCCTGTGATGGCGGCCAAAGTGAACCGGGTCAGCTCTCCGGGCGGGATCTGGGTTTGCATCAGGGCTACGAAAATCAGGCTGGGCACGGCGAGCGTCACCGCAAGGCGGGTCACAAATTGCAGCCTGAATTCAAAGCCAAGTTTGACCCAGGCAAACCCGATCCCCGCCAAGAGGAAGACCGGGGCCACGATTTCAAGCACTGTCAGTAAGAGGTTCACAGACTGTTTCCCATTATTTTAGATCAATGATTGGCATTCCTATGAGGAAACGGGTAGTAAGACCTTTGGGGGCAAACGTGATGCTAAAGACACAAGCAAAGTACCGGCTGGGCCAAGTCGTCCGCCACAAAAAACATCCCTTCCGAGGGGTGATTTTTGACGTGGACCCAGAGTTTTCAAATACCGAAGAATGGTATCAGGCCATTCCCGAAGACAGCAGGCCGATCAAAGATCAGCCGTTTTATCATCTGTTGGCGGAAAATGACCAATCCTTCTATGTTGCTTATGTTTCTGAACAAAATCTGATTGCTGACCAGTCCGGAGAACCGGTCGAGCATCCGGATATCCCCGATATGTTTGGTCCGTTTGAAAACGGCGCATATCCGTTGCATTTCCATTTGAACTAAAAATGGAAGCGCGGGTGAAACCGGGCCCATACTGTCAATAACCAAGCGCGCACCCATCTTTTCGCGGATCGCTTGCGCCTTGCAAAACGCCGCTCTTCTGGATTCGGATCGCTTGAGCCCCGCCAAGAGGTGTTTCTGAAATCAGAACTTTGTGGCCGATTTCAGATAATTGTTGCGCGACATTGCGCGGAATTCCGCGTTCCAGTTTCAAGACAGGTCCGTCTGCAAAGGCGCGCGGTGCGTCTATGGCCTGCTGCAGCGCAAACTCATCGTCAGTTAGCAGCGAGACCAGCTTTGCATGTCCTGTGGGCTGAAAGGCACCACCCATCACGCCGAAGGGCATCAGGATTTTGCCTTTCTGTTTCAACATGCCGGGAATGATCGTGTGCATCGGACGTTTGCCGCCGCCAAACTCGTTCGGATGGCCTGATTGCAACGTAAATCCAGACCCACGGTTTTGCAGCAGAATGCCGAATTTCTCAGAAGCGATACCGGATCCAAAGCTATGAAAGATCGAATAGATCAGCGATACCGCCATCCTGTCCCTGTCGACCACCGTGATATAAACAGTGTCCTTGTGGATGGCTTCGGTCAGTGGGGCAGCAGCGGGCATCGCTTGGTTTGGGTTGATAAGCTCTGCCAACCGATCGGCTGTTGTCTGGTCCCAAAACCTGTCTGCGTGTGTCGTATGATCCGGATCGGCGATGAATCTGTTGCGGGCATCGTAGGCGAGTTTTGAGGCTTCGGCCTCGATATGCAGACGCTCTGCGGATAGCGGATCCATGGATCCGAGGTCAAAGTTCTTGAGGATATTCAGCAGCAAAAGGGCGGTTGCACCTTGGCCATTGGGCGGATGTTCCAGCAGGTCCAAGCCACGATAGTGCCCTGCGACCGGAACTGTAGGTGTGGCAGCGGTCGCGTCCAGATCTTCGGCTGTGTGTACCCCGCCCATGGCCGTGAGGGTCGAGATAATATCTTCAGCGACCTCGCCCGCGTAAAACGCCTCTCGTCCGTATTTGGCGATTCTGCGCAGCACTTCTGCCTGCCCGGCGGACCGGAACATGTCTCCGGTCTTTGGAACGTCTCCTTTCAGCAGATAGTGGTTCCTGGCTGCCCCCTGCAACGTGTTAGCACCCGGGGCCCAATCAAAAGCCACACGTGGGGCAACCGGCACGCCCTGGTCTGCATAGCGGATGGCGGGTTGCAGGATGGCGTCCAGCCCTAGTTTGCCCTCGGTTTCGGCCAGCTGGCAGAACGCCTCGACCGCGCCGGGAATGGTGACCGCATCCGGTGTATTGAGCGGAACTGCAGTCAGTCCCTTATCGCGCAAGCTGCCAGCGTTGGCTGCTGCCGGTGCCCGGCCAGAGCCGTTGAGGGCCCGAACCTCATCTTCTCCGGCGCGGTTGTACAGAACAAAGCAATCTCCGCCCAGGCCGGTCATTTGTGGTTCGCAAAATCCCAAAAGCACTGCCCCGGCGATGGCTGCGTCCATCGCGTTGCCACCTTGCTGTAGGATGCCAAGGGCCGCTTGGGCTGCCAGCGGGTGAGATGTGGCGCACATCCCTTCGGTCGAAAAAACTTCGGATCTGCCTGGTGCCTGAAAATCCCGCATTGCGCTGCCTTCCCGTGTGATCGCGCAGAAGGTATCGCGCGTCCGGGTATTGTCCAGTCAAATCAAAGGGGAAGTTCCTCGGCATCGTTCACTGGGTGGGGGCTGTGACATACGATGCCGAGGGAAGCTATCTGAGCTACAGTTAAGACTTTGATCTTTGTTTGCGGCGCTACAATGGTTCGAAAAGGGCCTTATTGTGACGTTTTATAGCCCTAATCCGCGTCGAGAAAACTGAATCGCAGTGACAACCGGTTGCAGCCTTCGCTACGGTCATAGCGGATTTCACTGGTCAATTGGTGGATCAGAAACCATCCAAATCCCCCCTCGGGTAGGTCTTCACGTCTTTCCCCCAGAGGTGCAGGTGCACCTTCTGGTACGCGAAAGCCGGGAAGGGGATTGCCGGTATCCGAGATGAGGATTTCCAACCAGTTCTGATGCAGGCGGCAGTGTACCTTGACGCTGGCGGGCGTGGTTCCGGCATAGGCGTGTTCAACGACATTGTTAATGGCTTCGGCCAGGGCAATTCTGACATCAGCCGCTTTGTGTGAAGGCAGTCCTTTAGACGACAGTGCCTGGCTCAACTTGGCAATGCCAGAACTTGCTTCGACCTCGGTCGCAGCGAAGCTCAAATCGAAACTGATGCCGTTACACATTAGCCTTACGCCTGTTCAGTTTCTCCTTGTGTTCAATCCGGCGCACCGGACAGTGCGTCATCCATCGTTGGGTAAAGCTTGAACACTGTGTCCATGCGCGTAAGACGAAACACCTTTTCCACAAAAGGCTGAAGACCTGCCAGATCCAGGCGCCGTTCAGCCCCGAGTTGTTTCATGGCGGCGACAATGGCGCCCAAACCACTGGAGTCGATGAATTCGACACCGCTGAGATCCAGAACCACACGCACAGCCCCACCTTCGGTTTCCATGCGCATGTTTTCTTTGAACTGAATGGCCATTGCGGCATCAATCCGGTTGGATTGTACAGTAATTATTTGAATATTGTTGGTCGTAGTACTGGTCAGGCCCATACGTGACGGTCCTTTAACTGAAATCGCTCGTAGAAATACGCTAGACGGGAATTCTTACCATTCGGTATCCATTGAATGACAAGAATTTAGGAGCGCCCAGATGAAGCAAGTTGTAATCGCCGGAGCAGCACGTACCCCGATGGGTGGATTTCAAGGAATGTTCGATGGTGTTTCTGCCGCCGATCTGGGTGGAGCCGCGATCCGGGCCGCGCTGCAGGGTGCCGGTGCTGAAACGGTTGACGAAGTGCTGATGGGCTGCGTTCTGCCAGCCGGTCAGGGTCAGGCCCCTGCACGTCAGGCTGGGTTTGCAGCCGGTTTGGGCCAAGAGGTCCCGGCCACGACGCTCAACAAGATGTGCGGATCAGGGATGAAGGCTGCGATGATGGCCTTCGATCAGATCGCATTGGGCCATGCCAACACAATGATCGCAGGCGGGATGGAGAGTATGACGAACGCGCCCTACCTGTTGCCCAAAATGCGTGAGGGTGCGCGCTTGGGGCACGCTCAGGTCGTCGACCACATGTTTCTGGACGGGCTGGAGGACGCCTACGACAAAGGTCGTCTGATGGGCACTTTCGCCGAAGACTGTGCCGAGGCGTTCCAGTTCACCCGCGAAGCGCAGGACGAATACGCCCTGCAGTCCCTATCCAACGCGCTGGCCGCGCAGGACAGCGGCGCGTTCGACGGTGAAATCGCTCCGGTAACCGTCCGTACAAGGAAAGGCGAGGTCACGCAGTCCGCGGACGAGCAGCCGAAAACCGCCCGCCCGGAAAAGATACCTTCGCTGAAACCGGCTTTTCGCAAGGGTGGAACGGTGACGGCGGCCAACGCGTCGTCGATCTCTGATGGGGCGGCAGCTCTGGTTCTGGCGTCAGCTGAAGCCGCCGAAGCGCAATGCCTCTCGGTTCGGGCGCGCATTCTGGGTCATTCCAGCCATGCGCAGGCTCCGGGATTGTTCACGACTGCGCCAGTTCCCGCTGCGCAAAAGCTTTTGGCCAAAATCGGCTGGTCCAATGATGATGTGGATCTGTGGGAAGTAAACGAAGCCTTTGCCGTGGTGCCGATGGCATTCATGCATGAGATGGGTCTGACGCGTGACAAGGTAAATGTGAATGGTGGTGCATGCGCTCTGGGTCATCCTATCGGCGCTTCGGGAGCGCGTATCATGGTCACCCTGCTGAACGCGTTGGAAAAGCGGGATCTGAAACGCGGCGTGGCGGCGATCTGCATCGGTGGTGGAGAGGGGACTGCAATCGCGATTGAGCGCGTTTGACGCGGGGCCGATTCCACCATAGGTCCGGTGCTGTAGAACCTGTTTACAAGATCACTGACCGGACCCGCCCCCCCCATGACCGTTGATTACGATACGCTGACCAAGACAATCGTCGCCCTAACCGCAGGCGAGACAGATCAAGTTGCTCTGATGGCGACAATCGCCTGTGAAGTTCATCACGCCGATGATCGGTTTGACTGGACGGGGTTCTATCGCGTAACAGATCCGGGCATTTTGAAAATAGGCCCCTATCAGGGTGGTCACGGGTGTCTGGTTATTCCCTTCGGGCGCGGTGTCTGTGGTGCGGCGGCGCGGACCGGAAAGGTACAGTTGGTGGCGGATGTGCATGCGTTTCCAGGTCACATCGCCTGCGCCTCGTCTACGCAGTCCGAACTGGTGCTTCCGGTGCGCAATGCCTCGGGCGAGGTCATCGCGGTTTTTGACATCGACAGTGACCAGCCGGATGCGTTCACGGATGAGGACGCAGAAAAGCTGTCTGAAATATTGTCAAAGGCGTTCTCGGGCGAGTTAAGAGGGGCCTGATGCAAAATCGGTCCGTCTGTTAGACTGGAATGGACACTAATTGCGACTGGCCAAGGCATGATCCCGGACCAATTCACCACAGAGCGGCTTGCCGTGTTCCACTGGCAAGTGGAAGTCTCTGAAGCTGATCGCATTTCAGCGTTGACTGCCGAGTTGGCAACCGTCCTGACGCCAGCGGTTCTTGAGCCCCTGCCGCCTTCGATGCAGGTCGAAGAAGCGCCCAGCGGGATGACCGACTGGATCGCGGCTCGCAAGACCGAAAGCGATGTTCTTCTTGTTCGGTTAAGGCAAAATAATCAGCTGATCGGACTGCTGATACTGGCCTCAGAACCCGAAGATCAGGCCGCACCAACCATCCACCTTGGATATCTGTTTGCCGAACGAGCCTGGGGCTGTGGCTATGCAACCGAACTTGTGTCCGGCTTTATCGCGGCCTGCGGCACGAGCCGCGCCATTCGGTTTTTGGCCGGGGTCGAGCACAGCAATCCCGCCTCTGCCCGTGTGCTACAGAAATCGGGGTTCACGCGATCCTCAGCTCACTCCACCGACGATACCGATATGTATGTCTGCGACATTTCCTAGATCCCATCGGGATCTTACGTGGCTTGCGGATCAAGCCAACTACAGAATGTCTGTGATTAGGAAATATGCCAGCCCGACCTGAGTCGCAAAGATCGCAAATAGCGACAGGGAAAACCGGCCTTTTCGGGACTTGTGATTGAAAATCCAACGCCCGACCAGCGCACCGGGACTGCCGCCCAGTGCCGCCAGCCACAATAGCCTGCGTTCCGGAACCCGGCTTTTTCTGCGTCTGGCGCGCAGCTTGTCCCAGCCAAAGGCCAGCAAAGTCAGGCCGTTGATGACCCACAGGTATATAACCGCAATCCACATAGCTGACGGATAGCTAAATGCGTCGATTTTCCCAAGTGAAAAAATGCTTGGAATTTTCACCGATTCGCGTCATCGTGAAAAACATAACGAAATTTTCACCAGATATCGGAGAGTTCGGTGAACAGCCAAGCCCCCCACAGTGCAACGCTCGGAGCCGACATTCGTGCATTGCGTAAGGCGCGTGGGTTGACGCTGACCGAGATCGCAGAGCGGTTGAACCGGTCGGTCGGATGGCTCAGCCAGGTTGAACGCGACAAGTCCGAACCGTCAATTTCAGACCTGCGTCAGATCGCGGAATGTCTGGGTGTGCCGATGTCCATGCTGTTCGCCCATTCTGCCGCCCCCGCCAATGAACAAGGCTATGTCGTGCGCGCCGGGTCGCGCCGCCCTATGGGGTCGGGCGAAGAAGGTCTGATCGAGGAACTGCTGTCACCCGATCTGACTGACGATTTTGAGATGGTGCATTCCACCTTTGAGCCGCATTCTAAGATGCAGAATCCGGCGGACCGCCCCACGCAAGAGGTTGGCTATGTGATTTCCGGTCAGTTGAATCTGACCATCGGCGCGCAAAGCTTTTCGGTTGGGCCCGGTGACAGTTTTCGGATCAAGAACGAACCCTATATTTGGGCGAACCCTCATGATGAGCCCGCTGTGGTCATCTGGGTCATCGCACCTCCGGTGTACTGATGAGTTTCGAGGCCTGGACCATATTCGCGCTGTTCTGGGTGGTGTTTGTAACCACACCGGGGCCTAACGCGGTGAACTGTATCTCGAACGGGATGAGCCTGCCCTTCGCAAAAGCGATGCTGGGTGTCTTGGCGATCCTGACCCAAGCCAGCGCCTTTTTGGTTTTGTCGGCGCTTGGGGTGACGGCCTTGATCGCGGCCTCACCCACCGGATTCTTCATCGCCAAGCTGGTGGGCGCAGGGTTTCTGATCTGGCTGGGTGTCCGAGGCTGGAAGGCTGCAGAAAATCCCGCCCCTATTTCCGAACGCCCTGCACGGCATGTCTATCTGCACGCGCTGGCCGTCGCGACAATCAACCCCAAAAGCGTCGCGGGTTATCTTGCTGCATTCTCGCAATTCGTGCAGCCGGATGTGCCGATCTGGGAGCAAATGTTGGTCATCATGCCAACGGCGCTGATCATCACAACGCTCAGCTACATCGGGTTCACTCTTCTAGGTGCGCTTATGGGGCGGGCCGCGCTGGGGGCCGTGTTCAACATCTGGGTGCGCCGGGTCATGGCCACCTGTTTCATCATTTATGGCGTGTTGCTGGGCACCACCAGCGCGCCAGCAGCAAGGGGATAAGCGAAATGCATACAGGTTCCTGTCTGTGCGGCTCGGTTGCGTTCAAGATCGAAGGCGATCTTCCTGCCGCCTCGGCCTGCCATTGCGGTCAATGCCGCAAACAGTCGGGTCATGTCTGGGCCTCGACCTCGGCCCATCAAGACGACATCACCTTCACCGCCAGCGATACGCTGAGCTGGTTTCGTGCTTCCGACATCGCCCGACGGGGATTTTGCAACGCCTGCGGCTCTTACCTGTTCTGGCAGCATAAGGACGAAGACCGGATTGCCATTGCTATGGGGGCGCTGGATGCACCCACCGGACTGACCCTCGCCCGCCATATATTTGTGGCCGACAAGGGCGACTATTACTACATCACGGACGATCTGCCTCAAGAGGCACAGTAACAGGGACTGAAAGACATGAGTGATTTTCCGACAAAAGCCCGCGTGGTTATTATCGGTGGCGGAGTGGTGGGGACATCGTCCCTGTTTCATCTGGCCAAAAAGGGCTGGACCGATTGTGTTCTGCTGGAGAAAAACGAGCTGACCGCCGGGTCGACCTGGCATGCAGCTGGCAACGTGCCGACCTTTTCGACCTCTTGGGCGATCATGAACATGCAGCGCTATTCGACCGAGCTTTATGCGCGGCTGGGTGAAGAGGTCGACTATCCGATGAACTATCACCAGTCCGGCTCAATCCGGTTGGCCCATTCGAAAGAGCGGGTGCAGGAGTTCGAGCGGGCAATGGCGATGGGCCGTTATCAGGGCATCGAGATGGAGATGTGGACAGCCGAACAGGCCAAGGAGCAATACCCGTTCCTGGAAACCCATGACCTTGAGGGTGTTCTGTACGACCCGACCGATGGCGACATCGACCCGGCGCAGCTGACCCAGGCGCTGGCCAAGGGTGCGCGCGATATGGGGGCAAAGATCCTGCGTTTCTGCCCGGCCACGGGTGTGACCCAGAAGGAAGACAAGACCTGGGTCGTGCATACCGACAAGGGCGATATCGAGGCGGACCATGTGGTCAATGCCGCCGGGTATTACGCCCAGCGTGTGGGTGAATGGTTCAAGCCCTTTGGCGGGCGCACCGTTCCGGCCATGGTGATGAGCCACCAGTATCTGCTGACCGACGAAGTGCCCGAGATCGAGGAATGGTCCAAGGCAAATGGCGGTAAAAAGCTGCCGTTGCTGCGCGATGTGGATATCTCGTATTACCTGCGGCAGGAGAAGAACGGATTCAACCTCGGCCCTTATGAGCCCAACTGCAAGGGCCATTGGATGACCGAGGATGATCCGATGCCCGAGGATTTCAGTTTCCAGCTGTGGAATGACGATCTGGACCGGATCGAAGACATCGTCACCGACGCGATGGAGCGGGTGCCGCTGATGGGGACCTCGGGCGTGGGCAGGGTGATCAACGGGCCTATCCCCTACGCGCCGGATGGGCTGCCGCTGGTTGGCCCGATGCCGGGCGTGACCAACGCGTTTGAGGCGCATACCTTTACCTTCGGCATCGCGCAGGGCGGTGGCGCCGGCAAGGTGCTGGCCGAATGGATCGTCGATGGCGCAACCGAATGGGATATGTGGGCTGTCGATCCGCGCCGTTACACTGATTACACCGATCAGGATTACTGCAACCAGAAGGGGCTTGAGGTCTATGGCAACGAATACGCCATGCATTTCCCGCACCATGAATGGCCCGCCGCGCGCGACAAAAAGCTGTCGCCTGTCCACACCAAGGTCAAGGAATTGGGCGGCGTGATGGGGCCCTATAACGGCTGGGAACGCGCCAACTGGTTTGCGCAACCGGGCGACGATACCTCTGAAGAAGCGACCCATACCTGGGGCCGTTCGGGGCCATGGGAGAAGCGGATCAAGGAAGAGTGTGAGGCTGTCCGTGATCATTGCGGCGTATTGGACTTGCCCGGATTTTCGCGTTTCATCGTAAAAGGTGAGGGTGCCGCCGAGGCGCTGCGGTCGCTGGTTACCGGCGGTTTGCCCAAGGTGGGTCGCATCAACCTGGTCTATATCTCAGATGGTCGCGGCCGGATCCTGACCGAAATGTCCTGTATCCGTCTCGGCGATGACGAGTTCGTCATGATCACGGCCGCTACAGCGCAATGGCATGACCGCGATATCCTGTCCGAGGCAATGCCCACTGGCGTCACCGTCGAGGATGTCACCACCACTCGTGACACGCTGATCGTGACAGGTCCAAAATCGCGCGACATTCTGGCGGGGCTGAGCGATGCGGACCTGTCCAGTGGCTGGCTGACCCATCAATCGGCCACGGTTGCAGGTCAGCCCGCATTCCTGATCCGCGTCTCGTTTGCAGGAGAACTTGGCTGGGAGGTTCACGCGCTGAACGACCATATGCCCGCGATCTATGGCGCGATCCTTGACGCTGGTGCCAAGCCGTTCGGGATGTACGCCCTGAACTCTCTGCGCATCGAAAAGGGTTATCGGGCTTGGAAAGGCGATCTGTCCACTGATTACTCTCTGTTGGAAGGCGGGTTGGAAC
Source organism: Ruegeria sp. CDSA020 (assembly GCF_059612345.1). Classification (NCBI taxonomy): domain Bacteria; kingdom Pseudomonadati; phylum Pseudomonadota; class Alphaproteobacteria; order Rhodobacterales; family Roseobacteraceae; genus Ruegeria; species Ruegeria sp. CDSA020. The sequence continues at coordinate 103,078 of NZ_JBXWQK010000007.1, forward strand.
GGTTCGTCAAACTTGACAAACCGCAGGACTTCCCCGGCAAGGCCGCGATCCTGAACGAAAAGCAGCAGGGCGTGAAAAAGGTGTTTGCCACTATGTTGGTTGAGGCAGGTGACGCGGATGCACCCTACATGTCCTGTATCTGGCACAACGGCGAGATCGTTGGCGAAACCACCTCGGGCGCTTGGGGGTATCGCGTTGGCCAATCCATTGCGCTGGGCATGATCCGTCCCGAATTGGCGGTGGCAGGTACCGAGCTTGAAATCGAAATCTTCGGTGAAAAGCGGCGCGCCGTGGTACAGGACGATAAACCGCTCTGGGATCCAGAAAACGAGCGGCTGCGCGCCTGATCGCCCGAAGGAGACCTGCATGAGCACGCGTTATTCAAAACTGGGGCCCGGAGAGGGCCTCAATTATAACTGGGAAAATGACCACACATTTGTGAAGGTTTCGACCCGGGATACTGATGGCGCCTATACGCTCATGGAAGACAATCTGAAGGCCAGCTTTGCGCTTGGCCTTCATCGCCATGAAACCCATGCCGAAAGCTTCTATTTTCTGGAAGGCGAAGTGGATTTCTATGTTGATGGCGACTGGCATCGCTGTGGGCCGGGCAGCACGATGCATGTGCCGCCCGGCGTGCCGCATGCCTGCCGCGTTGCTGGAAATGCACCTGCTAAGATGCCGATGATTTTCCAGCCTGCCGGTTTTGACGGATTCCTTGCTGAGCTGGCCAAGATGACCGAGGCGGACTTCGCCGATGAGGCGAAAATGGCCAAATTGAACGCGCGGTATGACATTGTCCCGATGGGCTCTGTGCCGCCTCATCCCGATGACGAGGTTTGATCATGACACTGCCTAAAACGATGTCCGGTGTATTCCTGACCTGTCACGGCGGGCCCGAGGCGCTGGAATGGCGTGACGATATACCCGTCCCAACCCCTGCGCCGGGGCAGGTTCTGGTCCGTGTGGCCGCAGCCGGGGTGAACAACACCGATATCAACACCCGTATCGGCTGGTATTCCTCGGACGTGACCGGCGCCACAGATGCCGTGGATCAAGAGGTCGAAGCCGGAGGCTGGGGCGGCGCGTTGAACTTCCCGCGCATTCAGGGCGGTGACCTTTGCGGCATCGTCGGGGTCGCGGGGCCCGAGACCGGGTTCACCCCGGGCCAGCGCGTGACCTGTCCGATCAACCTGCCACGTCCGCGACCGGGCAACCCAACAGGCTTCATCGTGCTTGGGTCCGAGATTGACGGCGCCTTTGCGCAATATTGTCTGGTGCAGGCCGATGACCTTTACGATGTCAGCGCCTCACCCCTGTCCGATATTGAAATTGCCGCCATCCCCTGCGCCTTCGGAACTGCCGAGGCTTTGCTGACCCGATCCGGTGTGACTGCCGGGCAAAAAGTGCTGATCACCGGCGCATCAGGTGGCGTCGGCCTTGCCGCTGTGCAACTGGCGGCGCTGCGCGGTGCCTCGGTTTGGGGCGTGACCGGTGCGGCCAAGGCCGAAGCGGTGAAAAGCCAGGGCGCGACTGCCACGTTCAACCGGGATGCGTCGCTGCCCACCGACATGTTCGACGTGGTCATTGACGTAGTGGGCGGGCCTGCATGGGCTGACCTGATCCTGGCGCTGAAACCGGGCGGTCACTATGCCGTTGCGGGTGCGATTGCTGGCCCGATTGTTCAAGCCGATCTGCGGGATATCTATCTGCGCGACATTACCATTCACGGCAGCACCCATCAGCCGTTCGAAGTCTTCGGTCGCCTGGTCGAACTGATGAATGCGGGGCGGATCAAGCCCCTGATTTCAAAAACCTATCCGCTGAAAGACATTGCGACGGCGCAAGAGGACTTTCAGTCAAAAACGTTTCCGGGAAAACTGGTTCTGGTTCCCTGAGGAGGTTCATCAATGGCAGACATAACCCTTCTGGATGGGTCTATCGGGCAGGAACTGGTCAAACGCAGCGGCGATGCGCCGACGCCTTTGTGGTCGACCCGGGTGATGATGGACCATCCCGAGTTGGTCGGGGATGTGCATGCGGATTATTTCTCACGTGGTGCGACTGTGGCCACGACAAATACCTATGCTGTTCACCGGTCGCGTCTGGACCGTGTCGGCTTGGGTGATCAGCTGCCAGATCTGATCGAGTCGGCCCTGTCGCAGGCCGAGCGTGCGCGCCCCGCGGGTAGGCGCATCGCTGGGGCTTTGGGTCCGCTTCTCGCCTCTTACCGGCCGGACCTGAATCCAGAGGTCGAAGAGGCGGCAGAGAAATTCGCCGAACTGGTGACGATGATGACAGATCGCGTTGACCTGTTCCTGATCGAAACCGTGTCGTCGCTGCAAGAGGCCGAAGGCGCATTGCGCGGGATGGAGCAGACAGACAAACCGGTCTGGCTGGCGCTGTCCGTGATGGATGATGATGGGACGCGGCTTCGGTCGGGTGAGCCATTGTCGGGAATAGCATCTTTGGTTGATCGCTTTACGCCTGAGGCCGTGCTGATCAACTGCTCGCGCCCGGAGGCGGTGCCTGCTGCGCTGAATATTATCGCCACCTTCGGGCGTCCGTTTGGGGCATATGCCAATGGCTTCACTGGGATTGCCCAGGAATTTCTACAAGACGCCCCAACCGTCGATGCGCTGCAACAGCGCCACGACCTTGGGCCGGATGAATATGCTGATCAGGCGATGGGGTGGGTGGCGCAGGGTGCAACTATCATCGGCGGATGCTGCGAAGTCGGTCCCGATCACATTCAGCGACTCGCAGATCGGCTGTGCGCTGCTGGCCACAGCATCGTCTGAAGGGGGTAAAGATGCGGCAACGACCAGATAGCTTGACCGACAAGGCGCAGACACATTTCGATGTTCTGGTCGCGCCGGGCTATGTGCTGTTGGAGCTTGCCGCATTGATTGAGGTTCTGAGGCTGGCAAACCGCGTCTGCCCCAACCCGCCCTTCAGCTTTGCCTATCGGTCTCTGAAAGGTGGGCCCGTTGCCAGCAGCAGCGATGCGACGGTCCAAACTGAACCCGTATCTACCCATCCCAAGGCGGATTATCTGTTTGTGATCGGAAATTCCGACCCTGACCACCCCGATCTGTCCATCGGACGGGTTGTATCGGACTATACGTTCCGAGGCGCTCAGGTCTTTTTGCTGGCCGAAGCTGCCAGCCGCTATATTGACGAATTCGGCTCCGCAGACATGGCGACCCATTGGGAAAACGCCTCTTTCCTGAGTGAACGCGGGGCCCGGTTCGAGGCGAAGCTGTCGATAGCCACAGAACAGGGCCAGGTCGTGACCTGCGCAGGGATGGAGGCGACAACCGATGTTGCTTTGTCCGTGATCGGACGCCACATCTCGGGGCCTGCCAAGATGACGGTGGCCAATATCATGCTGCACGAAAATATCCGCGATTTTTCATCGATGCAGCCTTTCTCGGGGGCGCAACTGACAGCAACTGGGGACGCCAAGCTGGATCAATGTATCAAGCTGATGCAGGCCAATATCGAAGACCCCTTACCCATCCAGCAAATTGTCGAGGCGTTAAATCTTTCGAACCGATCGCTTGAGCGAAAATTCAAAGCTTTCTTTGGCACCAGTCCAAACGGTTTCTATCGCGAGATGCGGCTGGCGAAGGCTAACAACCTGCTGCTGAACACCACGATGAGCGTTCGGGAAATAGGTCTGGCCTGCGGCTTTCCGAACGGTTTCTCATCGGTCTACAAAAGCTTTTTCGGGGTCACGCCCTTTGTTCTGAGGCGCGAAAGACGGGCTGCGTCACATAGGTGAAAATCGCCTATAACATGACGCTTTTGGTGCATTTATTGTCGATCTTCCATGGCAACGTGCCCAAAACCTGATTCAGCGGAGACCTCAGGATGGTTGATCTTCCAAACAAAGCCCGAGTTGTCATCATCGGCGGCGGCGTCATCGGATGCTCGGTCGCCTATCATCTGACCAAGAAAGGTTGGAGTGATGTTGTGCTGCTTGAACGCAAGCAGTTGACCAGCGGCACCACATGGCATGCGGCGGGTCTGATCGCTCAGCTGCGGGCCTCGTCCAACATGACCAAACTGGCAAAATACACGCAGGAGCTTTACGGCGCGCTGGAAGAGGAAACCGGCGTGTCCACCGGGCTTAGACGCTGTGGATCGATTACCGTGGCACTGACTGAGGAACGCCGTGAAGAGATCTATCGCCTGGCTGCCATGGCACGTGCCTTTGGCGTTGAGGTCGAAGAGATTTCCAATGAGCGCGTCAAGGAAATGTATCCGCATCTGAATGTCGAAGACGTCAAGGGCGCGGTCTATCTTCCGCTGGACGGGCAGGGTGACCCGGCCAATATCGCGCTGGCCCTGGCCAAGGGCGCACGGCAACGCGGTGCCATTACCAAGGAACGGGTGAAGGTCACCGACATCACCAAACAGGGCCGTACCGTGACGGGCGTGGACTGGGTTGCCGATGACGGCAGCGCCTCGGGCCATATCGAATGTGATATGGTGGTGAACTGCGCCGGCATGTGGGGGCACGAGGTCGGCCGGATGGCCGGTGTGAACGTCCCGCTGCACGCCTGCGAACATTTCTACATCGTCACCGAAGGCATTGACGGGCTTTCGCAACTGCCGGTTCTGCGAGTGCCGGATGAATGCGCCTATTACAAGGAAGATGCCGGTAAAATCCTGCTGGGCGCGTTTGAGCCCAATGCCAAACCTTGGGCGATGAAGGGCATCCCGGACAGTTTCGAATTCGATCAGTTGCCCGAAGATTTTGATCATTTTGAGCCCATTCTAGAAGCGGCGTGTAACCGGATGCCGATGTTGGCCGAGGCGGGCATTCATACCTTTTTCAACGGCCCTGAATCCTTTACTCCGGATGACGCTTATCATCTGGGTCTCGCGCCCGAGATGGACAATGTCTGGGTCGCGGCGGGCTTCAACTCGATCGGCATTCAATCTGCGGGCGGTGCGGGCATGGCGCTGGCGGAATGGATGGATAGCGGCGAGAAACCGTTTGATCTGGGCGATGTGGATATCAGCCGGATGCAGCCGTTTCAGGGCAATAAACAATATCTGTTTGAGCGTTCGAAAGAGACGCTGGGCCTGCTTTATGCCGACCACTACCCCTATCGCCAGAAAGCCACTGCGCGCGGTGTTCGGCGCACCCCGTTCCATCACCATCTGAAAGAGCAGGGCGCGGTCTTTGGTGAACTGGCGGGCTGGGAGCGTGCAAACTGGTACGCAAATCCGGGGCAGGAGCGCGAATACCAGTACAGTTGGAAACGTCAGAACTGGTTCGAGAACTCAGCTGCTGAACACCGCGCGGTGCGCGAGAATGTGGGCATGTACGACATGTCTTCTTTTGGCAAGATTCGCGTTGAAGGACCGGATGCCGAGGCGTTCATGAACTATATCGGGGGCGGCGATTATTCAGTGCCGAACGGCAAGATCGTCTATACCCAGTTCCTGAACCGCACCGGCGGGATCGAGGCGGATGTGACGGTGACCCGTCTGACCGAGACCGCCTATCTGGTCGTGACCCCGGCGGCGACGCGGCTGGCGGATCAGACCTGGATGATGCGCCATGTGGGTAGCTTCAACGTGGTCATAACCGATGTCACCGCTGGCGAAGGCGTTTTGGCCGTGATGGGCCCCAATGCGCGCGCTTTGCTGGAAAAGGTCTCGCCGGCGGATTTCTCGAACGCGACCAACCCCTTTGGCACCGCACAAGAGATTGAGATTGGCATGGGCCTGGCCCGCGCTCATCGGGTGACCTATGTGGGCGAGCTGGGATGGGAGATCTACATGTCCGCCGATATGGCGGGCCATGTGTTCGAGACGCTGCATGAGGCCGGTCAGGACATGGACCTGAAACTCTGTGGCATGCACATGATGGACAGTTGCCGGATCGAAAAGGGCTTTCGCCATTTTGGTCATGACATCACGTGCGAGGACAACGTCGTGGATGCCGGGCTTGGTTTTGCGGTCAAGGTGGACAAAGGCTGTGACTTTATCGGGCGCGAGGCAGTGATTGCCCGCAAGGAAAGCGGGCCGAAAAGCCGCCTGGTTCAGTTCCGCCTGACCGACCCGGAACCGCTGTTGTTCCATAATGAACCGATCGTGCGGGACGGGGAATATGTCGGTTATCTCAGCTCGGGCAATTATGGTCATACTTTGGGTGGCGCTATCGGTATGGGCTATGTGCCCTGCGAGGGTGAGAAGGCGGCGGATGTTCTGGGGTCAACCTATGAGATCGACGTGTGCGGCGTGAAGGTAATGGCCGAGGCATCGTTGAAACCGATGTACGATCCGAAATCCGAACGCGTCAAAGTGTAATCAAATTGTCGGAGCGCTGCGGCGCTCCGGCTTTGTTCTGGTCTCACATATCAAATATCCTGATGGGTTGCTTCACAGTTTTCGCGGTTCCCAAGTATGTCCGGGTTGCCGTAAAGACGACCGGTATTCCCGGAGATCCGCAATGGCTGACGCAACACCCACACAATATGCCGATACGCCAAAAGGACTTGTTCTGGCGGTAACGGCCTATGTTTTGTGGGGCTTCTTGCCCATATACATGAAGGCGATGGCCCATATCGCGCCGGTAGAGGTTGTGGCGCATCGTATCATCTGGTCGGTGCCTTTGGCCGGGCTGTTGCTGATTGCACTGGGGCGGACGCGGGATCTGAAGTCAGCTTTGCGCGATCCCAAGATGCTGGGCATGGCCTGTCTGACGGCTGCGTTGATATCGGTGAACTGGGCGATCTATGTCTGGGCCATAGCCAGTGGGCATGCGCTGGACGCAGCGCTGGGCTATTACATAAATCCGCTGTTCAGTATCGCGCTGGGCGCGGTGCTGCTGCGCGAACCTTTGAACCGGACGCAGCTGATTGCTGTTGGGTTGGCCGCAGCCGGGGTGGTGGTTCTTGTTGTAGAGGCCGGAAGCCTGCCTTGGGCGGCGCTGGGGCTTATGTTCAGTTGGGGGTTCTACGCCTTCTTCAAACGCTCACTCCCCATCGGGCCAAATCAGGGGTTCTTGCTGGAAGTGCTGATCCTGCTGATCCCCGCATTGGTTTATGTGACTTGGCTGGGGGTCAACGGGACGGGGCATTTCGGGCTGGTCGCAACCGACACCATGCTGCTGGCCGGGGCCGGGGTAGTGACCGCCGTGCCGCTGTTGATCTATGCCAATGGCGCCAAGCTGGTGCGCCTGTCGACGATGGGCATCCTGCAATATATCGCGCCGACCATGATTTTTGTGACTGCCATCGCGGTTTTTGGAGAGCAGATTGACCGCGGCCGCATGATTGCGTTTCCGCTGATCTGGGCCGCACTTGTGGTCTACTCGATCCCGATGATCCGGCAGATACGGGCTCAGGCCTGACGCAACAATTCGGCGGCCTTTTGCGCCCAGATCGCATAGGCTTTGGGGCTGGGATGATAGCCGTCCGGTGCGGCCAACGCCGGGTCATCGGGTAAATCAATGGACAGATGGCGGATTTGCGGGAAGCCGGTCGCAATCTGTTGCAGGCCTTGGTCCAGGCGGGCTGCCTGACGCCCCAGCACCCAGGCAAGCGGTTGCGGCAAGGCGGGAAACCGACCCATCTGGGGAACGGCCGTTACAATGACACGCCGGGCTCCAAGCTGGTCGGTGATCAGGTGCATCAGACGGGATTGGTGTTCGACAAACCGCTTTTTAGTGACGCCACGGGTGACGTCATTGACGCCAAGCGCCGTAATGACGGCATCAAATTGATCTGTCAGACCCTCAAGGCGTTTCAGTGTATCCAGCGTTGTATGCCCTGTCATAGCCTCGAGCCGCCATTCGACACTGTGGCTTTTTGCTAGTTGTGCGACCAACTGCCCGGACAAAGCCTGCGCCTGGGTGCCAGCGCCAACACCTGCTGCCGAGCTGTCGCCTGCGATTAGCAACCGCAAACGCGGGCCGCGCCCTTCACGGCCTTCGCGCGGCCCGGTCGGTTCGGGCAGGAACCGCGCCTTTCGTCGAACTGAAATCCCCTGTGCCGCCAATAGTGGCAACAGCGGTAATCTCAGAAACTGATCAGCTCCGATCCGGGCAGGCTTGGTCAACCCAAAGCGTCCTTGAAATTGATAAAGCGAGGGTCTTTTGCCACGCGTGCCATCATCTCGGTGCGCAGGGCTGCAATGGTTTTAAGTGGGCGCATGACCACTTCGAACTTTTCGATCAAGCCTTCATCATTCAGCCGGATCAAGTCCACACCAACCGCATCCAGATCACCAACCTTGCACTGAAATTCCAGCGCCCAGTCTTTGCCTTCACCCATGATCCGACGATAGCTGAAGTCCGAGAATACCTGCCCAACATGCCCCAGCAGAGCCGCCACGGGTTCGCGCCCGGCCCAGGTGCTGTAGTAGGTCGGCGGCAGAAAACGCACGTCTTCGGCCAGAAACTCGTGAATCAGACTTTCATCGCCTTTTGTGATGACATCTTTTAGTTGTTCGATTGTCGGGTGCATGGTTTCTCCTCCGAGTTGTCGCATGATTTGCTGAACTATTCAGTTCAGGCAAGCACGACGTTGCGGGAGGTTGTCGCTTGCGATAGGCAGACCCGCATGAGCGAGACCTACGATCCCCCGAAAACACCGCTGGATGTGCTGCACGAAGATGCGCATCTGATTGTGGTGAACAAGCCCTCGGGGCTTTTGTCCGTACCGGGTCGAGGAGAGCATCTGGCCGATTGTCTGTTGACCCGTGTGCAGGCGGCGTTCCCGCAAGCCCTGCTTGTGCACAGGTTGGACCGCGACACTTCGGGCGTGATGGTTTTTGCCCAAACCCCTCATGCTCAGCGCAATCTGAGCATGCAGTTCGAACAGCGTCAAACTCGTAAGACCTATATTGCCCGCGTCTGGGGCATGGTAGAGTCAAAGACCGGAACTGTTGATCTGCCGTTGATTGTAGACTGGCCCAACAGGCCGCTGCAGATGGTGTGCCATGACACTGGCAAGCCTGCGGTGACGGATTGGCGCGTGGTCAAATATGAAGGCAACACTACCCGCATACGCCTGTTCCCGAAAACCGGGCGCTCGCACCAGCTGCGGGTTCACATGCTGGCGCTGGGCCATCCGATTTTGGGTGATCCGTTCTATGCAAAAGGTGAGGCGCGGGCCTTCCCGCGCCTGATGTTGCATTCCGAGGAATTGCGGCTGAAGAACCCCGATGGCGGGGCGTCGATGAAGTTTCGCGCAAATGCCGAGTTCTAGAGTCAGGCGGGGTTGGTCCAAAGCAGTTTGAGATTGCCCAGTGAAAATCGTCCGACCCGTTTCCTAGGAGCGCAGGGCTGTCGGCTGGCCATGATCTCGCGTTCGATTTCAAAGGCGCGCAGGGTATGGTCCTGGGACCAGCGTCCCAGTTGCAGTGTCATCATTACGTGATTGTCGAGGCTGGGCATCAGTAATCTCCTGTGAATTGTTGAACCAGCATCCCACATCACTCCTGACAGCGCGTTGTCAGGGGGGTGTGCTAAGGTGTCAGCAGAGAAACCGGAGTTTGCCATGCGCCGTTCGTCCCGCCTGTTTGAAATCATCCAGATTCTGCGTGCCGCCGACGCTCCGGTTACTGCTGAGATGCTGGCGCAAAAGCTCGAAGTCTCGGTGCGCACGGTGTATCGCGACATCGCGGCACTGCAGGCCCAACGCACACCGATCGAGGGCGAAGCCGGCGTCGGGTATCTGATGCGGCGGGGCTATGACTTGCCACCACTGAACTTCGACGCTGAAGAGGTCGAGGCGCTTTGGGTCGGTCTGTCAATGCTGGCACGGACCGGCGACAGTACCCTGCAGGAAGCCGCCAAACGCATTTGCCGGAAAATAGAAGGCCTGCGCGCAAGTCCCGACTGGTTGCAGGTCGCGCCTTGGGGGGCTCCGGTTGATGATCCGGCCAAGGGCTGTATCCCGGTCGTGAATTACCGCGAAGCCATCCGGGACGAGCGCAAGCTTCGCCTCACATATGTCAGCTCGCAAGACGTTCGCTCCGAACGGGTCGTCCGTCCGGTTGCCCTGATCTATCACATCGAGTGCACGATGCTGGTTGCGTGGTGCGAATTGCGCAACGGTTTTCGCCATTTTCGGACCGATCGCGTCTGGGCCTGCGAAATGGTTGACGATCATTTCTGCGGCCAAGGGCAGCCGCTGCGGGAGATCTGGCAGGAGCAGAACCAATGGGGTTCCCCTGCCGAGGCCCATTGAGCGGCGGGTATTCGCCGATATCACCTGATTGTTGCTTGAGCCTGCGGGGGGGCAGCGCGATATACTGTGCCAAATAATGGGACCCGGCAAACGGGCCTCTGAGCAGAAGGTGATATCATGACGATTTCCAAGCTTGTTGTTTCTGCTGGGCTTTGCTCGGCCTTGTTCTTGGCGGGCTGCACCGACCCCGGAACGCTGAACTTGCCCTCGGACCCCAACCAAAATACCAAACAGGGTGCGCTTTTGGGTGGGTTGGTTGGTGCCGGTGTCGGGGCCATTGCGAACGACTCGGATCCGCTTCTGGGTGCGCTGGCTGGTGGTGCAATCGGTGCAGCAGGTGGCGGCCTTATCGGCAATCAACTGGACCGCCAGGCGGCTGAGTTGCGCCAGCAGCTGGCAAATGACGGCATCACAATCGTCAACGCGGGCGACCGCCTGATTGTTACCGTCCCCAACGACATCACCTTTGACACCGACAGCTCGACCGTGCGGCCTGCATTGCGTTCTGATTTGGTCCGGGTGGGTCAGAATTTGGTGAGATATCCCAACTCGGCCGTTCAGGTCATTGGCCATACGGACAGTGATGGCGAAGCCTCTTATAATCAGGCCCTATCTGAGCGTCGGGCTAGGTCCGTGGCGGATGTTCTGCAAGCCAATGGTGTGAACGGGGCCCGTATCAGCACCATCGGATTGGGTGAGAACCGACCTGCGGCCTCGAATCTCACACCCGAAGGGAAGGCGCGGAATCGTCGGGTTGATATCGAAATCATCCCCAACGGCAACACCTGATGTGACCGGGCACCGTCTAGGTGCCCGTTATTGCACATTGACTGCGCGTCAACTGGGCTTTGGCTGGCGGTGATCAGGGGCTACCTTCTGGAAAACGCCTGAACGGAGTGCTTTTATGTCCGAACCGATCCTTCTGAGCCTGTCAGGTTCACTGCGCCAAAATGCTACCAACCGAAAACTGCTTCGCGAGGCGGCGCGGCTGTTTGAGCCGGGCACTCATATCGAGGCCGATCTGAACTTGCCATTATATGACGGTGATCTTGAAGAAGGCGAAGGGGTTCCCGAGACCGTCCAGATTTTGGCGGATCAGATTGCCCGTGCGGATGCGGTCATCATTTCGACGCCGGAATATAATAAAGCGCCGTCAGGTGTGTTGAAGAATGCGCTGGACTGGGTCAGCCGCACCAAGGACAAGCCTTGGGCGAACAAGCCGGTTGCGGTGATGTCTGCCGCTGCGGGTCGTGCCGGCGGTGAACGTGCACAGATGATACTGCGCAGCTATATGGTTCCGTTCCAGACGCGCATCTTGCAAGGGCCGGAAATTCATCTGGCCGACAGTTCGAACGAATTCGACGCGCAGGGCAAGCTGGTTAACGAACGCTATGAAAACGCCCTTCGGACCTTGATGAAGAACTTGCGGTCAGAGGCCGGTTTCTGAAACTGCCGGTTTGCTTGCCCGTAGGGGGCAGGCCGCCTAATCTTGCGCTATGTCGATGGAAATTCAGACAGATGTGATGGACGCAGCCCGTGCTGGCGCGTTGCAGGTGGCGCTTGGGAAACAGGCAACTGTGAGGGGCGGCACTGCGTTGCCGCCGTTCTTTCATCACCTGTATTTCTGGACTCCGCAGCCACCCGGCCAACTTGGGCGCGACGGACATCCCAAAGTCGGGGGCCTGATCCCCGATATGGGCCTACCCCGCAGAATGTGGGCAGGCGGGCGCTTGGAGTTTTTCGCGCCTCTGATAGCAGGTCAGTTAGCCGAACGGCGATCGCTATGTGAAAGTTCGAGTTCGAAATCGGGACGCACCGGCCCCTTGGGCTTTGTCACGTTGCGCCACGAGGTTTGGCAGGGCGGTGCGCTGCGCCTGACCGAATGGCAGGATCTGGTTTACCGCCAAGACCCCTCGGCCGATACGGCCACCCCTCGGGCACCACTGGCCAGGCAAGATGAAACCGAACATCGCGAGCTGTCCTTCGACAGCACAATGCTGTTTCGCTACTCGGCCCTGACATTTAACGGACACCGCATTCACTATGACATCGACTATGCCCGTGATGTCGAAGGATATGCCGGGCTGGTCGTGCATGGCCCGCTTTTGGCGCAGCACCTGATGTTGTTTGCGGAAGATGTGATGGGCCCATTGGCGCAGTTTTCTTTCCGCGCAACCTCGGCATTGATGCATTTCGAAACTGCGAGCCTGTGCCGGAAGGGCAATACCCTGTGGGTGCGTGCGGCAGACGGGCGCCAATGTATGATTGCCGAAGCCTCAGCCTAAATGTTTCTGCATGGTAATCGAGGTCGCCCGGGTGAACCCGGGATGCGCCGTTTCCGCCGTTTTGACAAAGCCCATCCGGGCAAAGGAGGCATGGTTTTCGAACAATTCGACCCGTGTCTTCAGTTCCAGCGTCGCAAAACCTATTTCAACCGCCCGCGCGGATGCCAGATCGACCAGACGCTGTGCCAGCCCCTGACCACGTCGGGTTTCGTCCACAGCCAGTTTGCTCAGATACAGACTGTCCTGTTTGGGTGTCAGAAAGACGACCGCATCCGGGCGATTGCCTATGATCCAAACCTCGTGGTCGCGGGCCTGTTGCCGAAGCGTTTCCTCGGTCAGGCGATGCATTGACGAGGGCGGGTCTATACGCCCCTCCATGAATGCAAAGCTGTGGCGGATCAGGAGTAACACCTGTGGCAATATCGGATCGTCTGGTTGCAGGCGAACTGGGGTGTCGTCGAGGGAGGTCACAAAGAAGCCTCGGGTTGAAAATCTGCGGGGATTTCATCGCGCCCTTCAAGCACCAGTTCGGCCATGACTTCTGCCACTTTGGGCGCCATGCCAAAGCCGATCTTGAACCCTCCATTGGCGATGAATTCTCCGGCGTGCAGCGGATGTGCACCCAGCATCGGCGCACGGCTTTTGCTGCGGGGTCGGATCCCGGCCCAGCGTTCGATCACTTCGGCACCGTGCAGGACCGGAACCGCCCGCGTGGCCCGATCCAGGACATCATCCAGCGCCGCATCGGTGCTGGTTGGGTCGTCATAGTCCCGTTCCGAGGTCGATCCGATGGCCAATGTGCCATCCGCATGCGGGACAATGTGAACGGCATCTGCAAACAGCTGGGAAACGTCCCCGGCATCGAACCGCAGCAAAGCCGCCTGTCCCTTGACGCCATTGCCGACCGTTTTGCCAAAGGCGTCGTTCAGTTCTAGCAGGCCAGAAAGCCCAGTGGCGTGAATGATCTGCCCTTGATTGGCCGCATCGGTTTTGACCTCAACCCCCATCACCGCCAGCGCCGAAACCAGTGCAGAACATGCCCGCCTTGGGTGCATCCGGGCGCTAAGCGTGTCGTGGATCACAAAGCCAGTGGGGCTGGGAGGGCACCACGACCCGACCTCATCCATTGCAACAACGCGCCATTCGGCCCGCCCCTGCCAAAGCTCTGCGGCGGTGACCGTACGTGCATGGGCCAGATCCAGCGTGCGGCTATCTGCGATGGGCTGCAGCCTACCCAACCGGGCATATCCGGCTGAGACGCCTCCGGTCACCTCAACCTGTTTCCAGAAGGGTTCGGCCATGATCAGGCTTTCGAATTGAAAAGCTTTCTTGGCATTCCAATTCTCGGGCACATGTGGTGCCAAAGCCCCGACCAAACCGCCGCTGGACCCTGCACCGGGCCCAAAAGGGTCAATGATCTGAACTTTTGCGCCGCGTCTTGCGCAGGCCCAGGCGATCGAAAGGCCAAAAATGCCCGCGCCTCGCACCGTCACATCGACCATTGCCATTCCCCTTTTCCTTGTTCAGTGTCGCGCCGCTTAGCTACAGGATTCCCCGATGGCAGACCAGCGCGCCGAACTGACTTGGAAAGACGGGCAGATACCCGTCTCGGACCGTTTCGACGACCCCTATTTCTCGTTGCAGAACGGGCGGGAGGAGACGCGGCATGTGTTTTTGGCGGGCAATGACCTGCCCGCGCGGTTTGCGCCGGGGTTTCACATTGCCGAGCTTGGGTTTGGCACCGGTCTGAACATGCTGACCGTCTGGTCCGAATGGGAAAAGGCTGGCCAAACGACCCCGCTGACATTCACCAGTTTCGAAGCCTATCCAATGGCACCGGACGACATGGCGCGCGCTCTGGCCGCCTTTCCCGAGCTGTCCCCTTGGGCCGACCGGTTCCTGTCCCAATGGCAGGGCGGTACCTGCGATCTGGGCACCCTGCGGCTTGAGGTTATCGAGGGCGACGCGCGGTCCACCCTGTCCGCATGGTCGGGGCAGGCCGATGCCTGGTTTCTGGACGGGTTCTCTCCGGCCAAGAACCCCGAACTTTGGGGTGCGGACCTGATGCAACAGGTATCCGACCACACGGCGCCCAATGGAACCGCCGCCACCTATACCGCCGCTGGGTTCGTCCGGCGCGGGCTCCAAGACGCGGGGTTCAACGTCACCCGCGCGCCGGGCTATGGGCGCAAGCGTCACATGACGCGGGCGGTCAAGCCATGACCCAACAGAACAACACTCGCGCCGGTATCGCGCTGATGATCGCGGCGACTGTGGTTTTTGCGCTGCAGGACGGTATCTCGCGCCATCTGGCCGGGACTTATAACACCTATATGGTCGTGATGATCCGCTATTGGTTCTTCGCAGCATTTGTCGTCGCTCTGGCGCTGCGTGCACCCGGCGGTATCGCGGCCACGGCCCGCACCAGTCAGCTTGGCCTGCAGATCCTGCGCGGGGTGCTTCTGGCCGGAGAGATTTGCGTCGCGGTCTATGCCTTTACCATCCTGGGCCTGATCGAAAGCCAGGCCGTGTTCATCTGCTACCCGCTGCTGGTGGCGGCACTCAGCGGCCCGGTTTTGGGCGAGAAAGTCGGTTGGCGCCGTTGGTCCGCCATCGGCGTGGGCTGCATCGGCGTGCTGATCATCCTGCAGCCGGGAGTGGGCGTCTTTAACCCTTGGGCGGTGATCCCGCTGATCTCGGCCCTGATGTTTGCCGTCTATGGCCTGCTGACCCGCTATGCGGCGCGGCGCGACACTACCGCCACCAGTTTTTTCTGGACCGGGATCGCCGGGGCGGTTGCCATGACGGCCGTGGGCGTGTGGTTTTGGGAACCTATGCAGGGCGGTGACTGGGTTTGGATGGGCCTACTCTGCCTGACCGGAGTTCTGGGACATTGGTTGTTGATTAAGTGCTACGAAATGGCCGAGGCCAGCGCCGTGCAGCCCTTTGCCTATTTTCACCTGATGTGGAGCGCCATTCTGGGAATCTCGGTCTTTGGTGAAAGCTTGCGACCCGCGGTTGTTGCAGGGGCCACATTGGTTATTGCCGCCGGACTGTTCACCTTATGGCGCGAACGACGCCAGAGTTGACCCGATCAGTTCCTCGGAAAATGGCACCGGCAACGCCTGCTGCCCCAACCGTGCGCGATACACAGGCAGGCTTTCGGCGACGCGCATGACATAGTTGCGGGTCTCGCTGAAGGGTATGAATTCGATCCAGTCGACGATATCGGCCTCACCCCGGCGCGGGTCGCCATTGCGTTTCATCCACGAGATGGGCCTGCCCGGCCCGGCATTATACCCCGCAGCCATCATCACCACATTGCCGTTGAATTCGGCTGCCAGCTCGGACAGGTAATTCGCCCCCAACTTGGCGTTATATCGCCAGTCCGAAGTCAGTTTTCCGGTTTGGTGGCTGCTTAGGATGCCCATGTTCCGGGCCACAACTTTCGCCGTCGCGGGCATCACCTGCATAAGCCCGCGCGCGCCCGCGCCGCTGATGACAACCGGGTCAAACTCGCTTTCGCGCCGGGCGATTGCTAGCGTCATTTCTTTGGCCATGGGCAGGCCCAGATCTGCCACCGGATGAACCGGGTAATACGCGGCGGGCAGGACAACGCCGGTGGTCGCGGCGCGCTTGGCGATCATCACCGCCAGATGTGGTTCGTTCAGTTCGATGACCAGATCGCCCAGTTGGCTTGCCTGAACGGGGTCGAGCCCCTCAACCAGATGGGTCAGGAACCGCTCGGATAGGTTTGCCTCACCTGCGCGCAACAGCAATAGCCCCGCTTCCAGAACGCTGGAATCGGCAAACTCCGCTTGTTTCCAGTGCGGTGCTCTTCGCGGGTTTGCCAGATCGCTGTCGAAGGGGCGCCCTATCCGTTCGGCGGCAAGAAGCCCGTAGAACGAGGTCTGGTGATCAGCACCCATGGCATAGGCCTCATAAGCCTTTTCCGCATCCCCCTGCGCGGCATAGGCCCGACCCAGCCAATACCCGCCACGTCCCTTGGAAATCGGTGACTGCACCGCGCCCGAGAAGTTCTGGAAATGCCGTACAGCCGTTGCGGGATCATTCAACCGACGCAGGGCAAGGAACCCGGAAAGCCATTCGAGATCGGCATAGGCATAGCCCATGTCCGGCGTCATATGGTGACTAGAGGCAATCTTGTATGCGCGGCTCACATCACCGTTGCGCATCTCAAGCCGTGCCAGTCGGCGACGGCCCTCGGCCCATTTGTCTGGCTCGCCCAGAGCATCCGGGCTGGATGACCGCGCCAGCATCAGATCAATCGCACTGTCATCCAGTTCCTTTTTATCTCGCCAGACAAAGCGGTCAAAGGCAAGCCCCGCCGATCCGGCCACGGATTCGGGAACCGCCCCTACTTTGGTATCAACACCCGGCGCACGTTTTTGCAATGCAATCCGCGCCTCGGCCAGCTTGCGCTGATCGTCATTCACCAATGGCAGCATTTGTCCTGCGCTAATCAGATGACCGTCCCACAGCATCCGGTCTAACCGCGCCGCGTGG
Organism: Ruegeria sp. CDSA020; assembly: GCF_059612345.1. Taxonomy (NCBI): domain Bacteria; kingdom Pseudomonadati; phylum Pseudomonadota; class Alphaproteobacteria; order Rhodobacterales; family Roseobacteraceae; genus Ruegeria; species Ruegeria sp. CDSA020. The sequence continues at coordinate 120,107 of NZ_JBXWQK010000007.1, forward strand.
TGGGGTTTCAGCAATGTCTCAAAGTTCTCGATATAGTCTTTCTGCAGGCCCGATCCCATCGGCATCGTACGCCAGGCGGTGACGATATCCGCCTGCGCATCGCCCTGTCGCCCTTTAGCCTTCAGCGCTACGGTGAAATTCAGCGCCCCTTCCGCCGTTTGCGGGGCAGTGTCGGCGTAGAATTTCAACACCCGGTCCGGGTCCGCCCCGGTAAAGGCGGGTTCGCTTTCGCGCCGTAGCCATGCCAGCCCCGGCCAATCCGGCCTGCGGTTCAGAAATACCAGCACATCGCCCGAGCTTCCGAACCCCTCGCGCAGCCAATGCCATACGATGATGTCACGTGACACAGATCCGCGCGGGCCTGCCTCTTGCAGCGCTGCGTTCCAATCGCCCTTTCGCATTTCATACATGCCAGCGCGCAGATCGCCCACCGAGTCGGCTTGGGCCGGCCCGAAGGATGCCAGAATCACCGCTGTCAAAAGCGCCAGAACGCGTGTCATGCCTTGCATTTCCCAACCAACCAAGGATAGAGCCATTTAGGATAAACCTTGCGCCAGCGGGATCAACACACATTGCTAGGAATGTGATTGCCCAAGGTGCAAAAATTGCTAACCGCACAGCAAGGAGCGTGTCATGTTCAAAGGCTCGATGCCAGCCCTCGTTACCCCGTTTTCGAATGGCGAGTTGGATCTGGGCACGCTCAAACGTTTGGTGGAATGGCAAATTCAGGAAGGCTCGACCGGTTTGGTGCCGGTGGGGACCACCGGTGAAAGCCCAACCCTCAGCCATGAAGAACACGAAACGGTGGTGGCAGAAGTTGTCAGTGCCGCAGCCGGTCGTGTCCCGGTGATCGCTGGTGCGGGCTCGAACAACACGGTCGAGGCGATCCGATTCGTTCAATTTGCGCAGCAAGTCGGCGCGAATGCCGCTCTAGTGGTGACCCCGTATTACAACAAGCCGACCCAGAAGGGCCTAATTCAGCATTTCCGCACCCTACATGATTGTGCTGATATTCCGATCATCATCTACAACATTCCAGGCCGTTCCGTCATCGACATGACGCCCCAGACGATGGGTGAGCTGGCCGAATTGCCAAGGATCGTTGGGGTTAAAGACGCAACCGGAGATTTGGGGCGTGTCAGCCAACAGCGCGCCTCTTGCGGGCCTGAGTTTTGCCAACTGTCGGGCGAAGACGCCACGGCGCTGGGTTTCAATGCGCATGGTGGTGTGGGCTGTATCTCGGTCACGGCGAATGTTGCGCCCAAGCTATGTGCCGAATTCCAGCAGGCCACCCTGAAGGGGGATTATGCCAAAGCGCTGACTTATCAGGACCGCCTGATGCCTCTGCATGAGGCAATCTTTATCGAACCCGGTCTGGTCGGGGCCAAATACGCTCTCAGCAAGCTGGGCCTGTGCAGCGAAGAAGTTCGCTCGCCCCTGACCACGCTGGACGACAGCACCAAAACAGCCATCGACGCAGCCATGAACCACGCAGGTCTGCTGTAACCAGGGGTGTTCTTGGCCTGATCCGATCTTCATCTGGCCAAAAATACCTCGGGGGATGAATTGGCCTGTTAGGGCCAAGAAGGGGGCTGGCCCCCTTCTTTACCGTTTGCCGTAATACAGACCCACGACATGCTCGGCCTGCGCAAAGAACAGCCAGCGCGAAACTGCAACGCCTGCCACATGCGACAGCGCAGCCAGAAGAGCGAAGAAGTGGTTGAACGGCAGGATCAGCAGGATGACCGGCAATAGGAAGGCCAGCACAAACGAGATGACCCGCAATTTGTCCGCATGTTTCCTGCCAACCACGTGGACAAATTCGCGCAGAAGATAGTTTGTACCTGTATGTGGAGGCTCAAACGCACGCACTGCCCCGCGCTGCCCCAAACCCGTAGCGGTACCAAGGTTTGTTCCTGAGTTCGCAAATGCCTTATCCCCTTGCCACCAGTAAAATGTCTGCGCAACGGCAGCGACCACCAACAGAGGAACGGCAAGGCTGACCTGACCGGCCAGAAGCGAGCCACCGGCAAGGCTGAAGCTCAGAAACATGATTGGTGTCAGTTTCATGTTCCAGCGTGGGATTGTCTTGAGCTGGGTGTAGATCATTGAGGTGGTGAAAACTGTTGCCAGCGAAAACAACGCGCCAAGGACGCCCAAAACACCCCAACGCTGACCAAAGATGACAGCGCCCAGCGCGTAGAAGCCCATAAGAATCAAGGCGATCACTGCGCACCAACCCTCACGGCTGAGCCAGCTTGACCGCCATTGGGTGAATGCTTTCCACGCACGTTCAGGATGGCCCAAGTGAAAGGTCGAGGCCATCAGCCCACCCACCGACAGGCCAAAGGCCATGGCATAGAATACGAAGGCTACCCACCCGGTGACATCCGGCATCCCAAGGCCCAGAAAAAACAGCAGCCCAAAGCCCAGACCGGACAAGGTGGTGAAGATAATGACGGATGGGGCCGGATGCATCAGAGCTTCTCCAGTGTCTTGTCGAGCCAACCCAGAAAGCCCTTGGGCTCTTCGGCTACCGGGGCCAGAAGGGGCGCGAGAATGTCGATCTGGTCCTCGATCTGATCTTTAGGGCGAGGTGGCAGGTATTTGTTGACGGGCTTGGTGCCCATTTCAGGCATCAGATCCATGCCACCACGTTCGGCGACCAATTTGCTGACATCGCTATCTGCGTCGCCCAGATCACCGAAATGGCGGGCTCCGGCGGGGCAGGTCCGCACACAGGATGGCACGCGGTCCACTTCGGGTATGTTCTCGTTATAGATGCGATCCACGCAGAGGGTGCATTTCTTCATCACGCCCTCGGCCATATCCATCTCACGCGCGCCGTAAGGGCAGGACCAGGCGCAAAGCCCGCAGCCGATACAGTCGCTTTCATTGACCAATACGATACCGTCCTCGACCCGCTTATAGCTGGCCCCAGTGGGGCAGACGGTGACGCAGGGCGCGTCCTCGCAATGGAGGCAGGATTTGGGGAAGTGGATCAGCTGGGCGTGACCCTGTTCGGGTTGGACCTCGTAGGAATGTACCCGGTTCAGGAAGGTGCCGGACGGGTTGCCGCCATAAGCGTCCTGATCCGACAGGGGCGCGCCGTAGTTTTCAGTGTTCCAACCTTTGCAGGAAATCACGCAGGCATGGCAGCCGACACAGGTGTCCAGGTCGATGACCAGACCCATTTTCTTGTCTGTGGATTGGGGGAGCTGGGTCATTTTCCTACCTTCCACGCCAGATCTTTTGGTCCGGTGCCGACCGGTGATTTGATCGGTTTGAATTCGGGCTGGCTTTCTGCATCCGAAGGTGGCGCTGCCTTTTCGATCCTGACCTTCAGGTCGAACCAAGCCGCCTGACCTGTAATCGGATCAGAATTGGTCCAACGCATTCCATCGCCTTTTGACGGCAGTAGTTCGTGGATCAGGTGGTTCAGCAAAAAGCCTTTGGTGGCCTCTGGTGCGTCTTCCTGCAGGGCCCAAGCACCTTTGCGTTTGCCGATGGCATTCCAAGTCCAGACAGTGTTTTCATTCAGCGCGGCCATCTCCATGACCGGAACAGTAATTTCCCCGTGCGGAGACGTCACTTTGGCCCAGTCGCCGTCCTGCATCCCGTGTTCGCGCATCAGTTTGGTTGGCACATAAAGCGGGTTGCGCCCGTGTAGCTGGCGCAGCCAGGCGTTTTGGGTGCCCCATGAGTGATACATCGCCATCGGGCGCTGAGTCAGGGCATTGATTGTGAAACCTTCATTGCCCTGCTGATCGGTTTCGTACCAGATCGGCAGCGGGTCCATGGTGTCCTTGAGGCGCTGGCGCAGATTTTCCGGCGGTTGCCGGTCCCCGTGGCCTTCGGCGGCCAGCTGGAACTTGCGCATCGGTTCTGAATAGAGCTGGAACAGATAGGGTTGCGGGCTGTCGTAGATTCCCATCCCCACTGCCCAATCCTGATAGGCTGCGTTCCAGGGTTTGTAGTAATCCGCCCCTTCGGGGATATGCGCGACGTAGAAGCCGCCATTTTCGATGTAGCGATTTAGCTGGTCGGGGTTGACCTCGCCACGACCTTCCTTGTCGCCATTTTCGCCTCGAAACCCGGCCAGCGGGCCGATACCGGGCTTTCGCTGATGGTTAACGATATAGTCAGCGTAGTCTTTCCACTTCGGCGTACCGTCTTCGTTGGTAAAGCCTGGCAAGCTCATGCGGTTGGCCAGTTCCACCAGCACCGACTGAAAGCCCCGCACGTCGCGGTCGGGCTCGATCACCGGCCAGCGGATTGCGTCGGCGGCGGCGTCTGCCTCGCAGATCGGGCGGTCGAGCAGCGAGATACAGTCGTGCCGTTCAAGATAGGTGGTGTCGGGCAGGATCAAGTCGGCATAGGCCACCATTTCCGAGGAATAGGCATCGGAATAGATGATGTTTGGGATGACATATTTGCCGTCTTCGGTCTTGGCGGTCAGCATCTCCATCACACCTTTGGTGTTCATGGAGGAGTTCCACGACATATTCGCCATATACATGAACAGCGTGTCGATCTTGTAGGGATCACCGGCGGCGGCGTTTGAGATTACCATATGCATCAGCCCATGGGCTGACATCGGGTTTTCCCATGTGAATGCTTTGTCGATCCGTTGGGGAATGCCGCAGTCGTCCAGCAACAGGTCTTCGGGCCCGCGGGGGAAGCCTAGATGCGGGCCTTCCAGGGGTCTGCCGGGGCGGCGGTCGCCATGCGGGGTTGGGTGCGCCTCGACTGGCTTGGGATAGGGCGGTTTGAAGCGGAAACCGCCCGGAACTTCGACCGTGCCGAGGATGATTTGCAGCACGTGCAGCGCGCGGCAGGTCTGGAACCCGTTGGCATGGGCCGAGATGCCACGCATGGCGTGGAAGCTAACCGGGCGACCGATCATCTTAGCATGGGTTTCGCCGCGGAAATCGGTCCATTCCTGATCCAGCTCGATCGCCTCGTCAAAGGCGACACGGGCGATTTCCGCCGCGATGGCGCGAATGCGACTGGCCGGGATGCCACAGCGGTCAGCCACGGCCTCAGGGGCGTGCTTGTCGCTTAGGTATTTCTCGGCCATCAGGTGGAAAACCGGGCGATGGGTGACGCCGTCCTTTTCGTAAGTAGCCGACAAGTCCGGGCGCACGCCCGGCTTGTCAAACGCAGTGAGTTCGCCTGTGGCCCGGTCGATCACCAGCGGTTTGCCGTCACTATCGCGCAAGAACAGACCCTTCTCGGGGCCTTCGGATGCGTTCACCAGAACAGGCGCGTTAGTATAGCGGCTGAGGTAATCCAGGTCGATCTTGCCGGCCTTCATCAACACATGGATCAGCGATAGAATGAATAACCCATCGGTGCCGGGGGTGATCCCGACCCAGTCATCGGCCACAGCGTTATAGCCTGATCGGATCGGGTTCACACCGATCACCCGTGCGCCGCGTGCCTTGATCTTGCCGATGCCCATCTTGATCGGGTTGCTGTCGTGGTCTTCGGCCACGCCGAACAGCATGAACAACTTGGTGTGGTCCCAGTCGGGCTGGCCAAACTCCCAAAACGCACCGCCCATCGTATAGATGCCGCCTGCTGCCATGTTGACGGAACAGAACCCGCCATGGGCGGCATAGTTTGGGGTTCCAAAATTCTGTGCCCAGAAGCTGGTGAAGCTTTGGCTTTGGTCGCGTCCGGTAAAGAAGGCCAGCTTGTGCGGTGCGGTTTCGTGCAGCTCGTTCATCCAGCCGACGGCGGTGCTGATTGCCTCGTCCCATTCGATCTCGCGGAACTCGCCCGATCCGCGCGGGCCGACACGGCGCAGCGGTTTGCGTAGGCGCGACGGCGCGTTGACCTGCATAATGCCTGCGCTGCCCTTGGCGCACAGAACGCCTTTGTTCACCGGGTGGTCTCGGTTGCCCTCGATATAGGCGACCTTGCCGTCTTTCATGTGAACGTTGATGCCACAGCGGCAGGCGCACATGTAACAGGTGGTCTGCCGGATCTCGTCCGAGACTTTGGGCGAGGTGTCAATCACTGGCTGGTTCATAGGCGCCCCTGTAGTTTGCAGACCGGTATTCCCCCGAGTATTGCCGGGAACCGGAATAAAATTTGTTTTTCACGGACTTGTCGAGACTTATATTCCGTTTTCGCCATGTTGTGCTTGAACAGCCGTCACGGCGATCATGTGAAGGATGTCCTCTGCCGTACAGCCGCGCGATAGATCATTTGCCGGCTTGGCCAGGCCTTGCAGGACTGGCCCGATTGCCTCAACCCCTCCGATGCGCTGTGCGATCTTATAGCCCAGATTGCCCGCATTCAGGCTGGGGAAGACAAAGACATTCGCTTCGCCCTTCAGTGGCGAATCCGTCGCCTTTTGCGCCGCAACCTCGGGGACAAAGGCGGCATCGAACTGCAGCTCTCCGTCGATCAGAAGGTTCGGATCTTTTTCGCGTGCGATCCGGGTTGCCTCGACGACCTTGGATACTTTTGGATGTTCGGCGCTTCCCGAGGTGGAAAAAGACAGCATCGCCACACGCGCCGTGTTTCCAGTCAAAGCTGAATAGGATGCGGCCGATGCGCGGGCAATTTCCGCCATTTCTTCGGCGTTTGGATCCACCACCAGGCCACAATCGGCAAAGATGCGCGCGCCTTTGACCTCGTGATGATCCTGGCAGAACAGCATGAGAAAAAAACTGGATACCATTGTTGTACCCGGCGCTGTTCCGATGATCTGCAACGCCGCGCGAACTGTGTCAGAGGTGGTTTCAACCGCTCCGCCCACGGTGCCGTCAGCGATACCCTGATGCACCAGCATGGCGGCAAAGGTCAGCCGGTTGGTGATCTGTTGCCCTGCCTCTTCAAGGGTCATACCCTTGTGCTTGCGGCGATTAAACAGCGCTTCAGCCAGTTCCGTGGTGATTGAGGAATGCGCCGGGTCAAGAATGTCTATCCGAGTGGGATCAAATCCTTCATGCGCATCCAGAAGGGCCGAAATTTTGGCCCCGTCGCCGATCAGGATGATCCGTGCAACGTCCTCTTTTACGGCCCTGACCGCACCTTCCACGACGCGGGGATCATCGCCCTCTGACAGGGCGATGATCTTGTCCGACGCGCTGGCCGTCCCGAGAATGGCGCGCAGCGGTTTCACGCGGATTATACCCCGGCCTGCGGTTCCATGTCGTCATTGCTGATGCCTGCCACCGCGACCGGTTTCTTCATTGCGTCCCGACGGAAGGGCTCGCCCAGTTCCTGGTTGATCATGGCTTCGATCAGCGTGGTGATCCCATTCTTCTGATCCTCAATGGCCTGATTCAGGGCTGCAGTCAGCTCATCCTGTGTGCGGGCCACGACACCTTTCAGGCCACAGGCCTGAGCGATACCGGCATAGGACACTTTGGTGTCCAGTTCGGTTCCGACAAAGTTGTCGTCGAACCACAGGGTCGAGTTGCGCTTTTCAGCACCCCACTGATAGTTGCGGAAAACAATCTGGGTGACTGCGGGCCATTCATCGCGGCCGATTGCGGTCAGTTCGGTTACAGCAATACCAAAGGCGCCATCACCCGAGAATCCAACGACAGGCACATCCGGGCAACCGATCTTGGCACCCATGACAGATGGCAATCCGTATCCACAGGGGCCGAACAGCCCGGGGGCCAGATATTTGCGGCCCGCTTCAAAGGATGGGTAGGCGTTGCCGATGGCACAGTTATTGCCGATGTCGGACGAGATGATCGCCTCTTTCGGCAGGGCTGCCTGAATGGCGCGCCACGCCATGCGCGGGCTCATCCAGTCGGGCTTGGCTGCACGGGCGCGTTCGTTCCAGGTTGTGCCCGGATCGTCCTGCTCGTGGTCCATCGAAGTCAATTCCTGCGCCCAGCGTGACTTGGTTTCCGCGATTTTCGCTTTGCGTGCATCGCGTCCTTCGTCACCTGCGGTGTCTGACAGCTGTGCCAGGATATTGGTTGCAACGGTGGCTGCGTCGCCAACAATACCGACAGATACCTTCTTGGTCAGGCCAATGCGGTCGGGGTTAATGTCAACCTGAATGATCTTTGCATTCGCCGGCCAGTATTCCATACCATAGCCAGGAAGAGTCGAGAACGGGTTCAGGCGAGTGCCGAGACACAGAACCACGTCTGCTTCTTTTATCAGCTCCATACCGGCTTTCGAGCCATTGTAACCCAACGGGCCAGCAAACAGCGGGTGCGAGCCCGGGAAGGCGTCATTGTGCTGGTAGCCAACACAAACCGGGGCGTCCAGACGCTCGGCCAGTGCTTTCGAGGCTTCGATGCCGCCCGCAGACAGAACCGTGCCCGCTCCGTTCAGGATGACAGGGTTCTTGGCATCCGACAGCAGCGCGGCGGCTTCGGTAACGGCTGATGCGCCGCCAGAAGGCAGTTCAAATTCAACTACGGCAGGCAGTTCGATATCCACAACCTGAGTGAAGAAATCACGTGGAACATTGATCTGTGCCGGTGCCGAGGCGCGCTTGGCTTTGGTGATAACGCGACTCAGAACTTCGGCCATCCGCGAAGGGTCGCGTACTTCTTCCTGGTAGCAGACGCAGTCTGCAAACATGCGCATCTGTTCCATCTCCTGGAAACCGCCCTGACCCATGGTCTTGTTTGCGGCCTGCGGGGTTACCAGCAGCAGCGGGGTGTGGTTCCAGTAGGCGGTTTTGACGGCAGTAACAAAGTTGGTGATCCCGGGTCCGTTCTGCGCGATCATCATCGACATTTTGCCGGTGGCGCGTGTGTACCCGTCAGCCATCATCCCACCCGAGCCTTCGTGTGCGCAATCCCAGAAGGTAATGCCAGCTTTTCCAAAAATATCCGAGATCGGCATCATCGCCGAACCGATGATCCCAAACGCATGCTCGATCCCGTGCATCTGCAGAACTTTAACAAAGGCCTCTTCGGTGGTCATTTTCATCTGATTTGTCTCCGCGGATTTGTGGATGAAGCCGGACGATCAGCCCAGCCTTTGGGTACGGTTGTGGCCCAAGGGACGGAATGGCGTTAGGTCCAAAACGAAATGCGGATTAGGTCCAGACGCGGGCTACTGCGTTTGGATGGCATCCGCGATCAGCTTCACGCCCGGAGCGATGCGGTCGGGCGCGATGGATGAGTATCCGAGCCGGTAGAAGTTCTGTGGCCTATCCGGCCCTGCGAAAAACGGTGCACCAGGCTCGATGTGAACGCTTTGGTTTTGCAGGCTGCGCGCCAGCTGGGACATGTCGACATGTTCGGGAGCGGACATCCACATCGAAGATCCGCCCATCACACCGCGCCCCGCCACCGACAGCCCGTATTCGTCGATAGCCTTGTCCATTGCATCCCGCCGCTTGGACAGCTCTTTGGACATGCGCCTGATCTGAGCATCGTAATGTCCCAGAGACAGAAAATACGCTGCAGTGCGCTGAATGTGGCCCGGCGGGTGGCGCAGCACCAAAGAGCGCAGCGCGCGCGCCTCGCGGATAAATGGCTCGGATCCAACCATGTAACCAAGGCGCAATCCAGGGAACAGCGATTTTGAGAAGCTGCCCACATAGATGACACGTCCATCCCGGTCCATGGACTTCAGCGCGGGTGAGGGCGCCCCGAGAAACGCCATTTCGAATTCATAGTCATCCTCGACCACCATTGCGTCCAGATCCCGGGCACGATCCAAAAGTTGGCGGCGGCGGGTGATCGGCATTGTTGCGGTTGTCGGGCTCTGATGGCTGGGCGTGGTGAAGATGACATCCGTTTCATCGGGCAGCGCCTCGGGTGGCAGGCCATCCTTGTCCACGCCAATGGGTACGACTGCGCAGTCCCAATGGTTCAACAGGCTGCGCAGCGCATAGTAACAGGGGTCTTCGATGACGGCGGTGTGATTGTGAGTCAGCAGAATGCGCGACGCCAGCCAAAGTGCGTTCTGCGCCCCCAGTGTGATCAATATTTCTTCGGGGCGTGCCGAGATTCCACGGCGGGGCAGAGTGTGGCGGGCGATGAACTCGATCAGCAACGGATCGTCCTGATCGACATAGTCGCGGGTCAGCGATTCGAAATCCTTGTGCCCCAATGCCCGCACTGCACATAGCCGCCAGTTGGCATGATCGAACAGGGTTCGGTCCGCCTGACCATAGATAAAAGGATAGGTATAGTCCCGCCAATTCCAGGGCTTGGGCAACACATCCGAATCTACAAACCGGCGGGCCAGCGCCTTGTCCCAATCCACGGTCTCAGTGCCCCGTTGGATGGGCGTGTATTTAGGCGGTACTGGCGCATTTTCCGACACATAATACCCAGATCGGCCCCGGGCCGTCAGGTAGTCATTGGCCAACAGCTCGGTATAAGCCAATGTCACGGTGATCCGGCTGACACCCAGATGCGAGGCCAGTTTACGCGACGAGGGCAGTTTTTCTCCGACATGGAAACGGCCTGACAGGATACCTTCTGCAATCATTTGCTGAATCTGGGCCTGCAAGGTGCCTTGCCCATTCAGCTCTAGAAAGAACGTATCTACTGAAATCCCCATAAGACCTTATAGAGTGGCCTTATTGATTGAGCAATCTGGACTTACGTCCTTTTCACGAATTCTGATCAGAATTTGTTGACGGCGCCTTTCCATATCTCTATATAACTAGAAATCTAGTTTATTGGAGTTGTGGATATGTGGGAAACCGCTGCAGCAGGATTTTCGGCGATGGGGTCAGAGGCGCGACTGAAAGTCCTCAAGACACTCGTTCGCGCCGGAGAGGCCGGGCTGACCGTAGGTGAGATCCAAGAGAGGACCGGCATCGCCCCGTCGACGCTGGCCCATCACCTCCGGTTTCTTGCGGCCGGTGACGTTGTCGAACAGGAAAAGATCGGGCGCACCACGATCAACCGTGCCCGGTATGACCATCTCAGAAACCTCGCGCAGTTCATTCTGTCGGAATGTTGTGCGGACGAAACTGGAAAGGCGGCAAACGATGGCTGACCTTACTCAGAGCCCTCGGGCCCCGTTCAAAACCGTCTTCGACCTGATCAAAACCCCATGGGCGGTGATTGTCGCCATTCTGATCGCGGTGGCGATACTCGACCCAGGCAATCTAACGGAGGTGATAACATTTGCCGGTAAGGCACTGGCCCATACCGGCCAATATATTCTGTTTGCTGTGCTGCTGTTGTCATACCTCAAGGCCACCGGTGCCGAAGTCATGGTGGCCCGAGCCTTTGAAGGCCGCGAGACGCGGATGATCCTTTTGGCTGCCCTGTTTGGCGGGTTGGCCCCATTCTGTTCCTGCGAGGTCATCCCGTTCATTGCTGGTTTACTGGCGCTTGGGGCGCCACTGTCTGCGGTTATGGCGTTCTGGCTCAGCTCTCCGCTGATCGACCCGCCGACGCTATTGATTACGGCTGGCGCATTGGGATGGCCCTTTGCTATCGGAAAAGCCGTAGCCGCAGTGGCACTTGGCCTGTTTGGCGGATTCGTCGTGCGCACCATGACGCGCAGCGGTGTGTTGACCCAACCTTTGCGGAACTACCAACCAACTGGATGCGGCAGTTGTGGACCTAAGCAAGAGGACAAACCGGTCTGGAAATTCTGGCATGACCCTGCGCGCCGGAATAGATTTCGTAGCGAGTTCTTTCGAAACGGCCTGTTCTTGTTGAAATGGCTGGCGCTTGCCTATGTTCTCGAGGCGTTGCTGATCAATTATGTACCCGCTGATCTGATCGCACGCGCGGTCGGAGGAGACGGCGTGTTGCCCATAATCATCGCAGCACTTGTTGGGATGCCGGCCTATCTGAACTCATACGTCGCGCCGCCGCTATTGGCAGGTCTGATGGAGCAGGGGATGAGCGCCGGGGCAGCAATGTCCTTTATGATCGCGGGTGCGGTCAGCTCGATCCCGGCCATGGCTGCGGTATGGTCGCTGGTCAGGCCGAAAGTGTTTGCGACCTATCTGGGTCTGGGAATAATCGGCGCAGTGATCGCAGGGATCATCTTTCAGATGATCTGAAGGAAAAACCGCCCGGTGTGGACACCGGGCGGTTTTGCTTTGTCAGCTTGCTTCGCAATAACGCGGAAGTTTGAAGCGATACCTTGGTTCGCCACTTTCCACATAGACCCGCTTTTCGACACAGGCGCTTTGGCCGACGGTCTGGGAAATCGGGGCCTCGGTCGAAGTGATCGACGTCGCGGACCCGTCGGGTAAACGTACCGAGGCAATCACCCCGTTCTTGAGGTCGCCGTTGATAGCGGTGGCGGACAGAACCGGGACGGTCATGAAGGCTTCGTGTTCATGCGTGCCGTCGTCGTTCAGCAACAGCAGGGCTGCGGCAACCGCGATAACGCCTAGGACACCGAACACGAGCAGGCCCCAGGTTCTTAGGAAGGCATAGATTGTCACGGCGCGGTGTGGGCCAAAAATGGCAGACAGTATGTTCAGCATCAGAGTCTCGTCAAAAAAGCCCCGGCCAGTCTGACCGGGGCTGTCTGCGTATCAGAAACGCGGATCGCTTTCGTCTTCATCCTCGGCCTCGCCTTTGGGCAAGTTGAAGAAACTGTCGGCGTCGATGATCGGCTCTTCTTTCTCCTCGGGGGAGTCATCAGACAACGAGAAGGTCTCGAGACCCTCGATCGCCGTTGGAATTTTGGGCGCTGCGTCCATTTCCAGCGACTGCTCGGTCGAAACCAGCTTGCGGCGCTCATCATCGCTCATGACGCCACCTTCAGCGGCTTTCTTGGCGGCGGCTTTTTGCACGATTGCGTCCAGCTCGGACTGTTTACACAAGCCCAGAGCGACGGGGTCAATCGGTTGCATGTTCGAGATGTTCCAGTGCGTCCGCTCGCGGATCGACTGGATGGTCGGCTTGGTGGTGCCGACCAGCTTGGCAATCTGACCGTCGCTGAGTTCGGGGTGGAACTTGACCAGCCACAGAATCGAGTTCGGACGGTCCTGACGCTTGGACAGCGGGGTATAGCGCGGGCCACGACGTTTTTCCTCGCCACTGGCAGCGGGGTTGAACTTGAGCTTCAGCTTGTGCAGTGGGTTGCCCTGCGCCACGTCAATCTCTTCCTGCGTAAGCTGGTTGTTGGCGATCGGGTCGAACCCTTTGACGCCAGCGGCCACGTCGCCATCGGCGATGCCCTGCACTTCCAACTCGTGCATTCCTACGAAATCCGCGATCTGCTTGAAGCTGATCGTTGTGTTGTCTACTAGCCATACGGCTGTTGCCTTGGCCATAAGCGGTTTTGCCATCAGCCCGTCTCCTATGCATACATCTTTCCCGTCGCCGGAATTCGGCGGCCCCGTGATCTTGGGGCAGGTTTCCGTTGTCGGGGAACTTGGGCTGTATATAGTCGCGGCAGGGCAAGAAGGGAAGAGGCGAATGCGCTGGCTGGTTCTATGGGTTTTTAGTGCAATGACGGCGCTGGCCGAGGGTGAAAAACCGGGTGAGTTCGACTACTACGTCCTGGCGCTGAGCTGGTCGCCGAACTGGTGCGCGCGCGAAGGCGACGCGCGTGGGTCCGCTCAATGCGATGTGCGGCATGATCACGGCTGGATTCTACACGGGCTTTGGCCGCAATTCCATCAGGGCTGGCCATCTTATTGCCGCACGGCCGAGGCCTCGCCGACGCGGACTATGACCGGTGAAATGGAAGATATTCAGGGCAGTTCCGGCCTTGCCTGGCATCAATGGAAGAAGCACGGCACCTGCTCGGGCCTAAGCGCTTCGGACTATTACACCTTGTCGCGGCAGGCCTATGGGTCGGTCGAGCGCCCAAAGGTGTTCCGCCAGTTGGACACATCTGTAAAACTGCCCGCATCTGTCGTGGAAGAAGCGTTTCTAAAGGTCAATCCGGGGCTGGAGCGCGACATGATCACCGTCACCTGCAAACAAGGCTATATCGAAGAGGTACGCCTTTGCCTGTCGCGCGATCTTGAACAGGTGCCGTGTGGTCGGGATGTGATCAAGGACTGCGCGGCCAAGGACGCGCTTTTTGATCCGATTCGTTAGGGTTTGCGGTAAAGGCGAGATGGTGGGTAATCGCAACTTCTACGTTGTTGCCACCGCATCCTGTTCAATAGCCAGATCGTGCCGAGGCTAAGGCCTACCTTGCTATTCCAAAGTCCTCAGGGCCACTGCGATACCATAAAGCTAGTCGGAATTGCGTTTCGGTTTTACTTCGGAATGGAACGCGCGCATGTTTCCCTTTTGGCGTGCGGCTGCCCGCCAGAGTTTCTTTCGCGCATCGCCCGGCTCTAGATGCGCGTATTCACCGCCGGAAAACTTGGGCCAGTCCAGAGCCAGTCCAAGTTTAACCAATTCTGCGGCGACATCAGTACCATCTGGAAGCGTGCACTTGGCGACGATCCGATCGTAGGAAACCTCTTCTTTGATTTCGGCTGTGATCACCATGCCTTTGCACATCTTGATCAGCGCAAACTTGGATTTCTTGCCCCAGGGATGCTCAAGCTCGGGCGCATCGATTCCGGCAACCCTGATCTTGGTGCCGCTTATCACGATCGTGTCGCCGTCGATTACGTGGCACTTGCCTTTGAGAGTCCGTGTGGTTGGATAAGCCGAGGGCGGCTGCTTTGACGGAACCGGTCGTGCTCTGGTGATCGCCGGTCTTTTAGTTGGCTGGAAGGGCACCACCCTGGATCGTTTGCGCGATGATCCGAACAGGGTCCTCAATATATAACTCAACATATGAAAAACGCATTCTAAATCTGCTTAATCGATGCGTAGAATGTTAGGCTGGATACAGTATTTGTGTAAACTTGATATTTGAATTCGACCAAGTGTCGAAGCTCAACTACAACTCCTTCCGCGCCCTCAGCGCCGCCGTAATCGTCCCGTCATCCAGGTAGTCCAACTCGCCGCCAATCGGCACGCCCTGCGCCAGCGAGGTCAGGCGCACCTGCCCGTCCAGTTGATCGGCTATATAGTGCGCGGTGGTCTGGCCATCGACAGTGGCGTTCAGCGCCAGAATGACTTCGGTGATCCCCTCGGCTGTGACCCGATCCTTGAGGCGAGGAATGCGCAGCTCATCCGGGCCGACTCCATCTAATGCCGACAAGGTGCCACCCAGAACATGATAGCGGCCTTTGAAAACTGCGGCGCGTTCCATCGCCCAAAGGTCGGCGACGTCTTCGACGACGCACAGCTCTCCGGTCGCGCGGACTTCGCTATCGCAGATGTCGCAGATATCCGAGGTGCCTACATTGCCGCAATTCAGGCACTCACGGGCAGTGATGGCAACCTGTTGCATTGCGTCCGCAAGCGGTGTCAGCAGAAGGGCGCGTTTGCGGATCAAATGCAGCACTGCGCGACGGGCCGAACGTGGGCCGAGGCCTGGCAGTTTGGCCATCAGGTCGATCAGATTGTCGATATCGCTGTTCGAACTCACTGCGCTTGCTCCTGCATAAGGGCCGGGCAGTTGGGCCCGGCCGGTATTTCGTCAGGAGTGCCTATCAGAACGGCAGCTTGATGTCTGCGGGCAGGCCCATACCTTCGGTCAGCTTAGCCATCTCAGCCTGCGACCGTTCTGCGGCCTTGGCCTGAGCATCTTTGACGGCGGCCAGGATCAGATCTTCGACCACTTCCTTGTCGTCGCCGTTAAAGATTGACGGGTCGATATCGAGACCTTTCAGCTCTCCCTTGGCCGTGGCTGTTGCCTTGACCAGCCCTGCACCGGATTCGCCGACAACCATGATGGTATTCAGCTCTTCCTGCATATCCGTCATCTTGGTCTGTAGATCCTGTGCGGATTTCATCATCTTGGCCATGTCACCCAGGCCGCCGAGTCCTTTGAGCATCGGTATTCTCCTAATATCCGGTTTGACGCCTAAATACGGGCGCGCTCGGCGCGGCACAAGGGCCGAGCTGGCTCCCGCCCGTCGTCAAGGCCTTTGGCAAGACCTTTCCTCTCGTTGGGCCCGGCAGCGCGGGCAAGCCCGCGCTGCCGGGCCCAAGGCCGCTCAGGGGTATCGGCGTCAGCCGATGGCCCGTGGCGGGCGCGGGAGGTTTCCAGTTGGGTAAGATGGGACGATTTCAGTCTTCCTCGAACGGGTCCCATTCGTCTTCGACCTCGGGCAACGCCTCGGTTTCCACCTTGGCGGCACGTTCTTCCGGTGTTTCAATCCGCTTGATGCGAGCCTTCGGAAATTGCATGAGCACCGCCTGAACCAACGGGTGTTTCTCAGCCTCTGCTTTCAACGCCAGCTCGGCGGCGTCTCGAATCTCGGCGATGGTCGCAACCTCACCATCGGCCACAATCGACACAGCCCAGCGGTTGCCAGTCCATCGTTGCAGCGACGAACCCAGTCTCGCTGCCAGATCTGTGGGTGCGTTCTGTGTCGGGGTGAACTCGATCCGCCCCGGTTGGTAAGAAACCAGCCGCACCCCGTTTTCGACCTCGACCAGGAGTTTCACATCCCGATTGGTGCGGATCAATTCAACCACGTGGTCAAAACTCGGATACCGTGCCAGCGCCGATTGGATATCATGGGCCAGAGCGGCCGAAGGTGCGCCGGCGGGGCTGCTAGTTGCGGACACGTAAGAAGATGATGCCGCTTGTACCGGAGCCTGAGAGGGCACGGCCATACCACCGCCAGGACCGCCATTCGGAGGCGGTGGCGGGTTGTCCTGCAGGCGCTTGATCAGCTCTTCGGGGCTGGGCAAGTCGGCAACATGGGTCAGGCGGATAACGGCCATTTCAGCAGCCATCATGGCATTTGGCGCGGCCGATACCTCTTCCAGCGCTTTCAGCAACATCTGCCACATCCGGGTCAAAACGCGCATTGGCAGGGCCTCGGCCATTTGCTGACCACGAGCACGTTCATCAGGGGAAACCGTCGGGTCCTCGGCTGCGTCTGGCGTGATCTTCACAACCGAAACCCAGTGCGTGATTTCGGCCAGATCGCGCAGCACGGATAGCGGATCGGCCCCTTCGGCATATTGCCCGCCCAATTCAGTCAGCGCGTTTGCTGCATCCCCTCGCAGGATCATTTCCATCAAGTCCAATACCCGGCCCCGGTCGGCCAGACCCAGCATCGCGCGCACCTGATCGGCGCTGGTTTCACCGGCCCCATGGCTGATTGCCTGATCCAGCAGCGAAGTTGCGTCGCGCGCCGACCCTTCGGCCGCGCGGGTGATCAGCGCCAGGGCATCATCCGCGATCTGTGCCTTCTCAGCCGCTGCGATCTTATTGAGCAGGCCAATCATGTCCTCGGGTTCGATCCGGCGCAGGTCAAATCGTTGGCACCGCGACAGAACAGTCACCGGGACTTTGCGGATTTCGGTCGTGGCAAAGATGAACTTCACATGCGCAGGAGGTTCTTCCAACGTCTTGAGCAGCGCGTTGAACGCGCTGGTCGAAAGCATGTGAACCTCGTCGATGATGTAGATCTTATAGCGCGCACTGGCGGCGCGGTATCGGACCGAGTCGATGATTTCGCGGATATCATTCACGCCGGTTCGGCTGGCGGCGTCCATTTCCATCACGTCGACATGGCGACCTTCCATGATGGCGACGCAATGTTCGCACTGGCCGCAAGGCTCGGTCGTGGGCTTGCCTTGCCCATCAGGACCGATGCAGTTCATGCCCTTGGCGATGATCCGTGCCGTGGTCGTCTTACCGGTGCCGCGGATGCCAGTCATGATGAAGGCTTGTGCAATCCGGTCGGCCTCGAACGCGTTTTTCAGCGTGCGCACCATTGCGTTCTGACCGACGAGGTCAGCAAAAGTTTCCGGGCGGTATTTCCGCGCGAGAACCTGATAGGCGGGGCTGGGCGTGTCGGTCATGTCTGCTCTGTTGGATTCGTGTCAGGTTTGCAGCGTAGAGACCCCCGCCGTCCGCGTCCACCGCGCGCGAAAAGGAATTTCGTTTTGGCAAGTTGCATCAGAGCCGGTAAATCATGAGGGGCTTTAGCCCCATGTGGTGATGCAGGTAAAGGAGCTGTGTTGGAGAGTTTTGCAATTCACCCTCTTGGATTGGGCAAAGGGCAGATCGCTCTGTGCCCACTGCCGGGTGTCACGGGCGATTATGCTGGGGATTTCGCAGTAATCCGGGATTGGGCGCCGGACCTGGTCATCTCGATGACGACCTCGGATGAGTTCCAGCACTCCGGCGCGCGTTCAATCGAGGAGGACCTGCAGCGCGAACGGATTGCCTGGGTCCACCTTCCGGTCTCCGATTTCGGCGCCCCCACGCCTGAGGTTGAGGCGCTTTGGCCGCAAGCCAGCGCCGCCGCCCAACATGTCCTTGCCAGTGGCGGCAAGGTGCTGGTGCATTGCCGCGGTGGGTGCGGACGCTCGGGGATGGTTGTGATGCGGCTAATGGTGGAATGCGGCGAAGCGCCTGGCCAAGCGCTTCGGCGGTTGCGTGCGGTGCGGCCCTGCGCGGTGGAAACCGACGCGCAAAAGGACTGGGCGGGGTTGCCGGCCCGAACCCTTCCCTGAATCAGGCAGACACTTGATACGGAATACTGTCGCTGCGCGGCGGCAGGGTCGATACGTCGAGCATCGCACAGGGTGGTTCTGACAGAAAACCAGCGGATTTCTGGATGAACTCCGGCCCGAACATCATGTCGCCATAGGCGTCCAGCTTTTCTGTCGGCGTGTCCGTGCTGGTGCCGCAATAGACCCTGATCTGTTCTGACTGGGCCCGAAAGCGGGCCGTGCAGCCTTCGGTGCAATGGGTCAGATCGCTGGTGCCTTCGACCTCGAATGTTTTGGATGTCGCAGGCCTTGCCGTCGCCATCGCCTCGGCCATGGCGCGTGCCATTCGGGCAAGGGCGGGGCAGGGTTTCCCGGTCCTCTGACAGATGGTTGCGGTGAATTCGTGTGTTTTTGTCTTCCAGATCATAATGCGCCCTCCGCGCGCAGGACGAAGGGTGAGGATCAGGTGTGACAGCGCGCTGACGACCTGCCCGGACACCCCGCCCGAGTTTCGGTTTCGATACGATGGCAGGTCTCCTGACTTGCGGGTCGTCGCTTTGCCGACCTTCCCAGCCCTGGGGCCAGTGGTATTTCGGCATTGCTCACCGCTTACAGTTGCGGGGGCAGTCGCGGAGTTGGCCCTTTCCGGCATCGCCGGGGCAGACCGCACCGTGTTCCCTTTTCATCCCGCCCCAATTCCGGGGCAAGAACCATCACCACATCGCTAGCGGCTATGCAGACCCCGAGTCAAGCCACCTGTTGGGGTGCAAACCGGACGTTTGGTCATCTTGATGAAATCTTGACTCTGGTGGCCGAAATCGGGCCGATTGTTGAGTGAACCGAGTAGTTCAGAATTTGTCGGAAGCGCCATGCTTGATACCACGCCCTGCGTCCAGACTAAGGACTTTGATTTTGCCTCAGGCTCTGCCAGCCTGTCGGCGCGGCTGTATCTGCCTGAAACCGAGCCGAAGGTCGCCGTGGTGATTCACAGCGCAACTGCAGTGCCGCGCGAATATTACCAGCATTTTGCCCGTTGGCTGGCCGCCGAACAGGGTATTGCCTGTCTGACCTATGACTACAGCGATTTCGGGCATTCACTGCGCGACAAACTCAAAACCTCCGAGGTGACCATGGCGGATTGGGCCTTGGTCGACATGCCCGCCGCACGGGCTGAGATGCGCAGGCGGTTCCCGGACGCTTTGCAGTGGAGCATCGGTCATTCCCTTGGCGGCTTGCTGGGGCCGGTGCAGCCAGACATTGATCAGATCGACCGGATGATCTGTGTATGTTCGGGGCTGGTTACTCTGTCCGACCATCCCTGGCCCTATCGCGGGCTGGCGTGGTTGTTCTGGCACGGCCACGGGCGTCTGGCAGTGAATGCACTGGGGTATCTGCCGGGCAAAGCTGTGGGGATCGGTGCCGATTTGCCGGGCCCGGTCTATTGGCAATGGCGCAGCTGGTGCACGGCGCCGCAGAATTATGTGCCGCAGATCGGTGACGCTCTGCCCGAAGCGAGATGGGCGCAATCGAATACACCGGTGGACCTGTTCGCCTTCGAGGACGACCAGATGGTGCCGCCAGACGCAGTCTGGCGGCTTGCCGATCTGTATGGGCCGAAGGCGCGGCGACATCTGTTGTCTCCGAATGAATTCGGAGCGCCTGAGATCGGTCATATTGGCGCTTTTGCCCGCAGAAACCGGGCGGTTTGGCCCCGGTTGATTGCCTGAAAACGAGGCGCCTTTTTGTCACGCTTAGTGTCTGCTGCGGGACTTTTTGTCGTGCATGACGGATCGCACCATTTTGCCAAAGGCTTTGTCACGTGCCCGTGACTGCGCGAGGGTCTCGGAATTCCTCTGATCTTCGCGCCGAAGCTTGTGCCAGCGCGCCAACCGGTCGGGCTCAATCACGCCATTGGCAATCGCCTCCTGCACAGCACAACCGGGTTCGGCCTGGTGCTGGCAATCTGAGAACCGGCACGTTGCAGCCAATTCCAGAAGGTCGGAGAAAACCTCATCCACGCCGTCTTGGGCATCCATCAAACGCAGGGCGCGCATTCCTGGCGTATCAATCAGCCACCCCCCGTTTCGCATCGGGTGAAGCGCACGATGGGTCGTGGTGTGGCGACCCCGTGCGTCATCCTCGCGGATCCCCGCCGTTGTCCCGGCCTGACCAGTCATGGCGTTCGCCAATGTGGTTTTGCCGACACCGGATGAGCCGACCAAAGCAGCAGTTTGCCCGGCAGGGCACCAGGACAGGATCGGATCAATCTCTGACGCCTCCAGCGCGTTGACGGTTAGAACGGTCAGAAACCGAGCCAGCGAACTGGCCTGACTGGCATAGCTCTCTGGGTCAGGGCAGCTGTCGGCCTTGGTCAGGACAACAACCGGATAGCATCCGGCCTGATGCGCCAGTGCCAGATAACGTTCAAGCCGGGCCAGATTGAAATCGGCATTGCAGGAACTGACGATATACAGCACGTCCACATTCGCCGCGATCAGCTGAACCTGCGCACCGGTGCCTGCGGCCCGGCGTTGCAAGAGGCTTTTGCGCTCCAAAAGATGCCGAATGCGGTTTTGATCATCCGCAAGGACCCAATCGCCAACCGCAAATTCGCCGGTTGATCGGTCAGGGGTCAGATCAGATGTGCCGCCAAGCGCATTCAGGCCGATCAGGCGATCACGATGGACGGCGTTGATGCGATGCGGTGTGCAGGTAGGGTTCACAGCATGTTGGGCTGCAAAATGAGAGGACCATCCCAGGTCCGAAAGTGTTTTGGACATTGTTCTGCCTGTGTTCAGATACAGGAAACCATCAGGGTGGCAGGCGCGCACCCATCGGTAACGTGTTCAGGCAAAAGCGGGGGTTAGTCCCGGAAACGCTCTGCCCGAAGGGTCATTGCTACAATCATAAAGTCCCTCCTGCGGCAGTCGTTGCGCGTAAGTGAGAGGTTGGACATCGACCCAAGCGGGGCTCGTTGTGGCTGCTTCCTTCCGGATCTGACCAGGTTGGCGAGGCGCTCGCCCGCGCCAACCTCTCGAGGGTGGATATAGGCAGTTGGCCGGAAAAACACAACCCGTCAGAAGGTCAGAAGAATCCGTAAAAAGCCATTTTCGTCGGTTCCAAGGACTTGTGGATCAAATTCCTTAATGTCCTGCAGATGTCGGTGGGCATTTGGACCGGTGCGTAAGATCGCCTGCGTACCAGTGTTACTGGTGATTCTGAAGGGGTCCTGGGCCTCTTCCAGCGGATCGCTGACCAAGGTGCCTGACAGATAATCCAGTAGGGCTTGCTGGACCGGCAGGATGGGCATGTCGATACGTTGCGCATTACCCGCAAATGGGAAATGCCCGCCCCCGCTGGCGCGATAATTGTTAAGCGCGACGGCAAATTGCTGATCCGGTGCAATGGGGGTGGCACCGACCAGAACTTCTGAAACGCGCCGGTTTTCGGCGTTGATCAAGGTGCCCATATCGTCGAAACGCGGAGGTTGTGTCAGATCAATTCTGCAGGACAGCCCGTATAGCACATCAAAGTTGTGACCCACCCGATTTTCGCAAATAAGTTCGGATGCAGATCCGGTCGAAATCTGGTTGAAAACAGCTGCGGACATCTCAAGCCAGTCCACGATTTGGTCACCGGATACAATGACACCCTGCAATTCGTTTGGAAAAACATGCAGGTCAACCACGTTACGCAGGAATATCTCGCCAGGCTTAACATCCGTATAGAATCGCGGCCCGGCCCGACCGCCGAATTTCGAAGGTGAAACCGCCGATAAAATCGGAATATCTGCCAGGTCGGTATCGGACATACACAGACGTAACGCGGCAGCCTGGGCGGCGGCGACCAGCCTCAGCCCACGGTCCTCGGTGCAAAAGCTGAAATAGCTGTGCAGATGGTGCGGGGTGCGGCCGACCGGCTGGCCCGCTCGCCTGCGGGTTTCGGCATGACCAGAGGAAAACAGATGCAACAATTCCGGATCTTCGGGCGCCAGTGATACCATTTCGTCGGGACGCCCCGCAGATATCGGTCGTAGCGCCGCCCGGGCTTCGCCAACGGTCCAGCCGCCGCGCTCTGCCGAGTGAAGTTTCAGGTCGACCACCCCCAGATGTGATCCGGCCGTTCCGGGTAAGACAACTGGTTTGCCATGCACCAGAGTGTTTTCAGAGCCGGCCTTGGCGGGATAGGTCAAATGGGAATGGCCAGCAATTATTGCGTCAATACCTTCGATTTCGGCCAGCGGAATAATCGCGTTTTCCATATTCTGTTGTGACGTGTCCGGTCCGAAACCGGTATGGGCCAACGCGATGATCAGGTCGCAATTTTCGTCTTGGAGCTTTCTGACTTTGTTTGCCGCACAAGTCAGGATGTCCTGAGTGGTAAGGGTGTCGTGCAGCTTGTGCGCCTCCCATTGCGCTGTCTGAGGGGGGAGGACCGAAAAAACACCAATTTTCAAGGCTATAGGTGTCGGCGCGCCAGGGATCTCTTTGTGCAAAATGACATGATCTTGCCAGATCTCTGGCCCATTCGTGCGCAAGGCATTGCTGCTGAGCACAGGGCAAGGGGCGTCAGAGATAACGCGCTGTAAGAATTGAAGCCCGAATCCGAAGTCGTGGTTTCCCAGGCCAATCGCGTCATATCCCAGGCTGCCGAAGGCCTGCATCAGGATGTGCGGCGCATTGGCGGGATCGGCAGCCCAATCCCCCAACGGTGTACCCTGCAGAGCGTCTCCGTTGTCGAAGAGCAAGACGATATCTCCGTCTGCCTCAGCCTCGTTCCGCGCCTGCCGGATCAGGCTGGCCGTTCGGGTCAATCCGATCGTAGGTTCGTCTTGATCCGCGTAATAATCAAAACTGCACAGGTTCATGTGCAGATCGGTGGTCGCCAAAATCCGGATACCTACAGACTGATCAGACAAATGCGAAATTGTTTTCAATACTCTACTTTTGGCAGTTTTATGAATAACAACTTCAACAAAAAGCATAGTAAGTGCAAATTTTTTTATGCACTTGCGGTAATTTGACAGGATCGCCTCGGTTTTTGGTCGTGGAATTGTCGTTGCAACACCGACGCTGTCATGGCAGCCCTGTGCAGGCGAACCAGAGGAATTTAAATGAAGAACGCGGAACAGGTAACGTTTGGTGGATCAGGGCTGGATCGTGCCGCACATCTTCGTGGAGACGTCGACGCGATGGCAGCAGCGCGAGCACATCCGAAAGCGAAATGCCTGTTGCTGTGGCGCGGAAAGCTGCTGGTTCAAGGAGAGGCCCTTGATCAACTCTGCTTGTTACCTGTCTTGCATGAGCTGATCGCAAATGGTCCCGGTGGGATCGTCCCAGCGCCAGTATTGCTTGGTCTCTCGGATGAAGTTCCGGTTTTTGCCTTTGATATATCCGATTGGATGCCCGAGGGCGTTGACCTGTCCGAGCTTGGAGCATTCTTCGACCGATCAGAGCAACAGCACCCGGATTTGCCTGAAGGTCAGGTTTTTGTCGAATTGCGCCGCATCATGGCGCGCCTTTCCCCACGTGATGCCGAACTTTCGGCTTCCGCCAAGGCGGTCATCGCCTGGCATGAAACCCATAGGTTTTGCGCCCGTTGCGGCGCCGCCAGCGAGATGTCGCAAGCAGGATGGCAACGCAGTTGCCCGTCGTGTGGGGGGCAGCATTTCCCACGCACCGACCCGGTGGTCATCATGTTGATCACATATGGGAATTCGGTGCTGATGGGGCGATCCCCGGGATGGCCTGAAGGGATGTATTCGCTACTGGCCGGATTTGTCGAACCCGGAGAAACGCTGGAAGCGGCGGTGCGCAGAGAGGTGATGGAAGAGGCCGGTGTCCCCGTCGGGCAAGTAACCTATCTTTCCAGCCAGCCCTGGCCCTTTCCGGCGTCACTGATGTTTGGCTGTGCAGGCGAGGCATTGTCGCAAGAAATCACTATAGATCCGGTTGAAATCGAAGACGCGATATGGGTGAATAAGGCTGAAATGATGCAGGTCTTTGCTGGGGAACATCCCAGCCTTCTGCCAGCGCGCAAAGGCGCGATTGCGCATTTTCTGCTGCAAAACTGGCTTGCAGATACGCTCGACTGACAAAATACTGGGCGAATAGGCAAGAGAACGATAACCCACCATGCAATTCTCCGCACGTGAAGATATTCAGGCCCCTGTCAACGCAGTGTTCGAAATGTTTGCGGATTTCGAACGGTTCGAGCGGATGGCAATGCGCCGCGGGATCGAGGTCCGGCGTTTGTCAGGGCATATGGGCGTTGTGCCCGGTACATCCTGGGAGACCGAGTTCCGTATGCGCGGAAAGCCTCGGCGCGTGGAAATCAATATGGCCGAATGTGATCCACCGACCCATATGCGGTTCGAGGCGGCAAGCAAGGGAATGAATGGCTCAACCAGGGTCGAGTTTCTGGCCCTGTCGCAACGTAGAACCCGGCTGACCGTGGATATGTCGCTATCGGCCAAATCCCTGCCTGCACGGCTGTTGCTGCAATCGCTCAGATTGGGTCAGTCGCGGTTCCGGCGACAGTTTCAGGCCCGCCTCAGCGAATTCGCGCGGGAAATGGAAGAACGTCATCTGCACGGTTCTTGAGAATTCCGAGACAAGAGGCCCTGAATGTCTGATGTGATATTGCGCAGCGCTGTTGTGGATGACGCCAAAGGTATTTCCGAGGTCCTGCAAGAGATCGTGACCGCCGGTAAGCGCACCAAACCCAGCGATGAGAGTTTTGCCAAAGAGCATTACATCAGCCACCGCGGTAGCATCCAATGCACCGTGGCGGTGCAGGGTTCACAGGTATTGGGCTTTCAGGCGCTGAAACTGGCCGTCGACGGAAACACTTATGGCGTAACAGCCGGTTGGGGCATCATCGGAACACATATCCGCCCGTCAGCCGCGCGCATGGGGATCGGACGGGCCCTGTTTCAGGAAACGCTGCTGGCGGCCCGCGCCGCAGGTCTGCCTGCAATAGACGCGACCATTGGCGCGCAAAATGCCGAAGGCCTCGCCTATTACGCGGCCATGGGATTTGTCGATTACCGCTCACATGAAGGGGCGATGTGCAAGAAATACCGGCTGGGTTGAGCTAGCCGCGCGGCTGGACTGCCGGATAGACGCCCAGAATCTCGACATTGGTGGTGAAATGTTCCAGCTCTTCCAGGGCCAGTTGTACATTGCGGTCATCCGGGTGCCCGACAATATCCGCATAGAACTGAGTGGCCGTGAACGACCCGTCGACCATATAGCTTTCCAGCTTGGTCATGTTGACACCATTGGTGGCGAACCCGCCCATCGCCTTATACAGCGCTGCTGGGATGTTACGGACCTGAAACACAAAGCTGGTGATCATCCCGTGCGCCCCGCGCCGCGCCAGGTCCGCATCGCGTGACATGATCAAAAAACGCGTGGTGTTGTCGTCGCTGTCCTCGATATGGCGGGCCAGGACGTTCAGGTTATAGATCTCTCCGGCCAACTCGCTGGCCAGCGCGGCAGAATGCAGTTCGGCAGCCTCGGAAACCTCGCGCGCGGCGCGGGCATTGTCCGGGCTGACGCGTCCGTGAATGCCGTGCTGCTTCAGGAACCCAGCGCATTGTGGCAGCAGTACCAGATGCGAATGCGCTTCGGTGATGTCGCTCAGCTTGGCACCGGGGACTGCCAACAAATTGATGTGTACGCGAACAAAAGCTTCGTCGATGATATGCAACCCGCTATGGGGCAGCAGGCGGTGAATATCGGCCACCCGCCCATAGGTCGTATTTTCGACCGGAAGCATCGCCAGGTCTGCTTTGCCGGACCGAACTGATTCGATCACATCCTCAAATGTGCGGCAGGGCAGGGCCTCCATATCGGGACGAGCGTTTCGGCATGCCTCGTGGCTATAGGCACCGGGTTCTCCCTGAAATGCGATACGTTTTGTCATTTGGTCGATTCCGTGCAACAAGTTCCAGAATTGGGCGTTTAGTCGCGGTGTCTATACCTTGCCTCTTGTAAGGGGAAGCCTTAGACACCCCGCAGACAGCTGAAATGGACTCGCGATCAATGTTCGACACGATGACAGTTACCAAGGCCGCAGCAGGCCTGTTTGGCACCTTCCTGGTGCTGCTTCTGGCCAAATGGGCCGCAGAAGAGCTTTACCACGCCGATGCCCATGGCGAGACGGCTTCGTACATCATCGAAACCGAAAGCGCAGGCGAAAGCGCCAACGGTGAAGAGGTAGTATTTGAAGAGCTGCTGGCCGCCGCCGACGTTGAAAAAGGCGCCAAAGTTTTCCGCAAGTGTACCGCGTGTCACAAGCTCGAAGACGGTGCAAACGGCACAGGCCCTTATCTGTATGGTGTCGTTGACCGCCCTGTTGCAACGGCCAACGGTTTTACCGGCTATTCGGCGCCGATGCAGGCCCATGGCGGCAACTGGACACCCGAAGCCCTGGATGCCTTCCTGACCCGGCCAGCCAGCTATATCTCGGGCACATCCATGAGCTTTGCTGGCCTGAAAAAACCGCAGGACCGTGCCGATCTGATTGCCTATCTGCAGACAATCGGCAACTGATGCCAGACCGGCACATCTGAAATTCAAAGCCGCTGCCCCGTGCAGCGGCTTTTTTTGTATGAAGAAACCTTCACAATGCGCTCACGCATTCTAAACTTGAATCAGTCAACGCTGGACCTTTAGCTTCGTTCAGGCGCAAGACTATAAGAAGTGACGCAACAGGGGATGAGCCAAATGGAATCCAACCGACAGATTGTTCAGGCACGTGCATTGGATTTCAGAGGTTGGTTGACCATACCGATTACCGGCTTTTTGCTGCTTGCGCTCTTGACCTCTCAACTGTTTGCCGAAGAGACCATCATCAAAAGCCACGGATTCTCGGAATTTGGCGATTTGAAATACCCTGAAGGGTTTGCCCATTTCGATTATGTAAATCCTGATGCGCCGCGCGGCGGAGAGTTGTCTTATGCAGCGCAAGGGACATTTGATAGTTTCAACCCCTACACGCGGCAGGGCCGCGCGGGTGCGCGTTCTGCGGATCAGTATGAATCCCTGATGGTCGCGTCCTATGATGAAACGGCCACTTACTACGGTCTGCTGGCAGAAAGCCTTGAATACCCGGAAAGCCAGGATTGGGTCATCTTCAACATGCGACCTGAGGCGCGGTTTTCCGATGGAACCCCGGTGACTGCCGAAGATGTTGTGTTTTCGCATAATCTGCTGCTGGAACAGGGGTTAAAATCCTATGCCGACGCCGTCCGCGAGATGATTCCGCGTGCCGAAGCGCTGGATGATCATCGGGTTAAATTCTACTTCGCACCGGATATCCCGCGCCGTGGCCTAATAAGTCAGGTTGCCGGGACATCTGTGTTTTCCAAGGCCTGGTTTGAAGCAGACCCCGAAAACCGGCGGCTCGACAAATCCCGGCTTGAGCCCGGTATCGGATCCGGACCTTATGTTTTGGACAGTTATGACATCAACCGGCGCATCGTCTACAAGCGCAACCCGGACTATTGGGGCGACCACGTTAATGTGAATGTTGGCCGCAACAACTATGACTCCATCCGGATCGAATATTTCGCGGACTCGATTGCTGCGATGGAAGGGTTCAAGGCGGGCACGTTCACACTGCGCCAGGAAAACAATTCAAAAAGCTGGGCAACGGCCTATGATTTTCCTGCCATAACAAACGGAACAGTGGTTCGGGTAGAGCTGGAAGACGGGGATGTCCCCAACGCTTCGGGCTTTGTCATGAACCTGGACCGACCGCAATTTCAGGATCCCAAGGTGCGCGAAGCCGTCCAGTTAGGGTTCAACTTCGAATGGACGAATGAAAGCTTGCAATATGGCCTGTTTCAGCAGCGCGACTCATTCTGGCAGGGAACTCACCTAGAGGCGACGGGGCTGCCCGAGGGGCGTGAACTGGAGGTTCTGCAAAGCCTGGGCGATGCGCTGGACCCTGCGGTACTGACCGACCAACCGGTCGTTGCCCATGAATCCCGCGCCGAGCGTCAGAATGATCGTCGCAATCTGCGCGCCGCGATGAAGCTGCTGGATGAGGCCGGTTGGCAGGTGGGCGAAGACGGTATCCGCCGCAATCAAAACGGTGAAGTACTGGCCATAGAATTTCTGTCAGACCAGCCGACTCTTGATCGTATCATCCAGCCATTTGTCGCTAACCTTAGGACGATGGGCATAGATGCGACCTACAATCGTGTGGACAATGCGCAATTCACCCTGCGCCGCCGTGACCGGGATTTCGACATGATTTTCGGCGGGTACCCAAGTTCGCTGCAACCTTCGACGGGACTATACCAGCAATTCGGAACCGAGGCGGCCTCGTATTCCGTATTCAACCCGTCCGGTGCGTATGGCCCGGATATTGAACCGTTGATCGACAACATCGTAGCAGCGACCAACAGCGAAGAGTTGTTTGCCAATGTTCGCGCCCTGGACCGTGTTTTGCGGGCCAAGCGGATCATGGTGCCCACTTGGTATTTGGGCAAATACTGGGTTGCCTATTGGGACATGTATGAATACCCGGAAAACCTGCCGCCTTATTCATTGGGTGTCGAAGACCTGTGGTGGATCAACGCCGAGCAGGAAGCCCAGTTGAAATCCTCCGGCGCCTTGAGGTAATCCGCCCAAATGGGAGCATATATTCTAAGACGCCTGCTGCTGGTCATTCCCACACTGCTGGGAATCATGATCGTCAACTTCACCCTTGTGCAGTTTGTGCCAGGCGGCCCGATTGAACAGATCATCGCCCAGATGGAGGGTGGTGGAGATGTATTTGAAGGTATCGCTGGCGGTGGCGGCGATATCGAACAGCAGACCGGCGGCACAAATGACCGCTATATCGGCGGGCGCGGCTTGCCGCCTGAATTCATCGAAGAACTGGAAAAAGAATTCGGGTTCGACAAACCGCCCTTGGAACGGTTTCTGAATATGATGGGTAATTACCTGACTCTGGATTTTGGCGAGAGCTATTTCCGGTCGATCAGTGTGACCGATCTGGTGCTGGAAAAGATGCCGGTGTCTATTTCGCTAGGGCTTTGGTCGACGCTGATTGCCTATCTGGTGTCGATCCCTCTGGGTATTCGCAAGGCGATCAGGGACGGATCAAGCTTTGACACTTGGACCAGTGGCGCCATCATCGTGGCCTATGCCATCCCGGGATTTCTGTTCGCCATTTTGCTGCTGGTGCTATTTGCCGGTGGGTCCTATTGGCAGATCTTTCCGTTGCGGGGGCTTACCTCGGACAACTGGGACAGCCTGAGTGTATTTGGCAAGATTGCCGATTACTTCTGGCATATCGCGTTGCCGATCCTGGCGCTGACCATCTCGGCCTTCGCAACGCTCACCTTGCTGACCAAAAACTCGTTTCTGGACGAGATTAAAAAGCAATATGTCATGACCGCCCGCGCCAAGGGCCTGAGCGAAAGCCGGGTGCTGTACGGCCACGTGTTCCGCAATGCGATGCTGATCGTAATCGCGGGTTTTCCGGCCGTCTTCATCGGTGTTTTTTTCGGAGGGTCAATCATCATCGAAACCATCTTTTCGCTGGATGGATTGGGTCGCCTTGGGTTCGAGGCGGCGGTCGCGCGCGATTACCCGGTTATCTTTGGAACGCTGTTCATCTTTGGCCTGATGGGTTTGGTGGTCGGCATCATCAGTGATCTGATGTATGTGTTGGTTGATCCGCGCATCGACTTTGAAAAGCGGGAGGGGTAAATGGCGCTTTCCCCCCTGAATCAGCGCCGGTGGCGCAACTTCCGTCGCAATGGCCGGGCGTTCTGGTCGCTGATCATCTTCTCGATCCTGTTCGGCCTGTCGCTATTTGCTGAATTTATCGCAAATGACAAACCGATCCTCGTGAAATACCGCGGTGAGCTTTATACGCCGATCTTCAATTTCTACCCAGAGACCGAGTTTGGCGGTGATTTCCAAACCGAAGCAATCTATCGCGACCCCGAAGTGCGTTGTCTGATAGACAGTGGCGGTTTGGATCAGTGCTTTGACGATCCTGACGGCATTATCGAGCAGATCGAGGCCGGATCCTTTGCCGCCGACGGGTTCGAGCGCGGCTGGGCCATCTGGCCGCTGATCCCATACTCTTTCAAAACCAGCGTTGATCGGCCGGGCGCAGCCCCACTGCCGCCCAATGGTCAGAACCTGCTTGGCACCGATGACACCAAGCGCGATGTGCTTGCACGGGTGATCTATGGGTTCCGTCTGTCCATTCTGTTCACGCTGATGGTCACAGGTGTTGCCAGCCTGATCGGTATCTTCGCAGGCGCCATTCAGGGTTTTTTCGGCGGCTGGCTGGATTTGATCTTTCAACGGATCATCGAGATTTGGTCGGCCACCCCATCGCTTTATGTGATCATCATCATGTTCGCTATTCTAGGGCGCAGTTTCTGGTTGCTGGTGTTGCTTATGATCCTGTTCAGCTGGACCGGATTGGTTGGCG
The DNA here is from genome assembly GCF_059612345.1 of Ruegeria sp. CDSA020. Lineage (NCBI taxonomy): Bacteria > Pseudomonadati > Pseudomonadota > Alphaproteobacteria > Rhodobacterales > Roseobacteraceae > Ruegeria > Ruegeria sp. CDSA020. Next base: position 150,985 of record NZ_JBXWQK010000007.1, read on the forward strand.
TTGTTCGAGCTGAGTTCTTGCGGGCGCGAAACCTTGAATATGTCCGGGCGGCGCGGGCGTTGGGCGTCAGCAACAGGACGATCATGTTCCGCCACATGCTGCCCAATGCAATGGTCGCCACGCTGACCTTCATGCCCTTCATCGTCACCGGAACGATAGGCGGGCTTGCCTCGCTGGATTTTCTGGGCTTCGGCCTGCCGTCCTCGGCCCCGTCACTTGGCGAGCTGACCTTGCAGGCAAAACAGAACTTGCAGGCCCCTTGGCTGGCCTTTACCGCCTTTTTCACCTTTGCCATCATGCTGTCGCTTCTGGTCTTCATTTTCGAAGGCGTCCGCGATGCGTTTGATCCCAGAAAGACCTTCTCATGAGCCTGCTGGATGTAAACAACCTCAAGGTTTCGTTCCGGCAGGACGGGCAGGTCAGTGCGGCGGTCAAGGGCGTGTCCTTCACGGTGGATCGTGGGGAAACCGTGGCTTTGGTAGGGGAATCCGGGTCCGGAAAATCTGTGACCGCCTTGTCGACCGTCTCGCTGTTGGGAGACAGCGCGATTGTCGAAGGTTCGGTGAAATATGACGGGCAAGAGATGATCGGGACGTCCGAGCAACATCTGATGGATGTGCGCGGCAACGACATCAGTTTCATCTTTCAAGAACCGATGACATCGTTGAACCCGTTGCACACGATCCAGAAGCAGATGGCAGAATCGCTGGCGCTGCATCAGGGGGTGGTGGGCGACGCGGCGCGTGATCGGATTGTCGAGTTGCTGACGAAGGTTGGCATCCGGGACCCGAAGGAACGGTTGGACAGCTATCCGCACCAACTTTCGGGCGGACAGCGGCAGCGCGTCATGATCGCCATGGCGCTGGCCAATAAGCCGGACATTCTGATTGCAGATGAACCGACCACGGCGCTGGACGTGACCATTCAGGCACAGATACTCGAGTTGCTGGCAGACCTGCAGAAAGCCGAAAACATGGGGATGCTGTTCATCACCCATGACCTTGGCATCGTGCGCCGGATCGCCGATCGAGTTTGCGTCATGAAGGACGGAGAGATTGTCGAAGCCGGTGCAACCGCGGACATCTTCGAGAACCCTCAACATCCCTATACCCGGAAATTGCTGGCGGCCGAACCGTCGGGCCAACCCGATCCGGTCGCCGCGGATGCAGAAGAGGTCGCCCGCACCGATCACCTGAAAGTCTGGTTCCCGATCCAGCGCGGCTTTCTCAAGCGAACTGTCGGCCATGTTAAGGCGGTGAATGACGCCAGCCTCAGCGTGCGCGCCGGCGAAACCGTGGGGATCGTGGGCGAAAGCGGGTCGGGCAAGACCACGTTGGCGCTGGCCATCATGCGGCTGATCGCGTCCGAGGGTGGTATCACCTTTCGCGACCAGGATGTGCGCCGTTGGTCCACACGCGAATTGCGCCGGTTGCGCAAGGATATGCAGATTGTGTTTCAGGACCCGTTTGGCAGCCTGAGCCCGCGCATGACCTGTATGCAAATCATCGCCGAGGGTCTGGCAATCCACAAGGTTGATCCACACCGCGCCCCGCGCGATCTGGTGGCGGATGTGATGACCGAAGTGGGGCTGGACCCGGCGTCGATGGACCGGTATCCGCACGAGTTCTCGGGCGGGCAGCGGCAGCGTATCGCCATCGCACGGGCGATGGTGCTACGTCCCAAACTTCTGGTGCTGGATGAGCCGACAAGCGCGCTGGACATGACGGTTCAGGTGCAGATCGTAGACTTGCTGCGAGATCTGCAGCGGAAATACGGGTTGGCATATCTGTTCATCAGCCATGACCTAAAAGTTGTCCGGGCGATGTCACATAATGTCATCGTTATGCGGAACGGTGACGTGATTGAAATGGGCGCTGCCGAAGACCTGTTCGAAAACGCGCAGACAGATTACACCCGCGAATTGATTGCCGCAGCGGGCTGAAGCCCGCTCTCCGTGTTTTTCACGCGTTTGCGGTTTCCCGTGTTGTCGCTTTCGGTATCGGGCCGCGCAGTTCTTCATAGTGATCAAAGCTTAACTTTACCCAACCGGTGCCGCGCGTGGCGCTGGCCAGGGTGCGATGCAACTCATCCTCGGCCACGGCAGGGAGTTGGGCATTGAAAATCTCCCAGCCCGAAGCGTTGGGGTTGCCTTCGAATCCCAGCACTTGACCCTGTAAGGAACTGATCGTGGGGACAATGTCGCCGACAAAATCGGATGGCAGGTGAATCTCTGCGTTCAGAATGGGTTGCAGGACCACCGGTTTGGCCTGAGGCAGCGCCTCGCGTACGGCGTTCTTGCCTGCGGTGCGGAAAGCATAATCGGAACTGTCCACATTGTGGTGTTTGCCGTCACTCAGCGTGATTTTGACATCAACAACAGGGAAGCCCTCGGGCCCCTGCTCCAGCGCGTCCTTGGCCCCGTGTTCAACTGAGGGAATATAGTTGCGCGGCACCGAACCGCCTTTCACGATCTCTTCGAACTGAAACCCTGATCCGCGCGGCATGGGCGTGACCGAGATCACGACATCTGCAAACTGACCCGCACCACCGGATTGCTTGCGGTGACGGTGGCGGTGTTCGATGGGCGCACGGATGGTTTCGCGATAGGCGGTCTCGATCGGGTCGGCCACGATTTCGATCCCGAAATCTTCAGCCAGTTTGGCGGTGATCCTGCGCATGTGCTGCGGGCCTTGAGAGCCCAGCACCGCATGGCCGCTCAGCTCATCCTGCTCCAGATGGAGACCGGGGTCGATCTCGACCAGACGGGTCAGGGCATTCGACAGGCGCACGTCATCTCGCTCATGCGCGGGTGATACGATCTGACGTTGGGCGGCTGGATGTGATGATGCCCATTCCGGTAACGGAGATTCGGATTTGCTGTCGTAAATATTGCCGGGGATCAGGTGATCGGATTTCACGGCCAGCCCGATCTGACCTGCCTCCAGCCCGGAAATCTGGGTCTTGGCGTCAAGTGTCGTCAGATTGCCGACTGTCTCACCTCCCAAAGCTTCATGCGCACGCACGCCATCTCCCAGGCCACGAAGGACGATGATCTTGCCGATATGTTTCTTCACGTCCGCGAATCCCGCAATGGCGCGGGCAGTCTCGGTGGCCTCATCGCGGTTGGCGGCAATGTTGAACTCAGGGGCTTCGTGCCGCAGGGCTTTCATCAGGCGGGTCAGGCCATTGCCATGGCTGGCCGCGCCCAGACAGGCGGGGATCAACTGGTGGTTCTGCAAAACCTGCGCGGCCAGATCGTAGATCTCGGCACTTGCGGGCTGTTTGTCTTCGATCAGCTGCTCCAACAGGTGATCGTCAAAATCCGACAGCGTCTCTAGCAGCTCGGTGCGGGCTTCTTGTTCGCGGTCCTCGACCGCGTGCGGCAGTTCGATCAGGGCCGAGGGCTGGCCTTCCTGATATTTCCAAGCCCGCTCCGAGATCAGATCGACCGCGCCGACTATTGTCTCGCCGTCGCGAATAGGGACCTGACGTAGGGCGATGTGGTGGGTGCAGTAGGTCTGTAGCGCGGCGATGATATCCCGGATACGGCCATTTGGGGCATCCATCCGATTGATGAACAGGAAACAGGGAATGCCCGCCTCTTCAACCAGCCGCAGATAGGGCGCGCACAAGACAGCCGCGTCTGGGTCCGGCGGGACAACCACAACCGCCGCATCCGAAATCGCCATGGCTGGTCCGACATAACCCAGATTGTCGCTGCCCCCGTCCACGTCGATCGCGCACCAGGGCTCGTCCAAGTAAGAAAAACCGTGCAAGTGCACGGTTCCGGAGACATCGAATGTGGTGGGTCGGTCGTCGAGACGGCTTATGGCCTCGACCAGGGTTGTCTTGCCAGATTGGCTGGGGCCGAGGACGGTGAATACGCGCATGAGTGATGTCCCTCTTTTCAGGTTGCAGTAATACCTGCACGAAAAGGGCCGACCCACACGGCTGCGTGGGCGAGGACTGACTGCGAATTCACCTGCCTCAGGGTTCGGAGATCGTTCCGCCCAAGTGTGAAGACAACCAGAGGCTCGCGTCAAGCCCCTGTACTGGTATCTAAGCGGCGGGCCGCACAACCGGGCCCACCTGTAAGCGATCAGATCGCCGAGCTGTGGCCTGCCTTGCTTAGGTCATAGGCGTCAAAGCTGCGGGCAATCATTCGGGTCAGCGGCCGGGCCTCGGGTGGGATGAAGAGGCCATCCTTGGTGACGTGTAGCAGATTGTTGAAGTCGGCATTGGCCCTCTGGTACATCTCGTTCAGCTCTTGGGCGGATATGTTGTGGTCACGCAGAATCTCAGCCGAATTGATCTGAAAATCACACATCAGCGCTTCGATCAGACGTGCGCGCAAAATGTCCTGCCCTTTGAACAAATGCCCGCGCGAGGTCGAAAAGCGCCCCTCGCGGATGGCTTTCGTATAGGCCGATGTTGCCGGTGCGTTCTGGGCGTAGCCCTGAGGAAACCGCGAGATCGAGCTTGCGCCCACACCGATCAGCACCTCGGCCTGATCATCCGTATAACCCTGAAAGTTCCGTTTCAGTCGCCCGGCCCTGAGCGCATGTGTCAGACCATCATCCTGCGTGGCAAAGTGGTCAATTCCGATCTCGGCGTAATCATTCCAGAGGAACAGTCGACGCGCCGTCTCGAACAGCTCCAGACGTTGCTCGGGCGTGGGCAATGCGTCCGAAGGAATCAACTGTTGCCGCTTGGCCATCCACGGCACGTGGGCGTATCCGTACAGCGCAACGCGGTCGGGGTTCAGTGACAGCAGTTTCTGTACGCTTTCTGTCATCCTTGATTTGGTCTGATGCGGCAGACCGTACAGGATATCAGCGTTCAGGCTGGTAATGCCGCGGGCACGGATCATGTCCACAGCTGCGCGCGTGGTGTCATAGCTTTGGACGCGACCGATAGTTTTCTGAATCTCATCGTCGAAATCCTGCACGCCGATCGAGGCACGGTTCATGCCCGCTTCGGCCAACGCGTCCAGTCGGGCTTGGTCAATCTCGTTCGGGTCGATTTCGACCGAGAATTCAGCACCCGGGCCCAGCGGTACAACATCCAGAATGCGTGTGGCCAGATCCCGCATCAGATCGGGATTCAACAGCGTTGGTGTGCCGCCGCCCCAGTGCAGACGCGAGAGGGTGACGCCTTGAGGCAGGCACGCGGCTAGCAGATCAAGCTCGGCCTTGAGGACGTCGACATAGGCGATGACCGGGTTGTCAGTTTGAGTCCCCTGTGTTCGGCAGGCACAAAACCAACACAGCCTGCGGCAGAAGGGCACGTGTATGTACAACGAGACGGAGCTGCCGGGTTTAATGCTGGTAATCCAGTCTTCGTAAAGGTTTACCCCCACATCATTGTTGAAGTGAGGGGCTGTTGGATAGCTTGTGTAGCGCGGTACTTTCGCGTCAAATAGTCCAAGCTTTGCAAGTTGTGGTTTAACTATCATGGCGATACCGTTAGAGGACGGCACGCCTAGCAACCTTGATAGAGATCAAGTGGGAACGCGCATGACACAGATTTTCAAAATCGATCATACAAACTGTGAAGATTGTCCAATCCGCCACAGAGCAGTCTGCGCGCATTGCGATGTTCATGAGCTGGAGCTTCTTGAAGGCATCAAATATTATCGCAGCTTCGAGGCTGGGCAGACAATCATCTGGTCCGGTGATCAGATGAATTTCGTGGGCTCGGTCGTGTCGGGGATCGCTTCTTTGACTCAGACCATGGAAGATGGGCGCACGCAGATGGTTGGCCTTTTGCTGCCCAGCGATTTCGTCGGTCGTCCCGGTCGAGATTCAGCGCCTTACGACGTCGTGGCAACGACTGACATTGTCATGTGCTGTTTCCGTAAGAAGCCGTTCGAAGAACTGATGGGTGCTACTCCGCATATCGCGCATCGTTTGCTTCAGATGACATTGGATGAGCTGGACGCTGCCCGTGAATGGATGCTGGTGCTGGGGCGCAAGACTGCGCGCGAAAAAATCGCAAGCCTGTTGTCTATCATCGCGCGCCGGGATGCTTCGATTGGGCAGAACGGGAGTTCCAGCCCAATCGTTTTTGATCTTCCGCTGACGCGCGAGGCGATGGCAGACTACCTTGGCCTTACACTGGAAACCGTCAGCCGTCAGATATCCGCCTTGAAGAAAGACGAGATCATCTTGCTAGAAGGCAAGCGCCGTGTATCTGTTCCGGATATGGGCCGGTTGATGGAAGAGGCAGGCGACGATTCCGATGGCGGATATCTGGTGTGATTCACATACGGCGTGACCCGTTGTCTTAACCGTGGTTTAGTGGGACCAGTGAAACTGCGTCAGGAGTAAGTCATGGGATTCAGCAGCCTTTTGGCCATGCTGCTTATTGGTGCCATCGCGGGATGGTTGTCCGGAAAGATCATGGAAGGCCGGGGATTCGGCTTGATTGGTAACATCATCGTTGGCGTTGTCGGGGCATTTCTGGCCGGGCTAATTTTCCCAGCCCTTGGTTTTGCCGTTGGCGGCGGTCTGGTCTCGTCAATTATTTTCGCCACCATTGGGGCAATCATTCTGCTTTTCCTGATCGGCCTTGTGAAACGCGGATAAGAGCCGCCCGCTGGGCGGCTCTGCCGTTTCAATGTGCCATGAACACCGGAACAGTCGATTGTTCCAGCATATTGCGTGTCGCGCCGCCCAGGATGGCTTCTCGGAATCGGGAATGCCCATAGGCGCCCATGACGATCATATCTGTTTCGGTATCCGTCGCATGGCGGTTCAGGATGTCCGATACACGCGACATTGTTTTGCTGAGCACGTCGATTTCGCACTTAACTCCGTGGCGCGACAGCATCTGGGACAACAACCCACCGGGGTCCGAGCGATCCGGCCCATGCGTTGGTGGGTCGATCACCACGATCCGCACCTGATCGGCCCCGATCAGGAAGGGTAGGGCGCAGCGAATTGCGCGCATGGCTTCGACGCTTTCGTTCCAGCCGACCAAGACAGTACCGGGCTTGTCAAAAGGCGTCGTGTTTTCGGGTATGACCAGAACCGGAGCGTGACCTTCGAACATGGCTGCCTCGACGATAGGCTCTGCTTCGACGCTGCGGTCTTTTCCGTAAGGTTGCGGCAAAATAACAAGGTCCGAGAACCGCGCCCGATGGGCAACGTGGCGACCAATATCGGCAATCTGGGCCACGCCGCTTTCCGCAGACCAGCGTACGCCGGAACTGTTCAGATAGGTCTCTGCATAGTGCAGGGTGTCCTCGGCCTCTGCTTTGGCGCGGGACAGGGTCTCCTGCAGAATCAGCGCGTTGGCGCCAGCATAGTAATAGCCGGTCTGACTGCGATCGACCCCCAGGCACAGGGCTTCGGCATGCGCATCCTGGGCTGTGGCCAGGGCTGCCATCTGTGCCAGCGCCGGGGCCGATTGTTCCGTTTCCGTTAGAACTGTGAGAAGGGACTTATACGCCATCTTGACCTCTTGCCTCCAGGGCCGTTCCGTCCGCGACATTCCGGCCAAATCATTTCTGTAGCCTTGTCATAATATTCGCTATTCTGTCTTGATACAGATCAAAGCAGTTTGGGCTGTCCTCGGACAAAACAACGACCAGTCAAATGGGTTCCGCGACAAAAAAGAATCGCGCGGAGCATGGCAAAGGGACGCAATATGTCAAATTACATCAAGCTGATCGTGCTTGGTCTGATCGTGCTGTTTGCAGCGATCGGGACCAATTATGCACGCGATTTGGCGTATCAGGTGCATGCAATTCTGGTGATGTTGATCGCCGCGGGATTGTTCATCTGGACGCTTAGAAACACGGATGAGCCAGATATCCTCATAGATCGTTCAGGCGAGTACATGGACGATGTGGTCCGTTACGGCGTAATCGCGACGGCCTTTTGGGGCGTGGTTGGTTTTCTTGCCGGGACATTCATCGCCTTTCAGCTGGCCTATCCGGTGCTGAACTTTGAATGGGCACAAGGATATCTGAATTTTGGCCGATTGCGTCCGCTGCATACATCGGCGGTTATCTTTGCCTTTGGCGGCAACGCACTAATCGCAACGTCCTTCTACGTCGTCCAGCGGACCAGCGCCGCGCGCCTGTGGGGCGGCAATCTGGCATGGTTCGTTTTCTGGGGCTATCAGCTGTTCATTGTACTGGCTGCGACCGGGTATGTGCTGGGCGGAACCCAGTCCAAGGAATACGCCGAGCCGGAGTGGTATGTCGATCTGTGGCTGACCATCGTCTGGGTGGCCTATCTTGCCGTGTTCCTGGGAACAATCGTCAGGCGGAAAGAGCCTCATATCTATGTGGCGAACTGGTTCTACCTGGCCTTTATCGTTACCGTCGCCATGCTGCATCTGGTCAACAACATGACTATCCCTGTCAGCATCTGGGGTTCGAAATCTGTCATCGTCTGGTCAGGCGTTCAGGACGCAATGATCCAGTGGTGGTACGGCCACAATGCTGTGGGCTTTTTCCTGACTGCCGGTTTCCTGGGCATGATGTACTATTTCATCCCGAAACAGGCCGAACGTCCGGTGTTCAGTTACAAGCTGTCGATCATCCACTTCTGGGCGCTGATCTTCCTGTATATCTGGGCTGGTCCGCACCATTTGCACTATACAGCGCTGCCCGACTGGGCCTCGACACTGGGCATGGTGTTCTCGATCGTGCTGTGGATGCCGTCCTGGGGTGGCATGATCAACGGCCTGATGACCCTATCGGGTGCGTGGGACAAGCTGCGTACGGACCCGGTGATCCGGATGATGGTGATTTCGGTCGGCTTCTATGGCATGTCCACTTTTGAGGGCCCGATGATGTCGATCCGAGCGGTTAACTCTTTGAGCCACTATACCGACTGGACCATTGGTCACGTGCATTCGGGTGCGCTGGGTTGGAACGGCATGATCACCTTTGGTGCGCTGTACTTCCTGGTTCCTGTCTTGTGGAAGCGTGAGCGTCTGTATTCGTTGCAAATGGTCAGCTGGCACTTCTGGCTCGCCACTATCGGCATCGTGCTCTACGCCGCGTCGATGTGGGTGACAGGTATCATGGAAGGCCTGATGTGGCGCGAAGTGGATGCCAACGGTTTCCTTGTGAACTCGTTCGCCGACACCGTGGCTGCCAAGTTCCCGATGTATGTGGTGCGAGCTCTGGGTGGGGTCATGTTCCTCGCTGGGGCGCTGATCATGTGCTACAACCTGTGGATGACTGTGCGGAAAGCGCCGGCCAAAGAGGCCAGCCTGACCGTCGCGGTCCCGGCTGAATAAGGAGGGCCGGAGCAATGGCAATTCTCGACAAACATAAGATCCTCGAGACCAACGCGACCCTCCTGCTGATCTTCAGCTTTCTGGTCGTGACCATCGGTGGCATCGTGCAGATCACCCCGCTGTTCTATCTTGAGAACACCATCGAAAAGGTGGAGGGCATGCGCCCTTACACCCCCTTGGAAATGGCGGGCCGTGACATCTATATCCGCGAAGGCTGCTATGTCTGCCACAGTCAGATGATCCGCCCGATGCGGGATGAGGTCGAGCGCTATGGCCACTACTCGCTGGCGGCTGAATCAATGTATGATCATCCGTTCCAGTGGGGGTCCAAACGCACCGGCCCTGATCTGGCCCGTGTCGGTGGTCGTTATTCTGACCAGTGGCATGTGGATCACCTGCGCAACCCGCAGTCGGTGGTGCCTGAATCTGTAATGCCGAAATACGGCTTCCTCGAGCATCGCAAGATTGACGGTAAGTACATCGGTGATGTCATGAAGGCGAATGCGCTGGTAGGCACGCCCTATACCGAAGAGATGCTGGAGAACGCCGTGGCGGATTTCCGGGCGCAGGCCGATCCCGACAGTGACTATGACGGCCTGCTGGAACGCTATGGTGACAAGGTCAGCGTGCGGAACTTCGATGGTCAGCCCGAGCTGACTGAAGCGGATGCGATGGTCGCTTATCTGCAGATGCTGGGAACGCTGGTCGATTTCTCGACCTTCACCCCAGACGCGAACCGGTAAAGGAGGGTGTGATGGAAGAATATACACTCTTACGGCAATTCGCGGATAGCTGGATGTTGCTGCTGCTCTTTGTTTTCTTTGTTGGGATCATAATCTGGGTTTTTCGCCCGGGTTCCAGCAAGGAATACAAGGACACCGCGAATATCCCGTTTCGGCATGATGATGCACCAGCGCCCCTGCGGGGCGACGACAATCCCGCCACATCCAAGGAGGCGCGGCAATGAGCAAGACACCTGAAAAACAGCCGGGTGATCCGAGTACAACCGGCCACAGCTGGGATGGTATCGAAGAATTCGAAAACCCGATGCCGCGCTGGTGGTTGTGGACATTCTACGCCACCATCTTCTGGGCGGTGATCTATACGATCATGTATCCCGCATGGCCCTTGGTTCAATCCGCCACTGCTGGCGTTTTGGGCTGGTCCTCTCGCGCTCTGGTACAAGAAGAGATGATTGCGTTTGAAGAGGCGAATGCCCCTTGGAACGCCAAGCTTGTGGAAACATCGCTTGAAGATATCTCGGCAGATCCCGAACTGCAGCAATACGCGGCGAATGCCGGGGGCGCGGTGTTCCGTACCTGGTGTGCGCAATGCCACGGCTCAGGCGCGCAGGGTGCACCAGGATTCCCGAACTTGCTGGATGACGCCTGGCTGTGGGGCGGTTCGCTTGAGGATATCGAGACCACAATCGCCTATGGCATTCGCAACGAGGAAAGCGACGATGCGCGCTATTCCGAAATGCCTGCATTTGGCGAAATCCTGGAACATGACGAGATCACCCAAGTAGTTCAATACGTGATGTCCCTGACCAATGCGCAGACTGATGACGTAGCTGCGCAGGCAGGCAAGGTTGTCTTCGAAGATAACTGTTCGTCCTGTCATGGCGAGGATGGCACTGGTGACGTCTTTCAGGGCGCACCCAACCTGACCGATGCGATCTGGCTCTATGGTGGCGACGCAGAGGCATTGACTGAGACCGTGACCAATAGCCGTTTCGGTGTAATGCCTGCTTGGGAAAACCGCCTTACCGACGCACAGATCCGCGCTGTGACGGCCTATGTCCACCAGTTGGGTGGCGGTCAGTAAGGCCAAAAGAATACCTTCGGACGGTTCGCCGCCCGAAGGTTAAGGCACCGGCTGTTCTCTCTGTTCGCGCGTTTCCTGAACAGCCGGTGCTACTATTTTCAGACTACAGGCCCCCATTGGTGCAGTCCAGATGCGCCTTTTCGCGCGGGCCAGACTTTTCAATCCACCAGTGATGGTCCGGCAGCCAGCTGCCGCGCGCAAGGTCGCGGCTATCTGTGCCAGTGCCTTTGCCGTTAGCCTCTGTTTTGGTGGCTACCATGAAACTTCGTGCCAGTATCGCAATCATCTGATTCCTCCTGGATTGTGTTGCCGCTGTTATCAGGATTGATCTTTAGCCTGATAAATGCGACTCAATTACCATTCCAATATGTAAGTAGGACTTACAGATGAACTGGATGGATATGCCGCCGCTTGCGGCTTTGCGCGCCTTTTCTGCCTTTGCTGAGACTGGAAATGTTGTTCAGGCAGGGGCGTCGCTGAATGTCAGTCACGCAGCGATCAGCCAACAACTGCGTGCGCTTGAGAAACACCTGGATCTGGCCCTTCTGGACCGATCCGGTAAATCCATGACCCTGACGGCCGAGGGCAAGGTTCTGGCGCGTGCCCTGCATTTGGGATTTGGGGCCATAGGTGCGGCGGTCACTGACCTGAAGCGTGCAACCGAGGATCGCCCGGTCCACGTATCGCTGACGGCCTCTTTCGCAGCTTCGTGGCTTATGCCGCGCTTGCCTGCATTTCAGGCCGAGCATCCAGGCATTCACCTTGCGCTGGATCCCTCGCCCCGGTTGGTCGATCTGCGCCCCGGCGGCGTGGATCTGGCGATCAGATATGGGGCGGGGGACTGGCCTGATGTGACGGCCGAACTGCTGTTGCAAAGTCCGATCGTGATTGTCGCCGCGCCATCCCTGTTGACTGGGCGGGCACCTGTGACACCTAAAGCACTCAGCCGTCTGCCCTGGCTTGAGGAGTTCGGCACAACGGAGGCAACGCAATGGCTGGCCCGTCACGGCGTGGACCACAGCCCCGGCGCTGGCCGCATCGCCTTGCCGGGAAACCTGCTGCTTGAGGGAGTGCGCGCCGGGCAGGGTGTAACAGCCACCGTGCGGCATTTTGTCGAAGCGGATATCATTGCGGGTCGATTGGTCGAACTGTTCCGAGAACCCGACGGGCGCGGATACCATATTGTCACCGGTAATATGCCGCTTCGTCCAGGGGTGAAGATATTTATCAGGTGGCTCAGGCGGCAAGCTGGTAAGATGTGACAAAAGGTGTCTTTACGATGCGCTTTTGACCCATGTCAAAGTGGCTGCCCGTATGATCTGGAAGAAGACGCCGTAGAACAGCTACATCTGGAGCCAGCCCGTGAGCGATTCCGACCCCGCCCCCAGCCTATACGCAGCGCGCGAACCGATCTTTCCCCGCCGCGTGTCCGGCCCGTTTCGCAACCTGAAATGGTTCATCATGGCGGTAACGCTGGGGATCTATTACGTCACACCCTGGATCAGATGGGATCGCGGTCCCAGCCTTCCGGACCAGGCGGTGCTGCTGGATCTGGCCAACCGGCGCTTTTACTTTTTCTGGATCGAGATCTGGCCGCACGAGTTCTATTTCGTGGCCGGCTTGCTGATCATGGCCGGTCTGGGCCTGTTTCTGTTTACATCGGCGCTGGGGCGCGTGTGGTGCGGCTATGCCTGCCCGCAGACCGTCTGGACTGATTTGTATATCTTGGTCGAGCGCTGGATCGAAGGTGATCGAAACGCCCGTCTGCGCCTGCATCGTCAGAAAAAGATGGATTTCCACAAAGCAAGGCTGCGCGTCACCAAATGGGTCGCCTGGCTGTTTATTGGTCTGGCAACGGGTGGTGCCTGGGTGTTCTATTTCGCGGATGCGCCAACGCTGGTCCGTGACCTAGTGACCGGAAATGCACATCCGGTCGCCTATACAACCATATTGATCCTGACGGGGACGACCTTTTTGTTCGGTGGGTTCGCACGCGAGCAGATCTGTATTTACGCCTGTCCCTGGCCGCGCATTCAGGCCGCGATGATGGACGAGGATACTCTGGTGGTTGGGTATCGCGAATGGCGCGGTGAACCGCGCGGCAAAGGCAAGCGGACCGCGGATTCCGATCTTGGGGACTGCATTGATTGCATGGCCTGTGTGAATGTCTGCCCTGTCGGTATCGACATCCGCGACGGTCAGCAGCTTGAATGTATCACCTGTGCGCTGTGCATCGACGCCTGCGATGACATGATGGCCAAAATTGGCAAACCGCGTGGCTTGATCGACTACATGGCGTTGAGCGACGAATCGAGTGAACGCGCCGGTCATCCGCCCAAGAATGTCTGGAAACACATCCTGCGGCCTCGGACCATCATGTATACGGGTATGTGGTCTGCGGTTGGCTTCGCGCTTTTGTTCGCCCTGTTCATCCGGTCTGACATTGATCTGACCGTAGCGCCGGTGCGAAACCCGACATTTGTAACCCTTTCTGACGGCACTATTCGTAACACTTATGATGTACGACTGCGGAACAAACATGGCGAGGACCGCCCATTCCAACTGACCCTGTCCGGTGATCCGGCCCTGAAGATACAGATCGAGGGGGTTGAAGGTGAGACTGTCAATGTGACGGCGGATACGGCACAGTTGACCCGTGTTTACATCGTCGCATCGGGCGACACCGGGCCAGCAACTTTGGATACGACGCCGGTCCGCATCTGGGTCGAAGACCTGCAGAGCGGTGAGCGCGCCTATAAGGACACCACGTTTAACGGACGAGGGAACTGAACATGGCTGAACGTAAATTCACCGGCAAACATGCGCTGGCTGTGTTCGTTGCATCCTTTGGCGTGATCATCACGGTGAACCTGGTTCTGGCCTATAGCGCGGTGAAGACCTTTCCGGGGCTCGAGGTCAAGAATTCTTATGTCGCCAGCCAGGAATTCAACGAACGCCTGAAGGAACATCAGGCGCTGGGCTGGTTTATCCGCGCCGAGATGTCGGGCGGCTTGCTGATCCTGCATATATCCGATCAGATGGGCGCACCGGTCAAGGTGGCTGACCTGCAGGCCGTTGTGGGCCGCGCGACCCATGTCAAAGATGATTTTGCTCCTGATTTCACATTCGACGGGACTGCATATGCGACTCCGGCGTCGCTGGGTCCGGGCAACTGGAACATTCGGCTGGTTGCCAAAGATCACAGCGGGGCCGAGTTTGCACAGCGCGTGCCGCTTTATGTGAAGGGCTAGGGGATGTCTGCGCAGATGTCCTCTGGCACCGCAGCTTGCCCCGGCTGTATCGCCGCCCCGGCAGAGCCCGCAAGGCCGATCCCGCAGGATGTGCAGATCGCGCTGTCATTGCCGGGAATTCACTGCTCGGCCTGTATTGCCACGGTCGAGCGTGAATTGAATGCCCAGCCCGGGGTCGAGGACGCGCGCGTGAACCTGACCTTGAAACGTGCGATGGTCAAAGCCGCGCCCGATCTGCGGGCCGCCGATCTGATCCCGGTGCTTGAACGCGCAGGCTTTGAGGCGCACGAGCTGGACCCTGGATCCCTGTCTGCCACGCAGTCCGACAAGGCTGGTCGCGACCTGTTGATGCGGTTGGCGGTGGCTGGTTTTGCCTCGATGAATGTAATGTTGCTGTCTGTCTCTGTCTGGTCAGGGGCGACCGATGCAACGCGGGACATGTTCCACTGGATTTCGGCAGCGATTGCTTTGCCTGCGATCGCGTTTTCGGCGCAGCCCTTCTTTGCCAATGCCTGGAGCGCCTTGCGCGTCGGTCGCCTGAATATGGATGTGCCGATCGTGTTGGCAATCCTGTTGGCATTGGCCACATCGCTGTGGGAAACCGCGCTGAGTGGTGAGCACGCCTATTTTGACGCCGCCCTGACCCTGACGTTCTTTCTGCTGGCCGGTCGCTATCTGGATTACCGTACCCGCGCCGCCGCCCGATCCGCAGCCGAGGAGTTGACCGCGTTGGAAGTTCCGCGCGCGATCAGGCTGGCCGATGGTCAAGAAGTTGAGGCGCCCGTCGCAACGCTGAGCGTGGGTGATCTGATCCTGGTACGTCCCGGAGGCCGGATGCCGGTGGATGGCGAAATCGTTTCCGGGCAATCCGAGCTCGACCGATCGCTGCTGACGGGTGAAACCTTGCCGGTATTTGCGGAAACCGGTCTGACGGTCAGTGCTGGCGAGGTAAATTTAACGGGTCCATTGACCGTACGGGCGACAGCCGTGGGTGAGGATACCTCGCTGCACCGCATGGCCGATCTTGTGGCCATCGCGGAATCTGGGCGGTCGCGTTATACTTCGCTGGCGGATAAGGCAGCCAAGCTTTATGCACCGGGCGTGCATATCCTGTCGGCGCTGAGCTTTCTGGGCTGGTATATCTATTCCGGCGATATCCGCACCGCGCTGAATATCGCAGCAGCGGTGCTGATCATCACCTGCCCCTGTGCGCTGGGTCTGGCCGTACCGGCGGTGACGACGGCGGCCTCGGGTCGGTTGTTCCGCAAGGGGATGCTGATCAA
The DNA here is from genome assembly GCF_059612345.1 of Ruegeria sp. CDSA020. Taxonomy (NCBI): domain Bacteria; kingdom Pseudomonadati; phylum Pseudomonadota; class Alphaproteobacteria; order Rhodobacterales; family Roseobacteraceae; genus Ruegeria; species Ruegeria sp. CDSA020. Next base: position 166,604 of record NZ_JBXWQK010000007.1, read on the forward strand.
ACACGCCACAGCGCTGGAACGCCTGGCCGAGGTGGATACGGTTGTGTTCGACAAGACGGGAACACTGACCTCGGGAACGCCGGAGCTGACCAATCTTGCGGATCATGCGCCCGGCGATCTGGAAATTGCACTTGCACTGGCCGAGGCCTCGTCGCACCCGCTCTCTGTTGCGCTGGCGCAGGCTGCCCGTCAAGCGGGGGTCACGCCCGCAAATGTCGAGGGGATCTCTGAAGTTCCGGGGTACGGCACCGAAGGCATCTTTCAGGACCATCCCGTGCGTCTGGGACGCGCCGAATGGACCGGTGGGCAAGAGGCTGAACAAACTGCGGCCTGGCTGTCGTTAGCAGGGCGGGCGCCTTCAGTGTTCTTGTTCTCGGACACATTGCGCGCTGGTGCGGCTGAGGCGGTTCAGGCGTTTCGCGATGAGGGGAAAAAGGTCATTTTGATCTCGGGCGATACGCAAGGCGCGGTTGAGATGCTGGCCGGTAAGCTGGGGATTGAGACATGGATTGCGCAGGCCCTGCCGCAGGACAAGGCAACCCATGTGCAAAGCCTGCGGGATCAAGGCTGCCACGTCCTGATGGTTGGTGACGGGCTGAACGACACGGCGGCGCTGGCCGCGGCGCATGTGTCGATTTCACCGGCCTCGGCGCTAGATGCTGCGCGCGTGGCATCCGATATCGTGCTGTTGGGCAACGACCTGTCGCCGATTGCGGGTGCCTGCGATACCGCGGTTAAGGCAACGAAACGGATTCGCGAGAACTTCCGTATTGCAACAATCTATAATATCATTGCAGTGCCACTGGCGGTTGCGGGCCTAGCCACGCCGCTGATCGCGGCATTGGCAATGTCGACCTCGTCCATTACCGTTTCTCTGAACGCGCTGCGGCTAAGGTGATCTGAATGGAAGTTCTGGCCTATCTCATACCGATTTCCCTGCTTTTGGGAGGGGTTGGCCTGTTTGCGTTCATCTATACCGTTCGGTCGAACCAGTATGACGACCCCGAAGGCGATGCGCGCCGCATTCTAAGCGACGAATGGGACGATAAGCCCAAGCCCTGACGGCCCCCTTGAAATTGCCTCAATGCCCGGTTATGTCCGGCCCATCCGCTAGCAGAGAGAACAAAGCCAAATGGCAACTATGAATCCGATCCAGTTTATTCAGCAGGTCCGTGCCGAGGTTTCAAAGGTCGTCTGGCCAACCCGCCGCGAGGTGTTGCTGACCACGGTCATGGTGTTCATCATGGCAGCACTGACGGCTGTGTTCTTTGCGCTGGTCGATCTTGGTATTCGTGGTGGCCTGCAGCTGATTCTGGGCATGTTCGGTTAAACCGGGCCGGGCAGGTCGGAAACGTCGCTGCCCCCTTGCACAGCTTGCGATGTCAGAGTAGGTGACGCGGTACTATTCGGAATGGGCGTGCGGCGATTCGGGCTGTGCGCCGCTTTTTATTCCGGGTGACGCGACAGATTTTCAATAACGGCTTTTCCGGTACATGGAATGCAGCCGAAGGCAAACAAGGACGACAGGTTCATGGCGAAACGGTGGTACTCGGTCAGCGTTCTTTCGAATTTCGAAAAGAAGATCGCAGAGCAGATCCGCACGTCGGTGGCCGAGCAGGGCCTTGAGGATGACATTGACGAAGTTCTGGTGCCCACCGAAGAGGTGATCGAAGTGCGCCGGGGCAAGAAAGTCACAACCGAACGTCGCTTTATGCCGGGTTACGTGCTGGTGCATATGGAAATGTCGGATCAAGGGTATCACCTGGTCAACTCGATCAACCGGGTCACTGGTTTTCTGGGTCCGCAAGGCCGCCCGATGCCGATGCGCGATGCCGAGGTGAACCAGATCCTCAACCGTGTCCAGGAGGGTGAAGAAGCACCCAAGCTGATGATCTCGTTCGAAATTGGCGAGAAGGTCAAGGTGAATGACGGTCCGTTCGAAGATTTCGACGGCATGGTCGAAGGTGTGGATGACGATAACCAGAAGCTGAAGGTCTCGGTCTCGATCTTTGGCCGGGAAACCCCGGTCGAGCTGGACTTCACTCAGGTCACCAAACAAAGCTAATTTCCAATTAGCTAAATTTGACAACGCCGCGTTGCCCTGGGCACTGCGGCGTTTCTTGTTTTGGAGCCTTCAGCCCTTTTTCAGACCTGGGCAAATCAGGGCGGAACGATCTGTCGAAATCGGGATAATCTTTGTCGTAACCAATCGGGATGGAACCCGGCCGCCTGGCATATTTGGACAACCATGCAAGGCAAGTGGGCAGGTAGATGAAATTCATACATATCACAGATATCCACCTTGTTGACCAAGACGGGCACCTGAATGGCGGCGTTCCTTCGACCCAATTTGCCCGTTGCCTTGAGGATATCGCCAAATGGCATTCGGATGCAGCGTTTTGCGTGATATCCGGCGACCTGGCCGAGTTTGGAAGGGCTGAAGCCTATCAGGTGCTCAAGTCACATCTGGACGGTTTCCAGCTTCCTTGTCACCTGATGATAGGCAACCATGATGATCGTCAGGTTTTCAGAACGGTCTTTACGGATGACCCTGTGGATTCAAATGGCTTTGTTCAGCACAGCATCGAGACCGACGCGGGAAAGTTTATCTTTCTGGATACGACAAAAGACGGTGCGGATATGCATGAAGGCCAGCTGTGCACCTTGCGCTTGAATTGGCTGAAAGAACAGCTGATCTCGGCGGGGGATAGGCCCTGCTATTTGTTCATGCACCACCCGCCTTTTGACATCGGCATTCCCTATGTGGACGACATCCGCCTGGTCGAAGCCGAAGTGTTTTTTGAAACACTCGGTCACGGGCGTAACATTCGCCACGTCTTCTATGGGCATGTCCATCGCATGACCTATGTGAACTGGCGTGGCATCCCGTTCACCAGCCTGCCCAGCCTCAATCACCAAATCCCTCTGACTGCCGACAGTGTTGACGGGGAATTCTGTGATGAACCGCCAGCCTATGGTGTTGTGCAGATCGCGGACGACCAGATGACTGTGCACTATAACACCTTTCTGCAGCGCAATCCGCTTCATCAGACCTGAGATATGGAACTTGGCCTGATTGTTCTGGTTCTGATTTCGGCGGCGACACATCCGCTGCGGGATCTGTTGTTGAAAGACACGGCGCATCCGGTGTCCTGTTATGTCGGTGTGGCGTTGACCTGGGTCATTCTTGCGGCGCTTCACGCTCGACTGGTCGGCCAACCCCTGACCGTCAGCCGCGAGGTCTGGCCACTGGTGCTGGTTTCTTCCCTGGGGTTGAGTTTTTATTACTATGGCACGCTTTCAGCCCTGCGCCGGGGCAACCTTTCGGTGTATTATCCGATTATCCGGTCCTCGCCGATTGCCATCGTTGCCTTTAGCTGGCTTGCGCTGGATCAGCAGTATTCGTGGCTCATCCTTGTGGGGATTTCGCTGGTCCTGATGGGCAGCCTGATGATCCAGAAATCTCCGGGCGGATTGCTGCATGATCACAAGGCTTTTGCGCTGGCTGTCATGGCGATGCTGGGCTCGGCCGCCTATTCGCTGAGCGACGCAAACGCTATGCAAAAAACAACGCCCGCGCCTTTCCTGTTCTACTGCTATATCCTGGTGACATCGACCCTTGCCGGCATTCGGGCCTGGGAAGATCGCCATATGTCGACCCCATTTCTAGGCGTGGTACGAGGCTGGACACTCGCCCCGTGGCGGATCGTATTCGCGGGGGTTGCGTCCTATCTATCCTATCTTTTTATCCTGAAAGCTTTCCAGTTAGGCGCCGAGGCGGCACCTGTCAGCGCGGTTCGGCAGGCCTCGATTCCGGTATCCGTAGTCCTTGCCGCGCTCGTCCTGAAAGAGCCGCGCTTTCTTCACCGCATCGGCTGGGCCAGCCTGATCGCGCTTGGGATATTGGCAATCACACAGTCCTGATTAGCCTTTGCGCGACAACTGGCAAGCAAGGCAGAGGTGCATCAGGTTTTCTACATCACTCGGCGAGGTGGCGAAGCGCCCAAGCTGATGATCTCATTCGAAATTGGCGAGAAGGTAACGGCCTACTCTGGTCCATTCGTGGATTTCGACGGGATGGTCGAGGGCGTGGATGACCAGAAGCAGCAGGCAAAATTTATTCGGTGGATTTTGAGGGGCCGCATTGCCCTAGCCAGTGCGGCATCTTGGCTGGCTGAACGTTTACATTGATGATCTGGGTTGGTACATAACTGCCCTATTGATTTGACCGAATGTTTTTTCCGAAAAGTGACCACAAGGCGTTTTTCATGCGTGCGTTCATCTATTTTGTTTTCTTGATTTTGGCTGCGTGTACCGCTGATGTTTTGTCACCCGAAGTGTTGTCCTCGAAAGTAGCGCGCGCATCGTCCGCAGAGCTGTGTTCCGCATATCGGCTCCCAAGTACGACATTGCGGGGGAAACTGATGATCGAAGCAGAGCTGGCTGCTCGAAAAGTAAACCAATGTGGTTATAGCAATTATGGTCAGTACAGCCTGTCTACAGCTGGGACCAAATCCTACGAGCGACCGTTTTCATCCGAGGCAGCAGGGGGTGACTATGATTGTGATGACTTTCCGAATGGCGCAGCAGCGCAAAGGTTCTTCTTAGCGTCTGGTGGACCTCTATCTGATCCACATAATTTGGATCTTGATGGCGATGGTCTCGCGTGTGAGTGGGGTGCTCAGATCAGGAAAGTATCTTCGTACCGCCGACCGGTTGCCAGCGTTAGGCGCGTGACCTCACGATGCTACACGGGTCCAAGAGGCGGAACCTACACAATCACGGCGAGTGGAAACAAGAACTATGGCGGCTGCTAAGTTGCTCTGATAGCCCGCAAGGTTGTGCATGTAGCGGGTGCAATCTCATTGGGCGATGACAGATGCTGTTTTGCTGTTGCTTAGCTTTGGAGCGAGGGTCGGTTTGGGTTCGATGTGGCTGCTTCAGGCCGTGATTCAAACCCTTGCCAATACTTCCGTTCCCCTGTACATGCCGCCTCTATCGTCTTTGGGCGAGATTCTCTCGTGGGAGATTACCGGGATCGCGATCCCGGATCGGACCACGCAACATAAACCGGGTGGAACGCGTTTCACCTACGTTGAAAGGAAAACCAAATGGCCAAGAAGCTTGCTGGTACAATGAAACTGCAGGTTCCTGCAGGTCAGGCGAACCCGTCGCCGCCAGTTGGTCCGGCGCTGGGTCAGCGCGGCATCAACATCATGGAATTCTGCAAGGCGTTCAACGCCAAGACCGCAGACATGGAGCAAGGCGCGCCTTGCCCGACCGTGATCACCTATTATCAGGACAAGTCCTTCACCATGGACATCAAGACGCCACCTGCGTCTTATTACCTGAAAAAAGCAGCTGGCCTGAAGCCGGTTGGCAAGCGTAACCGTCCCCGTGGCGCGGAAAACCCAGGTCGTGAGACTGTGGCATCCGTGACCTCGAAGCAGGTTCGTGAAATCGCCGAAGCCAAAATGAAAGATCTCAACGCCAACGACGTCGAAGGCGCAATGCAGATCATCCTGGGCTCGGCCCGCTCTATGGGCATCGAGGTGAAGTAAGATGGCAAAACTCGGTAAACGTACCCGCGCTGCGCGCGAAGCTGTCGCTGGCAAGGAAAACCTGTCGGTCGAAGAAGCAGTTGCCCTGGTCAAAGCCAACGCAACTTCGAAATTCGATGAGACCATCGAAATCGCTCTGAACCTGGGCGTTGACACCCGTCACGCGGACCAGATGGTTCGTGGCGTTGTTGGCCTGCCGAATGGCACCGGTAAAACAATGCGCGTTGCTGTATTCGCTCGTGGCCCCAAGGCTGACGAAGCAAAAGAAGCAGGGGCGGATATCATTGGTGCAGAAGACCTGATGGAAACCATTCAGGGCGGCACCATTGAATTCGATCGTTGTATAGCAACCCCGGACATGATGCCCATCGTTGGTCGTCTTGGTAAAGTTCTGGGCCCCCGCAACCTGATGCCGAACCCCAAGGTTGGCACTGTGACCATGGACGTGAAAGCGGCCGTAGAAGCAGCTAAAGGCGGCGAAGTTCAGTTCAAAGCTGAAAAAGGCGGCGTTGTGCACGCTGGCGTTGGCAAAGCGTCCTTCGACGAAGCCAAGCTGGCAGAAAACGTTCGTGCATTTGTGACCGCTGTTGCCAAAGCCAAGCCAACAGGCGCCAAAGGCACTTACATGAAGAAAATCGCGCTGAGCTCGACCATGGGCCCAGGCGTGACTCTGGATGTGGCTGCTGCTGCGGGCGAGTAAGCCCCTAGCTTACAGCTAAAATGATTAGACCCGAACGGTGAAGGCTGTTCGGGTCTTTCTTTTTCAGCCCTCACTCATACACGGCTTGCAGGCGCAGGTTCAGGCGGTCTCTGCGAAAGCTCTCGTATTCGCTGCAGGATCTGTCCAATCGCCATAAGTCCAGCCAATCCATCACCAGACGTGCGCGCATGCACATATCCAGAACGTCCATCTGAATTGGATGGCGATATTTGCGAAAGAACATGTCTTTGTTTGTTTTCAGGATGCCGCTTTGATCAACCTGATCATCAGTGCCATCGCGAAAGATATCGGACTTTAGAAAGTCGACAATATCATACAAAGCTAGCTTTTCCCGCGTTTCGGTAAAATCCAGGCCGATCATTTCGCCTTGCCCGACGATCAGATTTTGACTGTGACAATCTCCGTGTGCAAAGACCAGCAGTTCAGGGGTGCCTTTTAGCTGTAATGCCTCGTCGGTCAGATGCTGGACCATATTCCGCCCCCGGAGCTGTGCTGTGTCCGGGGCAAGACGTAGCAAAGCCTGAAGCCTGTCGATCATCCAGCTAGGGCGGAAATCATAGGTCTTGATGGGTTGAAACCTGTGCAGGTCGTTCAGCCACGATCCGGCGCGGCGATAGATGCGGCCGATCTGGTCGTCATCCGGGCTGTTATGGATAAGATCCGCAGCGGTGGGGCGGTCAATAAACTGCGTCACAAAAAACGCATCACCCGGTGATATGTAAACCGGGTCGACAACCCCCGCAGATTCGTATCGTGCAAAATGGGCGGTCAGCTTTCCGAGCATGTCAAACTCATCGCGCAAACGTCCCGTTCCGGGCGATTCCGTATCGACCTTTAGGGCATAGTCCCGGCGCGCACCCCGGACCCTGAGCACTATACGCGAGCCCGCAAAATCATGAGAACGATAGACGCATTCGAAACCCGCCGGGCCATCCTCGGGCGTTTGATCCAGGAACTCCTGAACAAAGCCGCGCGCGCATTCGTATTCGTCTGTGGTGAGGGTCAGCATTCAGGGATGGATACCTAAGAAGAAAGGGGCTTAGCCAGACTGGACCTCAGCGCATGGAACATGTCAATCTAGGACACTGTTCCAATGCCGGCTGCGCTGCTCGATCATTTCCGGTTTCGGCCTAATTTACCCCTTGGAAACCCGGCGTAACTGCCATAAAGAGAGCTGCGAAGTAAAGCGTGCGATTCGTCGTGCGCTTTATTTTGTTTCGTCCAAGACGGTGGGTGGTGTCATCTGGCCCCTTAATTCCCTGCCTGAGACGGGTAAGACCAAAGAATTCTGAGGGCTTCGATCCTCGGGCGAATTTTGGCTAATCCCGTAACAACGGACCTGAACGCCGGAGCGTAAGCTGCGGCAAATATGAGCCGGGGTGAGATATCACCCCTAACTTGGAGAAAACTGTGGATAGAGCCCAGAAAGAGAAAGTGGTCGACGAGCTCGGCCAAATCTTCGAAAGCTCTGGCGTCGTAGTGGTTGCACACTACGCCGGTCTGACAGTTGCCGAGATGCAGGACCTTCGCGCACGTGCTCGTGACGCGGGTGGTGCCGTGCGTGTTGCCAAGAACAGGCTCGCCAAAATCGCCCTCGACGGAAAGCCATGTGAAAGCATTGCCGACCTGCTGACGGGGATGACCGTTCTGACCTATTCTGAGGACCCTGTGGCAGCAGCCAAAGTGGCCCAGGACTACGCCAAAGAGAACCAAAAGTTCGAAATTCTTGGCGGTGCAATGGGTGAGAACGCTCTGGATCGTGCCGGCGTCGAAGCCGTGTCCAAAATGCCTTCGCGCGAGGAGCTTATTGCTACTATCGCGGGCATGCTGGGCGCACCTGCTTCGAACATCGCTGGCGCAATTGGCGCACCTGCAAGCAACATCGCAAGCATCCTTTCCACCATCGAAGAGAAGGCGGAAGCTGCGTAAGCGGTTGGCACTGAATGATCTGCGTAGGGTAGTCACCCTGACGTTGGAACACACACTGTAAACGGAAAGAGCTGATAAAATGGCTGATCTGAAAGCACTCGCAGAAAGCATCGTGGGTCTGACCCTGCTGGAAGCACAAGAACTGAAAACCATCCTCAAAGACGAATATGGCATCGAGCCCGCAGCAGGCGGCGCAGTTGTCATGGCAGCCGGTGGCGACGCCGGTGGCGCAGCTGAGGAAGAAAAAACCGAATTCGACGTCGTTCTGAAGAACGCCGGCGCTTCGAAAATCAACGTGATCAAAGAAGTTCGCGGCATCACCGGTCTGGGCCTGAAAGAAGCCAAAGAGCTGGTCGAAGCTGGCGGCAAGATCAAAGAAGCTGTGTCGAAAGACGAAGCCGAAGACATCAAAGGCAAGCTGGAAGCAGCTGGCGCCGAGGTCGAACTGGCCTAAGTCAGTCTTTTGGTGCATCGCAGATGCACCGGAAATTTGGCTGGTCCCGGAGAAATCCGGGTCCAGCCGAACCTGTCTTAGAAAGGACCTCATGGATTGGGGTGTTTTCTAAGACGCGGTTCATGGATCGGGAGGCTGCCATTCGGGACGGTGGCCACGAATTGATCCGGACGTGTTGTCTCTAATGTGCAAGGCACCGGGGCCCGACGGTGTCTTTGTCCGCTGAGAACATCGAAAGGTGACATCTGACATGGCTCAATCGTTCCTTGGCCAGAAACGTCTTCGGAAATATTACGGCAAAATCCGCGAAGTGCTGGAGATGCCGAACCTCATTGAGGTGCAAAAATCTTCTTATGATCTATTCCTGCGCTCCGGCGATGCAGATGTGCCGACAGACGGCGAAGGCATCAAAGGCGTGTTCCAGTCGGTTTTCCCGATCAAGGATTTCAACGAAACCTCCGTTCTGGAGTTCGTGAAATACGATTTGGAAAAACCCAAATACGACGTCGAAGAGTGCATGCAGCGCGACATGACCTACAGCGCGCCGCTGAAAGTCACTCTGCGTCTGATCGTGTTTGATGTCGACGAGGACACTGGCGCCAAGTCGGTCAAAGACATCAAGGAACAGGACGTGTTCATGGGGGATATGCCCCTGATGACACCAAACGGGACGTTCATTGTGAACGGTACCGAGCGTGTGATCGTGTCCCAGATGCACCGTTCGCCCGGTGTGTTCTTTGACCACGACAAGGGCAAGACCCATTCCTCGGGCAAGCTGTTGTTTGCCTGCCGCATCATCCCGTATCGCGGCAGCTGGCTGGACTTTGAGTTCGACGCGAAGGACATCGTGTTCGCCCGTATCGACCGTCGCCGCAAACTGCCTGTGACAACCCTGCTGTATGCGCTGGGCCTGGATCAAGAAGCGATCATGGACGCCTATTACAACACGGTGTCGTACAAGCTGGACAAGAAGAAGGGCTGGATTGCACCGTTCTTCCCCGAGCGTGCACGCGGTACGCGTCCGACCTATGACCTGATCGACGCCAAATCCGGTGAAGTGATTGCCGAAGCGGGCAAGAAAGTCACCCCGCGCGCGGTCAAGAAGCTGATCGATGAAGGCAACGTCACCGAGCTGTTGGTTCCGTTCGATCACATCGTCGGGAAGTTTGTCGCCAAGGACATCATCAACGAAGAAACCGGCGCGATCTATGTCGAAGCTGGTGATGAGCTGACGCTGGAATACGACAAAGACGGCGAGCTGATCGGAGGCACCGCGAAAGAGCTGATCGACGCGGGCGTCACCGATATTCCGGTTCTGGATATCGACAACATCAATGTCGGCCCCTACATGCGTAACACCATGGCGGCAGACAAGAACATGGGCCGCGACACAGCGCTGATGGACATCTATCGCGTCATGCGCCCGGGTGAGCCGCCCACCGTCGAAGCGGCCTCGGCGCTGTTCGAAACGCTGTTCTTTGACAGCGAGCGCTATGACCTGTCCGCCGTTGGCCGTGTAAAGATGAACATGCGTCTGGCTCTGGATGCGCCCGATACGCTGCGCACCCTGCGCCGCGAAGACATCGTGGCCTGCATCAAGGCTCTGGTTGAACTGCGTGACGGCAAAGGGGACATCGACGATATCGACCACCTCGGCAACCGTCGTGTGCGTTCGGTCGGCGAACTGATGGAAAACCAGTACCGCGTTGGCCTGCTGCGCATGGAGCGCGCGATCAAAGAGCGTATGTCGTCGGTCGAGATCGACACAGTCATGCCGCAGGACCTGATCAATGCGAAACCGGCTGCTGCTGCTGTCCGCGAATTCTTCGGCTCGTCGCAGTTGTCGCAGTTCATGGATCAGACCAACCCGCTGTCGGAAGTCACCCACAAACGCCGCCTCTCGGCGCTTGGCCCCGGTGGTCTGACACGTGAGCGTGCGGGCTTTGAGGTGCGCGACGTTCATCCGACACACTATGGCCGGATGTGCCCGATTGAAACGCCGGAAGGCCCGAACATCGGTCTGATCAACTCGCTGGCCACCTTTGCCCGTGTGAACAAGTATGGCTTCATCGAAACACCGTACCGCGTCGTCAAAGACGCTGAGGTGACCGATGAGGTTCACTACATGTCCGCGACCGAGGAAATGCGTCACACTGTGGCGCAGGCGAACGCGACACTGGATTCGGATGGCAAGTTCATCAACGATCTGGTTTCGACTCGTCAGTCAGGTGACTACACTCTGGCCCCGCGCGAGAATGTGGACCTGATCGACGTCAGCCCAAAACAGCTGGTATCGGTTGCTGCATCGCTGATCCCGTTCCTTGAAAATGACGACGCCAACCGCGCTCTGATGGGCTCGAACATGCAACGTCAGGCGGTTCCACTGCTGCGGGCCGAGGCACCGCTGATTGGTACCGGAATCGAGGAAAAGGTTGCGATTGACTCAGGCGCTGCAATTCAGGCGAAACGCGCCGGTATCATCGACCAGGTCGATGCCCAGCGTATCGTTATCCGCGCGACTGAGGATCTGGAACTGGGCGACGCTGGCGTTGACATCTATCGTCTGCGCAAATTCCAGCGTTCGAACCAGAACACCTGCATCAACCAGCGTCCGCTGATCAAAGTGGGTGACACCGTCCAGAAGGGCGAAGTCATAGCTGATGGTCCGTCGACCGATATGGGTGAACTGGCCCTGGGTAAGAACGTGGTCGTCGCGTTCATGCCGTGGAACGGTTACAATTACGAAGACTCGATCCTGATCTCGGAACGTATTGCGCGTGACGACGTCTTTACCTCGGTCCATATCGAGGAATTTGAAGTCGCCGCCCGTGACACCAAGCTGGGTCCGGAAGAGATCACCCGCGATATTCCGAATGTCGGTGAAGAAGCGCTGCGTAACCTCGACGAGGCGGGCATCGTTTACATCGGCGCGGATGTTGAACCGGGCGATATCCTGGTCGGCAAGATCACTCCGAAGGGCGAAAGCCCGATGACCCCGGAAGAAAAGCTGCTGCGCGCCATCTTTGGCGAAAAAGCATCTGACGTGCGCGACACTTCGCTGCGCGTGAAGCCGGGCGATTACGGTACGGTCGTTGAGGTCCGCGTCTTCAACCGTCACGGCGTCGAGAAAGACGAGCGTGCGCTGCAGATCGAGCGGGAAGAAGTCGAACGTCTGGCCCGTGACCGGGACGACGAGTTGGCGATCCTGGACCGCAACATCTATGCGCGTCTGCAAGGCCTGATCATGGGTAAAACCGCGGTCAAAGGCCCGAAAGGCGTCAAGCCAGGGTCGGTGATCACCGAGGACCTGTTGGAAACCCTGACCCGTGGTCAGTGGTGGCAGCTGGCGCTGGAAGATGAGCAGGACGCACAGATCGTTGAGGCTCTGAATGAGCAGTACGAAGTGCAAAAGCGTGCTCTGGACGCCCGTTTCGAGGACAAGGTCGAGAAGGTTCGTCGTGGCGACGACCTGCCGCCGGGTGTGATGAAGATGGTCAAAGTCTTCATCGCCGTGAAGCGCAAGCTGCAGCCGGGCGATAAGATGGCCGGTCGTCACGGGAACAAAGGTGTGATTTCCAAGGTTGTTCCGATGGAAGACATGCCGTTCCTGGCCGATGGTACGCCGGTTGACTTCTGTCTGAACCCGCTGGGTGTTCCTTCGCGTATGAACGTTGGTCAGATCCTTGAAACCCACATGGGTTGGGCCGCGCGCGGTCTGGGTCTGAACATCGACGACGCCCTGGGTGAATATCGCCGCTCTGGCGACCTTACCCCGGTTCGCGAAGCAATGAAGCTGGCCTATGGCGACGATGTCTATGAAGAAGGCATCACTGGCATGGACGAGGGTCACCTGATCGAGGCTGCGGGCAACGTGACCCGTGGTGTTCCGATCGCGACTCCGGTCTTTGATGGCGCCAAAGAGGCAGACGTCAATGACGCTCTGGTGCGCGCGGGCTTCTCGCAAAGCGGTCAGTCGGTTCTGTTCGACGGTCGTACGGGTGAGCAGTTTGCACGTCCGGTGACCGTGGGTATCAAGTACCTGCTGAAACTGCACCACCTTGTGGATGACAAAATCCACGCGCGTTCAACCGGGCCGTACAGCCTGGTTACCCAGCAGCCGCTGGGTGGTAAGGCGCAGTTCGGTGGTCAGCGCTTTGGTGAGATGGAAGTCTGGGCTCTGGAAGCTTATGGCGCCGCCTACACCCTGCAGGAAATGCTCACCGTGAAATCGGATGACGTCGCCGGCCGGACCAAAGTGTACGAGTCGATCGTCAAGGGCGAGGATAACTTTGAAGCGGGCGTACCGGAATCGTTCAACGTTCTGGTGAAAGAAGTCCGTGGCCTCGGCCTGAATATGGAACTCCTGGATGCGGAGGAAGAGTAGGGGCGGCAACGCCCCAAACTCATCCCATCCCAATTTGTAAGGACGCAAAATGAACCAGGAAATTACCAATAACCCGTTCAACCCGCTGACGCCGCCTAAGGTCTTTGACGAGATCAAGGTCTCATTGGCCAGCCCGGAACGGATCCTCTCTTGGTCTTATGGCGAGATCAAGAAACCCGAAACCATCAACTACCGGACGTTCAAACCCGAACGTGACGGTCTGTTCTGCGCGCGTATCTTTGGCCCGATCAAAGATTACGAATGTCTGTGCGGTAAATATAAGCGGATGAAATATCGCGGCGTTGTCTGCGAGAAATGCGGTGTGGAAGTCACCCTGCAGAAAGTCCGCCGCGAGCGTATGGGTCATATCGAGCTGGCCGCGCCCGTCGCACACATTTGGTTCCTGAAGTCGCTGCCGTCCCGCATCGGTCTGATGCTGGACATGACGCTGCGCGATCTGGAACGCGTTCTGTACTTTGAAAACTATGTCGTTATCGAGCCCGGTCTGACCGACCTCTCCTATGGTCAGATGCTGACCGAAGAAGAGTTCATGGACGCGCAGGATGCCTATGGCATGGACGCGTTCACCGCGAACATCGGTGCCGAAGCTATCCGTGAGATGCTGGCCCAGATCGATCTGGAAGCCGAAGCCGAACAGCTGCGCGCTGATCTGGCCGAAGCAACTGGTGAGCTGAAGCCCAAGAAGATCATCAAGCGTCTGAAGGTTGTCGAAAGCTTCCTCGAGTCGGGCAACCGCCCCGAATGGATGGTGATGACTGTAATTCCGGTCATTCCGCCGGAACTGCGTCCTCTGGTTCCGCTGGATGGTGGCCGTTTCGCGACCTCGGATCTGAACGATCTGTATCGCCGCGTCATCAACCGGAACAACCGTCTGAAGCGTCTGATCGAACTGCGCGCACCTGACATCATCGTCCGCAACGAAAAGCGGATGCTGCAGGAATCCGTTGATGCTCTGTTCGACAATGGCCGTCGTGGCCGCGTGATCACCGGGGCCAATAAGCGTCCGCTGAAATCGCTTTCGGACATGCTGAAGGGTAAGCAGGGTCGCTTCCGTCAAAACCTTCTGGGTAAGCGCGTCGACTTCTCGGGCCGTTCGGTCATCGTGACCGGTCCGGAACTCAAGCTGCACCAGTGTGGTCTGCCCAAAAAGATGGCGCTGGAACTGTTCAAGCCGTTCATCTACTCGCGCCTTGAAGCCAAGGGTCTGTCTTCGACCGTGAAACAGGCGAAGAAACTGGTTGAGAAAGAGCGTCCCGAAGTGTGGGATATCCTCGACGAGGTGATCCGCGAACACCCTGTAATGCTGAACCGTGCGCCGACACTGCACCGTCTTGGCATTCAGGCGTTTGAACCGGTTCTGATCGAAGGTAAAGCCATCCAGCTGCACCCGTTGGTCTGTTCGGCCTTTAACGCCGACTTCGACGGTGACCAGATGGCCGTTCACGTCCCGCTGAGCCTTGAGGCCCAGCTGGAAGCCCGCGTGCTGATGATGTCGACAAACAACGTTCTGTCGCCAGCAAACGGCGCGCCGATCATCGTTCCTTCGCAGGATATGATTCTGGGTCTGTACTATGTGACCCTGGAACGCGAAGGCATGCCTGGTGAAGGCAAGGTCTTTGGCTCTATCGACGAAGTTCAGCACGCGCTGGACGCCGGTGAAGTGCATCTGCACACTAAGATCACTGCGCGGATTACTCAGATCGACAGTGAAGGCAATGAAGTTCAACAGCGGTTTGAAACCACTCCGGGCCGAGTGCGCCTGGGTGCTCTGCTGCCGATGAACAACAAGGCGCCGTTCGAACTGGTCAACCGTTTGCTGCGGAAGAAAGAAGTGCAGCAAGTGATCGACACCGTCTACCGTTACTGCGGTCAGAAAGAGTCGGTCATCTTCTGTGACCAGATCATGTCGATGGGCTTCAAGGAAGCGTTCCGCGCCGGTATCTCGTTCGGTAAGGACGACATGGTGATCCCGGATGACAAATGGGGCATCGTGGATGAAACCCGTAGTCAGGTGAAGGATTTTGAACAGCAGTACATGGACGGCCTGATCACTCAGGGTGAAAAGTACAACAAAGTTGTTGATGCCTGGTCGAAGTGTAACGATCGTGTAACCGAAGCGATGATGAGCACGATCTCATCTTCGGATCGGGCAGAGGACGGGTCTGAAAAGGAACCGAACTCGGTCTACATGATGGCCCACTCGGGCGCGCGTGGCTCGGTCACTCAGATGAAACAGCTGGGCGGTATGCGCGGCCTGATGGCCAAACCAAACGGTGACATCATCGAGACGCCGATCATCTCGAACTTCAAGGAAGGTCTGACCGTTCTTGAATACTTCAACTCGACCCACGGCGCCCGTAAGGGTCTGTCGGATACTGCTCTGAAAACGGCGAACTCGGGTTACCTGACCCGTCGTCTAGTGGACGTGGCACAGGACTGCATCGTGCGTGAGCTCGATTGTGGAACCGAGCGTGCGATCACTGCGGAAGCCGCAGTAAACGACGGTGAAGTTGTTGCTTCGCTAGCCGAACGTGTGCTGGGCCGTGTCTCTGCCGATGACGTTCTGCGTCCCGGCACCGATGAGGTTCTGGTCGCAGCGGGTCAGCTGATCGACGAACGTATGGCTGACATCATTGATGAGGCCGCTGTTGCGTCGATGCGGATCCGTTCGCCTCTGACCTGTGAGTCCGAGGAAGGCGTCTGTGCAACCTGCTACGGTCGTGACCTTGCACGCGGTACTATGGTCAACACGGGTGAGGCTGTCGGCATCATCGCCGCCCAGTCCATCGGTGAACCCGGTACGCAGCTGACAATGCGGACCTTCCACATCGGTGGTGTTGCGCAGGGTGGTCAGCAGTCGTTCCAGGAAGCCAGCCACGACGGTGTCGTTTCGTTTGAGAACCCGCAGATCCTGGTCAATTCCGCGGGCGAAAGCCTGGTCATGGGCCGGAACATGAAGATGGTGATCAAAGACGAACATGGCGAAGAGCGTGCCAACCACAAGTTGGGTTATGGCTCGAAGCTGTTCGTCAAGGATGGCACCAAGGTGAACCGTGGCGACAAGCTGTTCGAATGGGATCCTTACACCCTGCCGATCATCGCCGAAAAGTCCGGTACCGCGAAATATGTTGATCTGGTTTCGGGCATTGCTGTCCGCGACGTGACCGACGATGCAACCGGTATGACCCAGAAGATCGTGATCGACTGGCGCGCGGCCCCCAAAGGCAGCGACCTCAAGCCTGAGATCATTCTGGTTGGCGAAGATGGCGAACCGGTCCGTAACGATGCGGGCAACCCGGTTCACTATCCGATGTCGGTGGATGCGATCCTGTCGATCGAAGACGGTCAGCAGATCGAAGCTGGTGAAGTTGTCGCGCGTATCCCGCGTGAAGGTGCCAAGACCAAGGACATCACCGGTGGTCTGCCGCGCGTTGCCGAACTGTTCGAAGCCCGTCGCCCGAAAGATCACGCGATCATCGCAGAAGCCGATGGTTACGTGCGCTTTGGTCGCGACTACAAGAACAAGCGTCGCATCAGCATCGAACCGGCTGACGAGTCCATGGAGACCATCGAGTATATGGTGCCCAAGGGTAAGCACATCCCGGTTGCAGAAGGTGACTTCATCCAGAAGGGTGAATACCTGATGGACGGTAACCCGGCCCCGCATGACATCCTGTCCATCATGGGTGTCGAAGCGCTGGCGGATTACATGATCGACGAAGTGCAGGATGTTTATCGTCTGCAGGGCGTGAAGATCAACGACAAGCACATCGAAGTGATCGTGCGCCAGATGCTGCAGAAGTGGGAGATCCTGGATTCAGGTGACACCACCCTGCTGAAAGGCGAACATGTCGACAAGCAGGAGTTCGACGCGGCCAACGAGAAGACCCTCGCCCGCGGTGGACGTCCGGCTCAGGGCGAGCCGATCCTCTTGGGGATCACCAAAGCCTCGCTGCAGACGCGTTCGTTCATCTCGGCGGCGTCGTTCCAGGAAACCACACGGGTTCTGACCGAGGCTTCGGTTCAGGGCAAGAAAGACAAGCTGGTTGGCCTGAAAGAGAACGTGATCGTCGGTCGTCTAATCCCTGCCGGTACCGGTGGCGCAACGCAAAGCGTACAGCGCGTCGCGCAGTCGCGTGACAACGTTGTCATCGAAGCCCGCCGGGAAGAGGCCGAAGCCGCCGCTGCTCTGGCTGCGCCGATGATGGATGACGATATGGTCGGGGATGAGCTGGATGTTCTGGTGGAAACACCGGAAAGTCGCGAATAAGCGATCCTAAATTCCAAAGATCAGGCCCCGCGATTTCGCGGGGCCTTTTCATTTCAGGCTCGGGTGTGGCTCTGCATGAAGCGCCATTGGAAATGTCATGCTAGCAGAGCATTGGCGGGCGGAGCCATATTGACATCTCTTTCTTGAACGCCGCCAAATGCACCTCGTGGCCAAATGCGGAGTTCAAAAAGAGTGACGCCGAATTTCAGGGGTGCTTTGCTGATGATGGGCAGCATGGCTGCCTTCACCATCAATGACACTTTGATCAAGGCCGCCGGAGCCCAGATACCGCTGTTTCAGATGGTTGCCATCCGCGGGGTTTTGGCGACCATTCTGGTGTATCTTCTGGCACGGTACTATGGGGCGTTGCATCTGAACTTTCCGCGTCATGACAAGTGGTTGGTCGCGGCACGTTGTCTCGCCGAATTGTTGGCAACAATTTTCTTTTTGGTCGCGCTGCTTCATATGCCGTTGGCAAACGTGACGGCCATTCTGCTGGCCTTGCCATTAACCGTAACACTTGGAGCCGCGTTGTTTTTTCAAGAGTATATCGGTTGGCGTCGGATTCTTGCCATCGTTTTCGGGTTCGCCGGTATGTTGCTGATCGTTCGCCCGGGCACGGACGGTTTCAGCATCTACGCGATATATGCTTTGATCGCAGTTGCTTCGGTAACTGCCCGGGATTTGATTACGCGACGCATGTCGGTGCATGTGCCATCACTTGCAGTAACGCTGGCAACAACCGCGACGATTACATTGACGGCGGTTCTTGTCACCTCTGTCTCGGGCTGGGTTCCGGTTCCGGCAGCCGCCGGTTCGATGGTAGCGTGTGCTGCGGTCTTTGTTCTGACGGGATATTTGTTCAGCGTCATTGTCATGCGCGCTGGTGAGATCGGCTTTATCGCGCCGTTTCGTTATTCCAGTCTGATCTGGGCGTTGGGTTTGGGCTGGGCCGTATTTGGGGACTGGCCCGACAGGATTACGATGGCGGGGGCGGCCTTAGTGGTTGGGGCAGGAATGTTCATGCTGTTCCGTGAAAGGACTCGTCAATCTGCCGAATGAATGCGGCGAACGGCGTCCTGGTCGATGGCGAACCGTGCGATGAATTCGCCTTCCTGTTCAGAGGTTAGGGGGGACAGCTCGGTCCTACTGTTTCGCGCATGCGGAGAATCGTTGAACTGGTTAAGCGTGCGGACCCACATAGGTGCATCCGGATAGCTGATAACGGGCATGAAATTTCCGATCCGGTGATGTGCGAAATTCATGATCGTCAAGTCACTCCCCCCGGCGGAGTACATCGCAAAGCCCACCCCCAACAAAGGTTGATACACCTGTGCGGCCCGAATACCGCCCGCATCGAAACGGGCCAGGAACCCCTGATTGTAGTCAATCGCAACGGTTCTGTGGTTCCGCATTAAGCCCTGACCCTCATCTGCGGCGATGCGCAAGCGCTCAACGAAATCGACCGAAACCGCATCGTCATCATCGTGGCGGAACTGGATGCAGGGGGCGTCCGGTTTGGTGCGTGCTGAATTCAGGATTTCTTTCATGACCCTGCGATGACGCTTTGGTTCGCGTGCGATGATCTGTACCTGAGGCATGCCCGCTGTTAAGTCGTAAAGACGTTCGCGTGCCGGGTTTGGCAGGCATGTACCGATCACGATGAGAAACTGAAAATCCTCGTCGGTTTGTTCTTTTATGCAGGGCAGAGAGGTGGTTTCGAACAGGCGGAACCGCTCTTCCAGCCGGTCAGGCTGATACAGATAGGAGCGCCGGTCCTCGATCGTTTCGTGTTCGATCTGAAAGCCGCCATGGGCGGGATAGGAAAAACGACACAGGCCAAGTATTTGCATGATTCATCCGTGGTCCAGACCAATGGGCTGACTATGCCTGCACGGACCTGTTCCTGCAACGGGCGGTAAGACTGGATGAGCTTTGGTTCCAGCGCGAAACGGCCTGATGTGGAACGGATCAGCTGTACTGTTGACACTGGGTCCGACTCCCCCTATTACGCGCCACATCTCGGTACCGGGGGCCGCCCCAAAACCGATTTCAGTAATGAACTGGTCAAGGCCCGAACTCTTTTATCGTTCGCGCCCTCTGATAACAAACCGCGACGTTCACCTCGGAATGGGAACGCTCGCGGGTTTTGCGCTTGTGGACGCACGAACGCAGCGAATTTAACCGCACGCATCGCGCGTGCATGTCATGTGTTGCAAAACGGGGATATAACCGGAATGCCAACGATCCAACAGCTGATCCGCAAGCCGCGGCAGCCGAAAGTAAAACGCTCGAAGTCCATGCACCTGGAGCAGTGCCCGCAGAAACGCGGCGTCTGCACACGTGTTTACACAACCACACCGAAAAAGCCGAACTCGGCGATGCGTAAGGTTGCCAAAGTGCGCCTGACAAACGGGTTCGAGGTCATCTCGTACATCCCCGGTGAAAGCCACAACCTGCAGGAACACTCGGTTGTTCTGATCCGTGGCGGTCGTGTAAAAGACCTTCCCGGTGTCCGTTACCACATCCTGCGCGGTGTTCTGGATACCCAAGGCGTCAAAGACCGTAAGCAACGTCGTTCGAAGTACGGCGCGAAGCGTCCCAAATAAGAAGGAGAGGCTGATATGTCACGTCGTCACGCCGCCGAAAAACGCGAAGTCCTGCCTGACGCCAAATTTGGCGACAAGGTACTGACAAAATTCATGAACAACCTGATGATCGACGGTAAAAAGTCGGTTGCAGAGCGCATCGTCTACAACGCATTTGACCGCGTTGAAGGCAAGATCAAGCGCGCGCCTGTCGAAGTGTTCCACGAAGCACTCGACAACATCAAACCGTCGGTCGAGGTTCGCTCGCGCCGGGTTGGTGGTGCAACTTATCAGGTTCCGGTCGAAGTGCGCCCCGAGCGCCGCGAAGCACTGGCCATCCGCTGGCTGATCACTGCTGCGCGTGGCCGTAACGAAAACACCATGGAAGAACGCCTCGCCGGCGAACTGCTGGACGCCGTACAGTCCCGCGGTACCGCCGTTAAGAAGCGTGAAGACACCCACAAGATGGCCGAGGCGAACAAAGCCTTCAGCCACTACCGTTGGTAATTCCAGAGGCTTATTGAAATGGCACGCGAATATACACTCAACCATTACCGTAACTTCGGTATCATGGCGCATATTGATGCGGGTAAGACGACCTGCTCGGAACGCATCCTGTACTACACCGGCAAATCCCACAACATCGGTGAGGTGCACGACGGTGCAGCCACCATGGACTGGATGGAGCAGGAGCAGGAACGCGGGATCACCATCACCTCGGCTGCGACGACCACTTTCTGGGAACGCACCGAAGACGGTGAAACCGCTGACTCGCCCAAGCACCGCCTGAACATCATCGACACCCCCGGCCACGTTGACTTCACCATCGAAGTTGAACGCTCGCTGGCGGTTCTCGACGGTGCCGTCTGCGTTCTGGACGCAAACGCCGGTGTTGAACCTCAGACCGAAACCGTGTGGCGTCAGGCTGACCGCTACAAGGTTCCGCGGATGGTGTTCGTCAACAAGATGGACAAGATCGGCGCGGACTTCTTCAACTGCGTTGCAATGATCGAAGACCGTACCGGCGCACGTGCTGTTCCGGTTGGTATTCCGATCGGCGCAGAGACCGAATTGGAAGGCCTGATCGACCTGGTCACCATGGAAGAATGGCTGTGGCAGGGCGAAGACCTAGGCGCAAGCTGGGTCAAAGCACCGATCCGCGACAGCCTGAAGGACATGGCTGACGAATGGCGCGGTAAAATGGTCGAAGCGGCCGTCGAAATGGACGACGACGCGATGATGGAATACCTGGAAGGCAATGAGCCCGACGTTCCAACCCTGCGCGCCCTGCTGCGCAAAGGTACTCTGGAAATCGCGTTTGTTCCGGTTCTGGGTGGTTCGGCGTTCAAAAACAAAGGTGTTCAGCCACTGCTGAACGCTGTGATCGACTATTTGCCCAGCCCGCTGGACGTTGTCGATTACATGGGCTTCAAACCCGGTGACGAAGAAGAAACCCGAAACATCGCCCGCCGTGCGGATGATGACATGGCGTTCTCGGGTCTAGCGTTCAAAATCATGAACGACCCCTTTGTTGGCTCGCTGACCTTTACCCGCATCTACTCGGGTACTCTGGCCAAGGGCGACACGCTTCTGAACTCGACCAAGGGTAAGAAAGAGCGTATCGGCCGGATGATGATGATGCACTCGAATGATCGTGAGGAAATCACGGAAGCATTCGCAGGCGACATTATCGCGCTGGCAGGTCTGAAAGACACCACCACGGGCGACACTCTGTGTTCGACCGGCGATCCGGTGGTTCTGGAAACCATGACCTTCCCCGATCCGGTGATCGAGATCGCGGTTGAGCCGAAAACCAAGGCTGACCAGGAAAAAATGAGCCAGGGTCTGGGCCGTTTGGCCGCCGAAGACCCGTCCTTCCGTGTGGAAACTGATCTGGAATCGGGTCAGACCATCATGAAGGGCATGGGCGAACTTCACCTGGACATCCTGATTGACCGTCTCAAGCGTGAATTCAAGGTTGAAGCGAATATTGGTGCGCCGCAGGTGGCCTATCGCGAAACCATCGGTCACGAAGCCGAGATCGTTTACACCCACAAGAAACAGTCGGGTGGTTCGGGTCAGTTCGCTGAGGTGAAGATGATCATCACCCCAACAGAGCCGGGCGAAGGTTATTCGTTCGAATCTCGTGTTGTTGGTGGTTCGGTGCCCAAGGAATACATCCCGGGCGTTGAAAAAGGCATCAGATCCGTCATGGATAGCGGCCCGCTGGCTGGCTTCCCTGTGATCGACTTCAAGGTTGCCCTGATCGAAGGTAAATACCACGACGTGGACTCTTCGGTTCTCGCCTTTGAGATCGCGGCGCGTATGGGTATGCGTGAAGGCATGCGCAAAGCGGGTGCGAAACTGCTTGAGCCGATCATGAAGGTCGAAGTGATCACTCCGGAAGAATATACCGGCGGTATCATTGGTGACCTGACATCGCGTCGGGGACAGGTTTCTGGGCAGGAAAACCGTGGCAACGCCATCGCGATTGACGCGTTTGTGCCGCTGGCCAACATGTTCGGTTACATCAACACTCTGCGTTCGATGTCGTCGGGCCGCGCCCAGTTCACCATGCAGTTCGACCACTACGATCCGGTTCCGCAGAACATCTCGGACGAGATCCAGGCGAAATACGCATAAGCGAAGATTTGAGGGAGCTCGATTAGCGGGCTCCCTTCATTACCGATAAAGGAGGCCATCATGGCAAAGGAAAAGTTTGAGCGTAATAAGCCGCACGTCAACATTGGCACGATTGGGCACGTTGACCACGGCAAGAC
>NZ_JBXWQK010000008.1:0-185267 GCF_059612345.1 Ruegeria sp. CDSA020
CAGTGTGTCCCAAGCGCCTCAGCAGCGCCGGTGAAGGGGGTTCTAAGCATTACAAACATACACCGCAAGCAGAAAATTCCCGAAACTCGCGAAAATCTTCAGAACTATTATTTAATGAAATAAAACAAATACTTACAAATACTACCAGGCCCAAATACGGCGACCAACCGCCAAAATGCGTACGGAAAATTGTGTTTCGCACAGGCTTACCGAGAGACTCAGGCCGAGTCGGGCGGAATCGCACCCCGGAATCGGCTCATCAGGGTCGAGATCGGTAGGCGCAAAGCAAGCAAAGCCAAAATCACGGACAAATAGATCAAGGGTTCGATCTGAAATCCTTTGGCCTGCATTACATAATGCACGCCCCCCAGAACTGCTGCCGGATAGACCAAACGCTGAAGCGCGCGCCAGCCCGGGCCAAGCTGCCGTACTGAAAAGTTGTTCGACGTCACGGCCAGTGGCAGCGTCAGAACAAATGCCGCCATACCCACAGTTATATAGGGGCGCTTCAGGATGTCCGCCCAGATCTGCCCGGGGGCCTGCACATCCAATACCAGCCAAACCAAAAGATGCAGACTGATATATATAAATGTCAAAACGCCCAGCGCCCGCCTGAACTTGATCAGGTTCACGCCGACAAACCTGCGCAGGGGCGATATAGCCAGAACAACAATCAAAAACTGCAATGCCAGTTTGCCGTACTTATGCTCTAGAGCCTCAATCGGGTCGGCACCCAAACCTCCGGTCAGCCCTTGATAGAACAGCCAGGGTGCCGGCAGGACCCCCAGCAAATAGACGGCCCAAACAGGGATCCGACGGAATATCTGGTTCAGCGCGCTCATACTCTCAATAATGCTTGGACAGATCCATGCCTTCGTAAAGCCCGGCGACCTCGTCCTCGTAGCCATTGAACATGAGCGTCGGGATGCGCTTGGCAAACAGCCCACCGCCGATTTGACGCTCCGAGGCCTGCGACCAGCGCGGGTGATCCACATTGGGGTTCACGTTACTATAGAAACCATATTCGCGCGGACCGGCCATGTTCCAGCTTGTCGGTGGCTCAACATCTGACACCGTAATGCGAACGATCGACTTGATGGATTTGAACCCGTATTTCCACGGAACCACCAGACGCAACGGTGCGCCGTTCTGGTTCGGGATCGGCCGGCCATAAATACCAGTGGCCATCAGGGTCAGCGGGTGCATTGCTTCGTCCAGCCGCAGACCTTCACGGTACGGCCAGTCCAGAACCGGATACTGAACACCCGGCATTTCATCTGGACGATAAGCGGTTTCAAAGGCCACGTATTTGGCGCCATCCTGAATACCGGCCATGTTCAGCAGGTCGGCCAGTTCAAACCCGTTCCAGGGGATCACCATCGACCAAGCCTCGACACAGCGAAACCGGTATATCCGTTCTTCGACGGTCATTTCGGACAGGATGTCCTTGAAATTGTAATCGCCGGGCTTGTCCACCAGACCGTCAATCTTGATGCTCCACGGCTCAGTAACAAGAGTATAGGCGTATTTTGCAGGATCTTCTTTCCGCGTACCAAACTCGTAATAATTGTTATAACCGGTGATCTCTTCCCAGGTATTCGGCTCCAGCGCCTCTTGCGCGGCTGCCCCCTGCGCCAGCCCTGCCAATCCGACACCCGCCATCCCGGCCATCATCTGGCGCCGGTTCAGAAACGCCGCCCGGGGGGTGACGTCGGCATGTGTCAATGTGTTGGTCCAGCGATGCGCCATCTAAGTCTCCGTCTTCATACATCCTCTGAGGTGAGGTAGTCCGCTGATAGCACAGAGCCAAGGAAACAGGCCTCACGATTGAGCGACCAGTTTGTAACGTATCAGGGGGGGGTGAGGCTGTTGTCGCGGCACCACCTGTGGTCACCACCTTTACAACGCAGGCCTCAAAAATGCAGGCTGGGCCGCAGGTATAACCAACAAGGGAAAAGATGGACGACCCATCCAACGATTGAAATCCACCAGTGGGAGAAGAAGAATGTGTGACATCTGCGTTATGAATGCCGTCAAAGATCGAATGCTGTCGCGGCGGAGTTTCTTCAAAGCTGCGGCCGCCACGAGCGTTGCGGCTGCGACCACCGGAGCGATTGCACCAGCAGCGCTGGCCGCAGGTCATGGCGGGGTCGAGGACATGACCCATACGCTCAGCCCCGACTTTCCGACCTGGGGAGGCGAACCCGGCATTTCCGCCGAACAGGCGTTCAACTTCGCGGATCACGGCTTTAACCTGTTCAATCTGTCGATCAACGAACATACCGGCACGCATATAGATGCGCCCCTGCATTTTTCCGCGGATGGTATGTCGGTCGATGAGATACCGGTGACTGATCTGGTTGCACCGCTTTGTGTCGTCAATATCGCCGCCCGCGCGGCCGAAGACGCCGACACCCGCGTTACCCCGGACGATCTGAAGGCGTGGATTGCGGCCAACGGAGACATCCCCGACGGCGCTTGCGTGGCGATGCATTCCGGTTGGTCCGGCAAGACCGCCACGGACGGGTTCCGCAATTTCGACGGTGAGGCGCAGCACTATCCCGGGTTTCACGTCGAAGCGGCGCAGATGTTAATGGAAGACACCGGCGCGCGGTCGATTGCGGTGGATACCCTGTCGCTGGATCACGGCATGTCTGCTGATTTCGCGACCCACTATGCCTGGCTGCCCTCGGGTCGGTTTGGCATCGAATGCCTTGCGGGCCTGGATCGGGTTCCGGCCGCGGGGGCCACGCTGGTCATCGGCGCACCGAAACATGCTGGCGGCACCGGAGGTCCGGCACGGATATTCGCGTTGGTCTAAAGCCACGATGCACTAGTGATGCAGCATACCTTCAAAGCACGGACCGATGCCCAAACCCATTGCCGAAATCACGCATCGTTACGATACAGCCGCGCCCCGGTGGCGGGACAAGATGCGCGCGCTTGGGTACTATGATGGCTACCTCGAATTCCTGACCTCGGGATTGCCTGTCGCTGACGACGTGACACATGTGGTCGATATTGGGGCTGGCACTGCGTCCTTCGCCGAGGCCTGGGTAGCGGTCCACGGAAAACCGGCCAGGATAACCTTACTTGAACCCAGCGCGGGGATGATCAGGCAAGGCCAAAAGGCTCTGCGGGCGCGGGGGGTCGAACCAGAACTAGCCCAAGGGGTGCTAGGTAATGTCAATCTAGACCCCGTGGGCGTAGCTCTTGCGGCCCATGTGATTGAACATTGCGCAGATCCGTCCCAAGCCTTGCAAGACATTCACAGACTGCTGCGCCCGGGGGGTCGCCTGTTTTTGGTGGTATCAAAGCCACATTGGTGTAACGCCATCATCTGGTTGCAATGGCGACATAGAACGTTTCAGCGCGCGGAGATCTTAGAGCTGCTAGATGAAGCAGGTTTTGATTGCGAAACGGTCTATTCTTTCCCATCTGGCCCACCCTCTCGGACAAGCCGGGGGTTAGTCGCAAAAAAACGCGGGTAAATTCAAGAATGGACCCACCAGTCAAGCGGGTCCATTCAACAATCAGTTTAGGTTCAATGCACCACGGCATCATCCGGTCGTGGTCGCTCAGACGTGCCCAGCCGATCGCCTATGATCAGGCCCTCGGCCCCGGCGGTGACCGGAATAGACTCGCCATCCTTGATCTCACCCGCCAGCAGCGCCTCGGCCAGCGGGTTCTGCAAGGCGCGTTGGATCACGCGTTTCAGTGGGCGAGCACCGAAGACCGGGTCATAGCCCTCGTTGGCCAGCCATTCCTTAGCCCCGTCGTCCAGAACCAGCTCGATCTTCCGCGCAGCCAGACGTTTTTGCAGGCGTGCCATTTGGATATCGACAATGCCATCCATATCACCCCGTTTCAGGCGGTCGAAGATGATCGTTTCGTCCAGACGGTTCAGGAATTCGGGCCGGAAATGCGCCCGGACCGCATCCATCACATCCCGCCGTGCCTGTGCACTGTCGGCACCGTCGGGCAACTGGCTGAGCGCCTGAGAGCCGAGGTTCGAGGTCAGGATGATCAGCGTCTGCTTGAAGTCCACGGTGCGGCCCTGACCATCGGTTAGCACACCATCATCCAGTACCTGCAACAGCACGTTGAACACATCCGGATGCGCCTTTTCGACCTCGTCGAACAGCACGACTTGATAGGGCCTGCGCCGCACGGCTTCGGTCAGCACACCGCCTTCGTCATAGCCGACATAGCCTGGAGGGGCGCCGATCAGACGGGCAACCGCGTGTTTCTCCATGAACTCGGACATGTCGATGCGCACCATCGCGTTGTCGTCGTCGAACAGGAAGTTTGCCACGGCCTTGGTCAGTTCGGTCTTACCCACACCGGTTGGTCCGAGGAACAGGAACGAGCCGAGCGGGCGGCCTTCGTCGTTCAAACCCGCACGCGCACGGCGCACGGCGTTGGAAACGGCAGTGACGGCCGCATCCTGACCGATCACGCGGGAATGCAGATCGTCTTCCATCCGCAGCAGCTTTTCGCGCTCACCTTCCAGCATTTTCGAGGTCGGGATCCCCGTCCAGCGTTCGACAACGCTTGCGATCTGTTCGGGGCGCACCGTTTCTTCGGCCATCATCTGGCTGCTTTCGGCGTTTTCGGCTTCGGTCAGCTTCTTCTCAAGCTCGGGGATGACGCCATAGGACAGCTCACCCGCCTTGGCGAGGTTGCCTTCGCGCTTGGCGATTTCCAGATCGGCCCGGGCCTTGTCGAGCTGTTCCTTCAGATCGCGCGCACCAGCCAGCTTGTCACGTTCGGCTTGCCACTGTGCAGTCATCTCGGCGGATTGCTCCTGCAGATCGGCCAGATCCTTTTGCAAGGTTTCCAGACGATCCTTCGATGCCGCATCATCCTCAAGCTTCAGCGCCTGTTCCTCGATCTGCATCTGCAGAATCTGACGATCCAGCTGATCGAGTTCTTCGGGCTTGCTATCCACTTCCATCCGCAAGCGAGCCGACGCTTCATCGACAAGGTCGATAGCTTTATCGGGCAGGAAGCGATCAGTGATGTAGCGATGCGACAGGGTCGCTGCCGACACCAAAGCCGAGTCAGAGATACGCACACCATGGTGCAACTCGTACTTTTCCTTGATACCGCGCAGGATGCTGATCGTGTCCTCGACAGTCGGTTCCTGAACCACAACCGGCTGGAACCGGCGCGCCAAAGCCGCGTCTTTTTCCACGTATTTGCGATACTCATCCAGCGTGGTGGCACCGATACAATGCAGCTCACCCCGGGCAAGCGCAGGCTTGATCAGGTTGGCAGCATCCATCGCGCCGTCGGATTTGCCCGCGCCCACCAGCGTGTGCATCTCATCAATGAACAAGATGATTTCACCGGCGGCTTCGGTCACTTCGGTCAATACCGCCTTGAGGCGTTCTTCGAACTCACCACGGTATTTCGCACCTGCGATCAGCGCACCCATGTCGAGCGCGAGCAGCTTTTTATCCTTTAGCGATTCCGGCACATCCCCATTGATGATGCGCAGGGCCATACCTTCGGCAATCGCTGTTTTACCCACGCCGGGCTCGCCGATCAGAACGGGGTTGTTCTTGGTGCGGCGCGACAGAACCTGCATCGAGCGGCGGATTTCCTCATCCCGCCCGATAATCGGGTCGATCTTGCCCTCAGCCGCCGCTTCGGTCAGGTCACGCGCGTATTTCTTGAGCGCATCATAGCCCTCTTCTGCCGAGGCGGTGTCAGCGGTGCGCCCTTTGCGGATGTCATTGATGGCTTCGTTCAGTTTCTGCGCCGTCACCGCGCCATCTTCCAAAGCATCCTTGGCTTTGGATTTCACCATGCACAGCGCCATCAGAATACGTTCAACCGGCACGAAACTATCGCCTGCCTTGGTGGCGATCTTTTCAGCTTCATCCAGAACTTTGGCGGTCTGACCATCCAGATAAACCTGGCCCGCATCGCCGCTGACCTTTGGAATTTTGGCCATGGACGCATCCAGTGCGTTAACGACACGGCTGGGCGCTCCGCCTGCGCGGGTGATCAGATTGCTGGCCAGCCCCTGATCATCGTCCATCAAGGCTTTGAGTATATGTTCAGGGGTCAACCTCTGGTGCCCCTCGCGCATCGCAATCGTTTGCGCTGCCTGCACGAAACCTCGTGCCCGCTCGGTGAACTTGTTCAAGTCCATATTTTGCTCCTTCTCTAAGCGCCCTGTTTTGACGCGCCCGCCTGGCAGCGCGCGTCGGTCTGGGCCTCACATTCAATCTGGGAAATATCTTGCCCGGTTCAAGGGGTCTGCCAACAGAATCCAACCTACCGACGCGGCACAGAATAAACTGTATACCCCCCAGTTTTCGCGACAGAACGCGCACCGTACATATCGACAAGCGATTGCGCCGCATCGCTGCCCGTCGGGCAGGAAACCAGATCGGCGGCGTCATCCAGAAAATCCACGGTAAAGGCGGATTCCCCCGTAACCTGACAGTCATCATCCATCGAACGATAACCGCCAATCAGCCGGAGGTTGTCGTTTGTCGGAGACCTCAGAACTGTATCAGCAGCCTCTTTTTCCAGCGCCATGTCCTGACACCCGGCCAGCATCAGCCCCGCGCAGATTGCGATAGTGGGTTTCGTAAACTGTCTCATTCCGAATTCCGTCCCAGTTGCACAACGCGATAATAGCACAGTCGGAAACCTCTGCCGTGATCTGAATCACGCAAGGCGCGCATGGACAGATGCGCACGAAACCGTTAGGACGCAGACGTTTGCCAAAAAGGAGCCCCCAATGTCCGATGACCGCCTGATTGTAGCCCTTGATGTCCCCAACGCCCTGGACGGTCTGGCCTTGGCCGAGCGGCTGGGGGACAGTGTCTCATTCTACAAGATCGGTCTGGGAATGCTGACAGGGGGCGGGCTAGCCCTGGCGAACGAGTTAAAGCAGGATCAGGGCAAGCGCATCTTTCTGGACATGAAACTGTTCGACATTGGCAATACGGTGGAAAATGCGGTGCGCGGTCTGGCACAGTTCGATTTGGATTTCCTGACCGTACATGGTGACCCGCACGTGGTGCGGGCCGCCAAAGAGGGTGCGTCTGGCAAAGACCTCAAGATCCTGGCCGTAACCATCCTGACCTCGTTGAACCGGGATGATCTGGATGCCAGCCTGCTGAAGTCTGGCGATGTCCAGGATCTGGTCGTCGAACGCGCGGCCAAAGCGCTGGAGGCCGGCGCCGATGGCGTCATCGCCAGCCCGCAAGAAGCCGCGCTGATCCGTGCCCTGCCCCAGGCCGAAAACCGCTTGATCGTGACACCCGGCGTTCGGCCCACCGGTGCCGCGTTGGGTGATCAGAAACGGGTCGCAACCCCGGCAACTGCTATCGGTGACGGCGCCGATCACATCGTAGTGGGACGCCCAATCTATCAGGCACAAGACCCTAAAGCCGCCGCAGAAGCGGTGCTTGCAGAGTTAAATTCCTTATCCCGACACTAGGGCAATCCGGCTAAATCAGGCAAAATTATTGCCAGAATAACCCGCAAACAGTTGACCTAAGGTCACTTTTCACCCGATCCGCGCCAAATCGTCCCTGTGCCCCAAAACACACATGCAAAACACGAGTTTCCACTGTGTGAACTGGGTTCTATCGAAAAATTCGATTTTGAGAGAATCTAAGTAGGTGATACTCCCCGCGGACCATCTCTTCCTGAGGTCCGTCACCTCCCCCCGCCACTTTGCGGGGGGCCTTCTTTTGGCAGATCTGGTTCCTACCCTCAATGCGCGGGTTTTGCCCGTGGCAAGCGGATGATATAGTCACCGAACCTTACGGACCGCATGGAAGACGGGAAAAGAAAATGCCCGGCCTCTGCCGAGATTGCCTGACAGAACTGACGAAGGAACGCCGCTGCCCGGACTGCGGCAGCCCGCGCGTCAAAACGCATCCTGAATTGTTTGACCTGTCCATCGCACATATGGATTGCGATGCCTTCTACGCCTCTGTCGAAAAACGGGACAATCCGGAGCTGGCTGACAAACCCGTCATTATCGGGGGCGGCAAGCGCGGTGTTGTGTCTACGGCCTGTTATGTCGCCCGAATTCGCGGCGTCCGTTCGGCAATGCCGATGTTCAAGGCGTTGCAACTATGCCCCGACGCTGTCGTGATCAAACCGCGCATGTCGGTCTATGCCGAGGCTTCGCGCCAAATCAGGTCGATGATGGACGAGCTGACTCCGATTGTTGAACCGCTGTCCCTGGACGAAGCGTTCATGGACCTATCCGGCACGCAACGTCTGCACGGTGCGCCTCCCGCCGTCATGCTTGCACGATTGGTCAAACGGATGAAGGACGAGTTGGGGCTGACCGGGTCAATCGGGCTGTCACATAACAAGTTTCTGGCCAAGGTCGCATCCGATCTGGACAAGCCGCGCGGATTTTCGGTGATCGGCAAGGAAGAGACATCCGCGTTTCTGAACGACAAGCCAGTGCGCCTGATCTGGGGCATAGGCCCTGCGGCGCAGGAATCGCTGGACCGCGCAGGCATACGCTTGTTCTCGGACCTGTTGCGCTGGGACCAAGAGGATCTGACCGCGCGGTTTGGCTCCATGGGCTACCGGCTGTGGCATCTGGCCCGCGGTCAGGACAAGCGCCGGGTTTCGGCACATGAACCAATGAAGTCCATCAGCAACGAAACGACCTTTTTTGAAGATACGGCCAATGCCGACATTCTGGATGGGCACCTTTGGCGGATGGCGGAAAAAGTCTCGGATCGGGCCAAGGCCAAGGGGCTGGCCGGGCGGGTTGTGACGCTCAAACTGAAACGGGCCAATCACAAACTCATTACGCGACGCGTTTCTCTTCGCGATGCCACGCAGATCGCCGATCGGATCTATCGCACAGCACGGGCGCTGTTTGATCAGGTTGGTGATCAGGGCCCCTATCGGCTGTTGGGGTGTGGCCTGTCGGATCTGTGCCCCGAGGATCAGGCGGATATTTCAGGGGATCTGCTGGATCCGGATGCCTCGCGCAGGTCGCAGGCCGAACGCGCCACGGATGAGATTCGCCGCCGCTTTGGGACGGATGCCATCGTCAAAGGACGTGCCCTGCGCTGAGGTTATTCGGCTGCAAGCTGCAGCGGCTCAGGCCCGATCCGCGCAATATCCATGATGATTTCGCCCAGGGTCTCTTTGAAGGCAGCGAAATTGTCATTCGGCTCGATCCTGCTTTCATCCATATACAGGGATCTGTCGATCTCGATCTGTACAGCATGCTGGTGGCGGCTGGGGCGTCCATAGGTCTGGGTCACATAGGCCCCGGCAAACGGCGTATTTCGGGCCACGCTCAGACCCGCCGAGACGAAAGCGGCCTCTATCTGTTCGACGACCTCTGGCGCTGCAGAGGCACCGAACCGATCCCCCAGCACGATCTCGGGACGTCTGGAATTGACTGTTGACGCAAGGGCCACGGCTTCGTGCGGCATCGAATGACAGTCGATCAGAATCGCCTGCCCGAATTCCTGATGCGATTCTGCCAGCAACGATTTGATCCGGGCATGATAGGGACGCCAACAGGTATCGATTCGCAGACGCGCCTCATCCATGGTCAGCTTACCGCGATAGATTTCTCGACCATTGGCGACCACACGCGGAATCACCCCCAGCCCGGACGCTACCCGCGGGTTATGGCCTTGGCGGCGCGCGCCCTGAATAAGGGCTGGATCCAGCTCTTCTGCGCTGCGGTTCAGATCGACATAGGCGCGTGGCATCATCGCCGAAATCAGTGGCGCACCATGGTCCGCCGCTGATGAAAACAACTGATCCACAAAAGCATCCTCGGAAGAACGAATCACATCTTGGCTGAGAACCGACCGCTTCATCAGCCCATTTGGATAGTTTCGACCGCTATGCGGAGAGGAAAAAACCACACAGGACGTGCGCTTGGCAGGCATATCCAGTAGGTAAGCAGCGTTTTGCATGGCGACTCCTTGTTCGCACCAAACATAGACCGGAAAATAGTTCTACCAAACCCCTTGAACCCTTTTGCGACTCCTTTTATAGACCCCGCTACCGGCGCGGGGTTCCGCGCCCCATTTCGTTATGGGGTTGGCCACGCGACGGTTTCATGGGCGGTTAGCTCAGCGGTAGAGCACTTCGTTGACATCGAAGGGGTCACAAGTTCGATCCTTGTACCGCCCACCATGAACTCACTGCTTCGGATTTCCGGGGCACCCGCAAACCCAGGCGCTGGCCACGTCCTTGATGAAGGCGCCGCAGATTGGAGACAGACCCATGAAGGTCAAGAACTCGCTCCGCTCGCTCAAGAACCGGCACCGTGATTGCCGGGTTGTGCGTCGCAAAGGCCGCGTCTACGTGATCAACAAGACGCAGCGTCGGTTCAAAGCTCGTCAGGGCTAAGAACTGCACATACTGAATTCAAAGAACCGCGCCTTCGGGTGCGGTTTTTTTGTCCGGCATTTCAACCAGATGTAATGCGGACGGAACTGCAGGAATTCGCTCAGAAAGTTCGGTTCTAAGATTCAACGTTGTGATAGGGCGATCTCGTGCTACGCTTTCCGTGATTTTATGACGGGAGGTCGGATTGGCCAACGATGATCTGGACAAGATATTCGGAACAACTCTGACCGACATGGTAGCCGATATAGGCCGCAGTGTGGCCCAGGCGGCCGAACAGCTTAGCATTGATCAGCTGAAAGCGCTGAAGAACTACCCCCAGGAACTGCGCGATCTGGGCATCCCGCCGGTCTTTTACCACATGCAGGATGTCGACGTGGAGCTGAAGGTTGTCATGGAGATGAGCACTTCCACCGAAGAAGGCCAGCGCAGCAGGATTGGCACCTTTATTTTTGGCCCGAAGCTGACTCAGACAGACACGCTCGATTCCAAAAGCGCGTCCACGATGCGAATGCGTTTCGCGCCCGGTCCCGTAGATGAGAGCAGATCTTTGGATGGCAATGATGGCAACTAAGAAAGTCAAAGCCCCCAAAAGAGCGCCCATAGATGTCCGCGTCACCGAGATGCCCGAGGCATTCACCACTCTGCTTCAGTCACTTGAAAACCGCATGACGGCAATGGAGGCGCGCGAAGTCGCGCTGCTCGAGACGATCAACGACCTGCAAGAACGGATCGACGATCTGGAAGAAGGCAGCGGCGGCATGTTGATGGGCGCGGGTAACCCGGTGATGAACCCGATGGCCGAGGGCCGCGCGACAATGGGAGCGGACGATCCTGACACACAGGTCGTCAACGCGCAGGAATTCTCGCAAGCCCTGGGTGAACAGATCCTCGCCGGGTCTGATGGCAGCAGTGATTTCACCATCGACAACGTCAAAGTCGAAGCGGTTGTTGGGTTGGGTCAGGACGGCACCAAAGCCCAAATCGCGACGAATGCCCGAAAGCAGGCGATCAGCCAGAACGCATCCAAAGTCACTTTTTCCGTCAGGAGGCGGACCGCCACGCAAATTATTGAGAAAGACTGAATTAACAGAGGAGATTGGAAATGAGTATCGGGCAGGAACTGCTAAACGTCCCGTTTGCGGAAATGGTTCAAAAGCTTGCGCTTTCCGTTGCCGAGTCGCAGACCGAGTTGGATCGACATTCTACAGATGTCGCCAAATATATGGCCGATCAGAAGATCCAGCTTCCGGACCTGTCCAACCCCAATGGCCCCCCCAAAGAATTCAGTTTGGTTTCCATGGGCTTTCTACCCGCATTCTACGCGGTGCAAGAAGCCGAAATTGAGGTCAAAATGGCGATCTCAATGACCAAGCAAACCGAAAAAGCGGGCAGCGCTTCGGTCAAAGGTGGTTGGGGCCCTGTCGCAGCGCAAGTCAATGCCAGCTATTCCTCGCGCTATGCGTACAGCCAAGAAGGCGCAAGCAGGCTGACCATCAAACTGGCCCCGGCCGATCCGCCGGTCTTGCTGCAGAAATATATGGAAGCTGTCACACAGGTCATGCTGAAAAAAGAACCGGTGTTGACCGACGATCCAGACCCTGAGCCGGCCCCCGCACCTGTCCCGGACCCGTCTCCGACTGAACCTGAAAAAAGACAGAGAAAGCGCTAAGCAGCATCTCTCGATCTTTCAGTTCTTAAATCAACACGACTAGGCCAGCCATGACGGCGTAGCCAGGATGGGCTTTGCCGACCCTCAGGCCCCGCTGTGCTGTACCACTTGGTCGGGGCCGGCGACATGTTGGCGGTGATTTGACCAACTAATTTTGTCGGAATTTCTTGCATCCCTCTGAGAATCGTTTAATTGACCATTTCAGTCGGGTTATTACCCGCGCCGATTTTCAATGTTGGGACACATGATGCTGAAATCCTCTACCTGCGTTGCCGCCGCCCTGACGGCCCTGATCGCGACCTCTGCCGCTGCCGAGGGCGAACTGAACCTTTATTCTTCGCGCCACTACGACACTGACGAACGCCTCTATTCCGATTTCGAAGAGGCCACCGGTATAACCATCAACCGCATCGAAGGCAAAGCGGACGAGCTGATTGCCCGGATGGAAGCCGAGGGCGCGAACTCACCCGCAGATATCTTGCTGACCGTTGATACCTCGCGTCTGGCGCGTGCCAAGAACGCGGGTATCCTGCAGCCGGTCGAAAGCGCAGTTCTGGAAGAACGTATCCCCGCTAACCTGCAAGACGAAGACAACCAGTGGTATGGCTTTTCGCAGCGCGCACGGATCATCTTCTTTGACAAGGTCGATGTGACCAACCCGCCCGCGTCTTATCTGGATCTGGCCAAGCCCGAATACAAAGGTTTGGTCTGCATCCGGTCGTCCAGCAACACCTATAACCAGACCCTGCTGGCCTCGATCATCACAAACCACGGCGCGGAAACCGCCAAGACCTGGGCCGAAGGCATGGTCGCGAACATGGCGCGCGAACCGCAAGGCGGCGACACTGACCAGCTGCGCGGCATTGTTTCGGGTGAATGCGAGATCGCCGTTTCGAACTCCTACTACTTTGCCCGTGCAATGCGTAAAGACGTCAAAGGCCTGAGCGCTGAGATTGACATGATCGGCGTCCAGTTCCCGGCGCAAGAAGCCGAAGGCGCGCACATGAACCTGTCCGGTGCCGGCGTGGCCGCAAATGCCCCGAACAAGGACAACGCGATCAAGTTCCTAGAATACCTCGCCAGCGATCAGGCGCAGGTCTATTTCTCGAACGGCAATGACGAATTCCCGGCGGTCGAAGGCGTCGCCCTTGCGGATAACGTGGCAGCGCTGGGTGAGTTCAAAGCCGACGAGATCAACCTGTCCGAGGTCGCCAAAAACATCCCCGAGGCACAGAAGATCTTTAACGAGGCCGGCTGGAAGTAATCTTTCATTCTATCGAGCAGAAGGGCGCAGTTTTCTGCGCCCTTTTTCTATTGTGAAGTTATGTTTTCCAGTCAATAATCTCATATACGAAAATGATTCCCATATACGAGCTATGCCTGATATCCTATCCGACCGCCTTGCAAACCACCTGAATCAACTTCGCCAAACGCGGAGATGGTCGCTGGATCAGTTGGCGGAACACAGCGGTGTCAGCCGGGCCTCTCTGTCGCGCTTGGAAAAGGGGGATGTCAGCCCCACCGCGGAAACTCTGGGCCGGTTATGTGCGGCCTATGGGCTGCCGATGTCGCGTCTATTGATGATGGTCGAGGACAGTTTCGCCCCCCGCGTTCCCTTCGAAAACCAACCCGAATGGCGCGACCCCGAAACCGGCTTTACCCGCCGATCCGTCTCCCCTCCGGCCGTGGGTCTTGGCGGAGAGGTCATGGAAGGCCATCTGCCCCCAGGCGTTGTGATCACCTATGACACGCCGCCAAAACACGGGCAGGAGCATCACCTGATCATGCTGGACGGTGGCCTGACCCTGACCGTGGATGGAACCGCGCATCATCTGACGAGCGGGGATTGCCTGCGCTATCACCTGTCTGGCCCGACACGGTTCGAAACCCAAGCCGACCGAGGTGCTCGGTACCTGATGGTGCTGATATGATCTTACGACTGGCGGCCAATGATCTGAACCAAGCCCTGAACGATCTGACAGAGATACTGCACGCCTGCGTGCATGACGGGGCGAGTATCGGGTTCATTCAGCCATTTCCGTCGGGTGACGCGCTGCGCTATTGGCAGTCCCATGTCTGGCCAAACATCCAGTCCGGCGCGGCCGAGATATTCGTCTATCGTGATGGCGAACGGATTGTCGGCACCGCACAGCTGGTGCCTGCCGCGATACCCAACCAAACGCATCGCGCCGACGTGTCCAAGCTGCTTGTTCATCCCCGCGCGCGACGGCGGGGCATTGGGCGGGCGCTTATGGCGGCGGTTGAGGCGCGGGCACGCGAACTGGGGCGGTCCCTTTTGGTGCTGGACACGCGCAGCACGGACCCGTCGCTCCTCCTCTATCAAAGCCTTGGGTTTGAAATTGCCGGAGAGATTCCGAACTACTGCCGCAGCCCGGAAAATGATCGGCTGGAACCAACAACCTTCA
The DNA here is from genome assembly GCF_059612345.1 of Ruegeria sp. CDSA020. Lineage (NCBI taxonomy): Bacteria > Pseudomonadati > Pseudomonadota > Alphaproteobacteria > Rhodobacterales > Roseobacteraceae > Ruegeria > Ruegeria sp. CDSA020. The sequence goes on from NZ_JBXWQK010000008.1 coordinate 14,476, forward strand.
TGTTCAAAGACCTTAGCTGAGAGGGCGATCAGTCCACGGTGCTAACGGCAGTATAAAGCCGCCGAAACCGCCCCAGGCGTTCAAATAACGCATGCATTTCTACAGGCTCGAACCTGTCCGTCGTCGCAGGTTGCTCGGCCAGATCAGCTATGGTCAGCGCACCGTCAGCACAGGCCGCCAGCCGGGCGGCGCCATAGGCCGGGCCGGATTCCGCCCCCACTGATCGCACTATGGGCTTCTCGGTTACAGCTGAAATCAGACCCAGCAACAGATCAGATCGACTGCCCCCGCCAATCGCTGCAAGCTCTGGCAAACTGTCAATGGTGTCGCCAAAACTCTGTGCCGCATCAGCAAAACAAAAGGCGATTGCCTCGACCACCGAGCGGCAGATCTCGGCACGCGTTGTGGCGTCCTCAAGGCCAAAGAAACAGGCTCGGATATGCGGGTCCCCCAGGGGGCTGCGCTCACCTGTCAGGTAGGGCAGGAATATGGGCACACGATCACCGCTGACGGTTTCAGCAAGCCCGACAACCTCGGCAGCGGACAGCCCCAGCTGATCACCAATCCACGAAATGGGCCTTGCCCCGTTCAGCATCGCCGCCATTTGATACCAGCGGTCGGGCAATGTATGCGCAAACGCATGGACATAGCGTTCGGGGTTGGGCTTGTATTTACGATCCGCAACAAACAACTGACCAGATGTCCCCAACGAGATAAACCCACGTCCAGGTTCGGTTGCGCCCAATGACACCGCACCGGTTGCCGCATCCCCACCTCCGGCCACGACGGGCACGCCGGAGTTCAATCCGGTCTCAACTGCAGCCTGCGTTGTTACCGTGCCAACGACATTGTGGCCGTCGAACACCTGCGGCAGCCAGTCAACAGCGACATCCGTGGCTTCCGCCATTCCGGTATGCCAGTGGCGTGAAGCCTGATCGAGCCACATTGTTCCTGCGGCATCGGAAGTATCGGTTGCCAGTTCTCCATGCAGACGTAGGCCGACATAATCCTTTGGCAGCAGGATATGGGAGAGTCGGGCATAATTGTGCGGTTCATGCCGTTTCAGCCAGGCAATCTTGGGCGCCGTAAAGCCGGGCAAGGGCAGGACGCCTGCGATGTGACCAACCTGCGGCTGTGCCGCGCGAATGTCGTCGCATTCGCGGACCGCGCGGCTGTCATTCCACAGAATCGCCGGACGGATGGGGCATTGGTCGCGGTCCAACAGCACGGCCCCGTGCATCTGCCCCGACAATCCGACTGCTTTCACATCCGACAGGGAAATTTCGCCGGCAAGCAGGCCCAACGCATCGCGCGTCGCCTGCCACCAAATCTCCGGGTTCTGCTCGGACCAGCCGGGCTGTGGCGACGACGTCCCGATCCCCACGGAAGAGGTCGCAAGAATTCGCCCCGCATCCGCGCAGACCAGCTTGACCGCTGAGGTTCCGATGTCGATCCCGAGATACATTTACACCCCTTGCCCTGTATAATTCTGGTGTCACCGGCCAGGCTATTGATTTTTTTGCGCGCGCAAAGAATATGTAAAACTATGATAAGATCAAGGCGGACGAACAGACTGGCATGACGAAGATCAGGAACATGGAAGAGTTTGCGGCCCTCAGCGGCATCTCTCGGCCTACCGTATCGAAGTATTTTCAGGATCCGGACAGCGTTCGACCCACAACACGGCTCCGCATCGAAGAGGCGCTTGAGCGCTTCGACTATCGCCCCAACATCTATGCGGTGAACCAGAACCGAAAGCTGACCAAGAATATCGGCATCGTGGTTCCCTATCTTGCCGATCCGTTCTTTGCCGAAATCGCGCGCTATCTGGAACAAAGCTGTATTGCTGCGGGGTATCGCCCGTCGCTGTTCAGCTCGCATGGTGATCCCAAGCTGGAAATCGAAATTCTCGACGGATTGAAATCCATGAAGCCTGCTGGAGTGCTGCTGGCGCCCTTGGGGCGCACCTCGGATCGGTCAGCGATCGAGAAGTTTTGCGCCAATGTGCCGACCGTCCTGTTTGACAGTAATCTCGAAGGCCTGGGCGCGGCCTTTATCGGGTCGGACAATTTCAGTTTCGTCTCACAAACCGTCGAATACATGACCCGCACCGGCGAACCGCCGTCATTTTTTGAGATGCGAACGCCAGCGAACCCCAATGCTAATAAGCGGCGCCACGCCTATATTGAAGTGATGGAACAGCTCGGCTTTGAACCACATGTCATTAGTATCGACGGCCAGGGTTGGGCATTTGAAGAGATTGGCAAACATGGAGCCGCCGGAGTTCTGGAGCGGCAAGAGCTGAAAACGGATTCGGTTTTATGCAGCAACGACCGCCTGGCAATCGGGTTTCTTTCGGCATGTTACGAACAAGGGATTCGGGTCGGTCGCAAGAAAGACTGCGCGTTGCGGGTCGCTTCAAACGATGACCATCCCTTCTCAAGGTTTACCTGCCCGTCTTTGACAACGGCCGCCCATGACTACGACAATGTAGCGGGGCGCAGCGTCGAAACTCTCTTTGAACTCATTGAAAATGGAGGGAAATTTAACGAGAGGACGGAAACACTGTTTCCTGCACGACTTGTTTTGAGAGACTCCGCATGATCAAAAATTAACGCGCGTAAAGTTTTTATTGACGCCGCGACAATTTTCCCCTTACCCTGTCCAAACAACATCCAAGCTCAGGGAGGACAAGGATGTATCTCAAGAACGCACTTCGTGCGGCGACAGCAATGACTTTCGTCGCCACGGCAGCAGCCCAAGCGGATACCTTAACAATAGCGACCGTGAACAACGGCGACATGATCCGGATGCAGGGCTATACCGATAAATTCACCGAAGCGACCGGCATCGATGTCGAGTGGGTTACGTTGGAAGAAAACGTGCTGCGCCAGCGCGTGACAACGGATATCACGACCAAAGGTGGCCAATTCGACATCATGACCATCGGCATGTACGAGACGCCGATCTGGGGCGCGAACGGCTGGCTGGTACCCCTGGACGGGCTGTCGGATGAATACGACGTAGGTGACATCCTGCCCGCCATGTCAGGCGGCCTTAGCCATGATGGAACGCTCTACGCGGCTCCGTTCTACGGCGAAAGCTCGATGATCATGTATCGCACTGACCTGATGGAAAAAGCGGGTATGGAAATGCCGGACGCTCCGACTTGGGAGTTCATCCGCGAAGCGGCTGCTGCGATGACCGATCGCGACGCTGATATCAACGGTATTTGCCTGCGCGGCAAGGCCGGTTGGGGCGAAGGCGGTGCTTTCATCACAGCGATGTCCAATTCCTTTGGTGCGCGCTGGTTTGATGAAGATTGGAAGCCGCAGTTCGATCAGCCTGAATGGGCTGACACGTTGAACTTCTACGTGGGTATGATGAACGAGTCCGGCCCCGCAGGTTACGCCACTAACGGATTTAACGAAAACCTGTCGTTGTTCCAGCAGGGCAAATGCGGCATGTGGATCGACGCAACGGTTGCGGCCTCTTTCGTGACCAACCCGACCGACTCGACAGTCGCGGATAGCGTCGGCTTTGCACTTGCACCCGACACGGGGCTTGGCAAGCGCTCGAATTGGTTGTGGGCGTGGGCTCTGGCAATTCCGGCTGGTACGGAACAAGCAGACTCGGCCAAACAGTTCATTGAGTGGGCAACATCCAAAGACTACATCGAACTCGTAGCCGAAAACGAAGGCTGGGCCAACGTGCCTCCGGGCGCACGTACGTCGCTGTACGAAAATCCGGACTATCAGGCGGTTCCGTTCGCCAAGATGACGTTGGACTCGATCCTGTCGGCTGATCCGAACAATCCGACTGTAAAGCCAGTGCCTTACGTTGGTATTCAGTTTGCAGCGATCCCGGAATTCGCAGGTATCGCCACGCAGGTGAGCCAGGAGTTCTCGGCAGTTTATGCCGGGCAGCAAACGGTAGAAGAAGCTCTTGCCAAAGCGCAAGCCTTCACTGCCGAAGAAATGGAAGCCGCAGGCTACTAAGGCCTCCTTCCCAGCGGGTGGACAGACGTCTGTCCCCCGCTTCACCCTTCCACAACTCGCGTTTTTCTCGCAGGCTGAGCTATGCCTGAACAGAGAGGTTTTGCGTCATGGCTACTCAACATTCCCGATCAGTTGCACGCCTGATGATGGCACCTGCAGTGATCCTGCTTCTTGGCTGGATGCTCGTGCCTCTGACGATGACGCTGTATTTTTCCTTCAAGAAATACCTGCCCCTGCGCGGCGGTGATCTGGGATGGGTCGGCTTGGACAACTACGTCCGTTTCGTCTCCTCCAGTTCCTTCTGGCCCGCGGTTCAGGCCACGCTGATGATCGTCGGCGGTGTGCTTGCCATCACGGTTGTTCTGGGCATCCTTCTGGCAATGCTGCTGGATCAGCCGATGTGGGGCCAAGGCGTTGTCCGCATCCTAGTGATCGCACCGTTCTTTGTGATGCCGACCGTTTCCGCATTGGTCTGGAAGAACATGTTCATGGACCCGGTCAACGGGTTGCTGGCCCATCTGTGGCGCTTTTTCGGGGCTGAGCCAGTTTCCTGGCTATCCGAGGCGTCGATGACGTCAATCATCATGATCGTATCGTGGCAATGGCTGCCATTTGCGACGCTGATCCTGCTGACCGCGATCCAGTCGCTGGACAGTGAACAGTTGGAAGCCGCGGAAATGGACGGCGCGCCACCGCTCAAGCGCTTTTACCATATCATCCTGCCGCATCTAAGCCGCGCGATCACCATCGTGATCCTGATCCAGACCATTTTCCTGCTGTCGATCTTCGCCGAAATCTTCGTGACCACCGGCGGCGCCTTCGGCACCCGTACACTCACCTACCTGATCTTCCAGCGCGTGCTAGAGGGCCAGAACGTCGGCCTTGGATCAGCCGGAGGTGTCTATGCAATCATCCTTGCCAATATCGTTGCGATCTTCCTGATGCGCATCGTCGGCAAGAACCTGGACGCGTGAGGAGGTAACGATATGAGCCGCTCAGTTACACCCCGTCGCAAGTCGCTTAACACCGCCCTGGCATGGGCCGTTGGGCTGCTGATCTTTTTCCCGATCCTCTGGACCATCCTGACCAGCTTCAAGACCGAAGCACAGGCCATCGCCAGCCCGCCGCTGTTTCTGAACTTTGACTGGACGCTGGAAAACTATGCCATCGTGCAGGAACGCTCGGATTACATGCGGTTCCTGTGGAATTCGGTCATCATCGCGGGCGGTTCGACCATATTGGGCGTGATCATCGCGGTGCCCGCCGCCTGGGCGATGGCCTTTGTACCATCAAAACGCACCAAGGACATCCTGCTGTGGATGCTGTCCACCAAGATGCTGCCTGCGGTCGGTGTTCTATACCCGATCTACCTGCTGTTCATCCGGCTTGGGCTTTTGGACAGTCGCGCAGGTCTGGTTGTGGTTCTGATGCTGATCAACCTGCCGATCATTGTCTGGATGCTGTACACCTATTTCCGCGAAATCCCCGGCGAGATCCTGGAAGCCGCCCGCATGGACGGGGCAACGCTGAAAGAGGAGATCCTCTATGTGCTGACGCCCATGGCGGTGCCCGGTATCGCCTCGACCATCCTGTTGAACTTTATCCTCGCCTGGAACGAGGCGTTCTGGACCCTCAACCTGACCGCGGTTGACGCGGCACCGCTGACGGCCTTCATCGCCAGCTATTCAAGCCCCGAGGGCCTGTTCTTTGCCAAACTCAGCGCGGCATCGACCATGGCAATCGCACCAATCCTGATCCTTGGCTGGTTCAGCCAGAAACAACTTGTCCGCGGCCTGACCTTCGGCGCCGTGAAATAAGGAAAACTCCGCATGGGACGCATTCAACTCAAATCCGTGACCAAGAAATTTGGCGACGTTGAAGTCATTCCGCCGCTGGACCTGACCATTCAAGATGGCGAGTTCACTGTCTTCGTCGGCCCCTCGGGCTGCGGCAAGTCCACCTTGTTGCGGCTGATTGCCGGGCTGGAGGATATCACCTCGGGCAATATCGACATTGACGGGGCGGATGCCACCGATGTGCCGCCCGCAAAGCGCGGTCTGGCGATGGTGTTCCAGTCCTACGCGCTGTACCCGCATATGACGGTGCGCAAGAACATCGCGTTCCCGCTACGCATGGCCAAGCTGGACCAGGCCGAGATTGACCGCCGCGTAGAAGGCGCTGCTGATGTTCTGAACCTGACCGATTACCTGGATCGCAGACCGGGCCAACTGTCCGGCGGTCAACGCCAGCGCGTTGCCATTGGCCGCGCCATCGTACGTGAGCCTGCGGCGTTTCTGTTTGACGAGCCACTCTCGAACCTCGACGCCGCCTTGCGCGTTGGAATGCGGCTCGAAATCAGCGAGCTGCATAAGCGTCTTGCAACCACGATGATCTATGTGACCCACGACCAGGTCGAGGCGATGACGATGGCCGACAAGATCGTCGTGCTGCAGGCCGGTGTGATCGAACAGGTGGGCAGCCCGCTCGAGCTGTATAAGACTCCGCGAAACTTGTTTGTCGCGGGCTTTATCGGCTCACCCAAAATGAACTTCATCGCGGGCGAAGAAGCCGCGAAACATGACGCCCATACGATCGGGGTCCGCCCCGAGCATCTGGAAGTATCCGACAGCTCCGGCACCTGGTCCGGGGTGGTTGGGGTTTCCGAACATCTGGGCTCGGACACGTTCTTCCACATTCACGAAACCGGCCTTGCGGACACGATCACCGTACGAGCGGGGGGTGAAGTTGGCTTCAACCACGGCGACCGTATCTATCTGACGCCACGCGCGGATGTGATCCATCGGTTTGACGCAAAGGGCCTGCGGATCGAATGACACGTCTGGTCGGTAAAACCGCCCTGATTACCGGGGCCGCGCGTGGCATCGGACTGGCCTTTGCCAAAGCCTATGTTGCCGAAGGGGCCCGTGTCGCGTTGGCCGACATTGACGGCGCGCGCGTGCAAGCCGCGGCCGCCGAAATCGGTGAGGCCGCTTTGGCTATCGAGATGGATGTGACCAACCAGCAGAGCATCGATGCCGCGGTGGCAAAGACGGCTTCACATTTCGGTCCCATCGACATTCTGATCAATAACGCTGCCATCTTTACCGCAGCACCCATCATCGAAATCGAGCGCACCGACTATAACCGCGTCTTTGACATCAATGTCTCGGGCGCCTTGTTCACGATGCAGGCCGTCGCGCGCCACATGATCGAACACGGGACCAAAGGCCGGATCATCAACATGGCATCGCAAGCCGGACGACGGGGCGAGCCTCTGGTCGCCGTCTATTGCGCAAGCAAAGCCGCTATCATTTCGCTTACCCAATCTGCAGGGCTGAACCTGATCCAACACGGCATCAACGTAAATGCCATTGCTCCGGGGGTTGTCGATGGCGAACACTGGGATGGTGTGGACGCCTTTTTTGCAAAGCATGAGGGCAAAGAGCCCGGGCAGAAGAAACGCGAAGTAGCCGCAGCGGTGCCGCACGGTCGGATGGGCCGTGCCGAGGACCTGACCGGAATGGCCGTGTTTCTGGCCTCAGACGAGGCGCAGTATATCGTCGCGCAAACCTATAATGTCGACGGCGGGAACTGGATGAGCTGATGACCCCACTGACGAACGCAAATCCCGCGATACGGCTACGGCGCGACAACCTTGCAAACTTGCCTGAGGCTGTCAGGACACCGAATTACCTGCCCACAGACCTGAAACCCGGCATCGTCCATATCGGGCTGGGCAATTTTCACCGCGCGCATCAGGCCTGGTATATCCACCAGTTGATGCAACAGGGCCAAGCACTGGACTGGGCGATCATCGGGGCCGGTGTCCGCAGCTATGATGCCGAAATGCGAGAGAGGTTGCTGGCGCAGGACTGTCTGACAACACTGATCGAGCTGGACCCAAAGGGAATATCCGCCGAAATTGTCGGAGCCATGATCGACTACCTGCCAATCGAAGAGGGCAATGCGACGCTGATCCGGCAGATGGCCGATCCGTCCATCCGGATTGTGTCGCTTACAGTGACCGAGGGCGGCTATTTTCTGGACGCCAATACCGGCGCGTTCAACGCCGATCACGAAGACATTCGATACGATGCCGCCCATCCAGACCAGCCGCGAACCGCGTTTGGCGCCATTGTTGCAGCTCTTCGGCAGCGCAAGAAGGAGGGTTTGAAACCCTTTACCACACTCAGCTGCGACAACCTTCAGGGCAACGGGGTGATCCTGCGAAACTGCATTGTTGGTTTGGCGCGTATGTCTGACCCGAATCTAGCCACATGGATCGACCAATATGGCGCATTTCCCAATTCGATGGTGGATTGCATTGTACCCGCTACGACAGAGCAGGTTGTTTCGCAATGCCACGGACTTGGAATCGATGACCGCGTCCCTGTCTCACATGAAAACTTTCGCCAATGGGTGATCGAGGACAATTTTTGCGCAGGGCGTCCGCCGCTCGAACAAGTCGGTGTCACACTGACCCACGATGTTCATAGCTATGAGACGATGAAACTGCGTATTTTGAACGGCGGTCATCAGCTGCTTGCGAATGTCGGAGAAATCCTGAACGTCCCGACGATTTCACGATGCATGCAGGACTCTGATATCCTGGCGTTTTTCGCTAAAGTTCAGGCAGAAGAAATCCTCCCGCATGTCGCTGCTGTCCCCGGCGCTAAACCAAGTGAATATCTTGATCTGGTCGAAAAGCGATTTGCAAACACCGCCATCCATGACACCACGCGCCGCGTCGCGTTTGACGGATCCTCACGGCATCCCGGTTTCTTGCTGCCTTCGCTGCGTGACGCGGTTGCCTCGGACCCTGCCCCCAGCGGGCTGGCCCTGGCCGAGGCATTCTGGTGCCGGATGTGTGCAGGCAGGCGCGAGGATGGGTCTGAAATTGCGCCAAACGACCCCCATTGGGACGCTCTTCAGCACATCGCGCTGGCGTCCAGAAATGATCCGAAACTGTGGATCGAGCAGGATCAGTATTACGGCGAGATTGGCCGTGATACCCGCTTTGGTCAGGCCTTTTCTTTTTGGCTGACCAAGATCTGGAGACATGGCAGCCGCGCTGCGATAGCAGACTACGTCGCGCAGACCTCCGCGTCAGAATAACCGGTCAAAACACATGGAGATCAGTCGCGGGCCAAAACCGCGCAGTTCCGTGACGTATCACGTGCAAACGCGGCGCAGGGGTTCTGACACAGCAAATTGGCACGCACCCATAAAAATTGTAGGTGCTCTCATAACGCTGCATCGCCGCCATTGATTTTACTCACAAAAATTGAAGACTTTTGCGCATAAATTTGCACGATTTGCCCATAACATTGCGCGGTTCGAGAAACGCGCTCAATTGATGGTAGTCACCAAACATCTTCTTCAACTAAAGCCGGGCGTTTCTCAATCAAGAGTAAATTCTTATTGGAAATATTCGACCCTGATCATAGGGAAGCAGTTCTTTCGAGGGCTTGTGATAGATCCTCGCTTGGAGAATGGATATTTCCGTAATTGCCAAGTGAGCGCGTCCAAACCGACGCGCTCACTTTGCTTGGTATTGCTTGTCACTACGGAGTTAAGAGCGATGTATCACTCTGCGGCAACAGCTTTCTCTTCCAGTACCGGGTAGTCGGTGTACCCTTTTTCATTGCCGCCGTAGAGCGTGGTTGGATCGAGCTCATTCAGAGCGGCGCCTTTCTCCAACCGGTTGACAAGATCAGGGTTGGAAATAAACGGCCGGCCAAAGGCCACCAGATCGACGGCTCCGGTTTCAACCGCTTCAATCGCCATGTCTCGGTCATAAGCGTTGTTGCCCATTTTCGCACCGTCAAACAGATCATAGAGCATCTTCAGATCGCCACCTTCCGGAATATCGCGGGGGCCGCCGGTCTGTCCCTCCACAAGATGGAGATAGGCCAGCCCATAGCCATTCAGCAATTTGACCGCATGAGTGAATGTCGCCTGCGGGTCGCTGTCGGAGATGTTGTTGGCGTCCGAGAACGGGCTTAGGCGGACACCAACACGGTCGGCGCCCCACACGTCAACAACTGCGTCCATGACCTCTTTCAGAAACCGTGCTCTGTTCTCGACAGGACCGCCGTATTCGTCTTCACGCTTGTTGGACTCGTCCCTCAGGAACTGATCGATAAGGTATCCGTTGGCTGCATGGACCTCGACACCGTCGAAACCGGCCTCCTTGGCGTTTTCTGCGGCCCTCCGGTAGTCGGCAACGATGCCAGCAATTTCTTCGACAGCCAGAGCCCGCGGCTCGGATGTTTCGACGAACTGCTCACCATCAAAGGTCTTGGCCTTTGCGCCGATCGCAGATGGCGCAACAGGGGCACCGCCATCCGGCTGTAAGCTGGTATGCGAAATCCGGCCCACATGCCAAAGCTGGATCACGATCTTGCCGCCCTCAGCATGGACGGCCTCAGTCACTTTTCTCCAGCCGTCGATCTGTGCTTCGGAATAAATGCCAGGCGTCCAGGCATAGCCTTTGCCTTGGGGCGAGATTTGCGAAGCTTCCGTGATGATCAATCCAGCACCCGCCCGTTGCACGTAGTACTTGGTCTGCAATTCATGGACGCTGTCATCTTCGGCTCTTGCCCGGTTGCGGGTCAGTGGTGCCATGACAACGCGGTTTTTCAGCTCGATTGCACCAGCTTTGATGCCGGAGAACAGTTTTTTATCAGCCATTGCTGCTTCCTTCTTTGGTAAACTTCGTTCAGATATTATTGGACCAATTAGTCCAATATTAGGGTCACTGTCTCTTGTTTGAGTTTGTGTTACGTTTCATGCCCTTATTTTTAGGGGAGGCCTTATGGCGAAATCACCAACCGGGCTTGTTTCAGGGTTTGTGATATCTGATCCGCGGGAACACCCGCCTTGCGCAAGGCTAGCGTGCCAATTGCAAGGGAGGCAAAGGCGCGTGCCTTGTCGAGTACCTGTCCCGGATCCGAAGGCTCAAGCGTTCTTGCAATAATCTCGTCAATACTCTCCAAATGCTGTCGCCCGAGAGCCGCCACTTCATTGTCATGCGGGGCAAGTTCCGTTAGGCAATTGATCAGCATGCAGCCGTCACGACCGCCTTGCGGGTTCGCCAAAGCTTCCATTATCGCACCAACGGGGTCATTTCCGCCTGCATCTGCAACGTCACGCAGATTTTTCAAACCACGCCTTGAATAGTGCCTGAGGGCTTTGTGAAACAAAGTCTGCTTGTTGACGAACGTTCCATAGAAGCTGGACCGGCTCAAACCCATGGCCTTGGTCAGATCATCCACAGATGCGGTCTCGTAGCCCTTGTGCCAGAATACGCACAAGGCTTTTTCCAAAGCCTCAGCTTCGTCAAAGGCGCGAGGCCTACCCGGGCCTGCGGGTGATTTGATGTCGCCAACTGCGAGAGTTTCTTTGCTCATGAGCAAGATGTGGAATGATTGATCCAGAATTTCAAGGTGGCGGTAGGGAATTTTTGGAATGGTCAGTCCGTATTGTGACCAGAGAAAGGAATTTAGGTCCGTGGAAATGCAAAACCTCCCCGCCGTGTTTGGTGTCACGCTAATCTTAGGATCAGGACTGTTTGTCTTTTTGCGGGAGTGTCAGACGAAGAGGATCGTGATCGTAGAAAAGAAAGTTCACCCTCGGTACTCGTTTCCAACACTGGACAGAGTGACTGGCGGCTTTGTCCAATACGTAGATGTTGATCACTCACAAACCAGAGATTGGTTCGGTAGATCCATGGCCAATGCCCTCAGCTTGTGAGGATTACCACCCCAATGAGTAACAAAGCCTCGAATTCAGAACTGGTTTTATTAGCATCAGTACGGCGGGCCGTTGTAAGCAAACCAACAATAATTTCAGCGCGCTAGGTTAAAAAAACGAGGTTAGCTGAAGTTTAATTCGCCCAATGTGAACTTCTTAACTTTGGCTAGAACGATTTCTTGTCAGTATCGTTTCATGAGTTGTTAGTGAGTTCGGTGAGTAAGTAGATGTATTTGCATAGTTTCGAGGGACATTGTAGCGCAGTCAATGACATCCGGATGGATGATTTTGCGCTTGAGTATCCGTTGTTGGACGATGCCGGCGTGCACGCACAATGGCAAAAGGGCTCCAGGCAGATCACGCGGATAGCCGATATCTGGACAAGAACCGGGAAGGTACTTTCTTTGCCTTACAAAGGGGCCAACGCCTATCCATCTTTCCAGTTTGCTGAGGATGGAACCCCGCTTCCTTTGATGGAAAAAGTGTTGAAAGCCCTGCCACGAGAAATGACGCCGTGGCAATGCGCATTCTGGTTAACCTCACCCAAATCAGAACTCCGAGGGGAAAGTCCGGCAAATCGCATTCAGACCGGCGATGACTGCATAGTCGATATCGCAGGCGAAGCTGGTGGTCTGATGGCGGCTTAGTGTTAGCTTTTGGTCACTCATACGTCGTACAGCATCTGGCAAATTCGTGTCTCCCCTGCTTTTTCTACCTCCGGCATGAATAGCGAGTTCAGGGCACTCAAATGTCCATTCTCTTCTGAGGGTTCAGTGACAATACCAAGCAGTCCAACCATAGATAAGACCGGCTAAGAGCATACTGAAATACGGGTACTAACTAGGCCTTCGCATATCGATACCCGTTGGAGAAACCCCACCGACAAGTAAAACTGTTCCGCAAATCTGGTATCTGCCGCTACGAGTAGCCGAAACTCAACAAACTCGGTTTCTGCATATTTCTGTCAAACAGACTTCACCGCTCAAACACAGCCATCATCTGCCTGCGCAATCGCGACAGATCCTCATCCACACTAGCGGTAGGATCGCACGCGAATGTTGGCAATGCCTCCACACGGATCGTCCCGCTGCGCGGTAAATGTTTGCCGCGTGGAAGTAGACTATCGCTGTCGTGGATGACAATAGGGGTGATCGTGCGACCGGTTTCTCGGGCGACTAAGACTGCACCCGCTTTAAAGTCCCCTAGCGATTCTGTTTTGGCTCGGGTGCCTTCTGGGAATAGCACGATGGAACAGCGGGCGGGCATTTCCTTGACAGCCTTTATCAGCGTATCCATGGCCGTTGAGCCGGAGTCCCGGTTGATAGGGACGAGACCCGCTCCATCAAAACCTGTGCGCAGGAGTTTGCTGTTCCAGAACTCTGACTTCGCCGCGAAAGTGAACCATTTGGTGTCGGGCACCACGTGCATGAGACTGAAGCCATCGAGATGGCTACGGTGGTTGACCACGATGATGCTGTTGGTGTCGGCGGCGAGGGCATTCTTTTCCTCAGGACGCATCTCGACGCGGATGCTGAGGAGCCACAGCAGGCGTGAACATGACCGTTTCACCAGGCGCCAATACCAACCCCGAAACCCTCTGCGCCGAACGCAAAGAAGAGGGGCAAAGGCCACGAAGAGGAAATAAAACAGGCCGATAAGAACCAGTATAGCGCGCTTGATAAGGCGTATTGGCAATGGGTCAATGGCGCGAGTAGCGCGGTCTTTACCGTCAGGTGAAAGGGGCATGACGTCCTCTGATAGGGCCTGTGGCAGGTGCGTAAGCCATAAAAAAGGCCACCGGAGGTCCTCCGGCAGCGCTTTGACACGCGCCACTTGAGAAGGAAGACAGCCACCGCACACCTCTCTATCTGTCGAAGTCAATGCCAGATCAATGAGAAAAGACGACGTACGGGAATGTATCTTGGTGCTTCAGTGTGACTTGAGTTCCAACTGACCGGCCTTGGCATAAAATATCGGTAAGAGCCCTTACCAACAAAGCCGAGTGATCTGGTAGCTGCGAGTGCACAAGGCTGCTTACAGCACTTTGCCGACTTTGACCCCTTGGTTCCCGTCAATTGTCTGAGTGAAATGACCGAATGTCGGCTGCGAGCCCAAACTTCAAAATGATGCGCGGCAAATGAATGGCCGCTTTGAAGCATTCGAGTTTACGTCTCCAAGACTTTCGCGAGTGTCTCATCGTCAATGTTCACGATTTGGTTGGCGTTAGGAAACCCTCCGTTCGTGACGTCTGCGATATATTCACGGTAGGCGGCGACACGTTCATCTTGCAGCCTGTCCCTCTCCGCGGCGAAGTTACGGTAGGTTTTGGCATGGCGCGGAATATGGCCACGGTTTTCGCCCAACAGATCAGCCGAGAACAGATATTGCACATCACATCCACCGCCCGAACCCAGCGACATCGTGAGCATTGATGTGCGTTTGGTGATCTCGGTTGCAAGACCTGCGGCCACGATCTCCATTTCTACGGCGAACGCACCGGCGTTCTCGAACTCCTGAACTTGCGTCCAGATCATCTTGGCTTGTTCCAGTGTCTTGCCGACAGCTTTTAAGCCGCCTGTCCATGTGGCTTTGGGTGGCACAAGTCCGACGTGGCAAATGACGGGAATACCTTCGCGAACAAGTGCCTCGACTATCCGCGGGCTGTAGCCGCAATAGACCGACTGCGCACCTGCCATCATTGCGTCCATAGCATCGCGCAAAGCCTCTGTCGCATCTGCATGTTTGCCCCATGGCAGGCCAAATTGGAAATGCGTTTCAGGCACAGCTTTGGCGAATTGGGACCGCTCTGACACAAAGGCTGTGCCAATCATGTCCATGCTTGCCTGCGCCGCCGCAATCGCTTCTTCCTCACGGGCAACTTGCACATATGCAATTGTGCGTTTGCCTTTAGCGTCCAGTAGGTCCTTAACCGTCATGCCACCCGTATCATTTGGCCCCGTTTGTAAATTTCTTGCGGCGTTCGCGGATTTTCGCGTCAGATTCGACAGTGCCATCATGGAACGAGCCAAACCACTTGTCCCACGGCAGTTCGAGCGATCCGTAGTTACATTCAAAATAACGGTGGTGCATCTGGTGATGGAACGTCCCCAACTTCAGGCGGTTCTTGTCCTTTACCAGCATGCCTTCAAAGCCCGTATGTGTTGTCGCAGCCGTCAGCGCGTAGTATTGCAGGTGAAACAGGATGTGGAGCGGGTGTGCGGCAACCACAAAATGGATCAACACTGACCCAAGGAAAATCAGGTGTTCGACGGGATGCATCGCCATGCCTGACCATGGGCCGACGTTGATGTTACGGTGGTGCAACGCGTGCACGTGCTTGTACAAGAACGGGATGTGCAGAAACCGGTGAATCCAGTAGAAATAAAAGCTTTCCCAGACCGGTATCAGCAGGAACAGGGCAATGAACCAGATCGGGTGCGCGGCCCATGTCAGCATAGGGGCATAGCCATTGGCCATCGCCCAAAACATCAGCACCTCATAGAATGTCCAAATTGTCACGCCACTGGCGATGGTCCAGAACATGTTGTCGCGGATTTGCCCGCCTAGCGTGAACTGCCGCCCATTTTTCATCAGGGGGCGCGGGTCGTACTTCAGCTTCTGCCCCTGTTTGGTGAAGGTGTAGAAATAAAGATGCAATCCTCCGGCCACGAGAGTCATCAACGCAACATTGCGGATGAACATCTGTGCAACCCACCCGAAGGCAAGCGTTTGCGTTTCTTCTAACGGTGGCTGAAACCAATAGAACGATATGCAGGCGATCGCGACCACGATCAATCGTTCGGTGATGAAGAACCAAGAGTTCCAGAACCACTTCACCATCGCCATTGGGCGCTGCGGCCAACTGAAAAAGGGTGACACTTGAAGCGGCACGTTTGGCGTGTGGTTCCAGCCTTTGAGTGGTGCGTCAGACATCAGTCGCCTCCGATATTAACAGCACGTATATTTTTGCACGATTTGTTTCGACGGAAAAATAGTATTAAAAGATCATCATTATCACAAATTCAGAGATAGAAATGCCACTGACCCTTAAAGCAATGGAGTATTTCACGACTGCCCTGCGTCATGGGAGCATCGTAAAAGCGGCGGCGGAGCTGAACATCGCGGCCTCCGCAGTTTCCAGCGCGATTGATCAGGTCGAAGCGGAATTCGATCTGACCCTTGTGATCCGCCAGCGCGCGCGAGGAATCCAGGCGAATGCGGCTGGGCGAGATGTGGCGCGAAAATGCGAACACCTATTGGAGGACTATCGGTCTCTTCTGATTGAAGGAACGGAGCTGAAACAGTCGCAAAGCGGAACGTTGAAGATTGGTTACTATGCTCCCATCGCGCCCGCGTTCCTCCCGCAAGTTTTTGATGCGCTCTTGCCAAACCGAGCTGATATCACCCTTGAGCTGGAAGAATGTAACAATGATGAGGCACAGGATGGGCTGCTCAAGGGGAGATATGATGCCATTTTGTTTGTGGCTGAAGGTGTTCGGCCTTCCATCGAATTTGACACTTTGATTGCGGCACCCCCGTATTGCTTGCTGCCAGAGTCCCATCCATTGGCAGGCCAGGATGCAGTCACGATGGCTCAGATTGCAAAGGAACCCTTGATCGTGCTGAACCGTCCCGTGGCCGCCTCCTATTACGAAGGTCTGTTTCAATCTGGAACACGGCAAGCGCCCGTCTCGGCCTATGCGAACTCGACCGAAATGGTACGCTGCCTTGTCGCCGCAGGCAGGGGGTGCGCCATCCTGAACATGCTGCCGCTGACATCCGAAACCTACGGAGGCTCGCCCGTCGTCGCCCGTCCGATTTCAGATACCTTGCCACCATTGACGCTGGCCCTCGGTTACGACCGCGCGCGCCCAAGGCGGATCGTTAAAGAATTCGCGCAAGCCTGCCGCGATCACTTCACTGCATCTGGGCCAACTCGATGTGTTATTTCGAGCTAGTCCGAGATAAGCGGCCATTGGGGCGCATGCAGCGAAATGGTGCTATGTCCCGCACTGCCGACCTCTGGCGCGCTGGGAGGCCTTTGATGGCTGACAGAAGTTGTCAGATGGCCGCTCTGAGCCCTTAACAGACCTTGATCACACCTCTGTCTTTCGCTCATGCAGCAGGTCGCGAACTACGTAAACCGGACATTCTCTGAGTTGCACGCAGATGGCGGTGACGCGGATTTAGCGGCCAATAGCGTTCACCGACGCAGTGTCAGTAGCCAAGCATTCAGGCTCGCGACCCAGTGCTGTTTATATCTCTCTCTGCAAGTGAAGTACTTGTACGCCAAAAATAGGAAAGTGGACGTTCCGATTTGAACTATTGGAAAAGCAAGTAGTGTCCGCGACCGCTTATGCATGTTTCGCGAGATTGGTTTGACGTCAAAATCTGAGCTGGATGCAGCACAGATCGTTGACCAAGAGTCGCCCTCCCAGATCACGGTCAGTCATGAGACAAGAGTTGGCAAAGTGCGAGTTGCGATCAGACATAATCAACAGAACAGCTTGAGCTTGCGCGACTGGCACACCGATCCATCGGTTGCGAGTGTTTTGGGCATTCTGCATCGCACACAGGCAAGATGGAGGGCCTGTCAGGCATCCGCGATTATCAAATCGCTCGCCTTTTCCCCGATCATTATTGCCGGTGCGTTGGTGTTGCCACTGACGATTTCGGGCATGATTGAACAATCGGCCACGCGCAGATTTTCTAGTCCGTGAACCCTTAGTTTAGGATCGACAACAGATGCCTCAGAGCTTCCCATCGCACAGGTGCCGGTTGGGTGGTAGATTGAGGTCGAATTCGACCTGGCCCAATCCAGCGTAGCGTCATAGTCGTTGCAATTCAGATCTGCTGTTGGTCGAAACTCTTCCGAAATCTTCGAGGCCAAAGGGTTTTTCTTGGCAATTCGCCGCGCGATATTCACGCCATCGACGATGGTTCTGCAATCTGTTTCTGTGGACAAGTAGTTCGGTATGATCTTGACATGTTTGGACGGATCGGGGCCGTTCAAGCGCAACTCCCCCCTGCTTTCCGGGCGCAGCTGGCAGACCGACATTGTAAAGGCCGAGAACGGGTGTACGCCCTCGCCCGGGCTGTCAGCGGACCAGGGTTGGACATGAAACTGTATATCGGGTGTCTCTACATCCGGGCGCGTTTTCATAAAGCCGGTGGCAAGGCTGGCCGCCATTGTCATAGGCCCGGCACGGAACAGTGCATATTTCAGAGCGATGCGCGCCTGATTGAAGAGGCTGCGGACTTCATCATTCAGTGTTGGTTCATTGCACTTGAACACCAGGCGCGCCTGTAAATGATCCTGCAAGCCCTTACCAACGCCAGACAGGGCGTGAAGCGGTTCGATTCCGTTTTCTTTGAGGTGGTCCGGGTCTCCAATCCCCGACAACATCAGGATCTGGGGCGAATTGATCGCGCCACCAGACAGGATAATCTCGCGTCGAACCTTCAGAGTTTGCTCGACCCCTGACCTGTCCCGGTAAACCAGCCCGGTCGCCTTTTTCCCGTCCAAAACCAAGCGCGTCACAAATGCGTTGGTGATGATGTTCAGATTCTGACGACTTCGAATGGGTTTGAGATAAGCCACAGCCGCGCTGCAGCGACGACCGTTGCGGGTGGTCAGTTGGAAATACCCCACGCCCTCTTGTTCAGCACCGTTGTAGTCGGGGTTGAACGGGTAGCCTGCGGCCTGTGCCGCGGCAACCCAGGCGTCGCAGATGGGGCGTTGAATGCGCATGTTCGAAACAGACAAAGGCCCGCCAATGCCGTGAAACTCATCTTCACCGCGTTCTTGATCTTCGCAGCGTTTAAACAGGGGCAAGACATCGTCCCACCCCCATCCCTCATTGCCCATTTGCCGCCAGCGATCGTAGTCTTCTTTCTGGCCGCGGACATAAAGCAGCCCGTTCAGCGAGGATGAGCCGCCCAGCACCTTGCCTCGTGGCCAGTCTATGGATCGTCCATTAAGCCCCGGATCGGGTTCAGTGCGATAGCACCAGTCAACCGACGGGTTGTGCATTGTTTTGAAATATCCGACCGGAATGTGAATCCACGGGTTGGTGTCGCGACCGCCAGCCTCCAGCAATGCGACGGTCGTATTGGGATCAGCACTCAAACGGTTGGCAATGACACAGCCCGAAGATCCTGCTCCGACTACCGCATAATCGACTTCCATAACTGTCTCCTCCCGACGCGACTGAAAAAAACTCTATGCAAGATGCGAGAAATATACTAGCCTTTTTTGATACAAAACGTCTCATTAATTGCGATCAGGGAGGTAGGCAATGGAGATCGGTAAGAAACTAAGTGGCATTTCCCGGCGAGATTTTTTTCGTGTGGCCGGGCGCTATGGCATGAGTTCGACACTGCTGGCGGCAGGTGGGTTCGGTGGCGCGATGAGCCTGGCGAATCTGGCGCAGGCAGCCGAATCAACCTATGAAAAGCGCTTCTCGAAAGAGCCAAAGCACACGCTTAAATTCGGCGCATCGGGCTTTAACACCCGCAATCTGCTGATCGAACGCGCCGGCGCGATCGAGTTTGCACGCGATCTGGAAGAGCGCACGGACGGTGAAATTCGGATCGAGTTCATTGGCGACAACCAGATCTGCGGGCAGCTGAGCTGCGTTGAAAAAACTCAGCAGGGCATTGTTGATATTTACGCGGCCTCGACCCAGAACTCGGCTGGAGGCGCGCCGTATCTCAACGTGCTGGACTATGCTTACATGTTCCCCAGCCGGGCAGCGCAGTATCACTTCTTCTACAGCCCGGCGAGCCAGCGCATTCTGCGTGATCCGCTTGAGAAACGGCACGGCCTGAAGTTCCTGTTTACCCACTGTGAATTGCGCGGCCTGCAAATGGGTTCGACCTTTGCCGACAAGCCGACCGTCACCAAACTGGAAGAGCTGTTCGGCACAAAGAACCGTGTGACGGGTACACAGCTGGGACGCATTGCGATGCAGCTGTTGAACCTGAATCCGGTACCGGTTGCATGGGAAGAAACTCTGGATGCGTTGAAGACTGGTCTGATCGACGGGGCTGAAACGTGGGCATCGGCCGTCGCATATGCCAACATGGCTCCAGTGGTGTCGCAGTCAGTCAACCTGAAATTCTTCTGCGGCACTGAACATACCTCAATGTCAGCCAAAGTGTTCGACAGTCTGGGCGGGGAGCTTCAGGATGCTGTGATGGAGTCTTCCTACTTTACGCAGGCTTTGATTCAAGGTGCCAATGAAGCGGCTTTGCTGAACACCGTCGGTTTCTCGGAACCGCAGCTGCCTGATACTATCTTCGCCGAAAATGGAGTACGTCCGGCATTCCTGCCAGATGATCAGATCAAACTGGCCGAAGAGATGTGCGCCCCGAACTACAACCCCGAACCCTGGGCGCAGTGGCGTGAGCGTTTGAACAAATGGGCCGGCGGCATCGATACCTATCAGGAAATCTACGACATCGCGCGTGAGATTCCGGCAGACACCCTGCCGGAAAACGTAGAACCGCGCCGTTGGTGGAAAGGCGAAGCCTGATACAAAAGACGAACCGGCCCCAAGCGGGCCGGTTCTAATACACACCGACTGGGAGGACGGGGTACATGTCGTTTTGGGCAGACACAGGCGCGATCTTCAGTGCCTTTCTCAGCCAGGATTCGTTCGAGATTCAATCAGCGCTGGAATCGGACGCCGCATGGGTGTTGGGCGCGGTTGTTTCAGCCATGGGCGGATTCGTGATCATGCTGATCTATCGGACAGTGCCGTTTATCGAACGCCATCTGGAGCGGTCGGTGATGGTATATTCTTACCTCGCCATTGCGTTGATCATTTTCTGGGGCGTGATCGACCGATTCGTGTTCAACGATCAAGAACCGTGGTCCACCACTATCCCTCCCTTGTTGTTTATGGTGATGGCGTGGTTCGGGGCCACGTACAATGTTCGCCTGCGGACGCATCTGAGTTTCAATGAGTTCCGCACCGCAATGCCCCGAGGCGGGCAGTTGGCCTGTTTGATCCTTGATGCGGTGCTGTGGTTCATCTTTGCCGTGATCGTCATCGTGACGACCACGCGACTGGTTGCGTTATCGGCGTCAAATTTTCAGATCGTTCTCGGCACGGACAATATCATGCAGTGGTGGTTTTTGCTGGCCGCGCCTCTTTCGTTCTTTTTGATGATCGGGCGTGTGTTTCAGAACCTCGCCGACGATCTGCAAAACTGGAAAACAGGTGAGCCGCTGATCAAGCAGGCCGTGATCGGAGCAGACTGATGACAGACGGAACTTTGGTTACACTGATCTCACTTGGGGTTACCTTTCTGTTCATGCTGGGCGTGCCGGTGTTTTTGGTCATCGGCTATTGGGTGATCGGCTGCTCATTCGTCCTTGGCTTGACGCTGGACAATATGGGGGCCGAACTGTTGAACGTGTTCAACAAAGGCTTTGCCCTGCTCGCGATGCCGCTCTTTATCCTGACCGGAGACCTGATCAACAAGTCTGGTATTGCCCGAAGGCTCAGCGATTTCGCCTATGCCTGTCTGGGCTGGATACGTGGTGGGTTGGCGATGGCATCGCTTGGTGCCTGCGGGTTATTCGCGGCGATTTCGGGATCAAACTCGGCGACGACAGCCACAATTGGTTCGATGCTGCACCCCGAGATGGTCAAAGGTGGCTATGACGAACGGTTCAGCGCGGCGACCGCTGCGGCAGGGGGTACTGTAGGGATCATTATCCCGCCTTCCATTATCTTCATCGTCTATGGCTTCTTGATGAACCTTCCTATTTCCGAGTTGTTCGTGGCGGGCATTCTTCCGGGCGCGCTCATGGTCTTTGGTATGCAATTCGCGTGCTGGATCATTTGCCGCATGAACGGGTGGGGCCATCTGATCCCTTTGCAGCTCAACCGGGTACTGAAAACGGCATTTGGCGCCTGGCTTGGATTTTTCGCCATTGGGCTGGTGCTGTGGGGCATCTACACAGGCAAATTTTCACCGACAGAAGCCGCGGGCGTGACGGTTGGCTTCTGTGTGATCGCTGGTTTGGTCAGCTATCCGATCAACCGGATTATGGGGGCCAGAAACGACATATCGCCAACCGAGAAGAGTTACGCCGAAATGTTCGTGGTCGAAGGCTTTACGATCCCCGAGATCCCCTCGATCGTCATCCGCTCGGCCCAGATCACCGGCATCCTTGCGCCGCTGATCGCGATATCAGTTGTGATGCAACAGATCTTGTCATTGCTCGGCGCGCAACAAACCATTGGAGATTTTGTAACCTCGATGGGTGGGTACTATGCGGTTCTATTCACGTCGATGGTGATTGTCTTCTTCTCGGGTATGGTTCTGGAAAGCCTACCTGTAACCATAATTCTCGCTCCAATTCTTGCGCCAATCGCGGCCTCGGTTGGGATTGATCCAATCCATTTCTCGGTGATCTTCCTTGTGGGGGCGTCCATTGGATTCATCACACCACCTTATGGGCTGAACCTCTATGTGGCTTCAGGAGTAACAGGAGTACCCTATTTCCGGTTGCTTCGGTATACGGTACCCTATCTGGTGGCGCTTCTTTCGGTTTGGATTTTAGTGTCGCTTGTGCCCGATCTGGCCTTGATACTGCTGCCAAATAGCTAGACTGTTGCAGGATGGCCGAGACGGAAACACAAGAAAAAGAAACTCAAATACCGACCAACCTCCGCCTCCTGCTGATCCTCGAGGAGGTGGCGCGGCGTGGCGTTTCCGTAAAACCATCGGATCTGATTGAGGCATTAGGTCTGGCCAAGCCAACAATTCACCGTCTGCTGCAAACCGCAGAAGCCGAAGGGTTTCTGCAGCGGGATCTCGATGGCAGATCGTATGGCCCGGGACACCGGCTGCGACTGCTATCGGTCAACACCATGTCGTCCGAGCATTTGCGCACTGCGCGACTGGCGATCTTGCGCAGTGTGGCTGAAACTGTTGGCGAGACATGTAATCTCGCCATTCCAGACCGCGAGGGCATGATCTATCTCGACCGGGTGGAAACGAAGTGGCCCCTGCGAATTCAACTGCCGGTCGGGACACAGGTGCCTTTCCATTGCACGGCCAGCGGCAAGATGTACCTGTCCACACTACGGCAAGGAAAGCTGGATGGGTTTCTTTCGGCAGGACATCTACAACCACAAACCGAACGCTCGCTGACCGATCCCAAGGCATTGCGATCGGAGATCCAACGTATCTCCGAGAATAGTTATTCCACCGATGACGAGGAGTTCATGACCGGAATGACTGCCCTAGCAGTACCCGTTCAGGATGGACAAGGCCGATTGGTAGGCACGCTTTCGGTTCACGCGCCGACACAACGTCATGACGTCAACAGTCTGATGTCGTTTCTGGGCATACTTCAGAAGGGAGCGAAGCAGCTTTCGGCTCTTTTGAGCGAGTGACTAATGCTTCAGATGACAGTCAAAGCGTGATTTTTTTCACCAGCTGCGAATTCGATCATCGACCGGTTTGGAGAATTCTGCACCAGAATGGATGAGAGCGCGATAAAAGTTCCGTGTACTCCGTTCGTTCAACTTTGCAGAGTCGACATTAGCGCACCGCTGCCATTCCTAGCTAGTACAGCATCTGTCACTCTGGGCGCAAATCGGACACTTGCGTGTACCGCCACAAATGCAGGGATATGGCGACTTGCTCAGTGCATGACGCAAAGGTCAGAATATTCTTTCGCCCAACACCTATGATTACCGAGGAGCCGGCAGGAACGTGCTTGCGTGCATGATGATGTCGAAATGCTGCATCCCTTTCTGCAGATCAAAACTGACAGAATGCCCGCCTTTACGCAGCAATTCCGCATAGTCCCGGCTTTGACGAATGAATTCGGGTGTGTCGCGCTCGGCGACGGTTACATGGTAACGCGGACCGGGGGCGGGCAGGTGCAGAATGGGTGAGAGATCGTGTATTTCGACCGGGGTCAGTTGCAGCGGGTCATTCACCGGCGTCAGGCTGATCGGTTCAAGATCATAGACGCCGCTGATCAGAATCACCTCTCGTACTCGCAAGCCGGCGCGGGCTAGCGCATCGGCTGAAGTCGCCATCATCATGGCTGCCAGATGTGCCCCGGCGCTGTGCCCCGACAAGGTGATCTGCGCCGGATCGAACCCAAGGGCCGTCGCCTGTGATCCCAGCCAAAGCAGGGCATCGCGGCACTCTTTGATCATCTGATCCAGTCGGGCCTCAGGTGCGAGCATATAGTTCAGCGTTGCAAAGGCTTGCCCGTTTTCCACCAGTGTAGGGGCCATCATCGCCGACTCACGCTGACTGAGCGCCTGCCAGTAACCTCCGTGAATAAAGACATGCAGCGGAGCGTTGGCCGTCGACGCAGGAAAGAAGTCGAGCACCTGTTCAGATGTTTCGCCGAAGGGCAGGTTTTCCCGGCATTCCATCCGGGCGCGGTTCTGCGCACTCAGCGCGGCGTAGCTCTCAAGATAGGGTGTCAGATCGCCGCCAACCATCGAACTGGGAGAATACTCCTGCTCCAGCTCTGTCTGAGTGAAACCACGATACAGCATCGCCTACTCCTGCCCGCTATACATCAATTCGGTGCGCACATCGTAGAGATCGTGAAAGAACCGCAAGTCCAGCGCTTTGCGCAGGAACGACACACCGCTGGACCCGCCTGTACCCGGCTGGTTGCCAATAACTCGCTCGACCGCGGTGACATGGTCAAACCGCCAGCGCTGGAACAGGGATTCCACGTCCATCAGCTTTTCGGCCAGCGCATAGAGGTCCCAATACTGATCGGTATTGTGAAACACCTGAGCCCAGATTTTCACCACGCGCGGGTCGCCGGAATAGGGTTGTGCAAAGTCACGGTTCAGCAGGTCATCAGGCACGTCAAACCCTTGCCGGGCCAGCATGTGCAGCACTTCGTCGTAAAGCGAAGGCTTGGTCAATGCGGCATCCAATAATTCCATGACTTCGGGATCATGCTGATGAACCTTCAGGGTCGAGGCATCCTTGTTGCCCAGAATGAATTCAATCTGACGATAGCCATAGCTTTGAAATCCCGAGGAGCTGCCAAGTGCTTGCCGAAAGGTCATGTAATCGGCGGGGGTCATGGTCAGAAGCGTTTCCCACGCGGAAATCAACTGCCGCTGGATTGCTTTGACCCGGTCGAGATTCTTCATTGCCGGGCCAAATTCGTCCTCTTGCAGAAAGCGGCGCACTTCGACCAGCTGGTGATGCATCAGCTTCAGCCACAGCTCGCTGACCTGATGGATGATGATGAACAGCATCTCATCTGGTTGCGCGGGATCCTGAAACGTCTTTTGCAGATTCAGTAGGGTTTTGAGCTGCAGGAAGTCGCCATAGCTCTTGCGGTGGGTTTCGGCGAAATCCGTGACTAGAGTGTCCTCGATCCCGCGTTCAAGATACCGGTTGTCCTTGTCGCTCATCTGCGCCTCCAAACACCTGAGTTCCCTCCTGTTTAGGGGGTGAAGCCGTTTAACGCCAGAGGGTTAGGTCCAATCCAGAACAACCTTGCCGGATCGACCTGATTTCATCTCGCCAAAGCCCTTGGCGAATTCATCAACCTTGAAACGGTGCGTGATCACTCGGCTGACATCCAAACCGTTCTGTAACATGGCAATCATCTTATACCAGGTCTCGAACATCTCGCGCCCATAGACACCTTTGATGGTGATGGCCTTGAATACGATGCGGGACCAGTCCACGGGGGATTTTCCAGGTGGGATGCCCAGCAGAGCGATCTTGCCGCCCATCACCAGTGCCTCGACCATCTGGTCCAGTGCAATTTGTGAACCTGACATCTCTAGCCCGACGTCAAAACCCTGCTGCATGCCCAGTTCGGCGATCACGTCCTGCAAATCTTCCTTGGTCACATCGACAGGGCGCAATGTTGGCACAACATGCGCAGCCAGCGTCAAGCGGTCCGGATTGATATCGGTGATCACCACATGCCGCGCGCCTGCATGGCGGGCCACGGCGGCGGCCATGATGCCGATGGGGCCTGCACCGGTGATCAGCACATCCTCACCCAGCAGATCAAAGCTGAGTGCGGTGTGCACGGCATTCCCCAACGGGTCGAGAATGGCTCCGATTTCGTCGGGAATGTCATCGGGCAGGGGCACCACGTTGAAGGCAGGTAGTTTCAGGTATTGCGCAAAGGCACCCTGTTCGTTGACGCCGATTCCGCGCGTGCCGGGATCCAGATGGAACTTGCCAGCGCGGCTTTGGCGGCTGTCGGTTGTGATCAGGTGCCCCTCGCCGGAGCAGCGCTGGCCGATCTCAAGCCCGGTCACGTTGCGCCCGATCTCAACGATTTCACCGGCAAATTCATGGCCGGTGATCATCGGGGTGGGCACCGTGGCGGCGGCCCAGTCGTCCCAGTTCCAGATGTGGATATCGGTGCCGCAGATGCCGGTCTTGTTGATGCGGATCAGCACTTCATCCGGGCCAATTTCGGGCACCGGGGCCTGGACCATCCACAGACCTTCCCCGGGTTTGGATTTTTCCAGCGCTTTCATCGTGTTGGGTCGCATCAGATGATCCCCAGTTCTTTGCCGACCTTGCCAAAGGCGGCCAATGCACGGTCCAGTTCATCCCGGGTCAGGGCCGCATTCATTTGCGTTCTGATCCGCGCCTGCCCGCGCGGGACGACCGGGAAGAAAAAGCCCGAGACATAGACGCCTTCGTCAAAAAGCCGCGATGCCATGTCCTGCGCCAGCTGGGCCTCACCCAGCATTACCGGGATGATCGGGTGTTCACCGGGCAACAGGTCAAAGCCCAAGCCTTCCAGCCCCGCGCGCCAGTATTTGGCGTTGCCGAACAGTTGCGCGCGCAGCATGTCGCCCTCTTCGACCAGACGGATGGCTTCGATCCCGGCAGCAACGATTGAAGGCGGCAGCGAATTTGAGAACAGATAGGGCCGCGCCCGCTGCCGCAGCAGGTCGATCACCGGCTGCGGCCCGGCGATATAACCGCCGATTGCCCCCCCAAGTGCCTTGCCCAAGGTTCCCGTCAGAATATCCACAGCGACACCGAAATGATCCGGTGTACCAGCCCCGTTCGGACCCATGAATCCGGTGGCATGGCAGTCATCGACCATAACAATGGCGTCATATTTGTCCGCCAGTTCGCGGATTTTCGGCAAGTTAGCCAGATAGCCATCCATCGAAAACACACCGTCTGTCGCGATCATGATGTGACGCGCGCCGTCCTCGCGTGCCTGCTTCAGCCAGGCCTCCAGATCGTTCATGTCGTTGTTCAGATAACGATAACGTTTGGCCTTGCACAACCGTACCCCGTCGATGATTGAGGCATGGTTCAGACTGTCCGAGATGATGGCATCTTCAGGCCCTAACAAAGGCTCAAACAGCCCTCCATTGGCATCAAAACAGGCTGCAAACAGGATCGCATCGTCCTTATTCAGGAATTGTGCCAGCTTCTGTTCCAGCTCACGGTGAATGTCCTGTGTGCCACAAATAAACCGGACCGAGGCCATGCCGAACCCTTTGGGCTCCATCGCGTCTTTGGCGGCGGCGATCAGTGCCGGATGATCGGCCAGACCCAGATAATTGTTGGCGCACAGATTGATGACCTGCCTGTCGCCCACAGTAATTTCGCCGCCCTGGGGCGAGGTGATCATTCGTTCACGCTTGTACAGACCCTCCGCTTCGATCTGCACGAGGGTGTCGGTGACATGGGACAGGAATGCATCTGACATGGCGATCTCCGTTCAACTGAGTCGCATGTCTACCATAACGGATGAAATTCCCAAATAGGGGAATTACAGTATGAAGGAAAAATTTCCGTAAAGACGGAAATGCGCCGGTGTCAGGCGTTTTTGACGATCAGGAAAACCCTTGCTGGCTTCTTGGCAGTAATTGAGTGCAGAACGTCGGCCGCGTATCGCGCGGTGTCGCCCTGGTTCAGTTCGCTGACGGCACTGCCCGAGGTGACGCGCACCGCACCTTCAAGTACCGTTAGCTGTTCGCGCGCGCCACGCGCATGGGGCTGGCTGTTCAGAGCGCCGTCATTGTCAAAGCTTATATCATAGACCTCGTGCCCTCCGGCCTCTTCGGGCGGTGAGAGGATACGGATGCGGCAATTCTGGCCCATATTGTCGATGCTGGGCACTTCTTCACTGCGCAGGGTTTCGATCTGATCGGTGCCGTTGGTTTCTTCCAGCAGGCCTGCGAAGTCCACCTGCAGGGCGCGGGTCAGGTTCCACAGGGTCGAGATCGTCGGGCTGCTTTCACCGCGTTCGATCTGGCTGACCATGGATTTGGACACACCGCTGAGATTGGCAACCGCTTCAAGTGACAGGCCTTTAGCGCGGCGGGCCTCTTTCAGGCGGGTGGGCAGGCGTGTCAGAATATCGTCTGTATTGTCCGTCATGACGGAATCTCATGCGCATTTATGGGCCTTGTGTCAATTCCGCTTGTGACGGTACGTCCCATGGGACAGCCCCAAGGGTCGGATGCATAGTGCCCTCAAATCCACGAGGAGAAGAGACATGAAAGATATCGTCATTCTTGATGGTGCACGCACCGCGATTGGCACATTTGGTGGCGCATTGGCTTCGACCGCGCCGATTGATCTAGCGACCGTTGTGACCGAAGCCGCGCTGGAACGGTCCGGTGTTGCACCCGCGCAGATCGGCACTGTGGTGTTTGGTCATGTCATCAATACCGAACCACGCGACATGTACCTGTCGCGCGCCGCGGCCAAACAGGCCGGTATTCCGGTTGAGACGCCCGCGATGAACGTGAACCGCCTGTGCGGGTCCGGTGCGCAGGCGATTGTATCGGCCGTACAGTCCCTGATGCTGGGCGATGCTGAATTCGCGGTGGCTGGTGGCGCCGAAAGCATGTCGCGCAGCCCCTATATCGTGCCACAGGCCCGTTGGGGTGCAAAGATGGGCGATGTCGCCTCGATGGATATGATGCTGGGTGCGTTGAACTGCCCGTTTGGCACTGGCCACATGGGCATTACGGCGGAAAACGTTGCTGATGAGCACCAGATCACACGTGAGCAGATGGATGAATTCGCGATGGCCAGCCAAACCCGTGCGGCGGCTGCGCTGGAGGCGGGGTATTTCCAAAACCAGATCACGCCGGTTCAGGTCAAGATCAAGCGCGACATGGTCGATTTCATGGTCGACGAACATCCCAAACAGACATCCGCCGAAGCGCTGGCCGGGCTGCGTCCTGCCTTCCGCAAGGATGGCCGGGTGACGGCGGGCAACGCGTCGGGCATCAACGATGGTGCGGCGGCGATGGTACTGGCCACGGCGGAGGCGGCCGAAAAGGTCGGCTTGAAACCCAAGGCACGCATTCTGGGCTATGGCCACGCAGGCGTACGCCCCGAGGTGATGGGCATTGGTCCGGTTCCTGCGGTGCAGAACCTGATGGCGCGGACGGGCCTGACGCTGGGTGATTTCGATGTGATCGAAAGCAACGAAGCTTTTGCCGCGCAAGCGTTGGCCGTGAACAAAGAGCTGGGCTTGGATGCCGCCAAGGTAAATCCGAATGGCGGGGCGATTGCGCTGGGCCATCCGGTGGGTGCAACCGGTGCGATTATAACGCTGAAAGCCCTATATGAGCTGGAGCGCACGGGCGGGTCCAAGGGTTTGGTCACCATGTGCATCGGTGGCGGTCAGGGCATCGCCATTGCCTTTGAGCTGCTCTGAAACCGAACCAAGCAGGGGGGCTGTCTGGCCCTCATCGCGCCTGTGGCGCAATTCCCCCGAAGGTATTTTTGGCCGGATGAGGCGGGCGGGATTGGGTTTAGCTGAAGCTTGTCAGCAATAGGACGAGCGCCGCGCCGGTAGCGGCACCAATGGTGGCGGGCAAGGCAACGGACCATAGGCGCGACCGGGTCGGCTCATCCTTTTGGGTTTGGGAAATCAATGCGTTTTCCACCAGTGCTGGAAGCCGCGGACCAAACCGGGCCAGAACCATTGCTGTTTTGCCAAGATCGCGAAGTGCGGCGCGGGGGCCGATGGATTGTTTGATGTAGTCTTCGACCACGGGCCGGGCGACTTCCCAGATGTTCATTTGCGGGTCGAGTGAACGCGCGACGCCTTCGACCACAACCATTGTACGCTGAAGCAGGATCAGCTCGGTACGGGTTTCCATGCCGAAGCGTTCAGTGACTTCGAACAGATAGCTGAGCAACCGTCCCATTGAGATATGGGTGGCGTTCATACCAAAGATCGGCTCTCCAACCGCGCGCAGGGCACGGGCGAATTCATCGACGTCCTGATTGGCAGGGACATATCCGGCCTCGAAATGCACCTCGGCCACGCGCTTGTAGTCGCGGCGGATAAAGCCAAAGAGAATCTCGGCATAGACTCGGCGCGTGTATTCGTCGATATGGCCCATGATGCCATAGTCATAGGCAATGATATCGCTATTTGCCGCGACCTTTAGGTTACCCTGGTGCATGTCAGCGTGGAAATAGCCGTCGCGCAGAGCATGCAGCAGGAACAGGCGCAGCACGCGTTCGGCCAGATCGCGGCGGTCATGACCGGCTGCATCCAGTGCGCCATTGTCGCCCAGCGGGATGCCATCTGCCCAGCTGAGTGTCATTACCCGACGCGCCGACAGGGACCAGACCACGGGGGGCAACCAGAATCCGGCATCGTCCTTGGTGTTAGCGGCATATTCCGAGGCAGCCGAGCTTTCCAGACGCAAGTCCAGCTCGCCACGCACGACGCCGTCGAAATGTTCGATCACTTCCATCGGGCGCAGGCGGCGCGCGCCGGGGGCGAAGAGTTGCACGATTCGGGCAGCAAAATAGAACGCATCAACATCCTTGCGGAAGGCACGTTCGATCCCCGGCCGCAAAACCTTGACGGCGACATCCTCGCCTGTGCTGACCAACTTGGCCTTATGGACCTGGGCGATTGAGGCGGCCGCAATCGGTTCGCTGAACTCATCGAATATCTCGACGACGGGTTGACCAAGCTCTTTCTCGACCTCGGCCATGGCCTCGGCCTTGGAGAACGGGGGTAGTTTGTCCTGCAGCACGCGTAGCTGTTCGGCCAGTTCGTCTCCAACCACGTCGGGCCGCGTGGACAGAACCTGACCGAATTTTATATAAGCAGGTCCCAGGGCGGTGAGGGCACGGGTGGCTGGGGGCATCGACGGATCGCCTTTGTAACCCAGCCATTGAAAGGGTTTGCCCAGGGTGTGGGCCAGAACTCGCAGGGCACGTGGTGCTTCGAACGCGTCCAGAACGACATTCATGGCACCTGTCCGTTCCAGAGTCGCGCCGGTCCGGATCAAGCGGATGATATTGTGAGGGCCGCGCATCAGATTTTCCAGCCGGAATGCAGCGCGGCAATGCCCATGGTCAGGTTACGGTATTTCGCGTTGTCGAACCCGGCGGTGCGGACCATGTTCAGGAAAGTATCCTGATCCGGGAAATTACGGATCGATTCGACCAGATACTGATAGCTGTCAAAATCATTGGCGATCAGTTTCCCCATGCGCGGGATGACATTGAAACTATAGAGGTCATAGAGTTTCTGCAGCCCGTCATTGGGCAACTGGCTGAATTCCAAAACCATCAGGCGGCCGCCGGGTTTCAATACGCGGTAGGCCTCGTCCAATGCCTCTTGCGGGCGAGTCACGTTTCGGATGCCGAAGGAGATCGTGTAGACGTCAAAGGTGTTATCTTCGAACGGTAGGGCCATCGCATCGCCCACCACCCAATTCAGACTGTCCGACATCTGATCCGCCTCGGCCCGCTGTCGGCCTTCGATCAGCATCGGCTCGGTCAGGTCCAAAACAGTTGCATGGCCGCTGCCTGCGCGTTTCAGGAACCGGAACGAGATATCGCCGGTGCCGCCCGCAACGTCCAGCAGGCGCTGACCGGGGCGTGGGGCCAGCCAGTCCATCATTGCGTCTTTCCAGATCCGGTGAATGCCCATCGACATGACATCATTCATCACATCGTATTTTGAGGCGACCGAGTTGAACACGCCCTGCACGCGCCCGGCCTTGTCGGCCTCGCGCACGGTTTCGAACCCGAAATGAGTGGTCTTGTCGCTGTTGTCGGACATTTGCCTTGCCGTTTGTCGAATTTCGCCTCTGTTATAGGGCGATAAGAACCGGGCACAATGCGGCCCTTTGGAATAGGAGCCAGGAAATGCCCGAATTGCCCGAGGTCGAGACAGTAAGACGCGGCCTGTCCCCGGCGATGGAAGGTATCGTGATCGAACAGGCGGATGTAAATCGCCCCGATTTGCGCTGGCCGTTTCCTGACCGGATGGCCGAACGGCTGACCGGCCAGCGGGTCGATCGGTTGCGGCGGCGGTCCAAGTACATTCTAGCTGATCTTAGCAGTGGCGAAACGTTACTGATTCATCTGGGCATGTCCGGGCGGATGACGGTCTCGGGTGATCCGCTGGGCCAATTTGAGCATACCCATCCCATGCCCGAGAAACATGACCATGTGGTGTTCCACATGGCCAATGGTGCCCGGATCACCTTCAATGACCCACGTCGGTTTGGTGCGATGGACCTGCTACCTACGGCAACCGCCGAGCATCATAAGCTGTTATCGGTCCTGGGACCGGAGCCTTTGGGCAATGATTTTCATGAACAGCATCTGATCGAAGCGTTCAAAGGCAAGAACACACCGGTCAAATCAGCGCTGTTGGATCAGGGAATCGTTGCAGGACTGGGCAATATCTACGTCTGCGAAGCGCTGTATCGGGGTCGAGTGTCGCCACGTCGCAAAGCGGGACAGATTTCTTCTACCCGCGTTGCCGCGTTGGTTCCGATCATCCGTCAAGTGCTACAGGAGGCGATCGAGGCAGGTGGATCGTCGCTGCGGGATTTCCGGCAAGCCGATGGAGAACTTGGATATTTTCAGCACAGCTTTGATGTCTACGGGCGCGAGGGTGCGCCCTGCCGGACAGGGGGTTGCGGGGCAGAAATCAAGAGAATCACCCAGTCCGGTCGCTCATCCTTCTATTGTGTGCAATGCCAAAGATAGCTTGATCCAAGTTTTTCGCGTGGTAAGGAATCGTACCTGAACGGAACAACCGGAAGCTTTAACTCATGGCTTTTGAGACGATCATCGTCGAAATCGAAGACCACGTCGCCCTCATCAAACTCAACCGCCCCGATGCGATGAATGCGCTGAACACTCAGTTGCTGGGTGAATTGTGCACCGCGTTGGAAGAGGCGGATGGAAACGACAAGGTACGCTGCGTCGTCATCACCGGCTCGGACAAGGCCTTTGCCGCAGGTGCGGACATCAAGGAAATGTCCGAGATGAGCTTTGTTGACGTCTTCACTGTCAACCTGTTTGCCGAGGCCAACGATCGTATCTCGGCCATCCGCAAACCTATCATTGCAGCAGTTGCGGGTTATGCGCTAGGCGGTGGCTGTGAATTGGCGATGCTGTGCGATTTCATCATTGCCGCCGATACTGCCAAGTTTGGCCAGCCTGAAATCAATCTGGGCGTTATTGCAGGGCTGGGCGGCAGCCAACGTCTGACCCGGTTCGTCGGCAAGTCAAAATCGATGGACATGAATCTGACCGGTCGCTTCATGGACGCGGAAGAGGCTGAACGTTCTGGTCTTGTCAGCCGGATTGTACCGGCCAAGAAGTTGATCGAAGAAGCCATTGGCGTGGCCCAGAAAATTGCCGAGAAATCGCAACTGTCGACCATGGCGGCAAAAGAGGCGGTCAACCGCAGCTATGAAGTGCCGTTGAGCGAAGGTATGTTGTTCGAGCGCCGGGTGTTCCATTCGATGTTCGCCACCGAGGACCAGAAAGAAGGCATGGCAGCCTTTCTGGAAAAACGCTCGGCTCAATTCCGGGACAAATAAACCGGCCACGAAATATGTATCGAACAGGCGGGCTGAGCCCGCCTTTTTCTTGCCCGCGGTTCAGCAGTGAAGAATCGGCTTGGCAAAGCCTGAAAACTTGGCTATGCACCGCCGCTATACATGCGCGTGCGGCCCGCTTGGCCCGACTCACACTCGTGATTCTGATCCGGTGCGGATATCCGTGGCGCGCTTACTACATAACCGTACCGAACAAAGGTCAGAGACACATGGCAAATTCGCCCCAGGCAAAAAAACGCGCTCGTCAGAACGAAAAGCGTTTCGCCGTTAACAAAGCGCGTCGTTCGCGTATCCGCACCTATCTGCGCAAAGTAGAAGAAGCAATCGCATCCGGTGACAAGGACGCAGCAACTGCTGCTCTGCGCGCAGCTCAGCCCGAACTGATGCGCGGCGTCACAAAGGGCGTCTTCCACAAGAACACAGCCTCCCGCAAAATGTCCCGCCTGTCGGCCCGCGTTAAATCGCTGGGCTGAGTCTTTATGTGACCTAGGGTCACGTAAGCATGGCTGAACTATTCCGAAGGGCGTCGCATATCGCGGCGCCCTTTTGCTGTTGCCAGAATACCGCGTCTTCACGTTGCCGAGAGATTCTTTCGCACAAAGACCCGAGTCAATATCAGAGTTTCGTTGCCGCAGACGTCGGCCTCTTGTTACCACTGATACAGCGATTCACTCGCTTGGGGGGACAGGCTGTTCCTGCGATTGTACTGACGGGCATCAGAGCGGTCGAGGAACGAATGTTGGCATCCGGATAAACCGGTTTGCTGATCTGCTGAGGGTCTTGGGGTAACCGAGGATCCGAGCCCTGTCTAAAGATAAGATTGCGAAGCGCAGGCCGCTTTTCGGGATATTCAGGTGCTGGATGTCACGAGTTTGGATTGTGCTGACTTTCAGGGACAAACCCGCCAAACTTCTGCGGTTTGGCGCAGGGTATCCTTTTGCGAGTGACATCGTGATCCGGGCGACCGGGGCTTAGTAATAAGGCCGACAGGCCAATAAAGAATGGGATGCGTGAGGCGCTTAATGACACAAGAGAAATGGGGACTACTGCGTAACAAACTGCTCAAGGCGATCGGAAAGAACAACTATACCACCTGGATCGAGCCTCTTGAATTCCAAGAGCTGCAGGACGGTGTAGCGGTGTTCTCGGTTCCGACGAACTTTATGGGCAATTATGTGAGCCAGAATTTTGCGGATCTTATCCTGTATGAGATGAACACCGCTGGAGAATCTGTACAGCGCCTCGCGTTCCGAGTGGCAGCGAACTCTCCGGTACGTCCTTCGAGCGACGTGGCAACTGCGCCTGCCCGCGTTCAGGAAGCGCATACGCCGACTCTATCCGCGACCGCGAATGATGCGTTGGAATCCCTGCAGGCGGCGCCGTTGGATTCTCGTTTCACGTTTGACAGCTTTGTGGTCGGCAAGCCCAACGAGCTGGCCCATGCCGCCGCGCGTCGTGTGTCCGAAGGTGGCCCCGTGACTTTTAACCCGCTGGTTCTGTATGGCGGTGTCGGCCTGGGTAAAACCCACCTGATGCATGCCATCGCCTGGGAATTAAAGACCAAACATCCCGAATTGAATGTTCTGTACCTGTCGGCGGAACAGTTCATGTACCGCTTTGTCCAGGCCCTGCGGGAACGCCGGATGATGGACTTCAAACACCTGTTCCGTTCTGTCGATGTGCTGATGGTTGATGACGTCCAGTTTATCGCTGGAAAGGATTCGACTCAGGAAGAGTTTTTTCACACCTTCAACGCGCTGGTAGACCAGAACAAACAGATCATCATCTCGGCCGACCGCGCCCCGGGCGAGATTAAGGACCTGGAGGACCGTGTGAAATCACGCCTGCAATGTGGTCTGGTCGTCGATCTGCATCCCACTGATTACGAACTGCGTCTGGGCATCCTGCAAACCAAGGTTCAGCAATACAGCCGCACCTATCCTGACGTGACTATCGTAGATGGTGTGCTGGAATTCCTGGCCCATCGCATCTCGACCAATGTGCGTGTTTTGGAAGGGGCCTTGACCCGGCTGTTTGCCTTTGCCTCGCTTGTCGGGCGCGAGATCGACATGGAGCTGACGCAGGATTGCCTGGCGGACGTGCTGCGCGCGTCAGAACGCAAGATTACCGTCGAAGAGATTCAGCGCAAAGTGTCAGAATATTACAATATCCGCCTTAGCGACATTATAGGCCCCAAGCGTTTGCGCTCCTATGCCCGCCCACGTCAGGTGGCGATGTATCTGTGCAAACAGCTGACCAGCCGCTCTTTGCCCGAGATTGGCCGTCGGTTTGGCGGTCGCGATCACACCACGGTCATGCATGGCGTCAAACGCATCGAAGAACTGAAGACAACCGATGGCCAAATCGCTGAAGACGTGGAAATGCTGCGTCGCGCGCTGGAAGCCTGAGTATCTTCTAGGCATTAAACAGGCGCCCCGGATCCTGATGGCCGGGGCGTTTTTTTGTGCGCAATAGTCCACGGTTGGCTATGAACTGTGCCCGCAGGGTCACGGGCCTCTTGACCCTGCGGGCAAACCGACTCAGAAATCCATAAAAAATCCTTGTGCCTCAGGGCGGAGGCGCTAACGTGCCAGTCCCGCCCATTTTCGGCACGCAAGTCAGAGGAATTAAGGGTATGAAGATCAGCATCGAACGCGGCACCCTTCTCAAGGCCGTTTCCCAGGCCCAATCCGTCGTCGAACGACGCAACACGATCCCTATACTTGCTAATGTTCTGATCGAGGCCGAAGGCGGTCAGGCCATGTTCCGCGCCACCGATCTGGATATCGAAGTGGTCGACAAGGCCCCTGCGCAGGTGGAAAAGGCCGGCGCCACCACGGTTGCCGCCACAACCCTGCACGAGATCGTGCGCAAACTGCCCGATGGTGCGCTGGTCACCCTGACCGCCGACAGTGCGGCAGGTCGTCTGACGGTTGAAGCCGGGCGATCGAACTTCTCTCTGGCGACTCTGCCGAAAGAAGATTTTCCAGTTATGGCCTCATCGGAATACCAGTCGAACTTTACGGCTTCGGCAGCATTGCTGCGCCGTTTGTTCGACAAATCGAAATTCGCCATCTCAACCGAAGAGACGCGGTACTATCTGAATGGCGTCTATATGCATGTTTCAGATGGCTCCGAAGGCGGCAAGGTGCTGCGCTGTGTGGCCACCGATGGTCACCGTCTGGCGCGCATTGACGCAGACCTTCCGGATGGGGCTGCGGATATGCCCGGCGTGATCGTGCCGCGCAAAACAGTGGGTGAGTTGCGCAAGCTGTTGGACGATGACGAGATGGATATCGCCGTTTCCGTCAGCGAAACCAAGGTGCGTTTCGCAACGCCGGATATCACGCTGACCTCGAAGGTGATCGACGGCACATTCCCCGACTACACACGGGTCATCCCGCAGGGCAATACGCGGCAACTGGAAGTGGATGCGGCTGAGTTTGCTCAGGCCGTCGACCGGGTTGCGACGGTATCGTCGGAACGTTCGCGCGCGGTTAAGCTGCAGCTGGATACAGATAAACTGGTTCTTTCCGTCAATGCACCGGACAGCGGTGCAGCCGAGGAAGAATTGGCCGTCGCATATTCAGATGAACGGCTCGAGATCGGTTTCAACGCAAAATACCTGCTGGAAATTGCTTCTCAGGTAGATCGCGAAAACGCGGTGTTCCTGTTCAACTCCGCCGGTGATCCGACCCTGATGCGCGAAGGCAATGACCTAAGCGCGGTCTATGTGGTCATGCCGATGCGTGTCTGATTGGCTTTGGGGGCTGATCGCTGAGGAAAGAGAGGGGTCATGACTTTGGCCCTGACCGAACTGACGGTCTCGCATTTTCGCTCTCACAAACTGGCGCGTCTGTCGCTGGATGGCCGTCCGGTTGCCATTCACGGACCCAACGGCGCGGGCAAGACCAATATCCTTGAAGCTGTTTCGATGTTTTCACCCGGCCGTGGCATGCGGCGGGCCAGTGCTGCCGAGATGACGCGGCGGCCCGAGGCGCTGGGCTGGAAGCTATCCGGTCTGCTGCAAGCGCAGGGACAGCATTACGAGATCGAGACATGGTCCGAAGGCGGCACGGCGCGGCAGGTTCGGATTGATGGCAAATCCGCCAGTCAGATTGATCTGGGTAAACTGGCGCGGGTTGTCTGGTTGATTCCTTCGATGGATCGGCTGTGGATCGAGGGGGCTGAGGGGCGGCGGCGATTTCTCGATCGCATCGCGCTGAGCTTTGATCCCTCCCATGCCGAAGCATCCCTGATTTATGAAAAATCCATGCGCGAACGAAACCGGCTGCTGAAAGAGCAGGTGCGCGATGCCCATTGGTACGCGGCGCTGGAAGGGCAGATGGCCGAAACCGGGCATCGCATCCATGTGGCGCGCATGGCCGCTCTGGATCATCTGCGCACAGCACAGGATCAGGCCGAAACGGGTTTTCCATCGGCTGATCTTGAGCTGGTTCAAACAGAAGGTGCCATGCCGGAAACGGCGGATGATCTGCGTGAGGCGCTGAATGAAAGCCGCTTTCGCGATCTGGCGGCGGGGCGCACACTGGTCGGGCCACACCGGTCTGACCTGTACGGCGTCTTTGCCGCCAAGGGCGTTCCGGCCAAGGATTGCTCGACCGGTGAGCAAAAGGCGCTGCTGGTCTCGCTGATCCTGTCCAACGCGCGAGCTTTGGCCGGGATGATCGGGGCACCGCCGATTGTGTTGCTGGATGAGGTTGCCGCCCATCTGGATGCCGGGCGCCGCGCCGCGCTCTATGATGAGATTTGCGCGCTGGGCGCTCAGGCCTGGATGACGGGCACCGGGCCTGAACTGTTTGCGGAATTGGGGGACCGGGCCCAGACCCTGGTTGTCACCGAAGGCGATGAGGGCTCGGTCGTCGATTAGGCCGGTTCGCTGACCTTACGTTCCCACAAGAAGCCGCGCATTACTTCGTCAACTGGGGTTTGTGCCATGTGATTGACGTAGTTCGACATGGTTTTTTGCGCCAGGCCCAGCACCACATCCAACACGGCACGGTGCGAATACCCGGCGTCAAAGAAGGCTTGCAGCTGCGCATCGGTCGGATTGCCGCGGGACTGCATCATTTGCAAAGTGAACGTCCGCAGAGCCTCGAGCTTGGCATTGGGCAGCGCGGTTTCGTTGCGCAAGGCATCAGTGATGTCATCCGACACCTTCATCATCTTGGCGATGCCGGTATGGGCCGGCACGCAATAGTGGCACTCGTTCTCGACATTGATGGTCTGCCAGACGACGGTTTTTTCGTCATTGTCGAAATCGGTCTGCATGAAGAGACCGTGCAGAACCTGATAGCCTTCCAGATGCTGCGGGCTTTCGGCCATCACCTTATGCAGGCCGGGCAGGCGGCCAAACGCGGCCTGAGATTTTTCCAGCAAAGGTTTGGATGCTTCGGGCGCGGTGGTCAGGTCGTGGGATGGGAAATCGGCCATGTGGATGCTCCATTTTTTGATGTCTGAGTTGGAAATAGTCTTTCTTGAGTGATCACTCAAGTATATATTTGAGTGACCGTTCAAGAATTGGTGATGTCGATGCCCCGCAAACCTACCTATGACCGAGACGCGCTGATCGCGCAGGCCCGCGACATATTCTGGCGCCATGGCTGGGCCGGGACGTCGTTGAAGGATCTGGAGCGCGAGCTGAAGTTGAAACCGGGCAGTTTCTATGCGGCCTTTGGGTCGAAAGACGCGCTTTATGCGCTGGCGCTGGAACGTTACACGCAGGACGGTGTAGCGCGGCTGACAGCGCTGGCAGAAGACATCGGGCCGCTGGCCGCGTTAAAGACGCAGCCGCAGATTGTGATCGATTCCAGCCAAACGCCGGTGCAGGCCTGTATGCTCGCCAAGACCTTTGCCGAATTGCAGGCCAGGGATCACCAGCTAGCGCAGAAAGCCAGCCGGCATATGGCTGAGATGAAGCAATGTTTTGCAACGCTGTTTAGACAGGCGCAACAGGCCCGAGAGATCGGTCCTGACCACGATCCAGAGCGGCTTGCGGCGCGCTATCAATCCGACCTGTTGGGCCTGCGATTGTCCGCTGAACGCAGCGACGTCAACGCCAAGGAAATCGCCGCAGATATCGCCGCAGACCTCGATCAGCTTTGATCGGCTGAAAATCCAAACTCTGGCACAAAATATTGGGGGATCGCGTGACATTCCCCACCAGAGAACGTATAAGTTACCAAAATAATATAGGTACTAACGGCATGTCCGAAGACGCACAGGCACCGCAGGAATACGGCGCGGATTCAATCAAGGTTCTCAAAGGCTTAGAGGCAGTTCGAAAGCGCCCCGGCATGTATATCGGTGACACCGATGACGGCTCGGGTCTGCACCATATGGTGTATGAGGTTGTCGACAACGGAATTGACGAAGCTCTGGCCGGTCATGCCGACCATGTGACAGTGAAAATTCACGCCGATTCCAGCGTTTCAGTCAGCGACAACGGTCGCGGGATTCCGGTGGATATCCATCCCGAAGAAGGCGTGTCCG
Source organism: Ruegeria sp. CDSA020 (assembly GCF_059612345.1). Classification (NCBI taxonomy): domain Bacteria; kingdom Pseudomonadati; phylum Pseudomonadota; class Alphaproteobacteria; order Rhodobacterales; family Roseobacteraceae; genus Ruegeria; species Ruegeria sp. CDSA020. The sequence continues at coordinate 54,608 of NZ_JBXWQK010000008.1, forward strand.
CCGCCGAGGTCATCATGACCCAGCTGCATGCGGGCGGTAAGTTCGACAGCAACTCGTACAAGGTGTCTGGTGGTCTGCACGGCGTGGGCGTTTCGGTTGTGAATGCGCTGTCCAACTGGTTGGAACTGCGCGTCTGGCGCAAGGGCAAAGAACATGTCGCCCGGTTCGAAGGGGGCGAAACCGTCGAACATCTGAAAGTGGTCGGCGAATGTGGTGACCGTACGGGGACCGAGGTGCGCTTTCTGGCCTCGACTGATACATTCTCGAACCTCGAATACTCGTTCGAGACGCTGGAAAAGCGCCTGCGCGAGCTTGCCTTCCTGAATTCGGGTGTGCGGATCATCCTGGTCGACGAACGCCCCGCAGAACGGCTGGAAACTGAGCTGTTTTATGAGGGCGGCGTGAAGGAATTCGTCAAATACCTCGACCGGTCAAAGTCGTCTGCCATGCCCGAGCCGATCTATATCAAGGGTGAGCGGGACGATATCGGTGTCGAAATCGCGATGTGGTGGAATGACAGCTATCACGAGTCGGTTCTTCCCTTTACCAACAACATCCCTCAGCGCGATGGCGGTACTCATATTGCGGGTTTCCGGGGTGCGCTGACCCGCACGATCAACAACTATGCCCAATCTAGCGGCATTGCGAAAAGGGAAAAGGTCAGCTTTACGGGCGATGACGCGCGCGAGGGCCTGACCTGCGTGTTGTCGGTCAAAGTACCGGATCCAAAGTTTTCCTCACAGACCAAAGACAAGCTGGTCAGTTCCGAGGTCCGCCCGGCGGTCGAAGGAATGGTGAACGAGAAGCTGGCTGAATGGTTTGAAGAAAACCCAAATGAAGCCAAAATCATCGTGGGCAAAATCATCGAGGCTGCTCTGGCCCGTGAAGCCGCACGAAAAGCCCGTGAACTGACCCGCCGCAAAACGGCGATGGATGTGAACTATCTGGCTGGCAAGCTGAAGGATTGTTCCGAGAAGGACCCGTCAAAGACCGAAGTTTTCCTGGTCGAGGGGGACTCGGCTGGTGGCTCTGCTCAGACAGGTCGGGATCGTTTGACACAGGCCGTGTTGCCGCTGCGTGGGAAAATCCTGAACGTGGAGCGTGCACGGTTCGACCGGATGCTGTCGAGCCAGGAAATCGGTAATCTGGTAATGGCGCTGGGCACGGGCATTGGCCGCGATGAGTTCAATATCGAAAAGCTGCGCTACCACAAGATCGTTATCATGACGGATGCGGATGTGGATGGCGCACATATCCGGACGCTGTTGTTGACCTTCTTCTTCCGGCAGATGCCAGAGCTGATCGAGGGCGGATACCTGTATATCGCGCAGCCGCCGCTTTATAAGGTCGCGCGCGGTAAGTCCGAGGTGTATCTGAAAGATCAGGCGGCACTGGATGACTACCTGATCAATCAGGGCGTCGAGGGTGCGGTGCTGAAACTGGGTTCGGGCGAGGAATTGACCGGCCAGGACTTGGCGCGCGTGGTTGACGAAGCGCGCCAGCTGAAACGCGTTCTGGATGCATTCCCGACGCACTATCCGCGTCACATTCTGGAACAGGCCGCCGTGGCCGGTGCCTTTGTCCCCGGTGCGGTTGATGCCGATCTGCAAGGCGTGGCCGACAAGGTCGCAGCCCGTCTTGACCTGATCGCATTGGAATACGAACGTGGCTGGCAGGGTCGGATCACGCAGGATCACGGCATCCGCCTGGCTCGTATCCTGCGCGGTGTTGAAGAGGTGCGTACGCTGGATGGCCCGATGCTGCGCTCGGGCGAAGCGCGCAAGACCGGCAGTTTTACCCAAAGCCTGCAGGAGATCTATAACACATCCGCAACCCTGATCCGCCGCGACCGGTCGCAGGCCATCCACGGTCCGCTGGACCTGTTGCGTGCCATTCTGGAAGAGGGTGAAAAGGGCCTGTCCCTGCAGCGCTATAAGGGACTGGGCGAGATGAACCCAGATCAGCTGTGGGAAACCACGTTGGACCCGGATGCAAGGACGCTGTTGCAGGTACGGGTGAATGATATGCTCGAAGCTGATGACCTGTTTACTAAATTGATGGGTGATGTCGTGGAACCGCGCCGTGAATTCATACAGAAAAATGCTCTGAGCGTCGAAAACCTGGACTTCTGAATTTTTGTATGTGCGCCCAAAGATTTGCATTTTTGGCCCAAAACTCTGGGCGCATTAACCTTCAACTTTCTTAGTTCGAGGTTCCATATCTTCGGGTCTCATTCTTTGCTTGTTTCGCGCCATCGCCGTATTGCCGGGGAAGGTTTTCGGATGGCCGCTTCCAGCTTGAAGCAGACTTTCAAAACTAGACTTTGCAGTTTCCGAGATGCGGGACGAAGCCGCCATAGGCACCATCGCAAGCAATGACGGTTGTCAGCCCAATGCGGGCTTGGTCGATCCGCAAGCAGGGAGGCGAGCAGGCATAGGCGCTGGCAACTACCTTGGTCTGATTTACAGGTAAGCCGCGCAAAAGCGGCGAATGCGAACACGTATTTGCAGAACCCTATTATACCAATTGATTAATTAACAAAATGGTATAATATGTCACCATGACAGGTGATGAACAACTTGATGCAGCTTTTTCCGCACTGGCCCACCCGACGAGGCGCGCGATTCTGGCCCGATTGGCCAAAGGCACAGCGACTGTGAACGAGCTTGCAGAACCCTTCGATGCGACCTTACCCGCGATTTCCAAACATATCCGGGTACTGGAGGCTGCTGGCTTGGTCTTACGTGGCAAGGATGCTCAGTTCCGCCCTTGTGCTTTGGACACAAAACCGCTGGAGGCCGTTGCAGGCTGGACCGACCAATACCGTTTCATCTGGGAAGCTCGGTTCGACGCAATGGACAGAATTCTGAATGGAATGAAGGAAACACCAGATGAATGACGAGAAGAAATGGGTAAAGATCGAGCGAGAATTTGACGCCCCGATTGGCACCATCTGGGACATGTGGACTGACCCGGCGCTGTTTAGTGCATGGTATGGACCCCGTGGCATGTCGGTTCCAGTAGCCGAAATGGACGTGGTTGTTGGCGGCACGCGTAAGGTTTGCATGGAAATGACGTCCGCCGAGCGACCCATGAAAATGTGGTTCACGGGAGTGTACAAAGAAGTCACCCGACCGCATCGCCTCGTCTATACGGAGAGCATGTGTGATGAGGATGGAACCCTTATCACACCTCAGGCGATGGGCATGCCTGATGACTTTCCTGACATCACCGAGATCATTGTTGAACTCTCTGAGGTGAATGGCAAAATTTTGATGACCATGGTCCACATCGGTGTTGAGGCGGGCATGGCAGGTGCCGGTGGCTGGAATCAGGCCTTTGACAAGCTCGCTGAGTACCTTTCTGCAAGAGAAGTTAGCTGACAGGTCGGACACATGCGACAGCTTGCCATTCTGACATTCGTGACACTCGATGGCGTGATGCAATCCCCGAGTATGCCAGAAGAAGATCCGTCGGAAGGATTTGAACACGGTGGCTGGGCCGCGCCGTATTGGGACGGCGTGATGGAGCAAGTCGAGCGTCACGCCATGTCCGAGCCATATGACATGGTTTTTGGTCGCAAGACCTACGACATCTTTGCGGGTCATTGGCCGGGTGCACCAAAGTCCGCTCTTTCAGACCGAATGAATGGCGCCAGGAAATACGTCGTTACTTCGCAGCCTGACAGTTTGCGCTGGGAAAACTCGCACCCGATCAACGATGACGTTATCGGCGAAATCTCGGCTTTGAAGGCAAGGGATGGGCCTCTTTTACAGGTTCATGGCAGCGCCCGGCTGATTCAAACGCTTCGTGCCCATAATCTTATCGACGAGTTCCGCTTGTGGATCTTTCCGGTGGTTGTCGGCGGCGGTAAACGTCTTTTCGAAAATGGGAGCCCGCCTTGCCAACTAAAGCGAACCAGATTTGAGCACTGCGGAAATGGTGCAACGATGCAGTTCTACCGGCCCTAAAGTGATCACTCTATCTCCACACAGCAGCCGTGAAACTGGGCTCGTTGCCACCATGCTATACGCAGCTCAATTGATTGTTCGCAGCCCAAAGAAGCCATTGGTCGCAGCTGCAAAGAACGACAGAAGTGCACCAAGATCAACGTGCTTTCTTGATCTTTATCTTGTCAAGCTTCGCTCTGCTCTTGGTCGATTCCTCAGAGCGTGTGAGAGCTTTGGCTATGGCTTTCAAGCCCATGCCCTTTGACACCAGTAGGTGCAATTTTTGAATTTCTTCTTGTGTCCAAGCTTGAAGGTGGCGCTCAAAACGTTCTGGTATGGTTTTCGTCTACCTTATTAATGTGCCTGATCTGTCATAAAGCATGGTCATCGTGTTGGTGCCAGCTCAAGGGCAATCACGAGTATTTTCAAGAAGCAGGGTTGATGCCAAACGCGACAAATGACGGCACCCATCCCGATGCGAATATTCCACCGTCATCCTACCTCGGATAAAACAGACGTTCCTCCAAGGATCAGAGTTGGTGGATTCGGCCACCAAGCAGACCTTCGCTGCTAGCGCAGCACTAGGACTCAGTGACGGCGGCAATGCACAGGAAGCGGATTTTAATCTAAGATGCAGTGTTTTTTGTCTTAGACAGCAGCTATGCGGACGAAGCGGACCCCTGATCTAGAATGCACCGCACTCTTTCAAAACGATTTCGACCCGCTCTTGAACAGATACCTTTGGTAACTCCATTCTAATGTAGCCTAGTGCGTCCAACGTCTTCTCAATACGAGTGTGTTCTTGAACTGCCGCTTCAAATCCATGCTGCCGCTCAGCGTCATTGGCAAACAGTTCCTTCCAGGGCGGGACCACGAAAACACGCTTCCGGTATGCACGGGTTTCTCCAATTGTCTCTACAATCCGCCGACCGCCCAAATGTGCCAAAGCGATAGCCGCGTCGATCAAACCACGGTCAAAGAAAACAATGCCTTCAAGGCTTTGCGCGTCCTGCAAATCCGACTTGGCCATCTCGATTGCACGTCGAGCAAACGCTTTCATGTCCAGCCATGGCAAGGCCTTTCCGCCTCTCGCAAGTTCATCTGAAATGATACGCCGGCCCGGCTCTTCGACAGTCGCAAATCCGCGATCTTCCAAAGCCTTCAATAAAGTTGATTTCCCGCCGCCAGAACACCCCGTAAGCAGGACAAACCTGTTGCCCAAATCGATCTCCCCTTTTGCTTCTCCATAATCTTCAATGCATTTGATGCCGCGACGCCGAATGATGCAAGAAGGGCTCGAACCGGTCATCTAACGGTTTCAGTTGGTCATCGGGTCGGTTCAGACGGCATCAAGGTCGGCCTAGCAGGACTTTCCGGTCGTTCACTTATCGGGCTTCGCTGATGCAGCATTCGTTCGCACGCGCGGCACGTTCATTGTTGTGTCGCAGCGGATGTCGCCAGACCGGTCGTTCAGGGCCCCCGATTGTGCCTGACCCAAGACCGATCTTTCGCCGCACGCTACGCCAATATGAAAGATGCGGACAAACCGGACTTGTGCAGTCGCAGCTATTGCTGACGCAGAAATACCTCGCATCTGCGGCATGGCTATCGCTGTTTTGCAACTCATATCGCCGAAGTCGCCGTTTATCGCGTTATGAGATGGCGAACGGCAGAACCGCTCGCCAAGGTAGGTCATATGTCGATGCGCTCGGCTATGCTCAGAGCATCTTCCAATTCGACACCAAGTTAACGCATCGTGCTGTCGACTTTGGTGTGGCCAAGGAGCAGTTGCGCCGCGCGAAGGTTGCCCGTCTTACGATAGATCTCGGCCGCCTTTGTGCGGCGGAGCGAGTGTAAACCGTATCCACTCGCTCCAGCCCGATCGCCTTCACCCAGTCGCGAATAAGCCGTGCGTACTGACGCGTCGAGATGTGTGGTCGGTCGTGAAACCGGCTTGGAAACATGAACAGGCAAGCAAGCATCTCTGGAGTTCTGACCCAGACCAGAACGGTTTTTCGCGTGTTTTCCGACAGTTCGAATTGAACGGGCCGCTTGGTTTTGCTCTGGATCACCGAAACACGTTCCCGGACGCGATGGCTTTTGATAAAATCAGGCACGGTTAGCTTGACCAGATCACAGCCTCGAAGCTTGCTGTCGATGGCGACGTTGAACAAAGTCAGGTCGCGCAGATTGCCTGCAAGCTCGAATCGAGCACGGATCGCCCAAACCTGTTTTGGCAGCAGTGGACGTTTCTGTCCGATGATGCGCCCTTTGTTCCAGGCTTTGCACATGGGGGTAACTGCGGGGAGTTGGACTCTTGGCATGATTTGCCCTCCGATCCTCCCTCCACGCCCCGTCATCAGCACCGTGCTGACTGGGCGATTGTGCAAGCAGGGCTGATCGCCCGTTTAGGGCAGCCACTCAAATGGGCATCTTCTGCGAGCGCTTTCGGCGGCTTGGAGGTCCAAGGGCGAACTGCGCCGATGGCCTAGAAACGCATAAGCCGACATTGTGGATGTTGAAGACGGGCCTTGGCCGCCATGGCGATGACAGGCAATGCAGCAGCGTGTGTCGCGGATACGGTCGCCGCAGAATGTCATGTCTGCAGGACACCCAAAGGTTTGAGGATGTGCAGCGTCAAGACGAAACGAAACCTCTGCCGCTTAGAACGACTGAAATGAGCGGACGTCGAGACGGGTTGAAGGCTTCAGAACATACTGCCTATCCGTCAATTGACCTGGGTCATTCGGTAGAGATAGGATCGTGGAAAGCCTTCCGGCCCACGCAGAAAATATCCTCGGATTCTCCGTTGATTACGGGGCAAATGGAACAAAAAATTCGGGGCAAATGGAACATGGCCAGGAAGAATTCAGTAACTTCGGTCGACGTCGCCAAACGGGCGGGCGTGTCGCAATCAGCCGTGAGCCGCGCCTTCTCTCGTGTACCCACTCAGTCCGGCGTATCGGCGGAAGCGAAGAAGAGAATCTTCGATGCGGCCAAGGAGTTGGGCTATAGGCCAAACGCTCTTGCCCGGTCGATGATCACTGGGCGCTCGAAGATCATCGCCTTGCTGTTCAGCTATCTGGACAATCAATTCTATGCGCTGGCACTGGAAAAGCTCTGTATCGAATTGCAGAAGAACGGCTATCACGCGATGGTTTTCATGATGCCGGAAACCGCAGTCGGGGTCGAAGAGACGGTATCCGAATTGCTGGAATACAAGGTTGACGGGATTATCACCGCATCGGTCGAACTGTCTTCGTCGCTTTGCAAGCATTGCCAGGATCAAGGTATCTCAGTCGTTATGTTCAACCGGATAAAGGCTGAGGAAGGTGTGTCTTGCGTGTCGTCAGACAATGTCCTGGGCGGACGCTTGGCAGCGCGCTATCTCATTGAAACTGGACACCAGAAGATTGCGTTGCTGTCCGGTTGGGCGGAATCTTCGACCGGGCGCGACCGCCAATTGGGATTTGAGCAAGAGCTGTCGGATCAGGGACACAGCCTGTTTGATCATGCTGCCGGGCATTTTGATCTGGCTGAGACGCGCTCTGCTGCCCTCAAACTTTTGGACAGACCAGCGTCAAAGCGGCCAGATGCGATCTTCATCGCCAACGACTACATGGCGATCGAAGCACTCGGCGTAATTCGCAGCGAGTTGAAACTCACGGTGCCGCAAGACGTGTCGATTGTCGGCTTTGACGACATTCCAATGGCGGCATTGCCTGAGTATGATCTGACGACATTGCGCCAGCCGATCAACCGGATGATCGACCAATCCGTCTCGCTGATGCTAGCTGCGATAGCCGGAAACGACACAGCAGGTAACGTGAGCATCGTGCCAGAACTGGTCGAGCGCGGCACCGTGGCAAACAGAACCTGATCAGCTTTCGCGCCCAAGCTCTGCCAGAATGTCCACTCCTTGCATGGCCATGAAATGTGGGATGTCGATGAAGATCCAGTTCTCGGCCAGTTTTTCGCCATCGCGGCGGTAGAGATCCACGATCCGCATGTCGGCTTCGACTTCGCCAGGCGGTAGACCAAGAAACCCACCCTTCGACCGTAGGGATAGGCTGGGATAGCCGAAGAACCCGCCGTAGTTGCCCTCGCCCAAACGCGCGACATGTTCGGTGTGGCGAACGTATTCCAGACCCTCCTCGAACGGCCCTGAGTGGCCGCGCCGATAACCATCGAAGAATGCGCTGGCGCCGATGCCGCCGGGGCCGAACCAGCACATATTGGGCGTCCAGAAACGGGTCATGTGCTCTTCGGGCGAGCCAACTTTGTTCGCGCGCAAATCGGTTACCATGTCAGAGATCAGACCGACACTCGCCCGGCCTTCGGTTTCCGAATGCGCATCGTACAATAGGCCATCATGCGTCGCAGGTCCAGGCGTCAACAGGACCGATCCGGTTGTGCCCGCGCTTGGATGACGTCCCGATTGCGCCAAAAGGTTCAGGATATCGACGTAGCAGGCGGTTTCGACGATCTTTTCCTTCTCAATGCGGTGAAATTCGCAATAGCGCAGAAACGAAAGCTTGCGGGAGGGTGCGAGCCCGATCCAGGACTGATCCCATGTGCCCATCAGATGCCCCATTTCGACAACCCAGACCGAGGAAAACCCGTCAAGTTCGTTCCGTCCGGCAAAGAAAATGTCCGGCCGCCGTTGCAATGGCCCCATGGCCTGTTTCAACGGCCGCCAGAAGACGTCAGCAACCTGTTCCGGACCGGTCTGCTCATGAAACGGGTACATGCCGCGCCACGCAAGATTGGCGGCGAAATGAGGTGTCATCGCCTCGGAAACACTTTCAGTGCCTGCCGCATCAATAGCCGCATTGGCGGAGCGGACAAGCGCCTTGGCGTCCTGATAATCAGCCATCGCGGCGGGCCTTGGCGATCTGGATCATCAGGTCCAACTCGTTGAAAAGCTGCCATTCCTGCTGAACCACACCATCCTTGACGCGCTGTTGCGTGATGCCCCAAATCTGGCATTTCTGCCCCGTGGGGTCTCGGTAGAGAGTACGGCCGGTATGGGTGGCATCGGCGCTCCAACGGGTTGAGATCAGATAACCGTCGTCATCGTTGCCCATCCAGTAGACCTCGTCGACATGGTGTTTCATGTCAGGGAAGGCTTCACGCAATTCGGCGATGTAGGCGCGATAAGCGTCCCGCCCGAAAAACTTGCGATCGGTTGTCCCTTCGAATGACACATCGGCGGCATAGCATTCATCCAGTGCCGCCCCATCGCCATTCCAAAGGCTGTCATGGATGGCTCTAGCAAAAGCATCGGGGTCGAACCCCTCAACAGGTTCGCCAACGCACAACGGGCGCTCAGGACGCACACCGGACCGCAGATCGGCCCAAGTTTCGGCGCTGCGCGGCCAGCCGGGGAAAGGATCGGCGGCCAGCCTGTCCGCCTCTTCCCAAAGATCAAGGCCCAGCTGCTTGAGCATGGCGGATGTGTTGTAAAGCACGTGCTCAAGAAAAATGTCGTTGCCAAGTGCCACACAGTTGGCAATGACCATGACTTCGACCTCAGCTCCGGCCGGGTCGCCGTATTTGCTCGGTCCGGTGTTCTTGCCCTTGATGCGCGTCAGGTGTGAAGTGTGAAATCCGATAGTGTCATCGCCAGCCCAGATCACCTCTTCCGCGTTAAGGATAATGTCGGGGATTGCGCCGGTCGTGTGGTGCGTGTCGCCGACGATCTTGGCGTTGCCGTGCTGCAGACCATAGTCGTCATAGACAAGGCTATCGTCGGAGTAACACGCTTCGATATATTCGACTTCACGGGCCTCGGTTTCCCAGATGCGATAGGTGATGCGGACGATATAGTCGACGATGTTGCGGTACTCGGGATCGAACCCGCCAAGCGACTGCGACGGCCCGAGATAGGGCGGGATACGGTGCGCCCCGCCCTTGGTGTAGTTCTTGAGAGATATGTCGAACGACGTGGGCATGTGACCCCGCGACAAGGCGGCGGCCGGATGATGCGACTTCGAGCGATCGGGCATGAATTGGGTCATTCGGTCTCTCCAGTATTGGCCAAAAGATCAACGCCCTGTTCGGCAAGGAAATGCAGGATGTCGATGAATATCCAGTTTTCGGCGAGCTTGTCGCCGTCGCGGCGATAAAGGTCCACGACGCGCATTTCGGCAGCCACGTCATTGGCAGGCGCGCCGAGGTAATCGCCGGTGTTGCGAAGGGTCAGGCAAGGCCACCACATGAAGGCGGCAATGTTGCCTTCGGCCAGTGCAAGTTCCCAATCGTGGATCTTCACCACGTCTTGCTTTGCTTCGAAAGGCAGGGTGTGTCCGCGTTGGTAGCCGGGAATAGAGAGGCTGGCTCCGATGCCGGCCGGGCCGAACCAGTTCATGTCCGCGTTCCAGAACCGGACCAGATGATCGCCGGGCGACGTATAGCTCAGCGCCAGATCGGTCAGCATGGCGTGGGTCAGATCATAGGTGTTCTGGGTCAGGTCCCCGGGCTGGGGGTCATGCAGAAGCCCGTCGTGTGTCATTGGTCCCGGCGACATCATCATACCCCCGGTCTGTTGTTTCGCCAGTGGGTTCCGGCCTGCCTGGCTCAAGACTGCGAGAATATCCAGAAACTCTACCGTTTCGACAATGGCTCCGTCCTGGACCCGAGACATCGTCGCGTAGGGCAGATAGGTGGTTTTTCCGGTGGCGGACATGCCCAGCCAGTCGTCCGTAAAATCGCACAGGAAATTGCCCATTTCAACAACCCAGGTGCCGGCACCCGGGTCAAGATCGGCATGACTGGCGAAAAAGATATCGGGGCGCCGCTGGATGGCGGACATGGCATTCTTCAGCGGTGTCCAGACGGTGTCGGCCAATGCTTCGGGCCCTTCGACATCGTAAAACGGGCGCATACCGCGGTAGGTGTGCTCAGGGGACAGGTACTCTGCACAAGCAGCAGCGGTTTCGGCCCCGGGGGCGCCTTTGTCACGGGCGGTGAAGTACGCTTGAACAAGCGACTTGGCGGATTGCAGGTCTACTGACATGGATCTTCCTTGATCTAGAGGTGACGGTTGGGTTGCGGCGTTGCGTTAACGGCGCGACACACCCTAGGTTTGAAGACGATCTCCCAGATACCATGTGAAAATCAGCGGAGCGGAGGCGAGTGTCAGACGGTCCATCGCCTCACCCTTTCACCGCGCCGGCGGTCAACCCGCTAACGATCTGGCGTTGGAAGAACAAAACCAGGAAGAACAGAGGCACCATGGCGCTCACCACCGCCGAAACGGCAAACATCACGTTGCCCTGTTCGCGTATCTGGGTAAGGAAGCTTGCGATTTTGGGCACCATCGTCTGGTTTTCCGAACTCAGAAGCATCGAGGTAATTGCAAAGTCATTATAGGCCAGAAGGAAAGAAAATAGCCCGGTCGTAATGACGCCCGGCCACATGACCGGAATTATCACATGCCAGAACGCCTGGAACCGGGTGCAGCCATCGACCATAGCGCTTTCGTCCATATCCTTCGGGATGTTCAGGAAGAACGAGTGCAACATCCAAAGCGTAAACGGCTGATTAATTGCGACCAGTACGACGATTGTGGTCGAGAGTCGTCCCCACAGGTTCCATTCGAAGAATGGCAGCAGGTAGCCTGAGACCAGCGTGATATGCGGCATGGCCCGAAACACGAGTGCTGCGATCAAAAGCCAGAATGCGTAACGATATCCGGAACGCGCCAAGGCGTATCCGCCCAAGGTTCCAAGCGTCAAAGAAATAATGACTGTGCAAACAACGACAATCGTGGTGTTCAGCACATTCCGCCAGAACTCTTCCTGAATCCAGGCGCCATGATATCCGTTGCCTGTGAAGCTGCCGCCGGTTTCGGACAGGGTATAGACCCCATAGATCGCGTTCCGCCAATCGGCCTTGGAAAAGAAATCGCCCTGAACCTTGAAAGATCCCCAGACCGTCCAGACAAACGGCCCGATCGCGATCATCAGCCAGAAGATGATCATCGAGGTCGCGAACCACGTCAGCAGACGCGGTGATTTGTTAGCCGCTGACGCCATCACACCGCCCTCCGGTTAAAGTCCCGCCAGGTCTTGATCAGCACTGGTGTCAGCAGGATGGCAACGCCGAGGATTGTTAGCATCGAAGTCGCTGCGGCCGAGCCGAAGAGTTTATCCTGCCCCGAAAGGTCGTTGTAGATGATCCAACTGAGCGATCTGGCCTTGGCTTCGGCCGAGAAGGACACGATGGGTTCAAGGACGCGGAAATTGTCCATCAGTTGCATCAAGGTGATGAAGACCAGAAGCGGCATCATGTAGGGAACGATGACATAGCGGACCTGTTGAAACCTGCTTGCCCCGTCGATCTTCGCAGCTTCGAGAGTATCCGTGGGAACCGTCTGTAACCCCGCGTAGAACACAACGAAGGCAAAGGGCGTCGAATGCCAGACGCCGTAGACCATCAGCATGATCCAGGTGAGCGGTGCCGAAGCTTTCAGGCTAAGATCAGGATCGTCAAAGATGATCTGCAGCGTAGCCCCGATGATGCCGTCTGCGTCTACCATCCAAAAAAGGATCAAGCCCCCGATCAGAGGCGTCACGATCATCGGCAAGAGCGAGGCAAAGATTGTCGGCCCCTTGGTGACTTTTGGAAGGCGGTTCACACCCAGAGCTATCAATAGACCAAAGACGATCACCAACGGTGTGACGACGAAGGTATAGGCAAGCGTGAAGAAAAGCGCCTTGTAGAACGGCAGGTTGTAAACCCCCGAGATGAATCCCCCGAAAGATTCAGATGCTGACCAGATCCCGCTCACTTCGTCAAAGGCCAGATGCCCACGATTTGTGTAGGTTCCCAAGCCGTTATAACGCCCGAGAGGTGCGTCGACCTTCAACGCGTCGGTTGCTTCCAGATCGACCTGTAGAATCGTGGTACATGTGAAGGGCCCGCAATTCTCGACCTCACGCATGACCTGTTCATGTTCAACAAAGAACGACTGCATCGCTACCGACACGATCGGCAGGGCAATGAACAGGATCATTGCCAGGAATGATGGCCAGATAAATCGTGCAAAAGTTCCGTGCGGCATAGCGAAAACCCGACAAAGTTGTGCGCGGCGCTGAAAGAGCGCCGCGCACCATTTGAGTGTTTACTTGAGGAACCCTTGTTCCTTCGCAGCAGCGGTATAAGCCGCCTCGATGTCAGCTAGGGTTTGTTCAGCGCTTTCGTTGCCCTGCAGGAAGTCTGGCACCTCTTGGAAAAATGCCGAATGCAGAAGCCCCATGTAGGGCAGCATCGGATAAGGCTCGGCACCGGCACCTGCGACGGCCGCGACGCCCTCAGCAGCGACGCCAGGTTTGTAGCTTTCCATCAACCAAACGGCCTTGTCGTTATTAGCCATGACCATGTCATCAGAGATGCCATTGACCATCGCAATGAAAGTAGCTTCGGCATCTTCATCGCTGATATTCGCGGCGATGGTGAAACCGTCCCACCAGAGCGATGACGCTGGCGTCGAACCGCCCGCAACAGTCATCGCACCGGCAGGCATCGTCGCCGCAACGATTTCAGGTGTAGAACCCTCGTCGTCGAGCAGACCACCCACCGACGATCCCCAGATGACAGCAATTGCTAACTCGCCCGATTCCCAAAGCGGCACGACTGCGCCAGTATTGTAGGTCAGGAAGTCAGGGTTGGAATATTCCATCAGCGATTTCAGCATGTTCAGCGTCGCGACGCCTGCTTCGTTGTTGATGGACACCTCAGCCGTGCCGGGCTTGAAAAATTCGCCGCCGTGACCGAGATACATGTTCACGACCTCTTCGCCGAGGTTCCAATCCGATTTGGTCAGCATTGCGAAAGGGTATTCCATGATGCCAGCCGCGCGGATGGCTTCGGCAACATCAAGCACCTCTTCGTAGGATGTCGGCACCCCTTTGCCGACCTGGTCAAGAATGTCCTGGCGCACGATCAGATGCTGTGCATTGGCCATGAAGGCAATCGCCATGATCTTACCATCAACACGAATTAGCTGGTTTGGTTGCAAATTCTGACCGTGCTTGGCGACGAGATCATCCAGCGGGCGTATCAGCCCATCATTCAACAAAGGAACGATGGACGAGTTCGCTACGATTTTAGTCGTATACTCAGCCGGATTGGCCGTGAGCGCTGCAACCTGTATTTCATTGTGCTTGGTCGAGTGGTTCTTCGAGAATTCCGCCCCCTCTCCGACGCACGCTTCGGCGTTATCGACAACCGCATGCAGCGCTGGAAAGTCGTTGGCAAGGATTCTGACGCTTCCGCTGGTAACCGGACAATCAGCGAACGCAGCCCCGACCGTCATTCCAAGCGCAGTTGAAGTAACTGCCAGACGAGTGATGATAGACATGTTTTTCTCCCTGGGTTCGACCTCGTTGGGTCAGCTTAGAAGCAGATACGAGCAGTTTGGTCGCTCGACATCGCATACGTATGCGATGTCGACTATACTCGATTCTCTTAAAATATCAAAACCTCAATCCAATCCGGTCAGCAGGCGTTGTCGCGCAATAAGATCGACACCTAATTGTTCAAGAAAGTGCAGATGATCAATGAAGTTCCAATTTTCAGCGATTTTGTCACCCTCCCGCCGATAGAGGTCGACAACGCGCATCGTCGCCTTCTTCTCGGACTTCGGGGCAAGCCCGATATATCCCCCAAGCGAGGTCACATCAAATGTGGGCCAACCGAAGAATCCACCATAGTGGCCTTCTGCGAACTCCGTTCGGTGACCGAAAAAGTCGCCCCACTTCAAGCCTTCTTCGAAGGGAACGCAATGCTGCTCAAGATAGCGTTCCTGGGTGTAGGGTGCACCGATGCCGCCTGGCCCCCACCAGATCATGTCTTCCTTCCAATCCAACGACAGATCCGTGTTTGTTGTGTGAACATCTTCCGCCAGCAAACGGTCGATCATCCTGAGAAACAGCTTCAAAGTCTTTTCGCCTTCGCTCGAAGGTTGGCTGTTGAAAAGCAGGCCGTCATGCGTGCGCGGCCCGGGCGTCACCATCGTCGCGGCGGTCGACGGCGGAAGTGCTACGGCCCGCACCTGCGCCATCAGATTCAGCACATCCAGGAACATCGTTGTTTCGGTTATCTTGCCGTCCACGACCAGGCTGAATTCTGCGTATCTGAGCATTGTTGACTGTCGGGTCGGACGCATTCCGAGAAACGGCTGATCGAACAGACCAAGAAGGTGCCCCATAGAAGCAACCCAAACGCCAGGTTCATCGCTCAGGTGATTGTAGCCTGCAAAAAATATGTCCGGTCTGCGTTGAAGGGGAGAAAACGAACTTCGCAATGGGCCCCAAAAATTCTTGTCGGCATCTTCGGCGCCGACGCATTCCCGGAACGGTGCAGTGAACTGAAAACTGCAATTCGCGCTGGTTTCGACCGAAAGCCCTTCAGCAAGCGCAAACTTCGGTGCAGTGTCTATGTGCCGCTGATGCGACAAGACTGTCTTCTTGGCTGCGTCTAATGCGCTCTCACGTCGATCCATTGGTGCCCTTTTCTCTACAAATTACCGCTTTCACTCTATCCCAAAAGAACACCCTGAAAATGGTATCAACACCAACCTTACCTGAAAGGGACTCCCGTCAGCTTTGGTGGACGATAGGGAAGAGCATGCGCCACGACTTCACGCATGATACTAGCTTCTAATTTCCACATTGAACTAGGCTGAGAGAATAACCGCATCAAATTTTTGGATCCCGTTGTGGCGCTTTCCCTGCTTTCGCGATGCTCACTAAGGTGGACCTCGGGTCGCGAATGCCGATCTTCTGCATTGTCCGCGACCTATGAATTGATGATTCCAGATTTGCTGCGATATGTTTAAACGGCCGGTTTTCTCGCCGCGTTGCGACCGTCTAAATTCAGCAACAGCAGAAAAATCCGCGCTGCGTGCGCTCGCAGCAAGAACAGTGAACTCACAGGAAGGGCTCACTGCCGCCGAATGCATCGGCAGAAATGTTGTTCTCCGCAGACTTCCGAGAGCAGGCATACACTCCGCTTGTAAGATTACAACGTCAGCGCGGTGCAGATGTCTGGGCGTGGGGGGATCGGAGGGCAAAACATACAAAGAGTTCAACTTCCCGCTGTCACCCCGAAACGCAAAGCTTGAAACAAAGGCCGGATTCTCGGTCAGAAACGACCGCTCTTGCCGAAACAGGTCAGGACGATCCCCGTGCGCGGCTCAAACTAGCGGGCTACCTGCGCGATCTTGCGCTGTTCAATGTGGCGATTAGTAGCAAACTTCGCGGATGCGATTTGGTGAAACTGGCCGTCACCGACTTGGTGAGGGATGATCGCGTTCGCGGACGCGTGTCCGTTATCCAAGGCAATACTAAGCGGCCCGTTCAGTTTAAGCTCTCTGAAAACACGCGAATGCCATTGCCTCTTGAACCAAGGCTACCCCGTGCGACTTGATGATTAACCTCAGAAAAACTCGCGAATAAAGTCAAAGGCTCACGGCAGCTCTCCAAAAGAAAAACAGCGGCCCGTTAGAGCCGCTGTTTTCCGAATTTCAGTTCTGTCCGGATCAATCCAGTGTCCGGGTGACCTCTTCGCGCTCGAAGATTTCGATGACGTCTCCGGCGCGGATATCGTCATAGTTCTCGAATGCCATACCGCATTCCTGACCCGACTGAACCTCGGCCACTTCGTCCTTGAAACGCTTCAGCGTCTTCAGCGTGCCTTCGTGGATCACCACGTTGTCGCGCAGCAGGCGGACACCTGCGGAACGACGCGCCACGCCTTCTGTAACCAGACAGCCAGCAACCTTGCCAACGCCTGTAACCTTGAAGACTTCGCGGATCTCGGCATAACCGATGAACTTTTCGCGGATCTCGGCGCTCAACAGGCCTGATGCGGCGGCTTTCACGTCGTCGACCAGATCGTAGATCACCGAGTAGTAGCGGATTTCCACGCCCTTTTGGTTCGCCGTGTTCCGCGCCGAGGCATTGGCACGCACGTTGAAGCCCAGGATCGGGGCGCCGGATGCTTCGGCCAGGCCGACATCGGTTTCGGTGATTGCACCAACGCCCGAGTGCAGCACGCGTACACGTACTTCGTCATTGCCGATCTTTTCCATCGCCTGAACGATGGCTTCGGCAGAACCTTGCACGTCCGCTTTCATCAGGATTGGCAGCTCAGTGACGTTTTCGTCTTCCTTGGCCTTCTGCATCAGCTGTTCAAGGGTGGTCGCGGCACCGGCGGCGGCGCGTTTGTCCTTGGCGGCTTGCTCACGGTAGGCGGCGATTTCACGCGCCTGCGCTTCGGTCTCGGTGACGTTCAGAACGTCCCCGGCCTCGGGCGTGCCGTTCAGACCCAGAACCTCAACCGGAACCGAGGGGCCAGCTTCTTTGACGCGCTCGCCCTTGTCGTTGATCAGTGCACGGACTTTACCGTATTGCTCACCCACAACAAAGATATCGCCCTGACGCAATGTACCGGTTTGAACCAGAACGGTAGCAACAGGTCCACGGCCCACATCCAGCTGCGCCTCGATCACGGCACCCTGGGCGGCGCGATTCGGGTTGGCTTTCAGCTCAAGAATTTCGGATTGCAACGCGATGGCTTCCAGCAGCTCGTCCAGACCCTGACCGGTGATGGCGGACACTTCGACGTCCTGAACCTCACCCGACATTTTCTCAACGATGACTTCGTGCTGCAGCAGATCGGTGCGAACCTTGTCCGGGTTCGCATCCGGCTTGTCGACCTTGTTGATCGCAACGATCATCGGGACACCCGCCGCTTTGGCGTGGTTGATCGCCTCGATCGTCTGCGGCATCACCGCGTCATCCGCAGCAACAACCAGAACCACGATATCCGTGACCTGTGCCCCGCGCGAACGCATCGAGGTAAAGGCCGCGTGGCCCGGCGTATCCAGGAAAGACAGCGTTGTGCCGCCATCGGTTTTCACCTGATAAGCGCCAATATGCTGGGTAATACCCCCGGCCTCACCCGCCACAACGCGAGCGTCGCGGATCGCGTCCAGCAACGAGGTCTTACCGTGGTCAACGTGACCCATGATGGTAATGACCGGCGGACGCGACTGCAGATCGCCTTCGCTGTCTTCGATCTCTTTGATGACGTCCTCGACGTCAGAGGCCGAGACGCGCGTGACCTTGTGGCCAAATTCTTCGATGATCAGTTCCGCAGTATCAGCGTCAATGGTCTGGTTCTGCGTGACCATCATGCCCATGTTCATCAGCGATTTGACAACGTCCGCTACACGCTCGGCCATACGGTTGGCCAGCTCGGACACGACAATCGCCTCGGGCAGCTGTACGTCACGGATAACCTTTTCCCGCTCGACCGCGCCGCCCATGGCTTTCTGACGCGCGCGCTCTTGCTTACGCTTCATGGCTGCCATCGAACGCTGGCGGTTGCCTTCACCACCGGTCGCCTGACCCAGAGTCAGCTTGCCTGAACGGCGGTTATCGTCACGGCCCTTGGTGCGCGTGCCGCGCTGTTCACGCTCGCGATCCTGCTTGCGTGGCGTTGCTGCGGGCGCAGGCTTGCTGGCCGGGCTGCGGGCGGCTTTTGGCTCTTCAGGAGTCGGGGTCGCCGCGACACGCTTAGCGGCATCTTCAGCCTCTTTGCGCTTGCGTTCTTCCTCTTCGGCCTTGGCGCGCGCGCGTTCTTCGGCCTCGCGCTGTTCGCGCTCTTTGGCCTCTAGTTCCGCACGGCGACGGGCACGCTCTTCCTCGCGCGCTTTTTCAGCGGCCTGACGCTCGGCGGCCTCTTCGACCTCACGCGCCTTGGCAGCCTGCAGCGCCTTCATCCGGCGCGCCATTTCCACGTCGGAAATCCCGGCTGGACGACGCGACGGATCACCTGATGGCGTAGCTCCACCACCGGTTTTGGCCGCACCCGGCTTGGGGACCACCACGCGTTTGCGTTTGGTTTCCACCACGACATTCTTGGTACGTCCGTGGCTGAAACTCTGTTTCACATTTCCGGGGCGCGCCCCGCCACGAAGACCCAATGTCTTTTTGCCGTCACTATCGCTCATAAAGCTTCTTACCCTTCCGCGCGGCCCTTGCCGCCGTCATCCGTTTCGCGCAAGCCATGCAGGCGCTGCGCTTCCTCTACAACACGTTTGGCGAGTCCGCCAGAGGCCAAGGCCGCATGAATCACGGTTTGGCGCCCAAATGCCGCCCCAAGTTCGTCTGCGGTCAACCAGCCGATGTATTTCCCAAAGTGCGGCGTGCTGAGTTTCGACTTGCCGCGCCCCGATCCATCGGACGCCTGAAGCAATACCTGGGCCTCATCCCGGTCCAGCATTGCCTTGACCTTTTCATAGCCAGCAACCGCATCACCGGACTTGCGCGCGAGGCTCAAAAGCTCGATCACGCGCCGCGCAATCTGCTTTTCAACCTCATCGGCCAGATCCTTTGACACAGTGACCTGCGCCTTGAACCCCCGCGCGAACAATTTCTTGCCGATGGCTTTGTCCAACGCGCTGCGGTCGGCCGAGACATAAACACCGCGCCCCGGCAGTTTTGCCGCGACATCAGGAAAGACCTGACCGTCTGGCCCGACCACAAAGCGGATCAGCCCATATCTAGGCTGAACCTCGCCAGTGGCAATGCACTTGCGTTCGGGTCCGTCAGACCGATCCTTATGGACGCCACCGCGACCCATGTGCGCCACCCGAAGCCTGCGATCAGGCCTCGGCTTCCTCGTCGGCCGCTACGCCGTCTTCTTCAGCCTGCTCCAGTTCGGCAGGATCAACCCAGCCCAACATGATGCGTGCGGTCATGACCAGATCCTGCGCCTCTTCCAGCGTTATGCCAAAAGGCTCCAGAACGCCGTCATCCTTGATACGCTCACCATCAACTGTGGTCCAACCACCAGCCAGTTCCCAGTCAGCGCAGGTGGCAAAATCTTCCAACGTTTTCACGTCGTCCTTGGCCAGCGCCTCTACCATCTGGGGTGTCAGACCTTCGAATTCAATAAGGCTGTCCTCGACACCCAGCTCACGCGCTGCATCCAGCGCCGCTTTGGCCTGTGCTTCCAAGTGTTCACGCGCACGGGTCTGCAGTTCCTGCGCGGTGCCATCGTCGACGCCGTCAATGACCAACAGCTCGTCGAGCTCGACATAAGCGACTTCTTCCAAGTTGGTAAACCCTTCCGAGACCAGCAGCTGCGCAAAGAACTCGTCCAGATCCAGGCTTTCCATGAACAGGCTGGTGCGGGCTTCGAATTCTTTCTGACGGCGCGCCGATTCTTCGGCTTCGGTCATGATATCAATGTCCAGATTGGTCAGCTGGCTGGCCAAACGCACATTCTGACCGCGACGGCCAATGGCAAGGCTCAGCTGTTCTTCGGGAACCACAACTTCGATCTTGCCCGCTTCTTCATCCAGAACAACCTTTGACACCTCGGCAGGCTGCAGCGCGTTCACCAGGAAGGTGGGCTGATCTTCGTTCCATGGAATGATGTCGATCTTTTCGCCCTGCAGCTCATTCACGACGGCCTGCACACGGCTGCCGCGCATACCAACGCAGGCACCGACAGGGTCGATCGAGCCGTCATAGGAAATGACAGCGATCTTGGCGCGCGATCCGGGATCACGGGCAACAGCTTTGACCTCGATGATGCCGTCATAGATTTCCGGCACTTCCATCTTGAACAGTTCAGCCATGAATTCAGGCGCGGTGCGCGACAGGAAGATCTGGTGGCCACGAACCTCGCGGCGAACTTCCTTGATATAGGCGCGCACACGGTCATTGGGGCGATAGCTTTCGCGGCCAATCTTGTCGTTGCGGCGCAGAACAGCCTCGGCACCGCCCAGATCGACGATGACATTGCCAAACTCTTCGCGCTTGACCGCTCCGTTGATGATGGTACCTGCGCGATCCTTGAAGTCTTCGTACTGGCGATCGCGCTCGGCTTCGCGGACCTTCTGCAGAATCACCTGCTTGGCGGATTGCGCCGCGATCCGGCCCATTTCGACCGGAGGCACTTCTTCGACATAGACGCTACCGACTTCCGGCGCTTCCATGTATTGCTTGGCCTGCTCGACGGTCATCTCGGCCTGATAGTTCTCAAGCTCCTCATCTTCAACCACGGTGCGGACACGGGTAAACGTCGCCTTGCCGGTCTTGCGGTCGATGCTGACGCGGATATCCATCTCGGCGCCGTAGCGGCTTTTGGCGGCACGGGCGAGCGATTCTTCCATCGCTTCGACAACCAGACCGGGGTCGATCATCTTTTCGCGGGCCACGGCCTCGGCGGTCTGCAGCAGCTCCAGCTGGTTGGCTGAGGTGATTGCCATCAGTTCGTCTCCTCTTCGGACCCTTCGGTCTCAATCTCGTCGAAAGCGTTTTCGTTCAGGGCACCGGCGTCCTTGCGCTGGCGCAGCATCTCTTTGATCAGATCATCGGTCAGGACCAGCTTGGCATCGCTTAGCCAGTCAAACTGCAAGCCGATGGTGATCGTCTCATCTCCCTCGGAGATATTGATCAAAACCTCATCACCTTCGGTCCCGGCCAGCTCACCTTTGAAGCGGCGACGGCCGTCGATCAGTTCGGCGGTTTCAATCTTTGCCTCATAGCCCTCGAACATCTCAAAATCCTTGAGACGTGTCAGAGGCCGGTCGATGCCGGGGCTGGACACTTCCAGCGCATAGGCGTCAAGGATCGGATCTTCGACATCCAACGTGGCACTGACTGCGTTCGATATCTCGGCGCAATCATCCACTTCGATGCCACCATCGGGCTTGTCGGCCATGATCTGCAAGGTGGTCTGCTTGCCGCTCATCAGGCGGATACGGACCAGCTCATACCCCAGATCTTCGATCACTGGGGTGATGATCTCGGCCAGTCTCCGATCGATGGCAGCTTTGGCTATCAATTCGTTTGTCATCAGCTACTCTACCCTGTCAGTCGGGCACAAAAAAACGGGCGCGCGGCCCGTCGAAATTCCCGGTGGAGCCCCAGACCAGAAGTCTGACACGCCGCTGTTGCAACTGCATATACGCGGGGTTTCCCGAGTCTGCAACCCCCGGCAGGAACCCTGACCGGAATTTACGCCAACCACCACCGTTCAGCGATGCGTCCGTCGTCCAGCGCGCGCGCGCCGCCGATCTGCTGGGGCATACCAACATGAGCAGCAGCAGCCAGCGCAATATCCGATTCGCTGGGGTGAAGGCGCAGACCGCGCAGTCCATTCAAGCCTTCGGATGATGGCAGGGCAGCAATATCCACATAGCCATCCCGCAATGCTTCGGCCCGGACGCGGGCATCAGGAATGACGATAATCTCAAAAGCATCCGCCCAGCCGGTCTGAGTGCTCTTATAATGGTCAACGACTTTGCGGCCCAGAAAGTGGCGATCATCCTCAGCCCGTTCGACACGGTAGCATCCGGTGCCATTGGCGATCTGCAGCGGTTTGACGCTCTGACCAGCCCGCGGGATGACAAATTGACTTTCGGCCAGCAGGAAAGGCAGGCCGGGATTAGGCTTGGCCAGTTCAAGGTGCAGCCGGTTAGGGGCCAGCGCTTCGGCGCGCCCGACTTCGGCCAAAACCGCCATCACATCAGCGATATCCAATGCTACGCCGTCGTGGAACACCGCATCATCGCGCAGATCAAACGTCCAGATCCGGGCATCCGTATCGGTCTGCCATCCTGTTGCCAGCTCACCTCGCAAGGTACCGTCCGGTGCGATTTCGGTCAGCGTGTCAAACACCGCCCCCCGTGCAACCTGTTCAAGACTGTCGTCACGCGGCACCGCAAGCCGCAGGGTTCCACCCGGCTTGGGCGTATTCGCCAGTGACGCACCTGTTGCGGCCAACAGCGCCGCAGCGGCACCTGACGCAAACAACGCGCGGCGGTCAATGCGGGTCATGCTACCCCCTCGGCCACGCGGTTCATAATGCGGACCAATTCGGCACTGATGCCGGGTTCAGACAGGGCATGGCCCGCCTGACGGACCATCTTCAATTCGACATTCGGCCAGCGCTCGGCCAGGTTCCAGGCAGAATGCGGTGGGCAGATCATGTCATAGCGGCCCTGAACGATATGGCCGGGAATATGAGCGATCCGATCCATCTGCTCCAGAATCTGCCCGTCCTGATCAAGGAAAGCCCGATTGATGAAATAGTGATTCTCAAGCCGGGCAAAGGCGCGCGCATACTCACCCGGGCTTTCTCCGGTGGATCCGTTCGAATGGATTGACGCCAGCGCATTTTCCCAGGCGGACCAGGCCCGTCCGTACAGAACCTCAGTCGCCCGATCCCCTGAGAACAGGCGTTTGTTATAGGCCCCAATCGCATCGGAAAGCTCTGTCTCGGAGAGCAGAGCGGTGAACTTGGACCATTGCTCGGGCCAGAACTTGCCCGCGCCACCACCATAGAACCAGTCCAGCTCGGCCTGCGTTGCCAGAAACACGCCGCGCAATATCAGCCTATTCACCCGGTCGGGATGCGCCTGCGCATAGATCAACGCCAGGGTTGCGCCCCAGCTTCCACCGAAAACGGCCCAATCACTGATGTTCAACAGGGTGCGCAGCCGTTCGATATCGGCCACCAGATGCCAGGTTGTGTTGTCTGTGACCGACGCGTGCGGGCGCGAGCGTCCACAGCCTCTCTGATCAAACAGAATCACCCGAAAGACGTCCGGATCGAAATAGCGCCGCATTGCGGGGCTGCATCCGCCACCCGGACCTCCGTGCAACACGACTACCGGCAGGCCATCCGGATTGCCGCATTGTTCCATATAGATAAGGTGACCATCGCCCACATCAACCATGCGCTGATCGAACGGGTCGATCGGCGGGTAAAGATATTGCACTGCGCGCTTTTGGTCCGGGTACTTGTCCATTATGGCCCTATATAGTCCTTAAACGTAAAAGAGCATACGGAGACAGGAATGCAAGCGCATCCGAACACGGTAGACCCGTCCGAGATCGCAAAATTCGAGGCGATGGCCGCCGAATGGTGGGATCCGCATGGGAAATTCAAGCCCCTGCATATGCTGAACCCCTGTCGTCTGGATTATATCACACAGCAAATCGCAGGCGAATTTGACCGTGATCTGAAAGCCCCGCGCCCGTTCGAGGGCCTGCGCCTGCTGGATATCGGATGTGGAGGAGGCTTGCTGAGCGAACCCATGGCTCGCCTTGGCGCCGAGGTCGTGGGCGCCGATGCCGCCGAGGGCAACCTGCCCGTCGCCCGCATCCATGCCGAGCAATCGGGGCTTGGGATCGACTATCGCCACACCACTGCCGAGGCTATGGCCGCCGCAGGTGAGCAGTTTGATGTGATTCTGAACATGGAGGTGGTCGAACATGTGGCCGACCCGCTCAGCTTTCTGACTGCCACGCGGGATTTGCTGAAACCCGGCGGGCTTGAGATTTGTTCGACCATCAACCGCAACCCGAAATCCTATGCGATGGCTATCTTTGGTGCCGAGGTGATCATGCGCTGGCTGCCGCGCGGCACGCATGAGTGGAACAAGTTCATCACCCCTGACGAGTTGTTCGACCTGTTGCGTCAAGCCGGGTTGGACCCGGTGGACCGCAAGGGTTTCGTGTTCAACCCGTTACTATGGAGCTGGTCGATCTCGGACCGGGATTTGAGCGTGAATTATGTGACGGCGAGCGTGAAGCCGGGGTAAATTCTACACTACGATGAAAATAATAAGTAACTGGACAAATAAGTGGTTTCTTCCGCTCTATGATCGAAACCCGTTTATTGGAAGCGTGTTGGGCCTAGCGTGCATGTTTATTGCGCTCGTTGCGATTAGCGTGTTGATGCTTGCGATTAGAGAGATCACCGGAATAGCGATACCAATTACCGGGTTAGTATTGGCACCTCTTGTCATCATGTTGATGAAACCAATGTTTATGGTGATGTGCCTAGCGTGCGAATTCCTATGGATGAACTTTGGGGTTTACTCTCTTCTGAAAGTTAAGGGTTGCCCTAATCGTAACAGCTATGAGCCTAAGGACTAGAGAAAGTCGTCTCGCGCCTTCAAAATTCCAGTACTGGCGCAGAACATCGTTTCCCGCCCCTACTCCCCTTCCAACTGCAACCGCAAATCCCGCAGTACGGGCAGGGTGCTGCGCACCCGCTCCAGCCCCAGCTCTCCGACCACGCGATTGATCAGCGGCGCAATGGAGGAGATCGCCTGATCCCGAGCACTCCGCCCAGCGGGGCTGATGGCGACCATCTTGCGGCGGGCGTCGTCCCAGTCGGGGCGGATGTGGATATATCCGGCCCATTCCAGTTTGGCCAAGGTATTGGTCATGGCACCTCGGGTCACGTGAAACGTATCGGCTAGCTGTGCCGGGCTGCGTTCGTTGCCGACAAAGACAAGATGGTTCAAAACCGAGAAATGCGAAATTTCCATGCCCCTGGGCAGCACCCGGCTGAGCCGGTTCCGCAATAACTGGTCTGCGGTCAGGATCTCGCTGAACAGCGTGACCGCGAGGGCATTGGTATCGTTTGTCATAGTCCAGATTCTGGATCAGGGGCCGTCAAAGGGACGGACATGTGTCAGCGAAGGCACGCGGCTTCGTGCTTCTGTAACAGAACTATCATCCAAATTGAAAAAGTGAATGCCCTGATCGGTCCCTGCGTCGATGACGACCTCTCCCCATGGGGCAACGACCATGCTGTGACCGTAGGTTTTGCGGGTCTTTCCCCTGGTTTTAGGGTGTTCACCGGTCTGCGCCGGGGCCAACACCCAGCATCCGTTTTCAATCGCCCGCGCCCGCAACAGCGATTTCCAATGGGCCTCACCCGTGACCGGAGAAAAAGCGGCTGGAACCGTCAGAATGCGCGCTCCAGCCTGCGCCAGAGATGCGTATAGTTTGGGGAAGCGGATATCATAACATATACTCAGACCCACCTTGCCGAAATCTGTCTCGGCTATGACCGCCCGTGTGCCGGGACGGTAGTTTTTGGATTCCCGAAACGTCTCGGCCTCGGACACCTGCACGTCGAACATATGGATCTTGTCATACCGCGCCACGATCTGCCCCTGAGGATCAATCATGAAAGACCGATTGGCAAACCGACCATCCGCATCATGTGTTTTGATCGCCAACGAGCCGATCAAAAACCAGATCCCCAGGCTCGCGGCCTGCTCGCGCAGCCCCGCAAGTGTCAGGTCGTCTTCTTCGTATTGCAGGATTTCCCGCTGCCGTGTGGACGAGGTGGACACGCAATTCGTCACCTCGGGCGTCAGAACGAACCGCGCACCCTGCCCTGCCGCTTCGGACATCAGGGCGCGCACCGTTTTCAGGTTTTCAGCCGGATCATCCGACGAGGTGATCTGAAGCAGGGCGCTCTTCATCAGGCCGCCAGCAAACCGTCCAGCTTGCCCTGACGTTCCAGCTCATACAGGTCGTCGCATCCACCCACATGCTGCGATCCGATAAAGATCTGGGGTACGGTGCGCTTGCCACCGGCGCGCTGGATCATTTCAGGTTTGCGTTTTGGGTTCCTCAGCACATCGACTTCCTGAAACTCGACGCCCTTCTGATTCAACAGCCGTTTTGCCGCGTGACAGAAGCCACAGAGCGGCGAGGTATATATTTCTACCGATTTCATATTCCGTACCTTTGGGTTTCGCACAATCCTGGGCGAGTTAGGTATCCTTGGCAACGCGCGCTAGGGTCAACACAAAAATATGATTTGCCCCGGATGCACGACAGACACGTGCACATGAGGTCAATGTTGCGCCTGATGTCATGACATCATCGACCAGCAGAATATCGCGCCCCTGCATCTGCCGAAGCCGCCTGGGATGCGCTGCAATCGCATTCTCCAGCGTTTCCATGCGCTGTGCGGCTGTTTTTCCATCCAAAACCGGCGTTCTTGTCCGTCGGACCAGAAGGTCCGGACAGGCCTCCAACCCGGTTTGCCGCCCCAGATGCTGCGCTAACAGGGCGGATTGGTTGTACCTGCGTTTCAGCAACCGGGACCAATGCAGCGGTACCGGCACGATCAGCATGTCCTCGCGAAACAAATCCCGACCCGCCAGGGCCATCCAGCGCGCCGCAGGGCGTGCAAGCTCGGGCCGGTCCCCATGTTTCAGAGCCAGAATCAGGGATCGCGCCTTGCCATCATACAAAAGCGCAGACCGCCCATCGCGCCAGGGGCGCGGCGTTTTCATACAGTCATCACATTCGATTCGGTGGCCATCAGCCTCACCCGGCAAGGGCACGCCGCAGCTTTCACATACAGCGCCACCGATAAAGGGCGTTTCACGCCAACAGGAGCCACAGAGGCCGAAATCCGCCTCGGTCAAATCACCGCATCCCAGACAGCGCGGGGGATAGATCATCTGGACAGCGGTTTGAATCCGCTGCCACATGCGATAGTTGCGCCCTATGAAACTGCCTGATTCCAACGCACCCTCACTGTTCGACCGCGCAATCCTTGCACGGCGTCGGTCCCGCGCACGGGAAGATGCCTTGTTCTTGCACCGCGCCGCAGTTGACGAGGTTCAGGATCGGCTCGCCTTGGTTAATAAAAGCTTTACGGACCCGGCGATCGTGACCCCTTTTGCGCAAGTCTGGCAGGATGTGTTGCCAATGGCGCGGATCATCCCGGATAACGAGGTGCTGGACCTGACCCCCGGTGCCCATGATCTGGTGATCCATGCCATGGCTTTGCACTGGGCCAATGATCCGGTTGGGCAGTTGATCCAGTGTCACCGCGCGCTGCAGCCTGATGGGCTGTTGCTGGTGATCTGTCTGGGCGGTGAAACCCTGCAGGAACTGCGCGCCGCACTTGGGCAGGCCGAGGTTGAGGTCACGGGCGGCCTCAGCCCCCGCATCGCGCCTATGGCCGAGCTGCGCGATCTGGGCGGGTTGCTGCAACGCGCCGGACTGGCCCTGCCGGTTGCTGATACCGCGCGGCTGACGGCGGAATATCGCGATCTGACCCACCTGATGCATGACCTGCGGGCAATGGGTGAAACCAACAGCCTGCAAAACCGCATGAAACACCCCACAAACCGGCAGGTCTTTGCCCGGGCGCAAGACATCTATGCCAATCATTTCAGCACTGATCAAAAACGCCTCAAGGCGACATTCGAGCTGGTCTGCCTAACCGGCTGGTCGCCCGATGAAAGCCAGCCAAAACCGCTGCGTCCGGGCTCGGCCCAGATGCGGCTTGCGGATGCTCTGGGCGCAAGCGAAGGCAAACTGTCCGATTGACGAATGCGGAATTCCGGTTATCTCAGCCCGAAGCAAAGACATCTCAGGAAGTGAAACATGTTTGACGCCACACGCCCCGATCATGCCCCGGCGGATCACCCCAAAGTCAAAACGGGCCGCGTCGGCATCCTGCTGGCCAATCTCGGCACCCCCGACGATTACAGCTATTGGCCCATGCGCCGTTATTTGAACGAGTTTCTGTCGGACCAGCGCGTGATCGACTATCCCAAGTGGAAATGGCAGCCAATCCTGCAGGGGATCATCCTGACCAAACGGCCCTTCAGCTCGGGTGAGGCGTACAAGTCGATCTGGAACCACGACAAGGGCGAAAGCCCGCTGATGACGATTACCAAGGGCCAGACCGCCAAATTGCGTGACGCGATGCAGGCACGCTATGGCGACAAGGTCATGGTGGAATTCTGCATGCGCTACGGCAACCCATCGACAAAATCAAAAGTCCGGGAAATGGTCGCGGCAGGCTGCGACCGGGTTCTGTTCTTTCCACTGTACCCACAATACGCAGGCGCCACGACCGCCACGGCCAATGACCAGTTTTTCCGCGCTCTGATGGATGAGACGTGGCAACCCGCCAGCCGTACCGTGCCCGCCTATTTTGACGAACCCGCCTATATCGACGCATTGGCGGGCTCGGTTAAAAAGGCCTATGCCGC
This sequence comes from Ruegeria sp. CDSA020, assembly GCF_059612345.1. Classification (NCBI taxonomy): domain Bacteria; kingdom Pseudomonadati; phylum Pseudomonadota; class Alphaproteobacteria; order Rhodobacterales; family Roseobacteraceae; genus Ruegeria; species Ruegeria sp. CDSA020. The sequence continues at coordinate 83,417 of NZ_JBXWQK010000008.1, forward strand.
GATGGTGGACAAACCGGACGTACTGGTCTGTTCCTACCACGGCATGCCGGAACGCTACCTGCAACAAGGCGACCCCTATCACTGCCAATGCGCAAAAACGACTCGGTTGCTGAAAGAAAGGTTGGGCTGGTCGGACGACCAGCTTGTATCGACCTTCCAGTCACGATTCGGCCCGGAAGAATGGCTCAAGCCATATACGGTCGACCATGTGGCCGAGCTGGCAAAACAGGGTAAGAAGAAGATCGCCGTTATCGCACCAGCGTTTTCCTCCGATTGCATCGAAACGCTGGAAGAGATCAACGAAGAGATCAAAGAGAGTTTCGAGGACGCGGGCGGCGAAAGCTTTACCTATATCCCATGCCTGAACGATGACGAATCGCACATAGCGGCCCTGGGCAAGGTGATCGAGGATAATTTGAAGGGTTGGCTGGACTAAGCCACCCAGTCGACTAGGCGCAAAAAAAGGCGGTGGAAAGCTCCACCGCCTTTTCTTTAGATATCGCTTGTCGAATTAGCTTGCTGCAACAGCTGCGGCAACAACAACCAACAGGATCAGCGGCAGGATGATGCCGTTTGACGAACCCTGAGTTTCTTCAACAACAACAGGTGCTTCAACAACCGGCTCTTCCAGGTTGCCTGCATAAGCGGTCGAAGCAGCAGCAGTCAGTGCAGCGGCGAGAACGAGTTTCTTCATATTAACCTCCAGGATACGCACGGTTCCGTATAGTGAAACCATGCACTCAAGACTTACCTCGTGTTTTTTTCTAATCAGCTATCCAACTGGAATGCAAATGGAAGTTGCGTCACAAGCGGGTACCTGCGCGGAAATGTCGTCAAATTAGCAACACTTGCGTGCCAACCTTGGCCATTGAGAACAGTTCGGCAATATCGTTGTTGAAAAGACCGATGCACCCATTCGAAGATCGACGCCCGATTTTGCGCGTATCATGGGTTCCGTGAATTCGGTAATATTTCCAGCTTAGATATAAAGCATGTGTTCCCAATGGGTTATCCGGACCCGGCGGGATATAGTCTGGCCATTCCGGATTTCTTTTCTTCATCGAAGGTGTTGGCGACCAGCTTGGGCCTTCGACCTTGCGGATCACGCTGGTCCGGCCGCGGCGCGTCAGCTCTTCGGTCAGGGGAACCGACGACGGGTATAGTTTGTACACCGATTGATCGTCCGACCAGTAGTGCAGCGCGCGCGACACAGTATCGACAAGGATAGCTCCGTTTTTCGTATTCGAAAAATAGGGCTGCCAGTCCAGAGCTCTGAAGCCAGAGATATTCCGGCGCACCGCGGGTTCTGGTTCCGCAGCAGGGCGCAAAGGGTCCCCTGCCGTGTACTGAGCAATCGCCGGAGAGGCGACAAGGGCGGAAACACCTGCAACGAATCCACGTCGGGTTGTATGAGTAATGCTTTTCTTGACCATGACCGGAGGTCCTTTTGACAGAAAATCTAAAAATCCTGTGCATTTTATTGCCAGAATGCTTCAGTCGCAATTGAAACCGGCAGAATCACGCAGAACAAAGCCATTGTGCGTTTGCCCACAGCCTTCTGTCACGCTATGCCGTATGGCAACACAATAATCAGGTCGATCATGACGCGCATCATTTCATTACTGCTTGCTAGCTTTATTGCACTGGCCGCCTGTACGCCGGGTGGATCCCCAACCTATGGGGCAGATGGGCGCCCCCTGCCAACGGTGTACAAGATCCGTGGCAATCCAGAAAAGCTGCAATTCCGGATGTTGGATTCGGTTAACGCCCTCCGCCAGGCATCGGGCCTTCAGCCGGTACAACTGAATGCTCAGCTCAATGCCGCGGCCGCCACCCATTCCAAGGATATGGCGCGACAGAATCGGCCCTGGCACTTTGGCTCGGACGGATCTTCGCCGTTGGATCGGGCGACGCGCGTCGGCTATTACGGCACCTTCCTCGGCGAGGCGATCTCGGAAACCTATGAGACCGAGACTGAAACGCTGGCCGCCTGGATGCAGGAACCCGGACCGCGAAATGTCATCATGGATGCCAAAGCTACTCAGATGGGCTTTGCCTGGCACCAGGAGAACGGCGGGAAAATCTGGTGGACCCTGGAAATGGGAACCGGCGGTTAAAACGCAAAAGCCCCCGAAAACTGGGGGCTTTTTTATTGCCTTTGGGGCAGTTAAGCCGCCTGGACCGACTGCGCCTCGGTCAGAATTGCATAGAGCTTGACCGGATCAGGATTGGCGCGCAGCTTTGCGCAAACCGACGTATTGCGCAGCGTTCTGGACACCAGCGCAAGCGCCTTTAGGTGGTCCACACCTGCCTCTTCCGGGGCAAACAACGCAAAAGCGACATCAACCGGCTGGCGATCTACCGCACCGAAATCAATCGGCTTTTCCAGCATTACGAAAACGCCAGCCACTTCGGCCAGATCACCCAGCCGCGCATGTGGCAGGGCGACTCCATGACCAACGCCTGTTGGGCCAAGGCTCTCCCGCTCGAGCAGGCCATCCACAACAACCTGCGCGTCAAGACCAAGGGCCCCCTCGGCAACATCGCCGATTTCCTGAAACAACCGCTTCTTGCTGGAAGCGGCGGACAATACACGTACCGCCTCGGGCTTCAGTATGCTCGAAAGCTCCATGATCACGCTCCATGGCCTTGCCCCTGCTTGCACAGGGGCTTGCCTTGCTATTCTTGCCTGTTACGGATCAATCCAGCCAATGTTGCCGTCCTCACGGCGATACACGACATTCAATCCGTCCTTGTTTTCATTCCGGAACACCAGCACCGGGGCGCCGGCTAGTTCCATCTGCATTACGGCTTCACCAACACTCAACGATGGGATCTTGGTTTCCATCTCAGCCACGATCATCGGCTGCAGCGTTTCAGGTTCATCAGCCGACTCTGATTCGTCAGAGGCGAGGATATAAGAGGAAGCACCAAAGAGTTCAACCGGCTCGGATCGGTCCTTGTGATGGTCCTTGAGGCGGCGCTTATACCGGCGCAACTGCGTTTCCATCTTGTCACAGCAGGCCTCGAATGCTGCGTAGATTTCGATAGCGTGGGCCTTGGCCTGCGCAGTCAGGCCGGTCGAAAGATGCACGGTGGCTTCGCAAACATACTCATGCGCAGAACGGGAAAAGACGACATTGGCGTCGGTCGGGCGCTGGGCATATTTTCCAACAACCTCCCCTAGCTCGGTCTGCACATGGGTCTGCAGTGCCTCGCCGATGTCGATCTGTTTTCCGCTAATTTGGTAACGCATGTGATCTCCTTCACAATTCACACCCATTTTGACGCTGCGTTACGCAGCGCACGTGTTTTTATCGGGTGGGGGATATCGGCATATTCCGCAGTTGCTGAGAAACGTACCCCTTAGCAAAGGTGCACCGCGATCCCGACTGGAACTGAAGAAATGCCATAACCCAATTGAGGCAAGAGACGGCGGCAGAGTCAATCAAAACAGGCGTGTATATACGTGATTTCAGCCATGCGCTGGGCGCAATTCCGCGCAAGCCTATGAAATACGGAAGTTTTCGCCCAAATAGACCCGGCGGACATTTTCGTTCTCGACGACTTCATCCGGCGTGCCCGACATCAGCACCTGACCATCATGCAGGATATAGGCCCGGTCCACAATTTCCAGCGTTTCGCGCACGTTATGGTCAGTGATCAGCACGCCGATGCCGCGCTTTTTCAGGTCCGCTACCAGATGGCGGATATCGCCGACGCTGATCGGGTCCACGCCTGCAAACGGCTCGTCCAGCAACAGATATTTCGGATCAGCCGCAAGACAACGGGCAATTTCGACACGGCGACGCTCGCCACCGGACAATGCCAATGCCGGGGCGCGGCGCAGATGTTCGATCGAAAAATCGGACAACAGCTCTTCCAGCCGCTCTTTCCTGCGATGGCTGTGCTTCACGGTGATGTCCAGAACGGCGGCAATGTTGTCCTCGACACTCATCCCGCGGAAAATCGACATCTCTTGTGGCAGATATCCGATCCCAAGCCGCGCGCGCCTATACATCGGTAGGGTCGTCACGTTTTGGCCGTCAATGGTCACAGTGCCAGCTTCGGGAAAGACAAGCCCGGCGACCGAATAGAACGTTGTGGTCTTGCCTGATCCGTTCGGACCCAACAAGGCAACCACCTCGGACCGGCCCAACGTCATCGAGACTTCGCGTATCACGGTCTTCTTACGGTATGATTTCCGAAGTTTCTCGATCCTGAGGCCGGAACCGCCTTCGGCCACAGACAAATTCGGACGCTCCATCAGTTGCTATCCGGATTCAGAATGGTTTTGACGCGGCCAGTCATCTTTGCCGTTCCGGTCGTCAGATTGGCATTCATCTGATCGCCGCTGATAACGCTGGGGCCTTGCGTCAAAAGCACATTTCCGCGCATCACGATTTCGCCCGAGTCGATTGTGTATTCGGCCCAGTCGCCTTCGGCTGCATCAGGCGGGCTGACAAGAACCACATCATTTGTCGCCTCCATCCGCTCGATTCCGGACCTGTCAGCGTTGTAGATGACCAGGACCCGCTCGGCGGTCAGGCGCATCTCACCCTGCACGATCAGGACGTTACCGATAAACTCGGCCGTGCCGTCTTCTTGATTGACGTTTAGGGATTCCGAGGTGACCTCGACCGGCTGGCTTGGATCCGCCTTGGCTGACCCGAAGGCGACCTGCGTTTCCTGTGCCGACGCCGAAAAGGCACCGACCATCAGCGCAAAACTAACAACAGCAAATCGCAAATCAATCACGGCTTATCTTTCTGTTTTTTCAGGCTCGTATACCAGCTTAACACCATCTGTAAAAAGAATATGGACCGGCCCATCCTTTTTTTCGGTTCCAAATGTCATCCGTCCCGCGGAAAAATCACCGATGATGCCGGTGCCATCGACCTGACCCGGAGTGTCGCCGCGGATTTCATCCAGAGAGGTATTCAGAAGATCAGTTCTGACCTGAATTCCGTCCGTCGTCGTTATCAGGACATCCCCAACAAACGTTGCGGAATTCTTGTCCGGGCGGATCATACCGGAATTTGAATCCATCGTTATGATGCCGCCATTCAACAATCCCAACCGCCCTCTAAATTCGGCAGTCGTGGGCAATGACCCTTCGCGCCCCTGGGTCGCTTGGGCCGCCTGAATTTGAACTTCCTCGCCTTTTCTGGTTGTTCCAAGATAATGGGGTTGGGTCACCACTTGGTCAGCCAGACGTTCATCTATGTCTTTTTGGGTAAACGGAACGGACACGCTGGTTTCGATGCTGCGTGACAGCAGGAAAACCGTCGACAGCAGCACAATGGCTGCCAAAGGCAGCAACACCTTCAGAAATTGCACCATCCGGGAATGTCCGTCCATCGAACGCCCCTCTACCCCAAACCAACGCGCAGGCAATCGTGGATATGTAGCACGCCCAAGGCCTGGCGATCACTGCCCTCTTCGACCACAAACAAAGAGGTGATCTTGCGGTCATTCATGATGGCCACCGCCTCTTCGGCCAACGCGCCGGGCGGGATGGTTGTTGGGTTCTGCGTCATCACCTGCTCGGCCGTTTTGCCCAGCAAGCCCTCCATATGACGCCGCAGGTCGCCATCGGTGATGATGCCCACCACCTGACCTTGCGGATCGGTAACCCCGGCAACGCCAAAGCCCTTGCGGCTGATCTCGATCAGCGCATCGCTCATGGGTGTTCCGACCGAAACCAGCGGCAACGCATCGCCCTTGTGCATCAGATCCTGCACCGTGCTCAGCTGTGCACCTAGTTTTCCACCGGGATGAAAGGCACGGAAATCTTCGGGTTTGAAGTTGCGATACTTCATCAACGCTATCGCCAGCGCGTCGCCCATGGCCAAAGTCAACGTCGTGGAAATCGAAGGCACCATGCCATAGCCGCAGGCCTCGCCCAATGACGGGATCAATAGATGCACGTCTGCCTGTTTCATCAGCGTGCTTTCCGGCTTGCTGGACAGGCCAATCAGTGGAATGCCAAAGCGGCGGGTAAAAGCCAGCAGGTTGGCAAGCTCTGGCGCTTCGCCCGAATTCGAGATGGCCAGAACCACATCGCCTTTTGAAACCATGCCCAGATCGCCATGGCTGGCCTCGGCCGGGTGCACGAAATAGGCCGGTGTACCGGTGCTGGCCAGCGTGGCCGCGATCTTGTGCCCGATATGACCCGACTTGCCGATGCCGCTGATGATGATGCGGCCCGAGGCCTGCAAAATCAGCTGAACCGCTTGGGCAAAATGTTCATCCAGACCGTCGGCCAGTACCTCCAGCGCGCGGGCCTCGTCTGTCACCACCTGACGGGCGGTTCTCAGAAATGCTTCGGTATCAGTCATGAGTGCGCAAAAATATCCGTTTCTGGCCAACCGGCGAGATCGAGTTTCGCACGCATCGGCAAGAAGTCAAAACAGGCTTGCGCCATCTCGGTCCGGCTCTCTCGCGCCAGGCGCTTGTTCAACTCCTCCCGCAGGCGGTGCAGATACAGAACATCCGAGGCGGCATAGTCCAGCTGCGCCTCGCTCAACGTTTCGGCGCCCCAATCGCTCATCTGCTGCTGTTTCGAGATATCGACGCCGATCAGCTCACTGCACAGGTTTTTCAGCCCGTGCCGGTCGGTATAGGTGCGCACCAGACGGCTGGCGATCTTGGTGCAATAGACTGGCGCGGCTAACGCACCAAAGGCGTGATACATTGCGGCAATGTCGAAACGGCCAAAATGGAACAGTTTCAGCACATCCGGGTTTTCCAGCATGGCACGCAAGTTCGGTGCCTCGGTCTGGCCCTTTTCGACCTGAACGATATGCGAATTGCCATCGCCGCCCGACATCTGGATCACGCAGAGGCGGTCGCGATGCGGGTTTAGACCCATGGTTTCACAGTCAATGGCCACCACCGGCCCCATATCCAACCCGTCCGGCAGGTCGTTTTTGTACAAATAGTTAGCCACCCGAGTATTCCTTTGCGCGGTATCGCCACCGAGATAGGCGCTTTATTCCCTAAACTCAACGCCATCCCTGTACGCCAGCCGGTTGCCGCTGTCGCAGTTGGTCAAGACCTAAACGAAGGTTTGGGGTGACAGAGCCTTTAGACTGCGGCAGATATCAATCAATGTTGAGCGTTCTTAGAAACCGGACCTATCGCCACCTGTTGGCCGCGCAGATCGTAGCCCTGACGGGCACTGGGCTGGCCACGGTCGCGCTGGGTCTGTTGGCCTTTGAACTGGCAGGGGATGCGGCCGGGCTGGTGTTGGGCACCGCGATGACCATCAAAATGGTGGCCTATGTCACGGTTGCGCCATTGGCGGCCGCGTTTGCCGAGCGGCTGGACCGGCGCAAGATGCTGGTGGTGCTTGACCTGATCCGTGCGGCTGTCGCGCTGTGTCTGCCTTTTGTGACCGAGGTCTGGCAGGTCTATGTCCTGATTTTCGTGCTGCAATCCGCCTCGGCCGGATTTACCCCTGCATTTCAGGCTACAATCCCCGATGTACTGACAGATGAGCGCGAATACACCCGCGCCCTGTCCCTATCGCGGATGGCATATGATCTGGAGAGCCTGCTAAGCCCCGTATTCGCCGCAGCCCTGTTATTGTTGGTCAGCTTCAACAGCCTTTTCTGGGGCACCGCCCTGGGATTTGTCGCTTCGGCGCTGCTGGTGGTGTCGGTGGCTTTGCCATCACCCAAACCAAGCAAACCGCGCGGGATATACGAACGGACAACACGTGGCATACGCATCTATTCGAACACACCCCGGCTGCGGGGCCTTCTTGCCCTGAGTTGGAGCGCGGCGGCACTCAGCTCAATGGTGATCGTCAACACTGTGGTCATCGTGCGATCAGATCTGGGGCTGTCGGAAAGCGCCGTTGCCGCTGCGCTGGCCGGTTTTGGTGGCGGCTCTATGCTTGCCGCTTTTATCCTGCCCCGGATGCTGGACCGGATCGAGGATCGAAAGGTCATGTTGGCCGGCGCCCTTCTGTGCTGCACCACCATGGCCGGGGCCGCCGCGATATTTGCGACAACCCCGCTGTCTTTGGGTCTGTTGATCGTTTTGTGGGCCCTAGCTGGCTTTGGCTATTCCACCACGCTGACTCCGTCTGGCCGCCTGCTGACCCGCTCGGCCCATCCCGAAGACCGCCCCGCCGTCTTTGCGGCCCAATTCACGCTGTCTCATTGCTGTTGGCTGGTGCTGTATCCTCTGGCAGGCGGGCTGATGACCCTGTTTGGGGCCACAACCGCCCTGAGCTTTATGGCGGCGATGTCCTTTCTGGGTATTATCGGTGCGGTCACCCTTTGGCCGCGTTCTGATCTGCATTCGGTGATCCACGACCATCCTGACCTGCCGCGTGATCACCCGCACATGGCCGGCCCGCCACCGCATGCTCACCCCGTCATAATAGACGACCTGCACCCCCGTATCCCGCGTGAGCCTTGAGCCCTGCTGTCGTTTTGCCCTAAACCGGAAAAACCAGACCCGCACCGGAGCGCCAATGGATCAGCTTGACCGCCGCATCATCTCAGTCCTGCAACATAACGCCCGCGAGTCGACCACAAAAATCGCGGCAAAACTGGGCGTTGCCCGGACAACCGTGCATGAACGCATCAGCCGGATGGAAGAACGCGGCATCATTGCCGGCTATTCCGTGATCCTGAACAGCCCCGAAGATGCCCCCCGCGTCCAGGTTGTCGTTCTGCTCGAGGTCCAACAGAAGGAAACCACCCGTATCATCAAGCGGCTCGAGGCCTATCCCGAGGTTAAACTCTGTCTTTCGATCAACGGTGACTTTGACCTGCTGTTGACCGCTGACGCGCCAAGGATCGAGGATCTGGATATTCTCGTTGATGATCTGGCACGAATCCCCGGTGTTCTGCGCACCAATACGAGCGTTGTTTTTGGCCGGCGGATTGATCGAATCTGATTGACTGATAACCCTCTGTAAACCAAGGCAAGGCTAGCGTGGCCCGGATTGATCAGAATCCCGGACCGGCAGAATGCCAAATCGCCTATTCATTGTCATAGCATGTGTTGCGTTGCTTCTGGCAGCGCGTCAGAGCTTTGCGGGCGCGGAGGCCCGGATGTCTCAGACATGTGATCAGGCCGCCCGCCGCGCGGCCCTCGTCCAAGACATACCGCTTGATGTTTTGCGTGCCATAACGCGGGTTGAAACTGGCCGCGCGATCAAAGGCCGACTTGAGCCTTGGCCATGGGCAATCAATGTCGAAGGGCGCGGCCATTGGTTCCAATCTGAGCAGGAGGCTAAAGCCTATGTCGCGGGTATTTTCCAAGCCGGAAAGCGCAGCTTCGATATCGGGTGCTTTCAAATCAACTATCGCTGGCACGGGCAGGCCTTTCAGTCGATTGATGCCATGTTCGATCCCGAGACAAACGCCAATTACGCGGCCCGGTTTCTGAAACAACTATATTCCGAACTTGGGTCGTGGCCGGCAGCGGCGGGGGCCTATCACTCGCGAACCCCGGCTTTGGCCAAGACCTATTCCAGCCGCTACCAGATTGTTCATGCTCAACTTGACCCGGGCACGGCGGTGCAAACTGCCCGCATGTCGCGTGATCCCTTCACACAACCCGCCGCACCGCTGTTCCCGGTGCAAATCACCCAGTTTCCGACGGGTGCGATGGGCTCTTTGATGCCAGCCGCGGACACCCAAACAGCCTTCATCGCCTTCAACTAGGAGAATTACGTGCCCAGACTTGACGTCCGCTCCCTGTTTTCTCCGACTGTTTTGCTGGCGCTTGCGTTGATGACCGTCATCGTAATGATGATCCTGCCCATGCCGTCCTGGGTCCTGGATGTCGGGCTGGCCACGTCCTTCGCCCTGGCGATCCTGATTTTCACGCTGACCCTGTTTATCGAGCGGCCGCTGGATTTCTCTTCCTTCCCGACCATCCTTCTGGGGTCTTTGATGCTCCGGCTGTCGTTGAACGTCTCATCGACCAAGCTGATTATCGGTCAGGGGCATACCGGCCCCAATGCCGCCGGCGATGTGATCGAGGGATTCGCAAGCTTCGTCATGGGCGGTAGCATATTCCTGGGCCTTGTCGTGTTCGGCGTCCTGTTGATCGTGAACTTTATGGTCATCAACAAAGGCGCGGCCCGCATGGCCGAAGTTGGTGCGCGATTTGCCCTGGATGGGATGCCCGGGAAACAGTTGGCCATCGACAGTGATATGTCCGCGGGCGCGATCGACCATCAAGAGGCCAAGGAGCGGCGCGAACGGGAACAACAGGAAACCACCTTTTTCGGCTCGCTCGACGGGGCGTCGAAATTTGTCAAAGGCGACGCGGTTGCCGGGCTTTTGATCACCCTGCTGAATCTGGTCATGGGTCTGGTCATGGGCGTGATCGTGCATGGGATGCCGGTGTCATCGGCGTTCGAAACCTACGCCATCCTGACGGTTGGCGATGGTTTGGTCTCGCAGATACCGGCTGTGATCATCTCGATTGCCTCCGCTTTGCTTCTGGCGCGTGGTGGAACACAGGGCGCAACTGACACCGCCATCTTATCGCAACTGGGGCGCCACCCGGCCGCCCTTGGCACTGTTGCCGGGTTGATGGTGCTTTTCGCGCTGGTTCCCGGCCTGCCATTTCTGCCCTTTATTCTGGGGGCCTGCGTTTTGGGCTATGCCGCCTATGCGGTGCACCGAAAACAGCAAAAGCAAGAGACCCAGGTTCAAACTGCGACGGATGAGACGGACACAGCGGTGTCACAAGCGATTGGCGATATTCTCGACCTCGATGATGTTCACCTGGAATTCGCACCGGATCTGGTCAGCATGGTCCTGAACCAGGGCACCGGACTGGATGCACGCATTGCGAATATGCGGACCTATGTCGCCTCGACCTTTGGATTGATCCTGCCCGATATCCGTCTGACCGATCGGGCCGAGCTACCGATGGGGACATATGTCATCAAGGTACATGGGGTGGAACAGGCCCGTGGTGCCCTGAACCCCGATCTGATTCTGGCGCTGGTTCAGGACGGGCACGATCTTTTGCCCGAGGGCAGGGATGTCACCGAACCCGTCTATGGTGCCCCTGCGCGTTGGATCCTGCCCAAAGATCAAGAGGCCGCAGCTATGAGCGGCGCGACGATTGTCTCGCCCCCGGAAATACTGGCAACACATCTGCTGGAAATCATCAAACAGAACTTCTCGCGTCTGTTGACGCTGAAGGCGCTACGCAGGCTGCTATCAGAAATGGCCCGGCTCAGCGACCCGGTCCGGGCCGAGGCAAACCGGAAAATGCTGGACGAGTTGATCCCCGACAAGGTTCCAATCGACACACTTCACGCAGTCCTGCGCCTGTTGCTGGACGAACGGGTTTCGATCCGCAATCTGGCGCTTATCCTCGAAAGCATCGCCGAGGCGCGCCTGACCACCACGCAACCCGAAGGGATTTGCGAACTGGTGCGACAGCGGCTTGGGTTCCAGCTTGTGGCCGACATGAAACGCGAAGACGGGTCGATCCCGCTGATCCAGCTGGCACCGGAATGGGAAGACACATTTGCCACCTATCAGGTCGATGCGCCCAATGCCGGGCTGGATGTCGCCCTGCCGCCGAACCTGTTCAACAAGCTTGCGGACGGCGTGGTGGACAGTGTCTCGCATTCCGCCGACCATGGTATCTTTCCTGCGGTCGTGACCTCGACCCGGCGCCGCAGGCTGCTGCGTACGATCATGCATGCGCGCGGCGTGTCCAATCCGGTTTTGTCATTTGAGGAAATCGGGCTCGAGGCGCGGCCCGCACTTGTAGGCACGGTACCCGCATGATCGCCCTCCCACCCGAACTCTTGCCGCACCTGGGCTCTGGGGCCTGGCATTTCTTCGGTGTTTTCCTGCGCGTTTCGGCAATGGTATCCTTGATGCCTGCATTCGGAGAACGCAGCATCCCCACCCGTGTCAAACTTGGCACTGCCGTTGCCTTTACGTTGATCGTGGCACCGACAGTGCCGACAAAGGAATTCAATCCCGAATTCCTGTCCATGGTCCAGCTGATCACCACCGAAATTCTTGTCGGAATGGCGCTGGGGATGGCGCTGCGCATCTTTGTTCTGACCCTGCAGACGGCAGGGTCCATCGCCGCACAGGCAACGTCACTCTCGCAAATTCTGGGCGGGGCAGCGGCTGATCCGGTTCCGGCCATGGGCTATCTGCTGACGCTGGCCGGGTTGGCCCTTGCTGTACTACTTGGCCTGCACATCCGTTTGGCAGAGTTCTTGATCCACAGCTACGATCTGTTTCCCACCGGCGCCATGCCCGCAGCTCCGGATTTGTCCCAATGGGGCGTGGAACGGGTCTCGTACAGTTTCAGCCTGGCATTCGCCCTGGCGATGCCTTTTGTGATTGCCTCTTTGATCTACAACCTTGCGCTTGGTGTCATCAACCGCGCCATGCCACAGCTGATGGTGGCATTTGTCGGCGCCCCGGCCATCACATTTGCGGGGCTGTTCCTGCTGTTCGCCGGTGCGCCTCTGATCCTGTCGGTCTGGTCCGATGCCCTGTTTGACTTCATGCAGAACCCGCTGAGAGATCCGAGATGAGTGCATCAGACGACGACAGCGACAAGTCATACGACCCGACGCCGCAAAAGCTTCTGAAAGCACGGGAAAAGGGTGAGGTCGCCAAATCAAACGACCTGTCTGTTGTCGCCGCTTATGTCGGGCTGCTGATCGGTTTGCTTTTTGCAGGCCAAATGGGCGTTCAGCATCTGGGCACCTTGTTTGTCGTCCTGATCGACCAATCCGATAAGATCAGCACCATGTTGACGGCTGGCCCGGCCGACGGCCTGGTGGGTGGGATGCTGGGCAAGGCCGCAATCTCAATGGCAACGATATTTGTTCTTCCCGCCACTGCGGTTTTGCTAAGCCTGATCGCCCAAAAGGCCCTGGTTTTTGCCCCCAGCAAGCTGCAGCCCAAGCTGTCTCGAATTTCGATCCTCTCCAACGCCAAGAACAAATTCGGGCGCGGCGGTCTGTTCGAATTTGCCAAAAGCTTTGCGAAGCTGCTGATTTACTGCGTCTGCCTGTTAATGTTTCTGCGCGCCAACCTGCCCGAGATTCTGACCGCCAGCGCTGCGCCGCCGCAATCGTCGATCGTCTTGATGATGAATCTTTTATTCCGGTTCCTCTTCATCGTCGTCACCATCGCACTGGCCATCGGAGTCGTCGACTATATGTGGCAATACTCCGAACATATGCGCAAAAACCGGATGTCCCGCAAAGAAATTCAGGACGAGACCAAAGACGCCGAAGGCGACCCGCATGTCAAACAACAGCGCCGCCAGCGCGCGCAGGAAATTGCGACAAATCAGATGATGGCCGATGTCCCAACCGCGGATGTGGTCATCGTGAACCCGACCCATTATGCGGTTGCTCTCAAATGGCAGCGGACGGCCGGGTCGGCACCGATCTGCGTGGCGAAAGGCGTCGACCAGATTGCAGCCGCCATCCGCGCCTCGGCGGCCGAGGCCGGGGTTCCGATCCACTCGGATCCCCCCACCGCGCGGGCGCTCCATGCGACCGTCGAAATCGGGAATGAGATCGCCCCCGAACACTATCGCCCGGTCGCAGCGGCCATTCGCTTTGCTGAAGCCATGCGCAAACGTGCGAAGGACAAAATCTGATGCGGTTTACCGGACTTGCCGATCTGGAGCGTTTATCCGACGCGACCTTCCAAAAAGAGCAACAGACCTTGCGCCCATATGTCGAAGCCGAGGCCGAGATTTTGCAAAAACTGAGTCGATTGGATGCACAGCTTCAGCAGACCCGACAAAACAGCGGTCAAGCTGATGGATATCAGGTCACCGGCACTGATGTTCTGTGGCGTGGATGGGAAGAGGCAACCCGACGAAAACTCAATACAGACCTCGCGCGCGTCCGAGCGCAAAAGCTAACCAAGATGCATGCCTTGCGGAAAGCGTTCGGACGCAAACAGGCCCTAGGACAGCTGATTGAAGAAGAACAAAAGGCCCGCCGAGACATGCTTATGAAAAAGCGATCGCGGCAATAAGCGGGCCGAAACAGGCTTCAAGTATCCTGACGGTTAACACTCATGATCAGGACTTGCAGCACGTCATCACCCAAATCCTTCTTGGCGACCTGCAGCAAAGCCTTTCGGACCAAATCCAGATTGTCGGATTCCGTAAAGTTGCCGTTGAAACCACCGGTATTTGCGTGATCGAACAGAACCTGCAGAAACCCATCCCTCAACTTTGGCTCAAACTCATAAATCGTTTCAGCAACGCCGGGTTTGGTTTCCAGGCTCAGCGACATTGTGACTAATGCGGCAATCCGGTCGGACTTCACGACCGGGATCACAAACTGTTTCGTCATCTTCAGATATTCATACTTGCTGGACGTATCCTTTTTGTCCGACTTGGTCTTAGTGGCCTTCTCCTTGGCTTTCTTGGGTTCGGCGGCAGCGGATTTATCCATGTCACCATCTTTGGTTTTTTCAGAAGGAGACATGGCAATTCCCGCACCAATTCCACCGCCTAGGCCAACAAGCAGAAACAATATAGGAATTAGATTTTTCATTGTTATACGACCTCAGAACGGCAAAACTGTATCAAGGACCTGCTGGCCGTAACGGGGCTGCTGCACATCCATGATCTGACCGCGGCCACCATAAGATACGCGCGCCGAAGCAATCTTGTCATAGGTGATTTCATTTTTCCGCGAGATATCCTGTGGCCTCACATATCCCGTGACCAATAGCTCTCGGAGTTCGAAATTCACGCGCAGCTCCTGCGAGCCTGATATGGCCAGCACACCATTCGGCAAGGCGTCGATGACGGTCGCGGCGACTCTAAGTGTCAGCTTTTCCTTACGCTTGACCGAGCCCTTGCCTTTACTGACCGAGGATGAGTCGATCCCAACAGCTTCGTCCAGCGTCGCCCCATCGGGCAGCCGTTCCAATGCGCGCTGCGGCAGGCCGAACAGCTCTGGAACCTCAAGGCTTTCGGACCCGCTGCGCGAGCGGTTCGTATCGTTGGAAATCTCGGCTTTCTCGTCCAGCTCGATCACAACTGTCAGGATATCGCCCTTTTTGATCGCGCGCTGATCACCCAAAAGCGATTGCTGCCCCCCGCTCCACAGCGATGACCGATCCACATTGCGTTGCGGCTGCGTGTGCAACGGTAAACCCGGCCACAGCATGGCGACATGTTCAGCAGATTCGTCCGCGGGTGTGAAACTTGGTGGCTTTCCCAAATGATCTATGCGGCCGCAGGCGGTCAGAGCCAGACTTGCCATCATCAACAGTTTTAGTTTTCCGGACATCATTTTACCTCGATTTGACCGTCTGGTCGGATAAAGCCAACGACGGTAGTGCGGGACGACAGATTCATGACGCGAATACGATCACCGACAGCCCCACGCCCAAGGGCACGGCCCTCGGCTGTGATCGAAAGGGGCTGGCGGTCAAAGACCAGAACCACCAGATCATTGCGGTCCACCAATGCGGGCGGTCCAACATCGGCAGCGCGCACCGGACGTCCGGGGTAGAGCGCGATGCGCGTTTCCTGACCGATCAGATCATCGGGGTTTGTAACCGCTCCGAGGACAACCTGATCTTTGATCTCAAGATCGGCAGCCGAGATCACCTCTTTGGCGCGGATGGTCCGGATCGGCACCACAATTTCAGCCAGGGCGCAAAGCGGGCTGATCGTCATCAGCGCTATGAACAGGGCACGCATCACCGTACCTGCGTTGTAGCGCCCATCATCTGATCGACGGCCGAGATGACTTTGGCGTTCATCTCATACCCCCGCTGGGCCTCGATCAGTTCAGTGACTTCGCGCACCGCATCGACCGAGCTGTCCTCGAGATATCCCTGCCGCAGGGTGCCCATCCCACCCTCACCCGGAGTGCCGATGACAGGCGCGCCCGAGGCTTCGGTTTCTTTGAACAGGTTGCTGCCGATCGCCTCCAACCCCTTCGCATTGGAGAAACTGGCCAGGGTAAATTCACCCAGCAGCTGCCCCTCGGCGGCATCGTCGAAATAGGCATAGACCTCACCCGATGCGTTGATCGAAATCGACCTTGCATCGTCCGGAATCGTGATCTCAGGCGCGACGGCGAAACCGTCTGAGGTAACGATCAACCCCTCTGCCGAGCGCTTCAGGCTGCCGTCGCGGGTAAAGCCGGACTGACCGCTGGGCAACGTCACCTCAAGATAGCCGCGCCCTTCGATTGCGACATCCAAATCGCTGCCAGTGGCCGCCAACGCACCCTGTGCCAGCTGCACGGTGACCGCAGCCGGGCGCACCCCCAGACCCAGTTGGATACCTGTGGGCAAGACGGTGCCGTCATTGGCATTCACCGTCCCTGCGCGCGCCATTTGTTGATAGTGCAGGTCTGCAAACTCGGCGCGGCGCGCGTTGTAGCCTGTGGTATTCATATTCGCCAGGTTGTTCGAGATCGTCTCGACCCGCATCTGCTGCGCGGTCATGCCTGTCGCTGCGATTTTCAGTGCCCGCATATCAATTCCTCCGTTATCAAATCAGCGCATCAGCGCCTTAAGCGCCCCACGCACACGTTCGTCTTCGGTTTCAAGAAAACTCTGCCCCAACTCATAGGCGCGCTGGATTTCGATCATCCGGGTGACCTGTTCGATCGCGTTCACGTTCGATCCTTCGAGGAATCGGTGCACAATGACCGGCTCCTCCACGGGTTCAATCGCTGCATCTGACCGAAACTGAGTATTGCCTTCGCGCACCAGACTGGTGGGATCAGCAACGCGGTAGACGCCGATCTGCCCCAGAACCTGTCCTTCGATACTGAGCGTACCGTCGCTGCCGACATCAATCGACGCGGCATCGGGCGGGATGAAAACCGGGGCGCCGTTGCTATCCAGAACCCGGTGCCCATCCATGGTAACCAGATCACCCTCGGCACTGGGTGAAAACGCACCCGCCCGTGTCAGCCGGTTGCCGCTGGGGGTTTCGATCATGAAAAACCCGTCGCCTTCGATGGCGAAATCAAATTGCCCGCCGGTTTCGGTCAGAACGCCTTGTTGCAACGAGGTATTGCGTGCCTCTGCCCGCGCCATGGACAAGGACGGATAGCCCGGCGAGGCTTTCACGAACTCGGAAAACACCAAGCCCTGCTGGCGGTACCCCGTGGTATTGGCGTTGGCGATATTGTTCGCCACCAGCCGCATTTCATTCATCAGCCCCGATTGGCGGGATAAGGTAGTATATGAGGTATCCATCAGCGGCCTCCGGCGATCAGTGGGATGAGGGTTGAGGTGAAGAACGTCACCAGCGTCTGGGTCATGAACCCCATCGAAATCCAGAAAACGATCACGATGGCGATAAGCTTTGGCACGAAGGTCAGCGTCATTTCCTGCACCGAGGTCAGCGCCTGGAACAGACCCACGACCAGACCCGAGACCAGTGCCACCGCCAGGATCGGGACGGATGTGATCACCGCAACCCACAATGCCTGGCGGACGATGTCATAATAGAGACCTTCGCTGAGCATCGATCAGACCGGCATCCGCAGGATTTCCTGATAGGTCTCGACCACTTTGTTGCGCACGATGACGGCGGTTTCGACGGCCAGTTCGGTCTGCGCCAACGCCTGAACCAGCGCGTGCGGATCGGCTTGGCCGGTCATCGCCGCGCCGGACATCTGCTCGGACTGTTTCAATGTTGCGGCAAAGTCCTGAAAGGTTGAGCGCAACCCCTGTGCCATTCCGGCAAGGTCGGGGTCGGGCTGCGTAGCGGGCCGCGCTACGGCATAGCTCTGCGCGGCGGTCAGGGATCGGATATCCATTCTGGTGTCCTTTATTTTCTGAGAAGTTCCATAAGGCTCGACGACATTTGTCGTGTCTGGTCGAACATCTTGAGATTGGCTTCGTAGCTGCGCTGCGCTTCACGCGCGTCAGCGATTTCGATCATCAAATCTACATTGGACCCGCGATAATGGCCGGTCTCATCGGCCAACGCATGGCCGGGGTCATAGATGCGCGACAGGTCGCGACGATCAAGCTTAACGCGCCCGGTCTCGACCATTTGCGCACCATCTTTGCTGACCGCTTCAAACGGCACGGTTTTGCGCCGATATCCCGGCGTATCCGCATTCGAGATGTTTTCGGAGACGTGCCGCAAACGGGCCGCCTGCGCGCGCAGGGCGCTGGCCGAGGCGGAAAGGGAATGGGAAAAATCGCTCATCTCTCAGCCCTCCTCACCCGCGACCAAGGCTGGTACGCAGGATGCCAATCGAGGATTTATAGATCGCCAACGCGCGGTCATGTTGACGCTTGACCTCGACCGCTTTGAGCATTTCTTCCTCAAGAGAAACACCATTTCCGTTGGGATCGCCCGAGGGTGCGGCATCGAACTCGGCCCAGGGTTGGGCTGCGGCGGCGCCGTTCAGATGCCTGGCCCGCGTGGCGGTCATCGCAACCTCACGCCCGGAACTTTCGAAAGCTTTCTGAAAGGTCTCGATATCGCGGGGCTGATAACCCGGCGTATCCGCATTTGCCATGTTTCGCGCAATGACAGACTGCCGTTGCCCGGCATGGGTTGCCATTGCGTACGCTGTCTTAAAGACGTTCAGGTCAGAGAACATCGGGGCTTCTCCCTCGATCAATTTCAATCAAGCCTTAACCCCGATTCCTTTAGAAACCGTTTTCAGAAACCCGTTGGAGAACCCACGATGACCAATCTCGACCCGATGCTTCTGAAATGCGAATTCGACCGTCTGTCTGCCATGCGCCATATGGGCCGCGTGGCCAGTGTTGGGCGCGGCGTCATAGAAATAGAGGGGTTGGAGTACGTTGCCCGCATCGGCGACAACCTGACCCTGCGGCGGCGCAGCGGCCCTGATCTGGCGGGTGAAGTTCTGCATGTCGAATCGGATCTGATCCACATGTTACCCGCCGCTGCACCCGATGGGGTTTGCTTGGGTGATCGGGTGATTCTAAATCAGACACCGGCATTTTCCCCCGGACTGCACTGGCTGGGCCGGGTCATTGATCCCTTCGGCAAACCGCTGGACGGCAAGCCGTTGCTGTCGGGCACTCAGGAACGAGACATCCTGCAAAGCCCTCCACCTGCCGTTGCCCGCAAACCGCTGGGCGCGCGGATGGAAACCGGGCTGAGCATCATGAACACCATGTTGCCTGTGGTGCAGGGGCAGCGTATCGGCCTGTTCGCCGGGTCAGGGGTCGGCAAGTCGACCCTGTTGGCCACGCTGGCGCGGTCGATGCAGGCAGACGCGGTTGTGGTCGCTCTGGTCGGCGAACGGGGTCGTGAAGTCAATGAGTTCGTTGAACATGCGCTTGGATCCAAGGGGTTGGCACGATCTGTGGTTGTGGCGGCAACCTCGGATCAGTCTGCGCTGGCCCGCAGGCGCTGTGCATGGTCGGCACTTTCAGTCGCGGAATTCCTGCGGGATCAGGGGCTGAACGTCCTGTTTCTGGCTGACTCGGTCACCCGCTTTGCCGAGGCGCACCGCGAAATCGCTGTTGCGATGGGTGAGGCCCCCACTTTGCGCGGGTTCCCACCTTCGGTCACGCCCTTGATCGCTGGTCTTTGCGAACGAACCGGGCCGGGCACGGCTGATCAGGGTGATATCACAGCAGTTTTCAGCGTTCTGGTTGCGGGCTCGGACATGGATGAACCGATAGCGGACATTCTGCGTGGCGTTCTGGACGGGCATATCGTCCTGAGCCGCGAAATCGCCGAGCGCGGCCGTTTCCCCGCCATTGACCTTAGCCGGTCAGTTTCACGCAGCCTGCCGGGAGCTGCCTCCGAGGCGGAAAACCGGATGATCTCGGAAACCCGCAGGCTGGTTGGTAGTTACGAGCAATCCGAGGTTATGATCAAAGCCGGGCTTTATGCCGAGGGGGCAGACCCGTTATTGGATCAGGCAGTCCGGGTTCATGACGAGCTTGATGCCTTTTTCGGCAAGGCCGAGCCGGACGGAATCAGCAACAGTTTCAACCACCTGCAACTGATTCTGCGCCGTGCCGGGGCAGCATTACCGCAGTGAGGAATTCAAGACAGTTTTAAGTGTTAAGCCCACCTTAAGACCTGCCCGGCTACCCCTGTAACTGGGTGATAAAAAGGTGGTGGAGATGGGTGCGCAATCCAATGTGGCGCCAATCATCATCAAGAAGAAACGTGTGTCAGGTGGCGATGGTCACCATGGTGGCGCGTGGAAAGTCGCATATGCCGACTTTGTCACAGCCATGATGGCGTTCTTCATGTTGATGTGGCTGCTGAATGCAACAACGGAACAACAACGCAAAGGGCTTGCGGATTATTTCTCGCCGACCATTCCCATAAACCCGGTTTCGGGTGGCGGCGATGGGGCCTTTGGCGGCAATAACATGTTCTCTGAGGAAACTCTGGTCATGGACGGGACCGGCGCCAGCAAACGCAGCCCGACGCCCGCGCGACAAGCGCGTGGATCGGTTGGCGTCAGCTCGGACGGCGGCGGAAAAGAAACGGTCGAAGACTTTTCCTCACTGGAATCAGAGCTTATGGGGCGAACCGGCGAAAGCATGGTGTCCGACAAGGTCCTCAAACATATCGTCACCCGCGTGACGGATGAGGGTCTGGTGGTCGAACTCTTTGCCACCAAGGATCAACCTCTGTTCGAATCAGGGACGAACCAACCAACCAATATGCTGCGTGCTCTGACATTGTTGGTGGCCCGATCCTCTGATCTGGTGACAAATGACATGGCGGTCGGAGGGCATGTCGGTTCCTCGCCGGTGGTTCTGGCCAAAAACCCGGCCTGGGATTTGTCTACCTCGCGCGCTCAGCAAGTCCGCCAAATGCTGCAAGACAAGGGTGTTGCGCCGCTCAGGTTGGACCGCGTAACCGGCCATGCCGACCGAAAATTGTCGGATGAAAACCCGATGGCCGCACGCAACAACAGGATCGAGATCATCTTTCTGCGCGGCACCTGAGAATAAAAGGATAGACGGCATTTTACCTGTTAGCGCGCTGTTAAGGCCCAGCGCGTTAGCTGTTGCATCAAGATTTGACGCAACAGAAGGGCGTGCCAATGACAATTTCCTCTTCGCTGAACGCTGGCGTGGCCGCATTGAAGGCCAACGCAAACCGGCTGGCGACGATCTCGGACAATATCGCGAATTCATCAACCTTCGGGTATAAACGGGTGGAAACTGATTTCCATTCTATGGTCACCTCCGGCCAGGGCGGCAGCTATTCCGCTGGGGGCGTTCGCACCACCAGCCAACGCCTGATCGACCAGCGCGGTTCGCTGGTGACAACCAACAACTCCACCGACCTTGCGGTGCGTGGGCGCGGCATGATGCCGGTACGACCAAGTTCTCAGATCGCGGCCGGTTCGAATGAGATGTTGCTGACCACGACAGGGTCGTTCCGCACCAATGAAGAAGGATATCTGGTCACCGAATCAGGGCTTGTTCTGCTGGGTTGGCGTGCGAATGCGGATGGAACCATCCCTGCGGTTCCACGTGACACGCCTGCTGCGCTTGAACCCATTCAGCTCAGTGTTAATCAACTGTCGGGCGCGCCCACGACGCAGATGAATCTGCGCATGAACCTGCCCGCGACCGCTACGGATGCGGGTTCCCCTGGCGACATGCAGCCCTTGTCCGTTGAATATTTCGACAATCTGGGAAAATCCGAAAGCGTTGATATCGAACTTGTCCCTACAGTGCCGGCCACCGGCAGCAGTAACGAATGGACGATGATCATGCGCGATTCAGCCTCGGGCGGCGCCATTATCGGTGAATACACCCTGACCTTCACCGATAGCCGAACTGCGGGTGGCACGCTGGCCAGCGTAACTGCGGTCACCGGCGGTGCATATGACCCAGCTACCGGCAGCGTTATGGTGAACGTGGCCGGCGGCCCGATGGAGATCAATATAGGGGAAATCGGGGATGCCGACGGAATCACGCAACTGTCCGATACATTTGCACCAGTTTCGATCACGCGCGACGGTTCGGCGGTCGGCACCATGACCAGCGTTCAGGTTGACGAAAACGGGTATGTTTATGCGTTCTACGATACCGGCGTCAGCCGACGCATGTACCAAATCCCATTGGCGGATGTTCCGAACCCAAATGGACTGACCGCGCTGGACAGCCAGACCTATGCACCATCCCGGGAAAGCGGGACGTTCTTTCTGTGGAATGCGGGGGACGGGCCAACCGGCGACCTGGTTTCTTTTGCGCGCGAAGAATCCACTACCGATGTGGCGACCGAGCTGACCTCGATGATCCAGACACAGCGGGCTTACTCTTCCAGCGCAAAGGTTATCCAAACGGTGGATGAGATGCTTCAGGAAACAACCAATATCAAACGCTGATCAGGGTTTTGATTCAGGAAAGGGACCTGCAGAATGAATATGTCCACAGCATTGAACAACGCGTTGGGCGGCCTGACCGCCGCCAGTCGCGGTGCGGCGGTTGTGTCCGAAAATATCGCAAACGCATTGACGCCCGGCTACGCGCGCAGGTCTCTGGAACTGGCAACCAACACGATTTCCGGTCACGGCGTGCGTACCGTAGGTGTCATTCGTCATCAGGATCCCGTCCTCATGTCCAACCGTCGGGCCACGGATGCCGATCTGGCCTTTCACACCGCCATTTCGGACTTTCACACAAGGTTGGAATCTTTGGTAGGGTCCGCCGATGATCCCGCATCGCTTTCGGTTCGGCTGGCTGATTTCGACAGCAGCCTGTTAACAGCGGCAAGCCTGCCGGATTCCAGTGAACGACTGGACCAGGTCGCGCGCACGGCTCAGGATCTGGCACGCGGTCTGAACGAAGCCTCTGAAGGGTTGCGTCAGATGCGATCCAACGCGGACCGGTCCATCGGCAAACAGGTCGACACCCTGAATCAGACCCTCAAGGATATTGAAGAGCTGAATGCCAAGATCCCGGCCATTAAGTATTCCGGCGCCGATATTGGTGGGCTACTGGATCAACGACAGGTCCTGATTGATCAGGTCAACGAACTGGTTCCTGTAAATGTGATTCAAAGGGACAATGATCAGGTCTCGCTTTATTCTGATGGCGGCTTGATATTGCTGGAAAACACTGCGGCCGAGTTCTCCTTTTCGACAACCGGCGACACCAAGCCCCATATGACCCTGGCAAACGGGTTGTTGTCCGGGCTTGAGATGAACGGAAACCCTGTCCGTACCAGTGGCGATTTCGCCCAAATTCGCGGCGGTGCATTGATGGCCCAATTCCAGATTCGGGATGAAATCGCGGTTGAGGCTCAGGTCGATCTGGATGCTGTTGCGCGCGATCTTATCGAAAGGTTCGAAACGCCGGGGCTGGATCCGACCGCGCTGGCCACTGATCCGGGCGTTTTCACCGATGATGGCAGCCGGTTTGATCCGGCATCGGTGACGGGATTGGCCTCGCGCATCAGCTTGAACGCAATCGTCGACCCGGACGCCGGAGGAGACAGCTGGAAACTTCGCGCCGGGCTGGGTGCGACCGCCCCCGGCAGCGCCGGAGATGCCAGCCAGCTGCGCGTCTTCAGCTCAACTCTGAACGACGAACGCCCTGTTGCCGGCGCTGTTTTCGGGGCCGGAAACATGCGCGCCGCAGACATCTCCGAGGCGTTGCTGTCACGGATTGGGTCGGACGCACATGTGGCCGATGGGCGGCGGATGTTTGCAAACAGCGCCAATCTGGAAATGACGGCCATTGAGGCCGAACAGGGCGTCGATACCGATCAGGAATTGCAGCGGCTAATGCAAATCGAACAAGCCTATGCGGCAAATGCCAGACTGGTTTCGGTCGTCGATGAACTTATGGACACGTTGTTGAGGCTGTGATGATGAATGTAACCTCTATGGGCGACCTCGCGCGCGGATTGACCCTGAAATCGCGGGCGACTGATATCAAAAATCAGATCGAAACCCTGTCTTATGAGATGTCTTCAGGCAAAGTGCAGGATGTCTCCGGCCATCTGGACGGGGATTATTCCTATCTTCTGGATATGGATCGCAACCTGTCGCGCCTGGATGCCTTTCAGGTAGCCACAGCCGAAGCCGGTCTGTTCACCGACGCCATGCAGCTTAGCCTGACGACGGTCAACGACGCGGTGGGGCGCCTGACGTCATCCTTACTGGCATATGGGACCTCCAATCAGGCGGTCACGCATGAGCATGCCTCTGTCCAGGCCAGAAATGAGCTGGATACGGTCATGTCGGCATTGAACACCCGTGCGGGTGGCCGAAGCCTGTTTTCCGGCGTGGATACTGATGTGTCGCCTCTGGCATCTGCGGATACCTTGTTGACCGCGTTAGAGGCTGAGTTGACGGGGCTGACAACACTCACGGACATCACACAAGCTGCGGAAGACTGGTTCAATGATCCTGCGGGTTTCGATGCGGTTATCTATCAGGGTGCAGACACAACTCTGGCACCGATGAGCATTTCGGAGAATGAAAGTGTCTCTATTCCGATCACTGCGACCGATCCGACGCTCAAAGCCGCGTTGCGGGACATCGCCGTCGCCGCTCTGGTTTCGGACGATAATCTGGGACTGCCCAATGATCTGCGTACGTCCCTATTCACCCAGCTGGGGGTCGAGCTTGCCAATACGCAGGACGGCACAGTGAACCTGCGGGCGGATGTTGGTTCGGCGGAGGCCCGGATTGAACAAGCCGCCACGCGCAACGCGGCGGCGCGTACCAGCCTGGATTACAGCCGAAACTCTCTGATCGCCGCGGACCCGTATCAAACCGCAGCGCAACTGCAGACTGTCCAATTTCAATTGGAAAGCCTGTATTCTGTCACCGTTCGCAACGCGAACCTATCGTTGGTGAATTTCCTGAGATGAGATTACTTGCCATTCTCCTGATCCTGCTTCCGAGCCTGTCTTTTGCCGGGGCAGTCCGCTTGAAGGACCTTGTCGATTTTGACGGGGTACGCGGCAATGACCTTGTTGGCTATGGTCTTGTGGTCGGATTGAATGGAACCGGCGATGGGCTCAGGAATTCTCCGTTCACCGAAGAGATCATGTCCAATATTCTGGAACGGCTTGGTGTGAACGTGAATGGTGAGGATTTTCGCCCCAAGAACGTCGCCGCTGTTCTTGTGACGGCCAGCCTACCCCCCTTTTCGCGGGTTGGTGGACAGATCGACGTCACCGTTTCGGCAATCGGCGATTCCAAAAGCTTGCTGGGCGGGACGCTTATCATGACACCGCTGAATGCGGCAGATGGTCAGATCTATGCGGTGGCGCAGGGGACGGTCCTTGCCGGTGGCGCCGTTGCCGAAGGCGATGCGGCTTCGGTCACTCAAGGGGTTCCGACATCCGGCGTGATCCCCTCCGGGGCACGGGTCGAACGTGAAATCGACTTTGAGCTTTCCGATCTGACCCAAATGCGCCTGGCCCTGCGTGAACCGGATTTCACAACCGCCGGTCGGATCGAGCAGGCAATCAATACCGAATTCAACCGAGCCGTAGCGATCATGCGCGATTCCGGGACGGTCGAGCTGAATATTGCAGCGACACAGGCGATCTCGACAGCGCATGCGCTTGGGCGCATTGAAAATATCCTAGTAGAGCCAGAAACAAAGGCGCGAGTAGTAGTCGATCAGCGTTCGGGCACGATTGTCATGGGTCAGGAAGTGCGGATCTCACGCGTGGCAGTCTCGCAGGGCAACCTGACACTGACGGTCGAAGAGGCCCCTATCGCGGTTCAGCCAAACCCGTTCGCACGAGGCGAAACCGTCGTGGTTCCGCGTACCGTAGCCGGTATCGAAGAAGAGGAAGGCACCGGTTTGGCGGAAATTCCCGAGGCCACGACCTTGTCCGAAGTCGTCGCAGGGCTAAACGCTTTGGGTGTCTCACCCCGCGACATGATCGACATCCTGAAAACGATCAAAGCGGCCGGAGCATTACACGCCGAGTTCATCGTTCGATGAAGGGCTATCCCGGCGGTAGGCGCACAGCCCCAAGACCCGCCGGGAATTCACGTCACTTTGATTTCCAACTGTCCAACCATTTGCGGAATCGGTTGCGATGCTCACCGATGGCGTCGCCGGTTGCATACAACCCATCCTCGACACTCTCGATCATCGGATCGATCCGCGCCTGGCGGAACCTGCGCCAGCGCACCCAGATTGCCCAGACAATCGCAAAGAAGACCGTCAGGAAGACGATGTTGAACCAAGGGATCAGACGCGCATCCGGACCATCGACATGTTTGATAAAGACAGCGTTGGGAAAGATCGACATGAACTCATTCCGCCAGCCATAATGCGTCACGGCAACCCAGTCCGGGTCGTTTTTGTCCGAGATCGCGTCATTGGCTTCGGTATACAAATTGGCAGTGTCGAATTTGAAATAGGGCGGCCAACCCCAGCTGGTATCTTCGTTGCGATACACAATCGGTTTGCCATTGGCACGTACGGCCTGAATGAACTGTACATCCCGGTTCGACAGACTGGCCGACTGATCATCGGGCTCGGACCAGAAGATCCGGGTCCAGTCGTTCAGGTCCTGCCGTTCTTCATAGGTGTTGACGATCCGAACCACATCCCGTTGCGGCAGAGAATACTGAAGGATTACGGCGACCGTTCCCCAGAAAATCAGAATGAATGCCCATTTCAAATAGGCCATGCTTTACCTCTCACATGTAGTTCACAATGTAGATCAGCGACCCGATCGCTACCCAAGGCACAACATAGACACCCAGGATCAATTTGCGCCGGAACGAATTGTCATAGACGTGCAGCCCCCGTGCGACAAAGGCTGCCTTGTCTCCGGTTTTGCCCTTTTCGTCCCACCAATGCTCTAGCCTGCGGCGACGCACACTGCGTGAATACAGCGATAGGGCAAAATAGGCCACGGTCTGGATGACCAGCAGGATCAGAAACAGGCGCATCGCTCCGAACATTTCAATCCTTTCCTAATGCGCCCCAGGGCCCAACGCGGGCGATAACAGTTTCGCTGATCCTGTCTCGACCGCTCATATCCGGCTCATGTCCGAACAGGGCAGCGCGGGCACCCGCCTTGTCCACCTGATACTCACGCGCGAGGAAATCAGCAACATAGGCCTTCTTGGCCTCGGACCAGGATTTGTAGGTGCTATAGAACAGCTCTTTGTGGCAGATGAACATCTGGCGCGGGTCCAGTGGGGCCAATTCGGCCAGCAGCATGTTCACCAGATCACGGTTCGGCGTATCGGCGGCCCGTAGCGTATAGAAATACGCCGAATGATCCGAGGTGATCCGGGGCCACCGCCCGCCATCCGTCGCCCAACGCAATAGCTGCGCCAGCCCATGATAGGCCTCTGGCAACCGATCCGCGTGGGTGCGCGCCAGCCGACGCATATCACTGCGGTTCAGGCCAGTCAGATCGACCCCGGCATCAGCGGCCGCGTCGACGGTCAGGAAGTCCATCTTTTGCTGCAGGATCGCAGCAGCATCCACGCCGCGCGCCTTGACGATGGGTTCGACCAGGTCGTTATAGTCCAGAAACTTGGCGATCTGGTTCCGCTGCGACGGGTCAAACGTGTATTTGATGTTCAGATCGTCGGGCTTTTCGCCCATGCAGATCGCCGCCGGGTGATCCATGTCTGGAAACAGATACAGCCCGCCGAAATGCGCGGTCCAGAAATTACGCTGTTCAAAGGCAGTGTGGCGCAGGTGGACCGGGTTGCGGGTGACGTCGCCGGTTTCCTTGGCCGTCTCAATCATCTTGGCGATCAGCACGTCGTCGAACCAGGCATCCTCTTCCGTTTTGAACTGCTCAACCATGCCCGCCAGTTGCTGAGCCTTGCGTAGGGTGCCGCCAGCAGTGTCCGCCTCAATCTCGATCTTCTGGATGTTGAACAGGTCACGCGGGGTGCTGAGTTTGATGACCGAGTTCACCAGCTCTCCGGCCACCGCATCGGTGGCGGTCAGGGCAAACAGCTGCGCCTCGTTCATCTCGATAAATTCCCGCAGAATATCGCGCGAGGTCGAGAATTTGACGTTCAGCAAAGGCGCGCGTTTCTGCTCGGTCGTCAGCAGAATGAACTGCCGGTTGACCCCGTTGGGGTTGAGGTAGAGCTCGTCCTCCAGCTCAATCCCCACCTCTGGCGAGTAGCCGGAGATATCGACATGGAAATCCGTCAGTTCCGTGGTCTTGCCCGCCAGATGCTGCAACGCGCGGTTATACCGCTCGACCAGAGCCGGGCTGGAGATGTGGACGAGATTGCCAAACATCAGGCCTTTTTCGATGAGGCGGATCATGAAGCGAGCCTTTGTTCAGTTGGCAACCATTCGATTGATGACAGATAGAAATCCATCATGATGCAGCGCTGTTTTCAACGAAAGCCACTTTAAGCCTTCGTACCAAACCAAAAAAAGTCACTGGAATCCAAATAAGTATCGCCCAAACGGACCAACCGAATTTTTCCAGAATCGGACAAGGTAAGCCGCTTGTGAGGGGGTCGCCACAAGTTTCCGAGACAGCGAAACCCGTTGCATAAAGAAGAGCGATAACCGTCAATACAGACATTAGCGAGATCGTGATCACGACATCGACTACCAATGCCAAAAGAATATGTAGTCTTTCGAGCGGCTTGAGCCAAAAGAGAGACACGCAAATATAGCTCAATAGAGAAAGTACTAATAAAGCAACGAAGTAGGGTAAGAAAAAGCTCCAAAAGCTCACACCTTCCCCTCCAGATACCGCCGCTTGGCCTCTTCCATCCGGCCCATCTCGCGGACGGCGTTTTCGATGGCGACCTCGTCGCTCTTATCGGCATAGCGGAACTCGCTGTCGGCGTAGCGGTTGATCTCTTGGATCACCATCTCGACGGTGATCGGCTGGCGCAGGTCCTCGATCATGGCTTTCTTGGCGTCGTAGTCGCGGAACAGGAACAGGTCGGGGTTTTCCATCCATTCGTCGGGCAACTCAAAGTCCATCGCGCGGACCTTGACCGCGTCGGTGATGTTCTTGATCGCGCGGCCGGTAAAGCGCTCGTCCGCCTGTTGGATCGCCTTCAGATACGCCCCCATCTTGGCAATCGTATCCATCTGGCCGATCTGTCCCTGAACCCGGTCATAGACCTGCAGCAGAGCATCCTCATGCGGGCGGGAATGGCTTTCGAAACTGGCGGCGACGGCCTTTTTGATTTCCTGCGCGGCATAGGCTTCGTGCTCGCCCAGCGGGATGTCGTGGTTGCGGCCCATCAGCAGGTGCAGGATGTCGATGTAGTCCTCACGCGTTTGCGGCCCGTCCACCAGGAACCGCGCGCCGGCCCGCTGACGCAGGGCGTCGTCCACATTCTCGGGGTAGTTCGAGAACATGCCAAAGGTGCAGTTGCCGCGCACAACGGTATTGGCGCCCGCAAAGCTCTCCATCAGCACGGCGGTGATTTCCAGCTGCCCGGCTGACGACTGCCGGTCGCCGCGTTTGCCCGCCAGCTGGTCGATGTCGTCGATGGTGCCAAAACCGATGACCGAGGGGTCGATGATCGTGTTGATAAAGGCCTTGGCGTTCTGGCCGGATTTGCCCTGATAGCTGTCGATATTGTCGGTGCTCAGGTTCTGATAGCGGAACGGGTAGCCCGCGTTCTGGCAGTAATCGTTGATCAGCCCGGCCATCATCTGGATCAGGGTGGTTTTACCAGTGCCCGGTTTGCCGTCACCCATGAAGGTAAAGATGAACCCGCCAAGCTCGGCAAACGGGTTCAGGCGGCGGTCGAAATCATAGGCCATCACCATCTTGGCCAGCTTCATCGCCTGATATTTGGCGATATGGTTGCCAACCACCTCGTTCGGTTTTTTGAACGTCATGGTGAGGGTGGTGGATTTCGCTTTTGACGCCGGCTCAAAACCCCGAATGGTCAGATCGTCGGCCTCAATATGCCAGGCGGCGTTCTGGAACGGGGCCAGGTGTCCTGCGGATTGCGCGCGCAGGGCGGCCTTGTCCATCAGCTGCTCGGCATAGGCGCTGGTGGCCGCGATCAAATGCGCATCATCGGGCGCGTGTTTGGCGAGGGTTTGGTCCAGCTCCCACAGCGCGCCGTGCAGGGCGAGCTGGCCATTGTCGGTCAGAACTTCTTCGATTTCCCCGACATCAACTGTGGTCTCGCCCAGATGTGAGGACATCAAATAGGCCAGTGCATTGCCGAAACTGTGCGAGGTGATCAGCGCCTCGGCCGTCAGCAGTTCCGAAAACTCAGTTTTTCGCGCTGCAGGCAGGTCTCCGGCCAGATTGGCGCGTTTGAGATCAGCCAGCGGGGTCTGTTCGGCATAGGCTTCAGACACCGCCAGAGCGATGGCGATCGCGCGGCGAATGGCCTGTTGTGTGGTGGCCTGCGGGGGTGAAACCAGCGTATCGCCGTCATCTGACGCCTCGATCCGTTCCACCAGATGCACCCCGTCGGCCCGCACGGTCCGCCGTGTCACCAAACCTGGCGTGGTGGACCGAAACCGCCGACCTGTGGAGACGCCCGGCGACCTCTCAACCGCGGCCTCAACCGCTTTGGCAATCCGCGGCGCGTGCTCGAACCCGTTCAGCAAGGCGGTGGCCGCGGTGTAGTGCTTGCGAATATCGTCTTCGCGCAATTCCATCTGGTCTGACGTCAAACTCATCTCAAAATCGCCTTTACTGTCTTCAATATCTCAACACCTGCCCGGTCTTGCTGACGACGAACTTGCGCACGTCGGCAAAACCCGGCGGGTTGCGCTCGGCCAGTACCTGGAACGGGCGCTGGGGCAGAATGATCGAGCGCTCGGTTTGCGTCGCCCCCGTCTCGGCCCCCTGCCCGCCGAATGGGTCCAGCGCAAAGACCTCGCGGTCTACGGTCCCGAACCAGCCCGAGCGTTCCTGAATCACATCCTCGCTTCGCAGCGCTTCAGTGGTCCAGGCCAAGGCCCAATCCTGACCCGCAGGGGATTTCGCATCCTCCAGCACCTGCCGCAGCGGGCCGGATTGCTCGGTAAAGGCCGAGGAATACATTGGCCCCACATGAATGCGGCGCAGGTGTTTGGGATGCAGGTCGTCGAAATCCTGATCAAAGCCTTTGGCAATGGTCACCAGTTTCAACCCACCCAAGGATTGCGCCATCAGATGCGCCTGCACTTCGGGCCAGCGGCGTTGATCTTTGGGCAGGGCCGTGCGCCCCGAATCCTCCAACTCCATCAGGTAGATGACCGGCAGGTTGATCTGGCTGTCGTACACGGCCCAGTGGATCAGGAACCTGCGCCGCTCGCCCTCATTGCCAATCCAGTGACATTCGGGATCGTTACGGGCCCAGAAAAGCTCACCCTTCAGCAATTCCTCGTAATAGAGCCTTTGGGACAGCGCGAATTGCAGCTTGGTCGGGATTTCCCGGTCGCTGATAATGGTGCGCACCATGTCGGTTTTCAGCTCATCCTCGGACGGCATATTCGCAAGATGCACCTGCGCCTGCTGCGCGTCATTGGCCATGGTCAGCAACTCAGCCGCCACCGGAAACCCGCTGTCGCGCTTGTCCATGGCGAGGCTGCCAAAGAACCGCCCCGTATCGCGCCCGACCAGCAGGTATTTCATGCTGAGCGCACGGAAGGTATAGAGCAGCCCCGAGAGATAGCGCGACACAATGCGCACCTCTTGTTTGGAAATCGCGCCCTCAGCCTCCATCGTCGCGGCCACGCGCAGGAGGTGAACGGTGATCACCTCGAATTTGCGGAAATAGCGACGCGAGGCGAACGTGTCGGTCAGGCCGACGTGGTCTTGGGTGGGGTTAAGGTCACTCATTCACGTTTGCCTGCGATTGACGCTTCTGTTTTCTTAATAGAACGAGAGCCCACATTACGGCCACGACGCCCGCCAGCATACTGGGAGTGCCCAGCAAAAACGCCAAATGGTAGGATACACGAGCTATGAACATTCCAAAGCTGCCCTGTGCAAACAAAAGCCCGGACAAAAACGCCGCCAAAATAGGCCAAAAAATCATCGCTATACCGAACCAGAGTATTCTGAAGCCGACGACCTTGGGTCTTTGTTGAATTTGTTCAGTCAACGGTTCCGTTCCACAAACGATGAGCCGAATGAGAAAGGCTGGCGACCACAAGAACGACGACCACCCATCCAAACGGTCCGCCTAGAACGGCGTACATCACTGAGAACACAAGCCAGAAACTGCCGAGAACGATCCACCAAAACCAGTTCTCTGGAGCCACCAGAAATGTAAAAAACTCCAGCAGTTCCAAGATCAACCCCCATACAAATTCTTATCATGCTTCTCGACAATCGACGCAAACCGGCGGGCAAAGCGTTCATCCGCCTTGGCCTTTTTCTCCAGCACGTCGCGGGCAAAGACCATGTGGTCCTCATGCGCCTCGAGCATGTCGGCCATTTTCTGGTTGGTCGCGGTGCCGATCGAGGCCATGGCGGTTTGCGCCTCTTGGTCGGTCTGCACGCCGATCTCGTTGATGCGGTGGGCCACGTCCTGCTGCTGCGCGGTTTTCAGCGATTTGGTCAGGGCGTCATACAGCACCACGCGCTGTTGGGTGTCTGTCTGCAGCTTGTTGATTAGCACCATCTGCGTCGCCGCCTGGTTCTGCAGGGAATCGACCCAAGTCTTGCCCTTTTCGATATAGCGCTCCAGCGTTTGGGATTTGGCCAGCTTGACCTGCTCTTCCTGAACCTTGGCGTTGTATTGCTTGTTCAGCTCAGCCAGTTCGGTCTCAAGCTGGGTGCGCGCGGCGGCGTCCTGTTCGACGCTGATCTTGTTCTCCAGCGTGATGATCGTCGGATCCATGCCCTGAATTTCAGCGCGCAGTGCCTCCAGCTCGGCCACGGTCGCCTCGCGGTCGTCCAATGTACCGGTCAGGTTGTTTTCAACCTTCACGCGCTGCTCTTCCAGCACCGACAGCTGCCCTTCCAGCAGTTTCACGATCACGTCGGATTTGGCGATCAGGTCCTGCAGCTTGTCGTCGATACTGGCGGTGCGCATCCGCTCCTGCCGCATCGATTCAGATTTACCCTTCGAGAAGATGCCAACAAACGTCTCCCACCCGGATTTTGAGCGCATCTCGTCAAAATCCTTAGAGAATGCGCTGGTGACGTCATCCAGACCCATGATCAGCTCGGCGATATTGGCGTTCATGACTTCGGTATGGGCGTGCACATCTTCCAAAGTGGCGTTTTCGATATCGATATCCGCCTCGGCCGTACCGATCTTGGCCCGCGCCGCCTCAATCCGCGAGGTCAGCCCTTGGATCTGCGACTGGCTTTCGCGCACTTTCGTCTGTGTTTCTTCAATCAACGCTTCGAATTGCTGGTTCGACATCTCTGCTGTCCCCTGTTTTCTTTATTTACCCAATAAGATAGGGAATGTTATGTTTATTTACATCCCCTTGAGCCCTCAAATCACCGAGACTTTTACAATTTCGTATCGAAAAAGATAGGCCACGCAGGCGAGATATCTGCGCTCTGCAACGATGAATTTGATCAAATCTGGATTGATCCTGCCCGCCGAGTGGACATAGACAAATGCGACGCCACCTGTTTGGGTGCGCGCAAACCCTTTTCTGCCGGAGTCCGACCCATGCTGGATACTACGACCGACCTGAAATCCATTCTGAAAAACCCCGATCTGCTGGTGACCAAGGCCTATATCGGCGGCCAGTGGGTCGATGGTGACAATGGGACGTTTTCCGTCACCAACCCAGCGCGGGGCGATGTGATCGCCGAGGTCGCCGATCTGAGCCGTGCACAGGTTGCAGGTGCCATCGCTCAGGCTGAGGCCGCGCAAAAGGAATGGGCCAAGCTGACCGGCAAGGAACGCGCCGTGATCCTGCGCCGCTGGTACGATCTGATGATGGAAAACGCCGAGGATCTGGGCAAGATTCTGACCGCCGAACAGGGCAAGCCGCTGGCCGAAGCCGTGGGTGAGATCGGCTATGGTGCCTCGTTCATCGAGTTTTTCGGCGAAGAGGCCAAGCGCATCTATGGCGAGACTATTCCAGGTCATCAGCGCGACAAACGCATCATGGTGCTGAAACAGCCCATCGGCGTTGCGGCCTCGATCACGCCGTGGAACTTTCCCAACGCGATGATCACCCGTAAGGCCGGGCCAGCGCTGGCCGCCGGGTGTGCCTTTGTCGCCCGCCCTGCCGCCGAGACTCCCTTGTCCGCGCTGGTTCTGGGCGCATTGGCCGAACAGGCGGGCATTCCGGCTGGTGTATTCAACGTCGTGCCCTCATCCCGCGCCAGCGAGATCGGCAAGGAGTTCTGCGAGAACCCCGGCGTGCGCAAGCTGACCTTTACCGGCTCGACCGAGGTGGGGCGCATCCTGCTGCGGCAGGCCTCGGAACAAGTGATGAAATGCTCGATGGAGCTGGGCGGCAACGCGCCGTTCATCGTGTTTGACGATGCCGATCTGGATGCCGCCGTCGAAGGCGCGATGATGTGCAAGTTCCGCAATAACGGCCAGACCTGTGTCTGCGCCAACCGCATCTATGTGCAGGCCGGTGTCTATGACGCGTTTGCTGCCAAGTTGAAGGCCGCGGTCGAGGCTCTGAACGTCGGCGACGGCCTGAACGAAGGCATCACCACCGGACCGCTGATCAATGATGACGCCGTTGCCAAGGTGCAAGAACACATCAAAGACGTAACCGGCAAAGGCGGCGCGATCCTGACCGGTGGCCTGCCGCACGATCTGGGCGGCACCTTCTTTGAGCCGACCATTGTCACCGGTGTGACGCAGGACATGCTAGTGGCGCAGGACGAAACCTTTGGCCCGCTGGCACCGCTGTTCAAGTTCGAGGATGAAGACGACGTGATCGCCATGGCCAATGATACGATCTTTGGTCTGGCCTCGTATTTCTATGCCAAAGATCTCAGCCGCGTTTACAAAGTGGCCGAGGCGCTGGAATACGGGATCGTTGGCGTGAATACAGGCATCATCTCAACCGAGTTAGGCCCGTTCGGCGGCGTCAAACAATCCGGCTTGGGCCGCGAAGGCAGCCATCATGGCATGGAAGACTATCTGGAGATGAAATACATCTGCCTGTCGGTCTGATCCGCCCAAACCTTCGCTGTACAGCTGGCCGTAAAGGCAACGCCCCGCGTCTGGAGGAACGCGGGGCGCATGGTGCGGTAATCCAGAGAGGAACGATTACCGCGGCGTGGTGACTGACTGCCTCAGTTTACGGCTTTGGCGTCAACCACATCCTTTTCGATGGCCTTGCTGGACGAAATCTCGATCCGGCGGGCTTTCAGGGCTTCGGGCACTTCGCGCTTGAGATCGATATTCAGCATGCCGTTCTCATGGCTGGCACCGGTGACACGAACGTGGTCGGCAAGGGCAAAACGGCGCTCGAACGCGCGGGTGGCGATACCGCGGTGCAGATAGCTGCGATCTTTGTCTTCCGCAGTTTTCTTACCGGCGACGACCAACGAATTCTCTTTCACTTCGACCGAAAGATCGGCCTCGGAAAAACCGGCAACAGCAACCGAGATACGATAGGTGTCGGCATCGGTTTTTTCGATGTTGTAGGGCGGATAGCTGGGTTGAGCCACATCATTGGTCAGAACGCGATCCATCATGTCAGCGATCTGGTCAAAACCTACGGTGGCGCGGTGCAGCGGTGCAAAGTCAAATGTACGCATATGTCGTATCCTCATGTTTGAGCGATGAACGTAATGCCCTCCGATCGGACGGGCGTTCGATTATCTCAGGCCCCGTTTGCGGCGACCCGATACATTTGACATGGGAAACGTTCTGGCCGAGTTCAACCCCCTCCGGAGCTGATGAATTTCGCACCGGTATCCGACTTGCCTGATCCCACCTGCAATCGCTTTATTGTCGCCTTTGGTTTAGGGGCATCCCGGCGCAGAGTCGCCTTCAGATCGGCCACAATTTCCTGCAATTCCATACCGAATCCCACTTTCTGCCGACCATCCGTACCAACTGCAGAGACTACTGAAAGTATTTGCCAGCGCGGACCTTTTCGCGCCAACAGGGCCGAACCCGAGGACCCAAAGGTAATGTCGCAGTTGAATGTGATCAGGCCCTGAAAGCGCTGCAGGATTTTACAGGACCGTTCCCGCGTAATCGCATTCGATCGGCCCCGACCATACGATGCAAGACTGACCTCATCCCCCGCCACGCGCCCGTTATGCAACGCAAAGGGATCGGCCACGGAATAGGGGATCGGTTGATCCAGCCGCATCAACGCGACATCAACGCGCACGGCATCGGGCGACAGTTGAGCGAAACGTGTGTAATCCGGATGTGCCGCGATCTGCACCACCTTGCGATCTGCCAACGCAGTTCCGTCGCTTAGCCCTGCCCGAAAGGTTACCTGCCCCGGCCCATAGGGTTGACCGGTTCTTTTGTCCAAGGCGCAATGGGCCGCGGTCAGTACCAGATCCTGTGCGATCAACGTACCCGTACAAAACCCCTCGGCGCCGATATCCAGGCGGCCGACGGCCTCCCAGCCATATAGGTCATCGCGGTCGGTGAGTTTGCGTTTTGCACTTTGCGCCTGGGACATCGTTGTCATCATAGCCAGGCATAAAAACAGGCTTGCCCAAAATCGCATCATGGCCGGACGAACCTGGCGCCAATATGACGGCTTGCCGAATCGCCGGTTTCCGAGCCGCTGAATCCGCGCCCGGCGGACAGTTCACTCCGCAGCAAAGGCAGCGAAACCTCGACTGCGGTACCTATGGCCACAGGCTCGCCATTGAATTCCGCCTTGGCCGCCACGACCGAGACGATCCGTGGTCTTTCGCCCTCGAACGCAAATACCGGGGCGCCGGAGGATCCAAACTCGACATCACAGGACAGGACAAGAACCTCGGAAACGCCGGTCACGACCGAGCAGACCTCCTGCAATGATGGCGCCTCGGCGCGGTCCTTCGCATAGGACACAACCCCAACTTCCTGTCCGCGAACGGGCCGATCGCCGGTATCAAATGGAATGACCGAGGTACTGCGGATTGGCTGCCATAGCTCGATCAGCGCAATATCGCTACCGATCCGGTTGGTCGGGGTTTCGTCGTCGTAAAAGTAATCGGGGTGAATCACCGCCCTGCGCGCCGCACGATAGGCTGATGCCCGACCCAGACGCCAGGCGGCAAGAAACTCGACCTTAGACAGGTCAATACGTTGGCCTGTGGCCTTATCATAAAGACAATGCGCTGCCGTCAGCACCTGGTTCTGCGCAATCAGCGTCGCGGTGCAGAATGCTTCGCCGTCAATATTCAAGCGCCCGACAGCCATCCAGGCCCGCCCGGCATCGGTGGTGTCCAGACTTTTCAGCCCGCTATCCTGCGCCGTTGCAGCCATCGGTATGAGTGCCAGCGCCAAAGCCTTGATCCAGTTTCTCAAGCGGTTCTCCGGCGTTGCTTTCGGCATATGTTCATAGCTGTCAGGTACGGCGAAAATAGGGCATCGACAGTATGGCACGTTTCCCGTTCTATCTGATGCAGCCCTGCATCAGGTAGCTAACGCAGGATCGGAACGGCCGTTCCCACCTCATGACCCTGCTGCATCGCACGCGGCAATGGCCCGCCGGTGGACCAATCCAACAGCTCGACCGTATGCAAAATAGGTATCTGCGTGGCCGAACCGATCTGCATCATGCAACCAATATTGCCTGCAGCGATAACATCGGGGTTCTTAGCCTCAAGCGTCCGAACCTTGCGTTGCTTTAACTGACCCGAGATTTCGGGCTGCATCAGGTTATAGGTCCCGGCGCTGCCACAGCACAGATGGCTGTCTGAAGGCTCTAACACGGTGAAACCCGCGTTCTTCAGCAGGTCTTTGGGATGGTTTTTGATCTTTTGCCCATGCTGCAAAGAACAAGCGGCATGATAGGCGACGGTCATGCCCTTGTGCTGGCCTCCGGGCAGGTCCAGCTGCACCAGCAATTCGCTGATATCCATGGCAATCTCCGAGACCCGCGCGGCATCTGCCGCCAAAGCCTCGTTTCGGAACATGTGCCCGTAATCCTTGACGGTCGTACCACAACCCGAGGTGTTGATGACGACGGCATCCAGCCCCTGGCCATCGATCTCATTGGTCCAGGCCTGTATATTGGCCGCCGCCGCTTTGTGGCTGTCAGCCACCTTGCCCATGTGATGGGTCAGCGCACCACAGCATCCCGCGCCTTTGGCCACAACGACTTCGCAGCCCAGCCGGGTCAGCAGGCGAATCGTGGCATCGTTGATATCCGTGTTCAGCGCCTTTTGGGCGCAGCCTGTCATCAGTGCCACGCGCTTTTTCGGCGCTCCTTTAGGGGCAAAGCGTTGCGGGTCATCGTTGCGGCTGACCGGAGGGATATGTTTTGGTGCCATCTCCAGCATCGCCCGCAGCCGCGCATCCGGCATCAGAAACCGAAAGGGACGGCCCAGCTTGGCCCCGATCAGGGCCCAGCGAAACCGCGTCGGATAGGGCAGAATCTGCGCCAGAACCCAACGCAGAAGGCGATCGGTCAGTGGGCGTTTGTAGTTTTGCTCGATATACTCGCGCGCGTGATCGACCAGGTGCATATAGTGAACGCCCGACGGACAGGTGGTCATGCAGGCCAAACAGGACAGGCAGCGGTCGATATGTTTGACGGTTTTCTCATCCGGGACACGCTCATTCTCAAGCATGTCCTTGATCAGGTAGATCCGTCCGCGCGGGCTGTCGAGCTCATCCCCCAGCACCTGATAAGTCGGGCAGGTGGCAGTACAAAAGCCGCAATGAACACAGCTGCGCAGGATCTGGTTCGATCGCTGGATCGCCGGATCCTGCAACTGTTTTTCGGTGAAATCTGTCTGCATTACCCTACCCCATCAGCCCCGGGTTAAACAGCCCTCGGGGATCAAATCTCGCCCGAATGCCTTTTATTAGAGCCTGTGTAGCTACACTCTCAGGCTGGAACCGGCCCAGCCGCTCGACCATTTCCGCATCGCCGCGCACAAGGGTTGCATGACCAGAAAAAGTGCCAAGACGCGCCCGCAAATCGGTTCCCGCAGGAAGACGCAGCCAGATCAGACCCCCGCCCCAGTCGTAGAGCACCTGTTCAGCCTCGGCCCGCGCCGCGATCATCGGGGCGTCACCGGGCGTGACAGACAGACGCCACACATCGCCAGCCTTGCCCCGGAACGCGTGAACATCGCGGATCGCCGTCCACAGTGTTGCCGGT
This sequence comes from Ruegeria sp. CDSA020, assembly GCF_059612345.1. Classification (NCBI taxonomy): domain Bacteria; kingdom Pseudomonadati; phylum Pseudomonadota; class Alphaproteobacteria; order Rhodobacterales; family Roseobacteraceae; genus Ruegeria; species Ruegeria sp. CDSA020. Next base: position 122,542 of record NZ_JBXWQK010000008.1, read on the forward strand.
TCATCGACATTTGCGATCTGGCCGAACCCAGACAGTTCGGATGTCAGCCTCTCGGTTCTGTAAGCGACGGAATCGGCAAAACCTTCGACTCTAATTAAGGCCTTTTCGCCTTCCGGGTCATAAGCTGCGCCAGTGACCTCGAACGGAGATCTAAGCGCTGCGGACAGCGTTTTTATCGCTGCTTCTGCATTAGATACGGTCACTGACAGCGTTGCTGTGTGTTCTGGCTTGGGCAGGACTTTCAGCGATACTTCGGTCAGCACGCCCAACGTTCCCCAGGACCCACACATCAGCTTGACCAGATCATAGCCAGTGACATTCTTCATCACCCGCCCGCCATTTTTGATCACCTGCCCGGTGCCATCGACATATCGCACCCCCAGCAAGAAATCGCGACATGCGCCTGCCTGAATGCGGCGCGGCCCCGAGATGTTAGCAGCAACCACACCGCCGATGGTCGGTTCGCCTTGTGTGCCCAACAGGCTGCGATGGTCCATCGGCTCAAAGGCCAGTTGCTGGCCCTCGGCGTCTAATGCGGCCTCAACCTCGGCTAGCGGTGTTCCGGCCTGTGCAACCAGCGTCAAGGCACCGGGTTCATACAGTGTGATGCCTGTCATCCCGCCGGTTTCAATCACTTGGCCGGGACCCTCAACGCCACGAGTGCCGCCGCCGGTGATACGCACGGCGCCTGTAAGTCCAGCCACCATCTGGGCCAGTTCAGTTTCTGACGTGGGTTTCATCATATTTCTCTTTGTTAGAGCCTATTTGCAGCCATTTGCGGGTCGCGACGGGATTCGGAGGCATCCAGCGGGAACACTTTGGCGGGGTTCAGCAACCATCCTGGATCGAACACATCCTTAACCGCCATCTGCGCCTCAAGATCGGCAGGGGCATATTGATGATGCATCAGATCGCGCTTTTCAATTCCCACACCGTGCTCACCGGTCAGGCAACCGCCCTCATCCACACAAAGTTTCAGGATTTCCGCCCCGAACGCCTCACATTTTTCGAGGTCGCCGGGTTTGTTGGCATCAAACAGGATCAAAGGGTGCATGTTCCCGTCGCCGGCATGGAATACATTTCCAACCGGCAGGCCGAACTCATCGCTCAGCTCACCAATCCGGCGCAATACAGCGGGCAGCGCCGATACCGGGATGGTCCCATCCAGGCACATATAGTCGTTCATCTGCCCCATGGCGCCAAAGGCCGATTTGCGGCCCAACCAGATCCGGGCGCTTTCATCCGCCGACTGGCTCTCGCGCAGCTCGACCGGATCGTGGCGTTTTGCAATCTCGACAATCTTGGCCAGCTGGCTGTCGATCTCGGCCTCCGAGCCTTCGACCTCGACAATCAACAATGCTTCGCATTCCGGATACCCGGCATGTGCAAAGTTTTCGCAGGCCTGAATGCACAGGCGATCCATGAACTCAATCGCAACAGGCAAGATACCGGACTTGATGATGTCCGAAACGCATTGGCCTGCGATTTCATTGTCATCAAACCCCATCAGGACGGGCCGTGCGCCTTCGGGCTTGCGCAGGATGCGCAGGGTCGCTTCGGTGACAACGCCCAGTTGCCCTTCGGACCCGCAGATCACCCCCAGCAGGTCAAGACCCGCCGCGTCCAGATTCGCGCCACCGATTTCGACGACGCTGCCATCCATCATCACCAGGGTCACACCCAGCAGGTTGTTCGTGGTCACCCCGTATTTCAGGCAATGCGCCCCGCCGGAATTCATCGCGATATTGCCCGCAATCGCACAAGCCAGTTGCGACGACGGATCGGGGGCATAAAAGAAATCCTCTTCCTCGACCGCGCCGGTGACGCTCAGGTTGGTGCGCCCGGTCTGGACCTTGATGAATCGGTTGTCATAATCAACCTCCAGCACGTCGTTCATCCGGGCCACGCCCAGTATGACGCAATCAGCTGTTGGCAGCGCCCCCCCGGCCAGCGACGTACCTGCACCGCGCGGCACCACCGGCACGCCTTCGTCATGGCAAATGCGCAAGATATCCGAGACCTGCTGCGTGGTCGAAGGCAAAACCGCCAGCATCGGCGGGCATCTATAGGCGGTCAAAGCATCGCATTCATAGGCGCGTGTCTCGGCCGGGTCATGAATGATCGCGTCGTCCGGCAGAACCCCCGACAGGCGCGCCACCACCGCATCTTTGCGACGCAAGACATCAGGGCTTGGCTTTGGCATTTCCATGGCAGGCTCCTTGGTTTGGTAAAATAATATTACCAATTTGTCAGTATGGCAAGTTCCGACTTCCGGAAGTACTGTCACGGCCATGACCTGGATTGACCGCGCCGCTCTGTTTGCCCCTTTGGATTTTGCCGCCATAACGCTGATGATGGGGGCCTGGCTGTGCCTTGGGTGGATGATCGAAAACCCGTCGCCAAAGAAGCGGTCAGTGGCCTTGATGATGGATGAGTATCGCCGCGACTGGATGCGCGAGATGGTCACACGCCAGCCAAGGATGTTTGACGCGCAGGTCGTGGCCACGATGCGGCAAGGCAGTACCTTCTTTGCCTCGACCACGATGATTGCCATCGGTGGTGGCCTGGCCCTGCTGGGCAATACCGAGCGTCTGGCCGGTGTCGCCAGTGATCTGGCCATCGGCAGCTTTCCAGCCCTGGTGTGGGAGATCAAGATACTCGCCGTCGTCCTGCTGCTGGCCAATGCCTTTCTGAAATATGTCTGGGCGCATCGTCTGTTCGGCTATTGCGCGGTACTGATGGCCGCGGTCCCGAATGAGCCCGAAGATCCCATCGCCTATACCCGCGCCACGCAATCGGCCGAAATCTGCGTCACCGCCGCCCGCAGCTTTAACCGCGGGCTGCGCTCTACCTATTTCGCACTGGCCTTGCTTGCATGGTTTCTGGGGCCACTCGCGTTGATCGTCGGCACAGTTATCACTGCAGGCCTGCTTTACCGACGCGAATTCGCCTCGCAATCCCGCGCGATCCTACTGGCACAGGCAGACAATACGCCGTCGTGATCTAATGCCATGGCTGTGGCGTTACTGCGCCGCCTTTAGTTCTTCCTTGTTACGAGCTGGTTTTCGTGTGGGTCGAAACGAACTTTTTGATCAACGCACAATGAATTGCCGATTTGAGCCCAAAATGCCGATTGCTGCGCCTCAATCCAATGATTACTTATCGTTGGTAACGGCGCTCATTACTTTTTGGTCGCCCACCAAAACCAATCACGGCGCTGATTTCTGACGTAATCCTAGAATCCTAACGCTGTGAGCGCTGCACGTGTTGTGTTTCTTGCCTCACCCTTAGGAAGGGGGAAGGCCGCGAAAAAATGATCTAGTGACGCGTCCGGGCGACGCTTGCGGGCGCAATCAGCAAATCTACGGCCGTCTTCTATGTTTCCATTCGCCTGATGGGCCATAGCCGCTAACATATCGATGAGGAAATGCGCGCCGGGTGTGCGTGCAGACAGATCCCCCCAATGCGCGGCCTCTTCCCATTGGCAACTGTTGATCCGTGCCCATGCTTTCATGCCGTGCATTCCATAGAGCAACGGGTCTAGCGGGCTGAGGCGCGTCGCCAGATCTGCACGTTGGTCAATGTTATCACTGACGCCGTTCAACGCTTGCACTAGACCGAGCGAGTAGTGACCCTGCGCATAATTTGGATTTAGCGAAACAGCCTGTTGCAAGTAATGCACCGCGGTATCCAAATCTTGCTGAATCCAATAGCTACGCCCAAGCACAAAATTGGAAAACGGGTCATCGGGGGCCTGTTCCATTGCCCGTTCAGCAGCAGATAAGGCATCCTGAGCGGCAACACCGCGATCGGCGCCGAAACCGGTAAACGCCCTCTGGAAAGAAACGAAAGAAAGCCCGGCATGGGCACGTGCAAAATTGGGCGCACGGGCAAGAGCTTCTTTGAAATATCTGGCAGACAAAGCGTTGTCTTCTTGGGTGAACCGATAAATGTGGTTTAGTCCAAGGTGGAAAAAGCTCCAGGCGTCGAGGGATTCAATATCCTGCCGTCGGGCCTCGGCGGCCTGGTGGCGCGGAACATGGAGTTCGACCGCTGCTACTACAGAATTGGTGACATCGGCCTTGATAGAAAAAATGTCATCAATCAGGCCAGTGTAGCGATCAGCCCAGATCACTTGTCCGGAATCCGCAGCAGCAAGCACCGGAGACACGGTCAGATTTGGTCCGTTAATCTCGACGCTACCCGACAGCACATATCTTACATCTAACTGCTCGCGCACACTTTGCGTGTTTGCAACGCTACCGAGTTGGAAACTTGAGGCGCGCGCAATGACCGTCACCCACTTTGTCAGCGACAACGACACAATCAATTCATGTGCAAGGGCCGGAGCGATCACCCTAGCCTGATCTGTTTCTCCAAAGGCCTGAAACGGCAACACGGCAATGGATGGAGCGACCCCTTCATTGATGATCAGCGTCTCTGCGAGGTTTGCGTCGACCTTTTTGGTCACCGGCAATTCGAACCGAAAGCCCTGTCCCCGGATCGTGCGGATGATGCTTTGCGTTTTCCCGTCATCCCCCAAAGCGGCACGGGCAGATCGGATACGGCTTGCAATAGCGGCGTCTGAAATTGGTGCGCCATTCCAGATTTTGGTGACAATTTCGTCCAATGTCGTCACGCGCGAGCCGTTTTGGACCAATAAGCTCAGCAACAGGAAAACTTGCCGTTCAAGGTGAACGCCTTGACCGTCCGAATACCGCAATTCAGCGGCAGCGTGGTCCAGCTCAAAATTGCCAAAACAGAATTTCATGCAAGAAATCTATCAGAAGTCGCGGAATTCTACACCATTTCTACAAGCTGTCTGCAAGCTTGTGCGCGAACCATCGGGCAAAGTCAGTACATTAATGCAGAATATCATCCATTCAAAGAGGGGCCAGGAAAGTGATTTACGCAAATATCAACGAAACAATCGGACAAACGCCGGTAGTCCGGATCAACAATCTGGCACCAGATCACGTAGAGCTTTTTGTCAAAGCCGAATTTTTCAACCCCGCAGCATCTGTCAAAGACAGGCTAGCGCTTAGCATTATCGAAGAGGCCGAGAAAAGCGGGGCGCTAAAACCAGGCCAAACGGTTGTTGAGGCAACCAGCGGCAACACCGGGATTGGTCTGGCGATGGTGTGTGCTGCAAAGGGCTATCCATTGGTGATCGTAATGGCGGACAGTTTTTCCGTCGAGCGGAGGCGCCTCATGCGGGTGTTGGGGGCGAAAGTGGTGCTGACACCGCGGGCCGAAAAGGCGATGGGAATGTACAACAAGGCGGTGGAGCTGGCCGAGGCCAACGGTTGGTTTCTGGCCCGTCAATTTGAAACGGGCGCGAATGCAAAAGTTCATGAAATGACAACAGGTCCTGAAATTATCGCAGATTTCAAGGATAAGCGGCTGACGCATTTTGTAACGGGATTTGGCACAGGAGGCACATTGACCGGAGTCGCGCGCGTGCTGCGTCGCGAGTCACCCGATACCCGGATTATTCTGACCGAACCCGAGAATGCCGGACTCGTAGGAAGTGGGATTGCGCAGGATCGCAATTCTGATGGCAGCCCTGTCGCCGGTCATTCGGCTTGGCAACCACACCCGTTTCAAGGTTGGTCACCTGACTTTATCCCGGCTGTGTTGCAAGAAGCTTTGGACAATGGATCATTTGACGAACTGATGCCTGTCGCCGGTCCTGGCGCGATCAATATGGCACTGCAGCTTGCCCAGAAGGAGGGCATTCTGACGGGGGTGTCAGGTGGCGGCACGGTTCTGGCAGCACTGCAAGTTGCTAAGACCGCCCCTGAAGGATCCGTTATTTTGGCGATGTTGCCAGATACGGCTGAACGCTATCTTTCGACGCCTTTGTTTGACGACATCGAGGCCGAGATGACCGACGAGGAACGCGCGATTTCCCTGTCCACACCAAGTGCGCAAATGGCGGCCGAGTAATGGACAGAATGCTGCATCAGGAAGAAACACTCGACCCGGAAGACTGGGAAGCCATGCGTGCCACGGCGTACCGCATGGTGGATGAAGCTGTGTCTCGGCTTTCCAATGTGCGCGAATCTCCTGTTTGGCAAAACATGCCAGACAGTGTGCGCACGACATACAAAGAAGCGCTACCGAGATCGGGAATGCCACTTGATACAGTCTTTGAAGAGATGAAAACCAACTTGCTGCCCTATCCAATGGGTAACATCCATCCCAGGTTTTGGATGTGGTATATGGGTGCCAGCAATTTTACCGGCGCTCTCGGCGACTTTATAGCTGCCATTCTGGGGTCAAACCTCGGCGGCGGAAATCACGCCGCAGCTCTTATGGACCAGCAAGTGGTGGACTGGCTCAAGACCATGGTCGGGTTCCCGGCTGGTGCTAGTGGAACCTTGACCAGTGGTGGCTCCGTAGCCAACCTGATAGGCCTCACGGTTGCGCGCAACACAGCGCTCGGCCAGCAAACCATCAGGGAACATGGGGTCGGCGGTGCTAGGCTAGCGTTTTATGCGTCCGATCAGGTTCATGGCTGCCATCTGACTGCAATGGAAGTGCTGGGCCTTGGATCAAATTCCCTGCGGTGCCTGCCATCCCGATCAGACTATACGATCGACGTTACAGCCTTGCGTGCACAGATTGCCGAAGACCGCGCGCATGGCATCCAGCCAGTCGCCATTATCGCAACAGCTGGAACTATCAACACCGGCGCAATTGACGATTTGCCCGCACTCGCAGATGTGTCCCGGCGCGAAGGTCTCTGGCTTCACGTGGACGGTTGCATCGGAGCGCTAGCCGCTATCGCTCCTAAAAACGGAGATAAACTAAAAGGTTTGGACAAAGCTGACTCTGTTGCGCTGGATCCACATAAATGGCTGCATGCACCGTTTGAAGTTGGCTGTTGCGTGGTCAAAGACAAATCGCAACATGTTGATACTTTCGCGCTTAGCCAGTCATATTTGGAGAAGGAACCACGCGGCGTGGCCGCTGCCGATTGGCTACATGATTTTGGCATTCAGACATCGCGCGGGTTCCGGGCGCTTAAGGTTTGGATGAGCCTGAAGGAACATGGTGTCGAAAAATTTGGTCGGCTGATCGACCAGAACATCAACCAAGCAGAGTATCTGGCGGATCGCATCCGAGTGGCAAAGGATATCGAACTATTGGCCGATCCTATGTTGGACATCGTGTGCTTTCGCGTTTGCCTGCCCAATTTGACGGAATCCAATCTCGAAGCCCTCAACCGAGAAGTCATGCTGCGACTGCAGGAAGATGGGGTTGCGGCGCTCTCTGACACGAGAGTTGGGTCGACCTATGCGCTGCGCTGCGCCATTTCCAATCACCGAACGCAACTGAGTGATCTTGACATACTTGTGGAGCAAATAGAGGAATTGATCCCGACATGCAGATCGACCTTGCTCGATAACGAACCATACTGAAGGTATTGGTTGTGCGAGCAAAATACGTTTCATGTGATGCTCTGATACCATAGTGATTGCAACTGGTTGCATAGAAGTTGCCCACGTGCTGTTGACGGTCTGGCAGCACTAGGATGTCGGTTTGCTGCCGTGGACAATTCCCCAGCCCTCCGTTTGGAGTCGGATCTACCCGCGCGAAACGCTATGCAGCCAAAAAGAAAACCTTTGTGGGGCCCGCCAAGAGTTTAGGATCGAAACATGCGATATGTGATTCTCTGCACCTTTCTGGCCAGCCCCGCCCTTGCCGATCCGCCAACGATCGAGCAGGTCAACGCCTCGTCCAGCGGTGGCAGTTGGCGTTTCGATGTGACGATCCGGCATCCGGACACCGGATGGGATCACTATGCCGATGGCTGGCGTGTGCTGGATATGGATAGGAATGAGCTGGGGATGCGTGTGTTGCATCACCCGCATGAGACGGAACAGCCATTTACCCGCTCGCTGGGCGGGGTGGCAATTCCTGATGGTACATCTCAGGTCCAAATACAGGCCCGTTGCAGCGTGGATGGCTGGGCAGACGAAACCATTGTTGTGCCGCTGAACTGACCTCAGAATACGCCCAACGCCAGCCCTGCGGCCATCGCCTGCCCCAAGTCGCGGCATGTCTGCAGCGCCTCTTCAGGGATGCGTTTTTCGGCCAGGATCGCCTCGGGCGTTTGTGCATGGGTGCAGATAATCAGCGGCGACTGAACTTCTTTCAGCCGCCATCCGGTTGCAATTCGGGCCGTCTGTCGTGCCGCATTCTGCCCGTCGGACCCGGCACAGATCATCTGGGCAAAGGGGCGACCTTCGATGCGACCAAGAACCGGATAATAACAGCGGTCGTAAAACTCTTTCATCACGCCCGAAATCGCCGCCAGGTTTTCGGGTGCGCAGAAGATATAACCATCTGCGGCCTGCAGATCTTGGGGTCCGGCCCGCTCTGCGGGTTTCAAAACGGTGTCGGCCTCATCGTGCGCACCTTCGGCAGCAGCTTCGGCCATCTGCCGGGCGCCGCCGGTGCGTGAATGGTAAACGATCAATAGCTGCGCCATGTCAGACCCGGTGATAGGGACCGCCCGACAGGATGGTTGCGGCCCGATAAAGTTGCTCGGCCAGCATCACACGGACCAGCATGTGGGGCCAGACCATGGACCCGAAAGAGATGGAGAAATCCGCCTCGGCGCGCAGATCAGGATCTATTCCGTCGGCACCGCCAATGATCAGCGCCAGATCCTGCCGCCCCGCATCGCGCCAACCGCCCAGCTTTTGGGCAAAATCGGGCGAGGACATCACCCGCCCCCGTTCATCCAGCGTGCAGATTACGGTGCCTTTGGGCAGCGCCTTGCGCAGCAATGTGGCCTCGGCCCCCATCCCTGCGTTTTTCTTGTCTTCAACCTCGATCACCCGCGCAGGCCCAAGGCCCAGCGCGCGGCCGGTCCGATCAAATCGGGTCAGGTAATCATCAAGCAGGGATTTCTCGGGTCCGGCGCGCAATCGCCCGACCGCAACTATGCTGATCCGCATATCTCTCTCGCCTCCGGCCCGTTAATGCAGGCCGGGATAGCGCCTCAGTTCGCCGAGGCGCTGCTGCCCGCAGGCTGCCACATCTTTTCCAGCTGATAGAATTCACGCACTTCGGGGCGGAAGATATGAACGACCACATCGCCCGTATCGATCAGCACCCAGTCGCCGGCATCCTTGCCTTCGACCTTCGAGGTGAATCCGAATTCCTGCTTGATGCGATCCGTCAGCTTTTCCGCCATGGCCGAGACCTGACGGGTCGATCGACCCGAGGCAATAACCATGTGATCCGCGACGGACGACTTGCCCTGCAGGTTGATCTGCACGACGTCTTCGGCCTTGTCATCGGAAAGTGAGGAAAGGATACGTTCAAGCAGCTTGTCGCTGATTGACTGAGACTGGGCCATCATATTGGCCCCATCTTCGGCGGGCAAACCCGCCTGAGTGTGTAGAGACAGGACATAGTCCTCCTTTGCTGCGCGCCATGATATCCCGGCGCCGGGGTACTAATAAGGTAGCAAGGAGATTGCAACATTTCAATGAACACGGGGCGAAAGGGCCGCAACGTTTGCTTAGTCGGTGGCAAGCTGTTGCGCATCGGTGTCGTCATTCAGCACGCGCACCTCTCGCTGCGGGAACGGGATCGAGATGCCTTCAGCCTTGAATGCGTCCCACAGCGCCAGATAGACATTGCCCCGTATATTGGTCAGCCCTTTGGTCGGATCGCTGATCCAGAATCGCAGCACGTAATCCACGCTGCTGTCGCCGAACCCCGTAATGTGGCAGACCGCGTCATGTCCGCTGCCACTGAGCACACGCTCGACAGATTTAACCGCATGGATGGCCGTTGCACGCACATTATGGGGGTCATCCGTGTAACTTGTGCCAAATGTCAGATCCAGCCGCACGAACCGGTCCGAATGCGACCAGTTCACCACCTGATTGGTGATCAAATCCTCGTTCGGGATAAGGTATTCGCGCCCATCCCGCGTGACCACCGAGACATAGCGCGCGCCCAGCGCGTTGATCCAGCCGAACGTGTCGCCCAGCGAAATCACATCACCCGGTTTGATCGACCGATCCATCAGGATGATGATGCCCGAGATCAGATTCGACACCACTTTCTGCAAACCAAAGCCGATGCCGACACCAATGGCCCCCGACAACAGCGCAATACCCGTCAAATCAAAGCCCAGCGTCCGAATGGCGGCCATGAAGACGGCGCCATAGATGACGACCTGTAATCCCTTGGCCAACAAGACCTGCATTGACGGCGAGATATCGTCATTGCGTTTGAGGCCACGTTCAGCAGCGCCGGTACCCAGGCGGGCCAGCGTCAACAGCACGCCGATCAGCAAAAGCGCCTTGAGGATGCCCAACGCCGAGAGGTGCAGATCCCCGATCGAGATCGCCACCCCATCCAGAAACCCAGCGACGTCATCGGTCAAGTTTAGCGCAATCAGCGTCGCATAAGCCCACATTGCCCATTTGAAAATTCGCCGCAACGTCCGGTTTCGGACCAGACGGGCCACTAGCGCAATCGCCAGCCAGGCGGTCGCCAATGTTGCCACCACCCCGATGATATAGCTGCGCGATGGCCAGGTGATCTGCTGCATCACCAGATACAGCATCCAGGACAGCGTGACGAAATAGACAAGCGTCAGACGTTGCATCAGCTGGATCAGCGTACGCAACCGCCATTTGGGCCAACCAGAACGGGCACGGGCCCAGGCCTCCCATCGGCCCTGCGTAACCAGCTTCAACACATAGGCCAGCGCCCAGAGACCCAGGATGATGACCAGCTGATGTTGGCGCCAGCCCGGTGTAATGACCAGATCGACCAGTCTATCGAATTGCAGGGAAAAGGCCTCGATCATGGTCTGATACAGATCAGACAGCGAACTGGGTATCAGGTCTGGGTTCATGCACGTCTCCTGCTTGCCAGCTTGGACAGCGTTGGCGCATGATGCAAGCCCGTCGCCGGATTGCGCCTTGATTGACGGACTGACGCGATATATCTGATGCGCATGAGACTCAATCTGACCCCAACACCTACGTTGCAAGACCGCACGCGACTGCGTGAACGGTTCTTTGGGGCCGCCCGCACGGTTCTGGCCCGCCTATAAGCGGCGTCCAGCCACTCGCCAGCTAAATCTCAATACATACGGGAGAGGACCGATGTCCCCCAAAACACTCTATGACAAGATCTGGGATGCCCATGTCGCGCACGAAGCCGATGATGGCACATGCCTGCTGTATATCGACCGCCATCTGGTTCACGAAGTGACCAGTCCGCAGGCCTTTGAAGGGCTGCGCATGGCCGGCCGCCCGGTGCGCGCACCGGAAAAGACCATCGCGGTACCGGATCACAACGTGCCCACCACGCCGGATCGCGTGAACGGCATCGAAAACCCCGAATCGCGCATTCAGGTCGAGGCACTGGACAAGAACGCCAAGGATTTCGGCATTCACTATTACCCGGTGAATGACGTTCGCCAGGGCATCGTGCATATCGTCGGACCCGAACAGGGTTGGACCCTGCCCGGCATGACTGTTGTTTGCGGCGACAGCCACACCGCAACGCACGGTGCCTTTGGCGCGCTGGCCCATGGCATCGGCACGTCCGAGGTTGAACACGTTCTGGCCACGCAGACCCTGATCCAGAAGAAATCCAAGAACATGAAGGTGGAAATCACCGGCACACTGCAGCCGGGCGTGACCGCCAAGGATATCACTCTGGCCGTGATCGGCGAGACCGGCACTGCTGGTGGCACCGGCTATGTCATCGAATATTGCGGCGAAGCCATCCGCAATCTGTCGATGGAAGGCCGCATGACCGTCTGCAACATGGCCATCGAAGGCGGCGCCCGCGCCGGCCTGATCGCCCCGGATGAGACCACGTTCGAATATGTCAAAGGCCGCCCACACGCACCGAAAGGGGCCCAGTGGGAAGCGGCGATGGACTGGTGGAAAACGCTGTTCACCGACGAAGACGCGCATTTCGACAAGGTCATCACCCTGCGCGGCGAAGACATCGCGCCGGTCGTCACCTGGGGCACCAGCCCCGAGGACGTGCTGCCGATCACTGCATCCGTGCCTCACCCCGAGGATTTCGAAGGCGGCAAAGTCGATGCGGCCCGCCGGTCGATCGAATATATGGGTCTGGAAGCCGGTCAGAAGCTCAGCGACGTTGAAATCGACACCGTCTTTATCGGGTCCTGCACCAACGGCCGCATCGAGGACCTGCGCGCCGCTGCCGAGATTCTGAAGGGCAAAAAGATCAAGGACGGGATGCGGGCGATGGTTGTGCCCGGTTCAGGCCTTGTCCGCGCGCAGGCCGAGGAAGAAGGTCTGGCCGAGATCTTCAAAGAGGCCGGGTTCGAATGGCGTCTGGCGGGATGTTCCATGTGCCTTGCGATGAACCCCGATCAGTTGCAACCGGGCGAGCGCTGCGCCGCGACCTCGAACCGCAACTTCGAAGGCCGTCAGGGCCGCGGCGGGCGCACCCACCTGCTAAGCCCCGCAATGGCTGCCGCAGCGGCAATCACAGGACGGCTGACAGACGTCCGCGAGTTGATGTAAGCTGCCCTCATAACTGGATATTTGAGGGATTTAAGACATGAGTGACTGGATCAAATGGCTCCTGATGGGGCTTCTGTCCATAGTGTTCGGCCTTTTTGTGCTGGGCGCGCCTGCAGTGGCGTCGATTGCCGTAACGGTGGTGACCGGCGTACTGCTGCTGATTTCAGGGGCATTGCAGGTGGTCGGCGGGTTCACCGTCGAGGGCACCGGCAACAAGATCCTGTCGCTTATTATGGGTGCGGTGATGCTGTTTCTGGGCTGGTCCTTCCTGGATCACCCGCTGCAGGGCACCGTGACGCTGGCGACGGTCTGCCTGATCCTGTTTATGGCAGGCGGTATCGCGCGGGTCATTTTGTCGTTCCAGATGAAAGGTACGCAGTATTTCTGGGCGACACTGATCTCGGGCGTGATGTCGATTGTTCTGGCGATGCTCATCTGGCGGTTCGCAGCAACCGATCCCGTCGTGCTGTTGCAACTGCTCGGCATCCTGTTGGGGATCGAAATGGTGTTCAACGGTCTGGGGCTGGTCTTCATGGCGCTCTTCATCAAAGACGCACCCAAAGGCGAAACAACTGAAGCGAAACAAGCTTAAACGCGGGGCATGGGCGCGGCCCTCCCCCGCAGGAGTGTAGACATGGAAAAGTTTGACAAAGTCCACGGGGTGGCCGCCCCGATGCCATTGATCAATATCGACACCGATATGATCATTCCGAAAGTGCACCTGAAAACGATCAAACGATCCGGCCTTGGCGTCGTACTGTTTGACGAGATGCGCTATCACGATCACGGCGGTGAGAATGAAGAGTTCATTCTGAACAAACCCGCCTATCGGCAAACCGAGATTCTGGTGGCCGGCGACAATTTCGGCTGCGGCTCATCGCGCGAACACGCGCCCTGGGCGATCAAGGATTTCGGCATCAAGGTTGTGATCTCAACCAGCTTTGCCGACATCTTCTTCAACAACTGCTTCAAGAACGGCATCCTGCCCATCGTGGTCGAGGAAGAACATCATGCGGTTCTGATGGAAGACGCGCATAGAGGCGAAAACGCCCGCATGACCGTGCATCTGGAAGATCAGCAGATCACCACATCCGATGGTGTCGTGATCGAATTCGAGGTGGATTCTCATCGTAAGCACTGCCTGCTGAACGGTCTGGACGATATTGGCCTGACGATGGAAAAAGACCATCACATCGAGAAGTTCGAGGATCATGCGGGCCAGGCACGCCCCTGGGTGTGATTCTGGGAACGAATCTGTTGATACTCAACTTTATGGGGACGCCACGGCGTCCCCATTCGCCTTCTTGGGGTTCTGAACGGCGAAACCACTACATATAGGTCTCGACTTGAAACACACGTCGGATTTGCGTCAAAAATGATGCAATCCCGCACCAGTTGCGCCATCATTTTGCCCAAAATTGAGTGTTTTCTGCCACCTGGCTTGAGCGAAATGTCGCTTATCGCCAATGTCGGCGGGTACAGGCACCCACCATGGCAAAAAATTGGTGAGAGATGACATCTGCTGCAACGGTAACGTGGCAGGCACAAGTTGGAATGAAGTCGGCAAAGAATCGGCTAATCCAGTTTGAAAGGGTTCGGATAGTGATTGCGCGCACAACAGGGGCGGCAATTCGGGGAATATTGGTTGCACTTTTAGTGCTGACACCCGCGTTGTACTTGCCCGTATCATCAACGAATGGGACCGAGATTGTCGTCTTTCTCGCCATTCTCGCGTTTTTCCTGACCTTCGCCGAATATAATTCGGCCTTCCCAAGCTTTATTGAATTTCGCGACGCACCACCGGTGAACCGCCTGCGCTTTGTTGGGCTGGTTTCGATGGTCGCTTTCCTGACGCTGATCTGCAAAAACGCCTATTCGCCGACAGAATTGACCTCAGGTTTTTATGTGATCGGGTTGGGCGTCGCCAATGTGGTCGATTTCCCCTATTCACCCGTGCGTCTGATCGTGTTGATGCTGCCTGTCAACGCAAGCGCGCCGCTGATCGAACTTGTTCGTATCGCTGCCAGTGTGGCCTATGTCGCAGCTATGGTCACAATCGCCAGTTTCTACTACGCGGTGAAAATACGTGGTTGGCCCACCGGAAACGGAGCCTTCAACGTCTGGACCAATCTGCCGCTGTTCGATCCGACCAAGGGTGGCGATGTCGTGACCCGTCTGCAGCGTGATGGACGGTTGAACATCTCGATCGGCGTCCTGCTGCCGTTTGTAATCCCGGCTCTGATCAAGATCCTGACCGATTATGTGAGCCCGATCTCGCTGAACAGCCCCCAGACGCTGATCTGGACGTTGAGCGCTTGGGCCTTTCTGCCTGCTAGCATGATCATGCGGGGAATGGCGACACTGCGCATTGCAAACCTGATTGTCGAAAAACGCCGCGCCTATTCTACGACTGAAACAACACAGACCGCATGATTCGTGTTTTTCTGCTGCTTTTGCTGCCATTCGCGGCACAGGCAGAGACGATACGCATAGCCACCTTCAACACCGAACTCAGCCGTAAAGGACCGGGCATTCTGCTGCGCGATATCCGGCGCGAGGATGCGCAGGTTCGTGCTGTGATGCGGGTGTTGTTGGAAACCCAACCCGATATCGTTGCCTTGCAGGGCATCGACTGGGATCTCAATGGCGAAACGCTGACCGCATTCGGTGAGGCGCTGCGCGACGAGGGGCTGGACTATCCCTATCGCTTTACCGCCAAGCCTAATTCAGGAATGGAAACCAGTCTGGATCTGGACGGGGACGGGCAGGCCAATGGACCAAGAGATTCCCAAGGCTATGGCGAGTTCACCGGTCAGGGCGGGCTGGCCATTCTGTCCCGGTTTCCCATAGGCCATGACGACATGCAGGATTTCTCGGGAGTATTGTGGCGCGACCTGCCGGGGGCTGATCTGCCGACGGTCGATGGCACGCCATTTCCCTCTGAAGCCGCCCAGCGCATTCAGCGACTGTCCTCGGTGGCACATTGGATCGTACCAATCGAGTCCCCGATCGGCCACCTGAACCTGATGACATTTCACGCGACCCCGCCCGTTTTCGACGGACCCGAGGACCGGAACGGGTTGCGCAATCGTGACGAAATTCGCTTGTGGAACGCTGTGCTGGACGGTGCTCTAGGCCCTGCCCCACTCGGGCCTTTCGTGATTGCTGGGGATGCAAATCTGGATCCCACGCGCGGGGAAGGCCGGAAAGAGGCTATCCAGGGCTTGCTGGCAGACCCGCGGTTGCAGGATGCAAGGCCTGCCACCCCCTCGGGGGCATTGGCCACGGTTGAGTGGAAAGCCGTCGGAGAAATGCGGGTAGATTACGTTCTGCCCTCGGCAGATCTACGCGTTGTGGATGCGGGCATCTTTTGGCCCGACACGGGCGCAGACCTGCGTGCAATCGCCGAACAGGCCAGCCGGCACCGGCTTGTTTGGGTGGACCTGGGACATCGCTAACGCTGGTCAGGCCCGGGCAGTTCTGACCAAGGTCGCGTTCTGCTTGGCTGTTTTCGGGATCGCAGAAGCCATCGCCGCGTCCAAGTCGGTCGTCTGAAATCCAGGGATAAGGTCGTCAAAGAATGCGCCGTCCAAACTATGCGGCAGATCCCATAGATAGCGCATCTCAACCAGATGTGGCGCCAACTTCCAGAAGGGCCGCAGTGCCTGAATCGGCCACCATTTCATTGGGCTGACAGCTATTTCGGCACCGGTTACCCGCGACAAAGATTGCGCAATATCCCGGCCGGTCAGGGTAAACCCGGCATAAGGAACCTCGCAGAAACGGGGAAGGTCCTGGCGGATATCAGCCAACGCAACGGCCGCTCGGGTCAGGTCGGGCAGATAGGCCCAGGCGTGTGGTATATCCGGGCGACCGGGATAAACCATCTTGCCGCGTGCCAAAGGCTTGATCATGACCTGATCGAACCAGTTCCCCGAGGCGCAAGTGTCAATAAAATCACCTGCCCTGAGAAGAATCGTTCTTACCGAGGATTTTCGATAGGCTTCTTCCATCTCAACCCGGATCCTGCCCAGGGGATTTTGTGCCGCATGCGGTGTTGCACCCGACCATGGCCCCGGCGTTTGCGCGCCAAAAACATAGACATTGCCGGGAAGGATCACAGTTGCACCGTGATCCGCTGCCGCATTGATCACGTCACGATGCAGTTCGGGGACTTGTCGCGCCCAGTCCGGATAGGCCGGATTCCAGGCATTGACGACAACATCCACCCCTTCGACAGATCGCTTCAGGTCCTGCGTCTTGCGATCAAAGCAGTGTACGGTCCAGCCCGCCTCGCGAAAAGCTATTGCGGCATTGCGTCCAAACCGACCCGTCGCACCCAGAATAAGGACTGTTCCCGTCATATAAGCCTCCTCTTGTCCATCTAATATGAGCCATTCAGTTCAATTCAGGAATTGCCGCCAAACGCAGAACGTGTATTCATTTTTGAATGGACAAATCTATCACCCACTCTGACTGGTCTCTGATCCAAAGCTTTCTGGCCGTAGCGGAAACCGGATCTTTGTCTGCCGCTGCCCGGCAGTTGAACCGCAGCCAGCCCACCCTGGGTCGCCAGATCCACGCACTTGAGGATGAGCTTGGCGTCTCGCTGTTTGACAGGCATGCTCGGGGCTTGAAGCTAAGTGAAGTCGGAGCGCAGCTTTTCCCGATGGCGCAACAGATGCACGTAGCCATGAACGCGTTCAGCCTAACGGCCGCAGGCCAGTCTCAGGAATTGGAGGGGTCGGTGCGCATCACCGCGTCGGTCTTTGCCTCTCATCACCTGCTGCCGCCGATTCTGGCCCAAATACGGGCAGCAGAACCCGCGATACAACTGGAACTGGTCGCCACCGATGCCACCGAGAACCTGCTCTACCGCGAGGCCGATATCGCAGTGCGGATGTTTCGGCCGGAACAGATGGACATCATCACGAAACATCTGGGGGAAATCAGACTGTGCTTTTGCGCAAGCCGGTCCTATCTGGATCGTGCCGGCCGCCCCAATTCTCCCGACGATCTGTTGAGTCATGACCTTGTCGGGTTTGATGCGAACGAGCAGATCATTATCGGCATGCGCGAAATGGGCTGGCCCGTGAACCGGGACAACTTTGCCACACGCTGCGACTTTCAGACTGCCTATTGGGAACTGGTCCGCGCGGGCTGCGGTATCGGTTTTAGCGCCGTGAGAGTTGCCGAGGCCGACCCAGAGGTAGAGGTTTTGGACATAAACGTCGAAATCCCTGCGCTGCCGGTTTGGCTTGCCGCACCGCAGGCGATGCGGCAAACGACACGAATCCGACGAGTCTGGGATATGTTGGCCGAAGGGATAAAGGCCGATCTCTGACCGATTCACACTATCCGTGACGTAGCAAGGGCACGGAAACCCGATTTCCCGTCCAGAACCTGCGTTTAGGCCGGTTCGTCTCATTGACCCGATGCGGCGCAGGCGCTAGGGCCTTTGCTGTCAAACGCAAGGAGATCCTTCATGTCCAACCCCTCGCTCCTCATCCTGCCCGGAGACGGAATTGGCCCCGAAGTCATGGCCGAAGTGCGCCGTATCATCGACTGGTTCGGTGCCAAGCGCGGCCTGGAATTCGACGTGAGCGAGGATCTGGTCGGCGGTGCCGCCTATGACGCCCATGGCAAACCGCTGTCGGACGAAACCATGGCCAAGGCGCAGGAGGCGGACGCAGTTCTGCTGGGTGCTGTTGGTGGACCCAAATACGACGATCTGGATTTCAGCCTCAAGCCCGAGCGCGGCTTGCTGCGGCTGCGCAAAGAGATGGACCTGTATTCGAACCTGCGCCCGGCGCAGTGCTTTGACGCGCTGGCGGATTTCTCGTCGCTGAAGAAAGACATCGTTGCCGGTCTAGATATCATGATCGTGCGCGAGCTGACCTCGGGCGTCTATTTCGGTGAGCCCCGCGGCATCTTCGAAGAAGGCAACGAACGCGTCGGCATCAACACCCAGCGCTATACCGAATCCGAGATCGAACGCGCCGCACGCTCGGCTTTTGAGCTGGCGATGCGCCGGAACAAGAAACTGTGCTCGATGGAAAAGGCCAATGTCATGGAATCCGGCATTCTATGGCGCGAAGTCGTAAACCGGGTCGCTCAGGACTATCCCGAGGTCGAGCTAAGCCACATGTATGCCGACAATGGCGCGATGCAGCTGGTGCGTGCGCCCAAGCAGTTTGATGTGATCGTCACTGACAACCTGTTTGGTGACATCCTGTCGGACTGTGCCGCGATGCTGACCGGTTCACTGGGCATGCTGCCGTCCGCCTCCCTGGGCTCACCAATGGCCAATGGCCGCCCCAAGGCGATGTACGAGCCGGTCCACGGTTCCGCCCCCGATATCGCCGGTCAGGGCAAAGCCAACCCGATCGCCTGTATCCTGAGCTTTGCCATGGCACTGCGCTACAGCTTCGATCAGGGGGCCGAGGCTGACCGACTGGAAGCCGCTATCGAAAAAGTCCTGGCCGATGGTGTCCGCACCGGCGACCTGCTGGCCGACGAAGGGGTCACGCCGGTTTCCACCACGGAAATGGGCGACGCGATTCTGGCGGCTCTGGACGACAGCCTCTGATCAGAGGTCACACCCGAAAATAGAGGCGGCGCCAGATGCGCCGCCCAACTATAGCCGATGGCGTGGATCACTGGCACGTAGTCTGCTCGGGCTCTTGCCGCGGACGTCGCTAGTCTGTTTTGAGCCCAAAGTCACGAATGCTGCAACATGCATGAATGCCGGCTTTTGGTCACGCAGTAGCCAAACACAAGAATTGGTTTTCAGATCGTTTGGTCTATTGTGATCTATTATGCTCTGTCCCTGCTTCATCTACCCAAAAGGAAAGGGGGTTTGCCTTCACACCATCCAACATCCTCAATACTTCTGCCTTCCATCCCGCTTTGGTCTGTAGTGCCAATTGGGACGGTGGTCGGTGGTTTGGTTCGAGGATGGCATACTCATATCTGAGCGGTTTCGTGAAGGGTAAGAAAACCACTTTGCCATTCGAGAAGTTAAGTTCACGCTCAGTCGCAACTGTCAGCGGATCTACGATGCTGCAACACTGTCCTGAACTCACAAAGGGGATTAATGGCAGAAAGTACTGGCAAGTTACCGTTGGGTTGTATTCAGCGGCAACATTTTCAAACTCCTGCCGGATTTTTCGTTGAAACGGGTGTGAAGGATGCAGGCCGCCCATTGGCGTTCCATCCAGATCCGATAAGGTCAAGCTCTGGCGCGATGAAAGCGGATGATCGCGATCAAGGGCACAGAAGCAATCTGCCCGAATTAGCTCGGCGGAATATTGGGGTTTTTTACCGGTTGAATGCTCGAAGTCAGCAAAGCCGAAGTCGATGTTTTGTGATCCCGCAAGCTCCATAATCTGAGGTGAGCTGCGAGTGGAAAGTGTTATGCGAATTTCGGGGTTTTCGCCAACTGACTGGCTTATGAAACGCGGGAACAAAAAGGCAGACGGACCAGGCATCGTTGCAATATTCAAGCTTCCGGCATGCCCTTTGATGAGACCTTCCATGGTGTTGGAGATCGACGCGAGGCGGTCAAGAATGCCTGTCGTTTCTGCCAATAGATAATGCGCTTCGGGAACCGGCACCAAACGCCGTCCTTTACGTTCGAACAGCGACAGGCCCAGAGATTTTTCAAGGTTTTTCAACGCAAGACTGATTGCAGGCTGCGTTCGATTCAGTTTCTTGGCTGTTTGAGAGATGGAGCCGGTCTCCATCACCTCACGAAATACAGTTAGCTGGGTCAGGTTCATATGTTTAAATATAAGTAAAAATTTAGTTTAGTGAAATATAACAAATTTGTATTTATGCAATTTGTCTCTACGCTTGCAGGATCGAAGTTTGGGAAAACCGAAACCGAAATTCCAACAAGGGAGATGACAATGAAAATTGTAAAATGCTTGACTGGTCTAGCATTGGCGGGCGCGCTGGCCGCACCTGCGCTGGCGCAAGATCCGACCTTTTTCCGTATCGGCACCGGTGGTGCTGGCGGCACCTACTTCCCCATCGGTGGCACCATCGCCAATGGTATCTCAGCGCCTCCGGGCTCACGCCCGTGTGAAGAAGGTGGCCAGTGCGGTGTTCCGGGGCTGATCGCAATTGCGCAATCCACCACCGCGTCGGTCTTTAACAACGCGGCCGTTGAAAACGGTGAGCTTGAGGCGGGTCTTGCTGCAGCTGACGTCACGCGTTCGATGTATCTGGGAGAAGGCAAGTTCGACGGCAAACCGCATCCGAAACTGCGCATCGTGGCCAATCTGTTCCCCGAAGACCTGCACCTTGTTCTGCCGGCTGGCTCGACAATCAACGATCTGAGCGATCTGGAAGGCAAGCGCGTTGGAATTGCACAGGCTGGTTCTGGCACGCAGGTCGCCGTTCTGCAGATGCTCGATGCCTGGGGCGTCAACCGTGACAACATGGACGAAGCTGAACTTAACAACAGCCAGAGCGCCGAGCGTCTGGCCGACGGTCAGCTGGACGCCTATTTCTATGCTGCGGGCTGGCCGGTTGCTGCGATGGTGCAACTATCTTCGACCAAAGGCATGAACCTGCACTCGTTCAGCGATGAGGATCTGGCCAAGATCAATGAGATCATTCCGGCCTATATTCCCTCGGCCATCCCGGGCGGTGTCTATGAAGGCATTGATGCTGAAACGAAGACCCCCGCAGTAAGCGCGATGCTGGTTGTGTCCTCGGACCTGTCTGATGATCTAGTCTATGAGCTGACCAAGGCGATGTGGAACGACAACACCCGCAAGTTGCTGGATAACGGTCATGCCAAGGGCAAGCAGATCACCCCTGATACCGCTCTGGACGGTGTCGAAGCACTGGGCGTACCGCTGCATCCGGGTGCTGAGAAGTTCTACAAAGAAGCCGGGCTTCTTCAGTAACTCTGTCTCACGAAACTGAATTGTCCGGTGTTCCGTTTGGAGCACCGGATACTCGAAATACGCGCAATCAGGGGGGCCATCATGTCCGAGACCCAGAAACTTGATGACCACGAACTGACGGCCGAGGAATTGGCTGCTATCGAAGAACAGTTCGACGAAGGCGCCGCCGTCCGGCAGGTAACTCCGACAACCGGCAATGTTCTTCGCGTCGTCGCCCTGATCTTAGCATTCTACGAATTTTTCACAGCCGGGTTTGGCCTGCCCGCCGATCACTGGCACATGGGCATTTATCTGGCCCTGCTGTTCATTCTGGTCTACGCGACAATCCCGATTATCGGGGCCAAAAGCCTTTATGCGCTTAAGGTAAGCCGGTTTCGCATAGGCAACATCCCACTGTACGACTTAGTCTTCATGGTGCTGGGGATCATTGCAGCGCTGTATGTTGGCGTCGCCTGGCGCGGCATTCCGTTACTGGGGATCGAGGAACAGACGTTCCGCATGGGTAACCCCAACACATTTGATGTGGTATTGGGCGTGATCATCATCCTGCTGGTTCTGGACATCGCGCGCCGCACTTTGGGTTGGGTGTTGCCGCTGATCATCTGCGTCTTTATTTCATACGCCCTGCTTGGGCCGTACTTCCCCGGATTGCTGCAACATCCCGGCGTGAACTTTAAAACCTTCGTATCGTCGATGTATTTCCCGCAGGAAGGCATCTACGGCGTCACCCTTTGGGTTGTTTCGACCATCGTGTTCCATTTCGTGCTGTTTGGCGTGATCGCGCAACGCACCGGGTTGGGGCAACTTTTCATTGATAACGCCACGATTTTGGCGGGCCGCTATACCGGCGGTCCGGCAAAAGTGTCGGTGGTATCCTCAGCCTTCTTCGGCACGATCTCGGGCTCTTCGGTGGCCAACACCGTTTCGACCGGCGCGCTGACAATTCCCAACATGAAGCGTCTAGGATACCCCGGCCACTTTGCGGGCGGTGTCGAGGCCGCATCTTCGGCTGGGGGACAGATCACGCCGCCAATCATGGGGGCAGCCGCCTTCATCATGGCCGAATTCCTCGAGGTTCCATATACCACGATCGTGATTGCAGCGATCTTTCCGGCCCTTCTGCACTATGTTGGCGTCTTTGCCGTGGTGCACCTGATGGCGCGCAAGCTGAACTTGAAAGGTCTGACCAAAGAGCAGCTACCTCAGTTCAAGGCGGTTTGGGCCGAAGGCTGGGCCAATATAGTGCCGCTGATCGGATTGTTGGTGGTCTTGTTCACTGGATATACGCCCTTCATGTCGGCCTTTTGTGGAATCTCGCTTGCCGTGATCGCTGGCATGTCGCGACTGAAGCACCCACCGACACTGATTTACGCAGCAGCGTTTCTG
The DNA here is from genome assembly GCF_059612345.1 of Ruegeria sp. CDSA020. NCBI lineage: Bacteria > Pseudomonadati > Pseudomonadota > Alphaproteobacteria > Rhodobacterales > Roseobacteraceae > Ruegeria > Ruegeria sp. CDSA020. Next base: position 145,397 of record NZ_JBXWQK010000008.1, read on the forward strand.
GCCTTTGTGTTGTGGAAATTCTCAGATGGTGGCTTTGACCTGACCATGACGGCAATCCTGTGCGGTTTGACAGTAGTCGCGACGCTGAACCCGCAGAAACGCATCGAAGTGCCCGCGATGCTGCAAGCGGTCGAGTTGGGCGTTAAATACTCGCTGGCCGTTGGCGCGGCGGCCGCAGCCGTGGGAATCGTGGTTGGAGTTATCAACACAACTGGTATCGGGTTTCGCATCGGTTTCATGGTGACGCAAGGCGCGGGAAATCTGGCGTCGGATCTGTACAATATGATTTCGCTTGGCAGTTTCCAGTTTTTTGCCATGGAAGATCTTCAATTGTTCATCTCGCTGGTTTTCATTGCCATCGTTTGCATTCTGATGGGCGCGGGCATCCCTACAACGGCGCTCTACATCATGTTGGTATCCGTCGCGCAGCCCGCACTGGCGCAGTTGGGCGTACCACCCATCGCCAGTCACCTGTTCGTGCTTTACTACGGTGTTGTGTCAGAGATTACGCCACCGGTCTGTACCTCAGCCTACGCTGCTGCGGCGATTGCCAATTCAAACCCGTTCCGAACAGGATTGTCTGCCTTTACCCTTGGCTTAGGGAAGGTTGTCGCGCCCATGGCCTTTGTCTATGCGCCGGTGCTGCTATTCGTGTCGTCAACCGGGTTTAACCTGTGGGAATTCACCTATACCGCGACCAGTTGCATCGCCGGGGTCATTGCCCTGTCGGCGGCTGTGGTTGGGTATTGGTTGAGCCCGCTGAATATCGCATCGCGCATTCTGTTGGCCATCGCTGGGATTATCTTTGTCGCGCCCAGCCTGACTGCTGATCTGATCGCGCTGGCCGTGGCGTCACCTGTCATCGTCACCCAACTGATCGCCCGCAACCGCAGTCACTCTCCGGCGTGAAACCATGACTGAACAAGTGACCATCATCGGCGCAGGGATCGTCGGCATTTGTTGCGCTTTGTCGCTACAAGAGCGCAACATTCCGGTTCGGCTGATTGACCGCGGTCAACCAGGGCAGGAAACCTCTTTCGGGAATGCAGGTGTAGTGTCGCCGTGGTCAATCATTCCGCAAGCGATGCCGGGCATATGGAAATCACTTCCCCAGATGCTACTGGATCCTAAAAGCGCGCTTTCGGTTAGAACCAGTTTCTGGCCAAAAATGATCCCCTGGGGGCTGCGGTTTTTGGGAAATTCCGGCGAAAGGTCAGTGCGCGAAATCTCGGACGCGATGGAGCTTTTGTGCCGCCCTTCTATCGACCTGTATCGTCGTCATCTTCAAGGCACCGGGCACGAAAACCTGATCACTGACAGCTACTATATTCACGCATTTCGCCATCGGAAGCAGGCTGATCTGAATGGGCTTGGATATCTGATCCGCCAGGAAAAAGGAGGCGATCTGGAGCTTGTCGATGGTGCTAAATTGCATCGCCTGGAACCTGCACTGTCAGAAGAATTCAAAGCCGCGATCGTGATCAAAGGTCAGGCACGCGTAACCTCACCAGGACGTCTGGGGGCAGTTCTGGCAGAAAAAGCACGCATGCAAGGGGCCGAGATCGTACAAACCGAAGTCTCCAAGTTGATCCAGACCCAAGATGGAAGTTGGCAGATTACAACATCACAGGATACGCTGCACGCCCCCAGGCTCATACTTGCGGCTGGGGTGTGGTCCGCCGACCTGCTGAAACCGTTTGGGCTGCCAGTGCCCCTTGTTGCCGAGCGCGGCTACCACGTTGAATTCCCGAACCGTTCAGTCCAATTGAACAACTCGGTCATGGATGTGGACGCAAAGGTCGTCGCAAGCTCGATGCTGGGCGGCCTGAGAGTCGCCGGCACGGCCGAATTTGGCAGCGTCGATGCGCCCGCTGATCCGCGCAAGAAAGAAATCCTGACCGAACAGGCAAAGGCGATGTTGCCAGACCTCGAAACAAGCGAGGCACGATTCTGGATGGGTCGACGGCCATCATTTCCGGACAGTTTGCCTGCAATCGGGCCGATCAACGGCTCAGACGGGCTGTATGCCGCGTTCGGACATTCACATTACGGGCTGATGATGGCCCCGAAAACCGGTGAGCTTGTGGCGGATCTTGTGTCCGGTCGCAGCCCGAACGTCGATATGGCCCCGTTTTCGTTGGCCAGGTTTTGAACACTCAAGTTAGAAGGGTCTGATAACAATGCCAATTTACCAAGGCGGTCAGAATATATGCGGCGCGTCGATCGGTGTTCTGTGCCTTGAAAGTTATTTTCCAAAACCGCCGGGCCATATCAAGAACCCATCCAGCCTGCCATTTCCGGTCCTGTATGAGATGATCGATGGCGTGACGGTCCCGACCTTGCTGAACAATCCTACGCCCGAATTACTGACCCCCTTCATTGAAGGAGCCAAGCGGCTTGAGGCTGAGGGCGTTCGTGCCATCACCGGCAGTTGTGGCTTCCTGGCCCTGTTTCAAAAGGAATTGGCAGCGGCGGTTTCCGTTCCTGTTTTTGCATCCAGCCTGATCCAGGTGCCGCTGGCTTATCACATGACCGGGGCCAGCGCCCCAGTGGGCGTGCTGACTGCGGATGCATCGGCACTGACGCCCCAGCATTTTGAAGGTGTCGGTGCAGCCGGTGTTCCTGTGGCAGTGAAGGGCTTGGAAGGTACATCAGAATTCGCCGAGGTGATCTTGCGGAACGCACGAACGAGGATGGATACTGATCTGATCGAAGCCGAGGTCTTGGATGCCGCTCGCAGTCTTATGCTTGAAGCTCCGGATATTCGGTCATTGGTATTGGAGTGTACAGATCTGCCGCCATATGCCACGCGCCTTCAGGAAGAACTGCGGCTTCCCATTTTTGACCTTACGACACTGGCGCATATGGCGCATTCTGTAGCCGCTCGGATACCTTACTCTGGAATGATGCCGTGGCCGCGCTGACCGCGCCGTGCCGTAGGTGGGTTGGAATTGAAGTAGATCTCAGCTGGCCAATCAAGGTACCTGTGGCCTTGCAACAATCCCCCGAACCATAGGTGTTTGAGTGCCCGCTGAACTGTACATCCTGATGACCGCTATTTGCCTTGGCGCTATGCTGCAAGTTGGGGTTGGCATCGGATTTAGCATCATTGCCGGGCCACCCATGATGATTATGCTTGGCACGCCGACGGCGGTTCCCATTTTGCTTCTGCTAAACACCCTTGTGTCAGCGGTGGCAACGGACCGGCATGTTCTGAAAAACAATCGGCGGATAATCGTCACTGCGGTCATTGGATGCTGCGTTGGAGTGGCTGCTGGCCGCATTGTTTATCCCCTTTTGAGCGAGGCGTTTGTTCTCGCCCTGACGGCCTGCCTGTTGTTAATCGGCTTGATTACAACCTTGCTCCCCTTGCGTGGCTCAATTGGAAACGTCGGGTTTTCAGCTGTTACCGGATTGTCCGGACTTGCAACTGTATGGGCGGCAACCCCGGGTCCACTTATGGTGTTCGGTTTGATTGCAAAGGGTCGGTCCGCCAAAGAGGTGGCAAAGCTGGTTCAACCAATAGCGCTGGTGGCATATGGCATCGCATTTTTGTTGCACAATCTGTCTGGGGCACAATCAATCTCGTATGGGTCGTCAGTATGGGGGTTCCTCGCCATAACCTTGATCGGCAGTTTACTTGGCCGTGCGACAGGTCCCTACTTGCCACAGGCGGTCGTCATAGCAGCGATCCGCGTGGTTTCACTGATCGCTTGCTGTGTTCTGTTCTATCGCGCCTATATGACGGCTTAATCTCAAAGGTCACACGATGATACGAAACGAAAATCTGCACAGATTTCCACGTGCCCAACTCATGTCTGGCCCAACACCTTTGGAGCACCTGGACAACCTATCGGCCGAGCTGGATATCGATCTCTGGCTGAAACGTGATGATCTGACCGGGCTTAGTTTTGGTGGCAACAAAACACGGCAGCTTGAATTTTATCTTGGAGATGCGCAGCAAAAAGGCGCTGATACCATTCTGATCACGGGCGCCGTTCAATCCAATTTTGTGCGATCTGCAGCCGCCGCAGCGGCCAAACTGGGTATGCAATCGGTGCTTCAGTTGGAAGAGCGTGTGCCGGACATGGGATCAGAGTATTATGCGTCCGGAAATGTACTCCTGGCACAAATCCTGGGTGCCGAGCAAATGAGTTACCCCGAGGGCGAAGACGAACCCGGAGCGGACGCGGCATTGCATGCACGCGCCGACGAATTGAAAGCCCAAGGTTGCACACCTTACGTTATTCACCTTGGCCTGCATCATCCACCCCTAGGAGCCCTGGGTTATGTCGTCGCTGGGCAGGAATTGTACCAGCAGATGCCAGATTTCGATGCGGTCGTTGTCCCGTCAGGCAGCGGCGCGACACATGGCGGTTTGCTAACCGGATTGGCGCTGGAAGAAAGCATTGCCTCGGTGTTTGGGATTTGCGTGCGCCGGGATCGCGAAAAGCAAAAGGCTCGAATGAAAACCGTTCTGCAGAATCTTGCGGACTTGCTGGAAATCGACGCAGGTTTTCTACAGGATAGGATTGATGTTTGGGATGAAGCCCTGCCGCCAGGCTATGGCAAAGTGAATGCCAAAACACGCGCCGCTTTGGAGAAAATGGCCCGAACCGAAGGGGTTTTTCTAGACCCGGTCTATTCTGCCAAAACATTCGCCGGTTTGCTGGACCTGATCGAACGTGGAAAGATAAAACCAGGTGAGAAAGTCGTTTTACTGCACACGGGCGGGTTGCCCGCACTTTTCGGGTATCAAAAAGAGCTAGTAGGCAACCCGGCTTGAGGTGTCCAAAGCACAAATCCGGATCAGGACCCTACTTGGCTGTACTTTTAGTACCCAAACGATTTTTTTTAGCCCGTTCCGGCTCGATTTGCGAATACGCAAGGTCAGCTTTGGTTCGCGAGTGGCAACTGAGTTCTTCGCTGCGAACGGCAGGATTGTCGCGCGATCTGTGAATTCGCATGGCGAACGATCTTGCGAGCGCAGCGAGAGGCCGAAGCCGCATTGCGGCGGCGGCACTTACGATGAATGTCTCTTTCGGGCCGTGCGCGACAGTCAGGTTTTCGTCTGAAAAAGGTGAAGTTGTACTGCCTGTCGATGACCGTAACGAGCTCGAATTGTTGAATGCTGTGGAGCCGTGTTAATGTCCGCATACGATGCTCTGGAAACCGAAATGACCAAACACCCGAGTCAAGTGAACGATGAAAGACTCGCCATTCTCTGTGTTGCAGGCTTTGGTGACAATGCGAGCATGTTTGAAGGTTTGGCTGACACCCACCTCGCCAACAGTTATCGTGTGCTACCCATCAATCTTCCGGGGTTTGGCGCTCAGCCTCTGGCAAAGGCAACAACTCTTGAAGCACTTGCACAAACCGTCGCCGACAAAGCGATCAAGCACGGAGCTGAGATCATTGTCGCTCATTCGGTTGCTTCAATCATAGCCTCCCTGGCCGCCAAAAGGGCCGACTGTCCTTTGACAACCATTATTTCTCTAGAGGGTAATATCACCGCCGAGGATGCCTATTTTTCTGGAACTGCCGCGGACTACAGTGATCCGGTTGCGTTTCGTGCAGCTTTTCTTGAGCGGCTTGATGAAATGGCGAAAACGGCACCAATCATCCGACGGTATCGTAATGAAGTATCGAAGGCCGATACTCTGGCGCTGTGGCAACTCGGCACCGACGCACGGCATTTTTCAGCAGGCTGCGTGCCCGGCGAGCTTTTGCAAAGCGCGGCAAATGTGATTTATCTCTACAATCCTGACAACTGTCCGGACAGCACCGTCCGGTGGCTGGAAGAAAACAAGATGGATCGGATTATTCTCGAAAACGCCACTCACTGGGCGAGCGTTGATCAGCCCGAAAGGCTTGCAGAAATGATTGCTGAGGCACTCCACCGATAGGCGAACGCAGCCGTTCACAATTGGATAGATGAAAGTTGGCTTTGTATTGGATTTCCGCAAGAAACGGGTCGCGGTGTCGCGGTCACGTAAGCTAATCCGTTAGGTAATAGTTAGTGACGGATTCAGAAGACATGACAAACCAACCCATGCCAGCAATGGATTTAACAGCCGGCGTCATGCTGCTTTTGCTCGCCGCGGTTTGGGGCGGGTCGTTCTTTTTTGGTGAGGTAGCCCTGTCAGAGGTGCCACCACTTACAATTACATTGCACAGGGTTTTTTGGGCGGTTCCTATTCTTGCGCTAATCGTCATATTCAAAGGACTGAGTGTTCCACGCACCCCTCGGGTATGGGGCGCTTATCTCGTAATGGGGGCGCTCAATAACGCCATTCCGTTCTCGCTGATCTTCTGGGGGCAAACGCAAATCGACAGCGGGCTGGCTTCAATCCTAAATGCAACGACAGCAATGTTTGCAGCGGTCGTGGCGGGTTTGCTTCTTAAGGACGAACCCTTTACTCCGAAGAAGATAGCAGGTGCTGCACTGGGTATTTTGGGTGTGGCCTTCATTATGGGGCCAAGCGCATTGACCGAGTTCAATCCGAGCAATCTGGCACAGTTGGCTATTCTTGGGGCGACGCTCTCTTATGCATTTGCCGGTGTATGGGGCAGGACTGCTCTTTCGGGCCAACCACCGCTGGTGAATGCGCTTGGTATGCTGATCGGCAGCACAGTGCTTATGATCCCGATTGTTCTCGTGATGGATGGCCCCCCAAACTTGGCTCTGTCTTCTGGCGTATGGGCTGCGCTTCTTGGGATGGCCGCACTATCAACAGCACTGGCCTATGTTCTCTATTTCGCAATCCTTGCGCGCGCAGGTGCTGCCAACCTTCTTTTGGTAACCTTACTGATTCCACCGTTCGCTATCGGCCTTGGCGTTTCATTCCTGGGTGAAAAGATGGAGCCAGAGGCTTGGGTCGGGTTCGCCATCATTGCCCTTGGCTTTGCTGTAACCGACGGCCGGCTTTTTTCCCGCTTTGTCAGGCGCAAGTCCCAACAAGCAGAATGAGGCGCTTTCTGGAATACTATTGACCACCACATTAAGGAGTGACGATCCTCGTCGTCACCAACTGACCCGGCCAAGCGTCGGGTCTATTTTTGAGTAGCGGACATTCAGCAGGGGCAACCGAATGGCCGGAAAGTCCCGCATATCGGAAGTTGCCATGTTGGCAGCGGCAGAGCAGTTCAGACGTGGAATTCACCTTGATACGGATGCAAATCGGGCATTCTGCACCATATGCTGTCATTGGCTGACCCTGCGCGCCGACTTTTCCTTGCCTACATCAGTTGCCAAAGAGGTTGTTCAGCAGGTTGTTGATCGCATTTTCGAACCCATTGCCCTGATTGCGGCGCTGACGCCTGGGCTGCTCTTGCCGGACGGGCGGATCGGGGGCCAGCATTGGCAGCGGTGTGGGCGTCATCCCCTCGGTCACGCGCACCATCGTCTCTTTCCAAATCTCCGCAGGTAGCCCGCCGCCGGTCACGCCGGACAGGGGGGTGTTGTCGTCATAACCCATCCAGACTCCGGTCACATAATCAGCCGTGAACCCGATGAACCAGGCATCCCGCGCCGCCTGCGTGGTGCCGGTCTTACCTGCCACCTGCCAGCCGGGCAGTTTCGCGCGCCCGCCCGTGCCTTCGGACACGACACGTTCCATCATCCAGGTCAGTTGCTTGGCAGCCTTATCGTTGATCACCCGCTCACCGATGCCGGTGCTCGTCGCCATCAGAGGAGCGTCGTCTCCCAGCAGCTTCAGCTCGGTCAACCCATAGGGCTCAACTGCAGAACCGCCGTTCAGGATACCGGCATAGGCCCCCGTCATCTCGATCAACGTGCTTTCTGACGCGCCCAGCGCCAGCGCAGGGCCCTCGGCCAGATTGCTTTCTATGCCGAACTCACTTGCGACGGTACGGACATTTTCCAGACCGGCAACCTCGGCCACTTTCACCGCCGGGATGTTCAACGAGTTCTTGAGGGCATCAGCAAGCGTGACGCGCCCATAATGCTTGTTGGTATAGTTCTTGGGGCACCATTGCCCCGAACCGGCGATATTGATGCAATAGGGCTCGTCCACCACCGTATCCAGCGGCGAATAGCCCAGCTCCAGCGCGGTGGCATAAACGAAGGGTTTGAAGGATGATCCGGTTTGCCTCAGCGCCTGTGTGGCCCGGTTGAAGGCGCCCGATACGCGGGTCTTGCGCCCGCCGACCATCGCCCGCACGGCACCATCTGCGGACATCACCACAATCGCGGCCTGCGCCTTGGACCCTTCGCGGACCTTTTCCTTGAAGATATATTGCAATGCCTCTTCTGCGGATTTCTGCAGGCGCTGGTCGAGCGTAGTTCGGATCACTACATCATCGGTGGTGTCGGACCCAAAAAAGCTGGGCAATTCCGTGATGACCCAATCGGCAAAATACCCGCCGGCGCGTGCAGCCGCAGCCGCAGACAATTGCGCCGGGTTGCTGCGCGCCCCGCTGGCCTGGGCAGTGGTCAGATAGCCCTGCGCCTCCATCAGCCCAATCACCAACTGCGCCCTATCCTGCGAGCGTTGCAGGTTATTTGTCGGCGCATACCGCGTCGGGGCAACCAGCAGACCTGCCAGCATCGCCGCCTGCGAGGGGCTGACCTCGGCGGCAGAAATCCCGAAATAGCGCTGGCTTGCCGCCTCAAAGCCCCGCGCACCGGACCCGAGGAAGGCACGGTTCAGATAGATGGTCAGGATTTCATCCTTGGAGTATTTGACCTCCATCGCGATCGCATAGACAGCCTCTTTGCCCTTGCGCCAAAGGGATCCCTGACGGCAATCAGCCTCATAGGCGGCCTCAGACTCCCATTCGCTGGGCACATAAGGCACGCCCAGACACAACAGCTTGGCCGTCTGCTGGGTGATCGTCGACCCGCCATGGCCAGACAAAGGCCCGCGCCCTTCGCGCAGGTTGATACGCACAGCGCTAGCGACACCCCGCGGACTGACGCCGAAATGGCGGTAGAATCGCTTGTCCTCGGTGGCGACCACTGCATTCTTCAGATACGGAGAAACCGTGTCCGCGGTGATTACCCCGCCGAACTGATCCCCACGCCAGGCAAAGACTTTGCCATCCCGATCCAACAACGTGACCGACCCGCGCGCGCGCCCGTCTAGCAAAGCATCGACATCAGGCAAAGAGGTATAGACAACCCCGACAGCCAGCGCCAGCAACAGAGCGGCCACAGCGCCCACGCGCCAGCTTACCCCCCAGATCAGGCGCCAGACCCAGCGAAACAACCGGCGAAAAAAGCCACCACCACCGCCGGATTTCCGGCGTGTCTTTCTCCGTGTGCTTTTGCGGGTTGTCGTTTTGCGCGCCGCAGCCTTTTTGCCTGCGGGTTTCGCAGTGCGTTTGGTCGCCGTGGGTTTTCGCCCCTTCGACGCGTATCTTTTGTCCGCCACAAGCGGTGCCTTGCGGCGCCTGGACTCAGTCATGCTCAAACTCTGCCCGGTTATCGTTTTGAGGCACCATACCCTGCTATACCGATGAAGTAGAGGTCTGAATTTCCGGAATACGCCCTCTCTAACGCGCCTATAATTTAGTCGATATGCAGAATCTGTGCAAAAATTGTGCACTCACTCACCAATTCCTCCCGAATTTGACCACTGAACCGTTCCTTACACAGCTTCGGCACGCTCTTTTTCTGCAGGTGCAAACACGCCGGACAGACCGGGGAAGCAGAGGGGAACAGCGTGAAACTGATTATTGCAACAATCAAACCGTTCAAGCTCGAGGAGGTGCGCGAGGCACTGACCGACGCGGGCATACGCGGCATGATGGTAACCGAGATCAAGGGCTTCGGCTCGCAATCGGGGCACACGGAAATCTATCGCGGCGCCGAATACGCGGTGAACTTTGTACCCAAGATCAAGCTTGAGATCGTGGTGCCCGCCACGATGGCCGACCAGATCGTAGAAACCATCACCAAATCCGCCAAGACCGGCAAGATCGGCGACGGCAAGATTTTCGTCCTCGACGTTGAGCAGGCCCTGCGCGTGCGGACCGGGGAAACGAACGAAGAGGCGCTGTAAGCGCCCCCACTCAACACTATTCGAGGACTGACAATGAACCTGATGAAATCTCTCATCCCTGCCGCCGCGATCGTCGCGCTGCCGCAGATTGGCCTAGCGCAGGAGGCCGCCACCGGCGAAGCCGCGCTGCACACACAATACATCTTCACCACGCTGCTGTTTCTGATGGCAGGGTTCCTGGTGTTCTTCATGGCCGCCGGCTTTGCCATGCTCGAAGGCGGGCTGGTGCGGTCGAAAAACGTGGCCATGCAGATGATCAAGAACGTGGCGCTGTTTTCGTTTGCCGCGATCATGTACTGGCTGATCGGCTTCAACCTGATGTACCCCGGCGACGGCTGGACCATCGCGGGGTGGGTTGGACCGTTCTTCAAAACCACGGTCCTGGATCCGGTGGGCGTGGGTGCTGACGCCGCGGCATTGGATTATGCTTCGGTTGGTTCGGACTTCTTCTTCCAGCTGGTGTTTGTGGCCGCAACCGCGTCGATCGTATCGGGTGCTGTAGCTGAACGTATCAAACTGTGGCCCTTCCTGGTTTTCGTGATTGTTCTGACCGGCGTCATGTACCCGATCTCTGGCTCGTGGCAGTGGGGCGGCGGCTGGTTGTCCGAGGCTGGTTTCTCGGATTTTGCCGGCTCGACCATCGTGCATTCGGTTGGCGGCTGGGCGGCTCTGGCGGGTGCCCTGATCCTGGGTCCGCGGATTGGCAAGTACAAAGACGGCAAGGTTCATCCGATGCCCGGTTCGAACCTGGCGCTGGCCACTTTGGGAACATTCATCCTGTGGTTGGGGTGGTTCGGCTTCAACGGCGGGTCGCAGCTGGCGATGGGCACCGTGGGTGACGTATCCGACGTGTCGCGCATCTTTGCCAACACCAACATGGCCGCAGCCGCAGGCGCAGTGGCAGCCTTGATCCTGACACAGCTGCTGTACAAAAAACCTGACCTGACCATGGTGCTGAACGGCGCGCTGGCTGGCCTGGTGTCGATCACTGCGGAGCCGCTGGCCCCGACCCTGTTCGGCGCGCTGTGGATCGGTGCCGTAGGCGGTATCATCGTGGTCTTTGCAGTTCCGATGCTGGACAAGTTCAAGATCGATGACGTGGTCGGTGCCATCCCGGTTCACCTGTTCGCCGGGATCTGGGGCACCATCGCCGTAATCTTTTACGGCGAAGCCAGCCTGGGTACGCAGCTGCTGGGTATCCTCGCCTACGGTCTGTTCACCTTTGTCGGCGCTTTGATCCTGTGGTCGATCCTGAAGGCCACCGTCGGCATTCGAGTCAGCGAAGAGGATGAGATCAACGGCCTGGACATGGCGGAACTGGGCATGGAAGCGTACCCGGAGTTCTCCAAGGGCTGATATCCAACCCAATCCAACAAAAAACCCGGGTGGTGTCGCCCGGGTTTCTTTTTTTTCCGCAGATTTAAACTCCGACGTCGATAATCGCTTTGGCCAGAATCGGAACCGTGTTGGCATTCAGCCCGGCAATGTTCAGACGGCTGTCGCCGACCATGTAGATGCCGTGATCAGCGCGCAGTTGTTCCACCAGTTCCGGTGCCGCGCCCAAGCGCGAGAACATGCCGCGATGCTGGGCGACAAAGCCGAACCGGTCGGAGCCGCTGTGGCGTTGCAGCTCATCGGCCAGTTGCTGGCGCAGCCCCAGCATGGACAAGCGGATCTCCTCCAGCTCGGCCTCCCAGTCGGCCCGCAGGACGGGGTCGGTCAGGATCGTGGTGACCACGCGCGCGCCGTGGTCGGGCGGGAATGAATAGTTCTGGCGGTTCAGAAAGGCCAGCGTGCTCTGGTTCAACGCGGTCTGTCCCGCATCTGCGCTGATTGCCATCAATAGGCCCGTGCGTTCACGGTAGACGCCGAAATTCTTGGAACACGACGCCGCGATCAGGCATTCCTTGACCGAAGACGCAACAAGGCGGGTCGCCTGCGCATCCTCTTCCAGACCGTCGCCAAAACCCTGATAGGCAATGTCGATCATCGCCACGAGGCCAAGCTCGTTGATGATGGTCACCACTTCCTGCCACTGCACCAGGTTCAGGTTGGCCCCGGTCGGGTTGTGGCAACAGCCGTGCAACAACACCACATCGCCCGACTTGGCGGTTTTCAGATCGGCAATCATGCCGTCGAAATCGACGCCACGAGTCTCGCCATCGAAATAGCGGTATGGAACCGCTTCGATCCCCAGGTAATTCAGGATCGACAGATGGTTTGGCCAGGTCGGGTTCGAGACGAACACGCGGGCCGAGGGGTTGGCCATGCGGATCATCTCAAATGCCTGACGGCAAGCACCGGTTCCGCCGGGCGTAGCCACAGCGGCAATGTTGCCACGCGGCACCGATGTGCGCAGGATCAGGTCAATCATCGCATCCGCATAGGCCGGATCACCAGCCAGACCGGTATAGGCCTTGCTTTCCTGCTCTTCCAGAATGCGCTTTTCGGCGGCCTTGACCGCGCGCATCACTGGCGTGATACCTTCGGCATTCTTGTAGACGCCAACACCCAGGTCGATCTTCTGATCGCGCGGGTCTTCGCGGTACATCTGCATCAGCGCTAGAATCTTGTCGGCAGGTTGCGGTTTGAGATGTTCAAACATCAGGTCTCTCCGGTTGCGACGGGCAGGGTCGGGAAGGCACCCCATTCAGCCCAGGAGCCGTCATAAAGCGAGTGGTCTTTCTTGCCCATGCGCTCGAGCGCAAGGCTGAGAATCGCGGCAGTCACACCCGACCCGCATGAGGTAATCGCCGGTTTCGACAGGTCGACGCCAGCGGCCTCGAAAATGGCGCGGCATTCCTCGGGCGATTTCATCGTGTGATTCTTGTTCAGCAAGGTGCCGAAGGGGACGTTTCGTGATCCGGGAATACGACCAGACCGCAGCCCTTCGCGCGGCTCTGGATCGGTACCCGCGAAGCGGCCGACTGCGCGTGCGTCGATGATCTCGTGATCCCCCAGCTTGGCTGCGGCAGATACCTGCGTGACATCGCGCACCAGATGGTTCTGAACCCGCACGGTCATGTGGCGGTCGCGGATAACAGGAGGCAGGTCTTCAACCTCTCGCCCCTCGGCAAGCCATTTCGGCAAGCCACCGTCCAGCACGGCAATGTTGTCCTGCCCCATCAGGCGGAACATCCACCAGACCCGCGCGGCCGAGGACAGTCCCGAGCCGTCATAGACCACCACCTGATGGCCATCCCCCACGCCCATCGCCCGCAGGCGCGACATGAATTTCTCGACCGGAGGCACCATATGCGGCAGGTCCGACCGATGATCGGCAATATCATCAATGTCAAAGAACCTCGCGCCGGGGATATGGGTCGCGTCATATTCCGCTTTGGCGTCGCGTCCGTGTTGCGGCAGATACCATGATCCGTCCAGGACCCGCAGGTCCGGATCCTTGAGATGGGCCGCAAGCCATTCGGTTGAAACGAGGGTTTTGGGATCGTCCTGCATCAATGCCTCCCCTATGCGCGCTTGGTTTGTCCCTATACGCGCGCGCATGTCTGTTCAAGGCTGGATGGCGGCCTGTACCGCTAACGGGCCCGCCTGAGGCGGAAAAACTGAGCGATCCCGATCAGACTGATCAAAATCCAGAAGGATTCGATCAGCATCGAGGCCAAATTGAAGTTCTCAAACAGCGAATAGACGATCAGAATCGACCCCAACAGGTTTACCACTGGAAAGGCCAGGTCGTCGGAATTCATCATCCGCATCTGCGTGGCGAAATACGCAGCGACCACGATCATCGCGCCGATTGAGCCGATTCCATCCGCGATGGTCAAAGTGTCAAGAAACGCAGTCATGATCAGCCCTTGCCGTTTTCAGGAAACTCGCTGTGTTGCCCATAATGGTGCATGTTCAAAAACGCAGCCCCCTGCGCGCCCGCACGATAGCCATGCGGCAGATCGGCGGCAAAACGCAGCCCCTGTCCAGCGTTTAGCGGCACCCAGGCCTCGCCACGCAGAATTTCAAGCGTACCGGAAAGGACAAAGACCTCTTCGGTCACGCCCGCCGCATGCGCGGGCGACTCGTGGCATTGGTTTGGGGTCAGACTGACGTGAAAGGTTTCGGCCCCTAGCGCGGAATCAAACGGAAAGACGATCTTGACCTCGATGCTGCCCGGAAAAGTCACGGTCTGAAAAACAGAGGGGTCCCCATTCGCGGTTTCAATCAGCGCGCTCAGCGGCAGTTGGAACCCCTTGGCGATCTTCCACAAAGTGGCGATGGTTGGGCTGGATTCGCCACGCTCGATCTGCCCCAGCATAGCTTTGCTGACGCCTGTCATCTCGGCGACTTTGGACAGGCTCAGCCCGGATGCCGCCCGCATGTCCCGTAATTTCAGCGTGATCTCGTCCGGTGCCATGATGCCGTCTTTCGAATCCTCTTGTGCGTTATAGCGCACATGTGGTACGTGCGCTATAACGCACAAACCCCAAGACATGCAACCCGAGGCAAAAGGGAAACAGCATCATGCCATTGTACCGATCCAGAACCTCAACCCATGGCCGCAACATGGCCGGTGCTCGCGGCCTGTGGCGTGCCACCGGTATGGGTGACGACGATTTCGGCAAGCCGATCATCGCTATCGTCAACTCGTTCACCCAGTTCGTGCCGGGCCACGTGCACCTAAAGGATCTGGGCCAGATGGTCGCCCGCGAGGTCGAAGCCGCAGGCGGTGTCGCCAAAGAGTTCAACACCATCGCGGTGGATGACGGTATCGCCATGGGACATGACGGGATGCTGTATTCGCTGCCCTCGCGTGAGGTGATCGCGGATTCGGTTGAATATATGGTCAACGCCCATTGCGCCGATGCGATGGTGTGTATCTCGAACTGCGACAAGATCACGCCCGGCATGCTGATGGCCGCGATGCGCCTGAACATCCCCGCCATTTTCGTCTCGGGTGGGCCAATGGAGGCGGGCAAGATCGACATCGCTGATCTGGACGCCAAAAAGATCGACCTCGTGGACGCTATGGTGGCCGCCGCTGACGACAAGTTCACCGATGAGCAGGTTCAGCATATCGAGGAAAACGCCTGCCCGACTTGCGGGTCGTGCTCGGGCATGTTCACCGCCAACTCGATGAACTGTCTGGCCGAGGCGCTGGGTCTGGCGCTGCCGGGCAACGGCTCGACTCTGGCCACACATGCGGACCGCAAAGAGCTGTTCCTTGAAGCCGGTCGCCGGATCGTCGAGATCACCAAACGGCACTATGATCTGGACGAGAAAGGCTTCCTCCCGCGCGAAATCGCCACGTTCGAGGCGTTCGAAAACGCAATGAGCCTGGATATCGCCATGGGCGGATCGACCAACACGGTGCTGCATCTGCTGGCCATCGCGCATGAGGGCGAGGTGGATTTCACCATGACCGACATGGACCGTCTCAGCCGTCAGGTGCCCTGCCTGTGTAAGGTCGCACCCAATACCGAGAATGTGCATATGGAAGACGTCCACCGCGCCGGCGGCATCTTTTCGATCCTGGGTGAGCTCAGCCGCGCAGGCCTGCTGCACGAGGATTGCAGCACGGTCCATTCCGGCACGATGGGTGAGGCGATTGCCAATTGGGACATCAAGGTTGCCAACAACCCCAAGGCGCAAGACTTGTTCAAGGCCGCGCCGGGCGGTGTGCGCACCACGCAGGCCTTCAGCCAGTCGAACCGCTACAAAGAGCTGGACACAGACCGCGAAGGCGGCGTGATCCGGTCGAAAGAACATGCGTTCAGCCAGGATGGCGGTCTGGCGGTTCTGTTCGGCAATATTGCCCGCGACGGCTGTATCGTGAAAACAGCCGGTGTCGATCCGGCCAGCCTGACCTTCACCGGGTCGGCCTATGTCTGCGAAAGCCAGGATCAGGCGGTGAACGACATTCTGACCAGCAAGGTCAAAGAGGGCGACGTGGTGGTCATCCGCTATGAAGGCCCGCGCGGCGGTCCGGGGATGCAGGAAATGCTGTACCCGACGTCTTACCTGAAATCCAAAGGTCTGGGAAAAGCCTGTGCTTTGCTGACGGATGGACGGTTCTCGGGTGGAACCTCCGGCCTGTCGATCGGCCATGTCTCACCCGAGGCGGCCGAAGGTGGCGAGATCGGACTGGTGCGCCAGGGTGACCGGATTGAGATCGACATCCCCAACCGCTCGATCCATCTGGCAGTCTCAGATGAAGTGCTTGCCGAACGACGCCAGGAGCAGGATGCAAAAGGCTGGATACCGGCAGCGCCCCGCAGGCGCAAAGTCTCAACCGCGCTCAAAGCCTATGCCAAACTGACAACCAGCGCGGCAAAAGGGGCCGTGCGGGAGGTCTAAGACATAAGGGCCGGACACCAAATCAAGTGATCCGGTCCAATCAATTCCCAAAGCGCTCCCGCGCCTTCTGGCGCTATCGGCTTTGGTCTTGGGCCTGGCGCGGCGCCAGGCCCAACCAGAGGAGATGTTTCGCAAGATACATTGCCGATGGGCGGGGAAGGTGATTTCCAGCTCAATCCCCAAGCTTGGCGTGGACTTCATCCAGATCAATCTCGGCGATCGGCATCTTGTTGGCCGGATCTTCAAAATCGTATTTGAACAGATCGAAATCTTGTTTGTAGATCTCGTAGACAAGATGCATCGACAGGTCGTCGAAATAGTCCTCGACAGGATGCTTTCGTTTGGGTCCGTGGCCTTCGGATTCGTTGAACCGCGGGATTTCGGACAGGGCCACCTTGTGTGGCGTGTCCAGGCTGCTCAGAACACCTTGCATCCCATCGTTGAACTTCTCGGTCCAGAAGATGCGATCATATCGTCCGCCATTTGCAATAAAGGTCGACACATGGCCAGACATGGCGGACCAGTGGATATCCGGGTCCATGGGCCTGCGCCACCTGATCGTGTCACGAGCAAATAACAGGAATCTGCGGAAACTGGCGACCTGGTCGAAATCACCCTGACCGTCCTCTCCGCCAACCTCGATGCCGTAATTGTAGATCAGCGTCGGCACCAGATTGCCGCGATACCGTTTGCCGTTGCGCTGAATTCCACAGATCTTGTCAAAGAACGAACTGAGAATTCGCGTGTACGGGTTCCGCACGCAGGTGAAAGAAAAGGAGTTGTGATTTCGGACATTTGTCGAAATCGGCTCCTGGCTGGGACCGAACGCCCACTTATGCATCCCGTCCTTGGCATCGTGGATATCGCCGTCAAAAAACCGGCCATGATCCGAAAAATACATGATTTGCCCGATGGTTGAGCATGCACATTTCGGGACAACACGGTAAACCATGCTCTCGCTCTCGGTCATCCATGTACCGGGAAAACCCATTTACTGCGCCTCCTCAACAGGTCGTAACTCACTATTCGCGCCTGCTTTTGTATCTACAGAACCAAAAATAATCTGTTTATTCAATCGCTCATCCTCAGTATCACAGAGGGAACCGGGCAGAAACGGATAACAAAGAACTGAAATGGCAAAAATTGCCTACATTTTGTTGTGCCACAAGGACCCTGACGCAATCATTGCGCAGGCCGAGCAGCTAACCGCCGCTGGCGATTGCATGGCCATACATTTTGACGCCCGCGCAAGTCGCGAGGCCTATGCACGCATTCAGGGCGCTCTTCAGGCCAATTCGAATGTCACTTTTGCAACCAAACGCATCAAATGCGGTTGGGGCGAGTGGTCTTTGGTACAGGCCACATTGAACGCAGTGCAAGCCGCCCTCGAGGCCTTTCCCCGCGCGACGCATTTCTACATGCTGTCAGGGGATTGTATGGCGATCAAAACAGCGGAATACGCGCATCAGTTCCTGAACGACAACGACAGGGATTTTGTCGAAAGCCACGACTTTTTTGCCAGTAACTGGATCAAGACCGGCATGAAAGAAGACCGGCTGATCTATCGCCATTTCTTCAATGAACGCACCCAGAGCAGACGATTCTATACATCCTATGACTTACAGAAAAAACTTGGTCTGACCCGCGAGGTTCCGGCTGACATCCAGGTCATGATCGGCAGTCAGTGGTGGTGTCTGCGCCGTCATACTGTTGAAATGATCTTTGAATTCCTGGCCCAGCGCCCGGATGTAATCCGCTTTTTCTCGACCACCTGGATACCGGATGAGACCTTCTTTCAAACGCTTGTCCGCCACCTTGTTCCCCGTGAAGAGATCGACAACCGAACGCTCACATTCCTGATGTTCTCGGACTACGGAATGCCCGTGACATTCTATAACGACCATTACGACATGCTGTTAGGGCAGGATTTTCTGTTCGCCCGCAAAATCAGCCCCGAGGCACATGAGCTGAAGGACCGGTTGGGCCAGCTCTATTCTGCGGATGGGGTGGATTTTCACATCTCGGATGAAGGTCGCAATCTCCATAGTTTCTTAACCGCAAGAGGGCGCGTCGGACGCCGCCACAAGCAAAGGTTCTGGGAGGCCGGAAATACGCTGGGACCGGACCGCGATGTTTTCCTGATCGTGTGCAAGAAATGGCATGTGGCCAAGCGTCTGGTCGATCAGATTAAGTCCGAAACCGATATCCCTTGTGTCGAGTATCTGTTCAACGAACAGGATACGGCTCTGCCCGATCTGGGCGGCATCGAAACGACCTTGCTCAAACGGTCCCGCCACCGGCGTGCTCTTGTGCGGATGCTGTTTGACAGTTTCGAAACCGACCGGCTGGTTCTATGCATCGATCCCTCAGATATCGAAATCATTCAGGACTTCTGTGCAGATCAGGTCAAAACCCATGTGCTTGAAGTCGAGTGTGAATATTCCGACGATTACCTGATCGGCCACGCCCGCCGTGTGGGGTTGGCCGGTCAGGACAGCCCGACCGAAACCGTGGCACGGCTTGTCCCAACTTTGCACAACGCGATGGAATACGAATCCGAGTTGATCCGGGGCACCGCGCTGGATCGACATGCACGCCTGCGGGAAACCAGCGACCGGACAGAAAACGAAGACGCCATTGTCCGGTTTCTGAATGTTTCACAGGAACAGGCGCAGGCCATCATGCGATTGGGTTATTTGTTTGCAGATTGATGAGCCGGCGGCACCATCAGGTACCGCCGACAGCACGATCAGATGTCGAACTTGACGCCTTGCGCCAGCGGCAGCTCGGCTGAGTAGTTCACGGTGTTGGTCTGACGGCGCATATAGGCCTTCCACGCATCCGAGCCGCTTTCACGCCCGCCACCGGTTTCCTTCTCGCCACCAAATGCGCCACCGATCTCGGCCCCCGATGGCCCGATATTGACATTGGCAATGCCACAATCCGATCCCGCTGCGGTCAGGAATTGCTCGGCCTCGCGCATGTTCAGAGTGAATACGCAAGACGACAGACCTTGCGGTACGTCATTTTGCAATTCGATGGCTTCGTCGAACGCGTCGTACCCCATGACATAGAGGATCGGCGCAAAGGTTTCGGTCTTTACGGTTGCTGTCTGGCCAGGCATCTCGACAATCGCGGGCTGCATATAGACACCGGCGGGGACGTTTTCGGTCACGCGGTCGCCACCAAAGACTGCGCCGCCTTCGGCCTTTGCAGCGTCCAGCGCAGCGGTCATGGCCGCGCCCGAGGCTTCGTCCACCAGCGGACCGATCAAAGTGCCTTCGATCAGCGGATTGCCGATGGGCAGACCGGCATAGGCTTTTTTCAACCGGCTCACCAGCTCCTCGCGGATCGAGTTGTGAACGATCAGACGGCGCAGCGTGGTGCAGCGTTGACCGGCTGTGCCGACAGCAGAAAAGACAATCGCACGCACGGCCATTTCCAGATCGGCCGAAGGGCCCACGATCATCGCGTTATTGCCGCCAAGCTCGAGAATGCATTTCCCGAACCGCTGCGCCACGATGGGGGCTACGGCACGGCCCATCCGTGTGGACCCGGTCGCCGAAATGACCGGCACGTCCTCGCTGGCCACCAGCGCCTCGCCCAGCGCGGCACCTCCGATCAGGGTCTGCAGCAGGTGGTCGGGCGCATCGCCAAATCGGGCCAGTGCACGTTCAAAGATCTTCTGGCAGGCCATCGCGGTCAAAGGCGTCTTTTCAGACGGCTTCCAGATCACCGGATCACCGCAGACCAGCGCCAGTGCGGCATTCCACGACCAGACCGCCACCGGGAAGTTGAAGGCCGAGATCACGCCCACCGGTCCTGCCGGGTGCCACGTTTCCATCATCCGGTGGCCCGGGCGCTCAGATGCGATGGTCAAACCATAAAGCTGGCGCGACAGGCCGACGGCGAAATCGCAGATGTCGATCATCTCCTGCACTTCACCCAGACCTTCCGAGGTGATCTTACCAGCTTCCCAGCTGACCAGCGCACCCAGATCGTCCTTGGCGGCGCGCAATTCCTCGCCCAGCAGGCGGATCAGCTCGCCCCGGCGTGGGGCTGGAACCGTGCGCCACGCCTTGAATGCCGTCTTGGCATTGGCAAACACCGTGCCCATCCCCGACGCAGGCGTTTCATGTACCTCGGCCAGAATGCCGCCATCAATGGGCGAGCGTACAGCCAGCGTGCCGCCCATCAGCTCAGCGGCTGTCAGGTCCAGATTTGCAAGGGTTGTTTGGGCTGTCATAGCGATGTCTTTCATATCTCAGGCCGCCTTGTTCTGTTTGGTTATGTCCCCGGTGCGATAAAGCTGACCGAATTCGGTGTTCAGGAAATCAGACAGGTTCACCTGCTCTTGCCGCACGAACCCTTTGCCGGGCAAAGCACCCGTTCGCATCAGATCAACCACACCCAGAACACCGGCAGCAGTGGTGACCTGAATGGCGCTCCAGACCTGACCATTGAGGGTACGGGCATAAGATTTGTTGATCAGGGATTTCTCGCGCAGAGCCCCATCGATCTTGCCTTTTGCAGTGCAAAAAACCAGAACCACATCCTGATCGGTTCGCGGTAGCGCGGTCTCGAAGATTTCCTTCATCAGGTCGCGACGACGTTCCAATCCAAGATCATTCAGCAGCAAACGCAGAATATCACGGTGTCCCGGGTAGCGGATCGATCGGTACGACACGTCCCGCGCCTTTCCGTCCAGGGTTTCTGGCAACGTGCCCAACCCGCCCGAGGTATTGAAGCACTCATATTCCACCCCGTCATGACCCAAACGCTCGTAATCCTCGAGCGGCGCGGTCTTAACCCGTTCGCCATTCACGATGGCATCGCACGGGTTGCAATATTCGTTGATCAGCCCATCGGTGGACCAGGTCAGATTGTACTTCAATGCGTTGGTGGGATAGAGCGGCAGCGCCCCGACCCGCATATGCAGGCTGTCCAGCGTATCGAACTCGGCAGCCAAGGCCGCGCCGGCGATGCCGACAAAACCCGGTGCCAACCCGCATTGCGGCATAAAGGCCGTTTCGCTGTCAGCGGCCAACTCGCGCACCGCGTTGGTGGCGGCAACATCTTCGGTCAGGTCAAAATAATGCGCGCCGGCCGATTTGGCGGCTTTGGCAATCCGTGGGGTCAGGAAAAACGGAGCCGCCGAGATAACCGCATCGAAACCGTTCAGACCCTCAGCTAGCTGCGTTTCATCGCTGACATCAATCTGGCGGGTCGAAACTCCCTGTCGATTCAGCACGGACAACGCCGCCAGATCGCGGTCGGCAACCGTGACCGAATAGTTGGATGAAGATTGCAGCAAAGTCGCGATCATCTGACCGATCTTGCCTGCTCCGATGACACAGATATTCCAGCTCAAAACGCGCCTCCTCTTTCGTTTCAGAAAGTATGAAGGCACAGTTGTTCAATCTGCAGAGGCAATCTTGACGAAAACGTCAAAACTATCGCCATATTGACGGACCTTCCGTCATACCGCCAATACTGGAATCGTCACTGCCTCAGGATTCCGCGTCCAACCCCTCGGTCGACAGGTCATCCAGCCTGGGCATCAAGCGCAACAATTCGCGGGCATAATCTGTCTGGGGGTTGGCGAACAAGTTATTGGTTTCCTGCAACTCGACAATTTGGCCCTGTTTCATCACCGCCACTCGGTCGCACATCTGACGTACCACCGGCAGGTCATGACTGATGAACAGCAGGGTCAGGCCCAGATGTTCCTGCAGGTCCTTCAAGATGTTCAGAATCTGCGCCTGAATGGACACGTCCAGCGCACTGGTTGGCTCGTCACAAATCAGGAATCGCGGTTGCGTGGCCAGCGCACGTGCAATCGAGATACGTTGCCGCTGTCCGCCCGAGAATTCATGCGGGTATTTCTGCCCGGCCTCATGGCCGAGTCCCACCTGATCCAACAACTCATCGACGCGGCGTTTGATATCTGCACCTTCCATCAACCTGTGATGGCGGATCGGCTCGGCCACGATCTCATCCACCCGCATACGGGGATTGAGCGAGGAATACGGGTCCTGAAAGATCATCTGGATGTTCTTGCGATAGGCATCCAGCGCGGTCCGATTGGTCAGATCGCTGACAACCTGCCCGTCGAATGTAATCGTGCCGCCATCCACAGGGTACAACCCTGCAATCATCCGTGCGACAGTCGACTTGCCCGAGCCGGATTCACCCACAACGCCAAACACCTCGCCTGCGCGGATGTCGAAACTTACCTCGTCAACGGCGGTGAAATAGGTACGGTCCCAGGGCAACAGGCCTTTGCGTTGCAGGAACTTCTTGGTCAGGTTGCGGATTTCGAACACCGGTTTGCTGGTGTCATTATCCACCTTGGGCCAGTGGCGGGCCATGTCTTCGATGGCAAAGCGTGTCTCGCGTCCACCATAGCTGATCTGGGGAAAGCGATGCAGTTTCAGGGTCGGGCGCGGCACGGCAGCGATCAGCGATTTGGTGTATTCATGGGTGGGCTGCCCCATCACCTGCGCGGTCGGGCCGGTTTCGACAACCTTGCCCGCATACATCACCGTCACCTTGTCCGTCGTGTCCGCGATCACACCCATGTCGTGGGTGATCAGGATGACGCCCACCTGACGTTCCCGCGCCAGTTCTTTGATCAGGTCCAGAATCTGCGCCTGAACCGAGACGTCCAGCGCCGTGGTCGGCTCATCCGCGATGATCACATCCGGTTCGGTACACAAGGCAAGCGCGATGACCACACGCTGCCGCATCCCGCCCGAGAACTGGTGCGGATACTGGTCCAGCCGCGTGTCCGGATCAGGAATGCCAACCCGGTCAATCAGATCGCGCGCGCGTTGGTTCGCCTCGGCATCCGTGCCGCCCAGATGGGCCTGAATGGTCTCGGTCAGTTGTTCGCGCACGGTGAATAACGGGTTCAGCGAGGTCAGCGGGTCCTGAAAGATCATCGAGATCTTTTTGCCGCGCAGCCCCCGCATCGCCTCGGCATCCAGACCACTGATCTGGTCACCGCTCAGCTGGATCGTGCCGCTGGCAATACGGCCGGGGCGATCCAACAATCCCATGATGGCCGCGCCAATGGTGGATTTACCGGCCCCGGATTCGCCAACCAAGCCGTGGATTTCTCCGGGTTCAACCGACAGGTCCACATGGTCCACGGCTGTGAACAATTTGCGGCGGGTGGGGAATTCGACCGTCAGGTCATTGATCGTCAGAAGGCTCATGAAATCACCGCAGCTTGGGGTTCAGCGCATCGCGCAGCCAGTCGCCCAGCAGGTTCACAGACAGGGCCAGCGCCAACAGGGTGCAGGCCGGGAAGAACAAGATCCACCACTCACCCGAGAACAGGAAGCCCTGCCCGATGCGGATCAGCGTGCCCAATGACGGCTGGGTTGGTGGTGCCCCTACGCCGAGGAAGCTCAGCGTGGCTTCGGCAATGATCGCCAGCGCCAGTGAGATCGTGGCGATGACCAGAACCGGGCTGAGTACATTGGGCAGGATGTGGCGGAACATAATCGGGAAAGAACCGCGCCCGATCAGGCGGGCGGCCTGCACATATTCCTTGTTCTTTTCCACCAACGCAGCACCGCGGACGACCCGGGCAAACTGCACCCAGTCGGACAGGGCAATGGCGATGATCAGTACATAGATCGCCATCTCGTCACGATATTCGGGTGGGGTCACGCCTTTGGCGATGCCAAAGATCAGCATAGCGACCAGAATGGCCGGAAAGGTCAGCTGCACATCTGCGACCCGCATGATCAGCGTCTCGACCCAGCCGCCGAAATAGGCCGCGACCAGCCCCAGAACAACTCCGATGATTAGCGCCAGCAGCACCGCCGCAGCGCCGACAAACAGGGATATGCGCATCCCATAGAGGATGGTCGAGAACACATCGCGCCCCTGATCGTCGGTGCCCAGCAGGAACGTGTCCTGCGTAAAGGCATTCGGTGTGCCCGGCGGTGTAAATCCGTTCATCAGGTTCAGCGTTGCCGGATCAAACGGGTTATGCGGCGCAATCAGCGGGGCCAGTATTGCCGCCAGCACCAGCAGAACCACAACAAATGAGGCAACCATCGCCACGGGTGAATGACGGAAGGACCATGCGAAATCGCTGTCCCAGAACTGGGCCAGTCGTGATTTGGGCACTTGTCTCGAGGTTTCAGAAGTATCGGTCATGTGGCCCTCGCGTCGACACGCAGGCGCGGGTCAATGGCATAGTACAAAAGATCGACGATCAGATTGATCGACACGAACATGACCGAGATCAGCATCAGATAGGCGGCCATGACAGGGATATCGACAAACTGGATCGCATTTATGAACAGCAGGCCCACACCGGGCCACTGAAACACCGTCTCGGTGATGATGGCAAAGGCGATGATCGAGCCCAGCTGCAACCCGGTGATGGTGATCACCGGCACCAGCGTATTTTTCAGCGCGTGGCGAAAATTGATCACCCGGTCCGACAGCCCACGCGCACGTGCAAAACGGACATAGTCGGCACGCAGGACCTCAAGCATTTCCGACCGCACCAGCCGCATGATCAGCGTCATCTGATACAGGCCCAGCGTGATCGCCGGGAGGATCAGCGCCTTGAGCCCCGAGGTCGTCAGGAACCCCGTGGACCAGCCGCCAATCATAACGGTCTCGCCCCTCCCAAAGCTGGGTAAAAGATCCAATTCAACCGAGAATATATAGATCAGCAATATCCCGATTAGGAAGGTTGGCAGGGAAACCCCGATCAACGACACGGTCATGATGATATTCGCCGCCACCCCCTGTCGTCGAATCGCTGTGAAAACGCCCAGCGCGATGCCAAGGGTGATGGCCAGAAAGCCCGACACAAAGGCCAGTTCCAATGTCGCGGGGGCGCGTTCGGCTATGATGGTCGAAACCGGTCGGCCTTGCCGGTAGGACACGCCAAAATTGCCCTGCACCGCGCCTTGCAGGAACTTGAAATATTGCACCGGAAACGGCTGATCCAGACCAAGATCGGACCGCAGCCGGTCGATATCGGCCTGCGTACGTTCCTGCCCCAGCATGTTGTCGATCGGATCACCGACAAAGCGGAACATCGAAAAGGCAACCAGACCCACGATCAGCAGCACGATCACGGATTGGAACATCCTTTGGACAATATAAGCGAACATTCGTTTTCCTCGTTGATCGGACTGTCTATGCAGGCCCGGGCGGGGTGGTCAAGATACCGCTAACGCAAGCTAGCGTTTTCTGGCCCCGCCCCGGTTTCAGTTCACCGTTACCCAGCGCAGCAGAAAGAAGTTGTCCGGGCGCTGCGTCAGTTCGACATTGTTGCGTGTGCCCCAGACCAGAGGTTGCACATACATCGGCACATAGACCTGTTCGTCCTGAATGATCTGCGTGACCTCATCCAGCATCGCCTGCCGTTTGCCCGCATCCAACTCGGACTGGATCATCGGCAGCAGCTCATCCACCCGCGCGTTCGAAAATCCGCCGAAATTCCAGCTGCCCAGCTTTTTCTCTTCGTTTGGGGTGGCCACAAGGAAGCGCACGGGGTGTTCGGCATCAAATGTACCGGGGCTCCAGCCCAGCAGGTACATATCGTATTTGCCTTCCCTGAGTTCCGGCCAGTAGTTACGGACCGGCATGGCATCCAGTTCCGCAGTGATCCCGATCTGGGCCAGCATGCTGACAACCGCCTGGCAAACGGCCTCATCATTCAGATAGCGGTCATTGGGGCATTTCAGCCCGAACGAGAAGCCATCCGCATAGCCCGCCTCGGCCAGCAGCGTCTTGGCGGCATCGACATCAAAGGCGGGGCGGTCTGCGTTTGCCGCCGAATAGCCGCTCATCGCCGGGCTAACCAGTTGCGAGGCCGCTTCGGCATTGCCCCGCATGATAGTCGCCAGAATGGCATCCACATTCACCGCCTGCGCTACCGCCTTGCGGACGCGCGCGTCGCGGAATGGGTTCGGTTTGCCCGCATCGTCGCTGTATTTCAGCGCCTCGGCCTGATGATCGAACCCCAGCATGATGACGCGGGCCTCGATCCCCTGAATAACGTCGACATCCCCGTTTTCTTTCAAGCGTGCCACGTCCTGGATCGGCACCGGGTTGATCATGTCCACATCGCCTGACAACAAGGCTGCAACCGCTGTCGCCGGGTTTTGGATCGGAGTGAACTCAGCACTTGTGATGTTGTGGTCGGCCTGATCCCACCAGCCGTCAAAGGGCTCAAGAACCGTGCGCAGGCCGGGCTCTCGTGCCGCAAGTTTGAAGGCGCCTGTGCCGTTGGCGTTCAGGGTGGCGTAATTCCCGACCTCTTTGTCGGGCACCGCTGCGTCATTGGCCTCGGCCCAGCCCTGATCCATGATCATCCAGTTGGCGATTGAGGATGGGAATAACGGGTTCGGCGCAGTCGTCATGAAATCGACCGTATAGTCGTCGACCACGATCACCTCGCTGATGGGCGCGAACCAGCTGCGGGTATCCGCCGCCTCGCCCGAGGCGCGCTGATAGCTGAACAGAACGTCCTGCGCATCAAAGCTGCTGCCGTCATGGAAGGTCACGCCCTCACGCAGTTTAAAGCGCCAACCTTCGCCGTCACCAATCGTCTCCCAGCTGACGGCCAGCGCGGGTTGAACGCTCATGTCCTTGTCGCGGCGTACAAGGCCTTCGTAGACATTGTTCAGAAACCCCAGAACCGGGGCCGAGTTGACCGCGTGCGGGTCCATCGTCTGCGGGTCCGTGGTCGAGGCCCATTTGAATTCGGCAGCCTGAACGCTGGTGGTGGCCAGCAAGGCCAAAGCAATGGCACTGTTCCTGAGGGTCATGGCGAAATCTCCCTTATTTGCCCCGCGATGCGGTGTTGCGCTTAACAATAGCGCAAAAGGCAGGGCGCGAAACCGCGCCCTGCCAAATCACTGATCTGAATGGCTTAGTTCAGAGTGAAGTATTTGACCTTAGGCTGATCTTCGGCATCCACTTCGATGCCCACACCGTCGGCCATACCCCAGTTCAGAACCTGGTGATGAATGGGGATGTAAAGCGCTTCGTCCTGCACAACCCGCCAGATGTCGGCGATGTCGGCATTCCGAGCGTCAAGATCGGTATTCGAGGCAAGCGACTTGATCTTCCCGTCCAGCGCATCGTCCTGATAACCGGTGCCGTTCCACGTGCCGATGTCATCTTCGCGCCCATGCACAAGGAAGTTGAAGATGTATTCCGAGTCATATGTCGGCACACCCCAACCCAGCATGTAGAAATCTGTCTTGCCATCGGTGATCAGCGGGAAATGCTGCGCCTTGGGCTTGGCGTCCAAATTCACGGTCACGCCGATCTGGCCCAGCATCCCAACAGCCGCCTGACAGATGGCTTCATCGTTGATGTACCGATCATTCGGGCAGTCCAGCCGAAGCGAGAAGCCATCGCCATAACCTGCCTCTGCCATCAGTTCCTTGGCCTTGGCCAGATCGGTGGAGGATTCGCCGTCCATGTCAGAGGTCCAGCCATTCACGAAGGGCGGTGCGATCATGCCTGCAGGCTGCGACTGGCCGCGCATCACGACCTGCTTGATCGCATCACGGTTAATCGCCATCGACATCGCTTGACGCACCCGCACATCGGCCAGAGGGTTCTTGCCGTCCACGTTATCCGCCTCGATGTCGTCGGCACCCTGGTTCATACCAAAGAAGATCACCCGGTTCTGCGGGGCTTGCTTGACCATCAGACCGTCGACACCATTGACGCGTTCAATGTCCTGCACCGGCATATCCTGGAGGAAGTTCACCTCACCCGACAGCATCGCCGCAACGCGAGTCGCAGCGTTCTGGATCGGGGTATAGATGATCTCGGTCACTTCCATGGGGAACTGGTCGATGCCCCAATAGTTGTCGTTGCGCACCATTACCGTCTTGATGTCAGGCTCGCGGCTTTGAAGAACATAGGGGCCCGTACCGTTGGCATTGGTGGTGGCATAGGTGATTTCGCCGCCTTCGAAATCCTGAACATTGACGGTGTCATTCGCCTCGGCCCAGCCCTTGTCCAGAATGAACAGGTTTGTCAGGTTCGACGGCAGGATCGGGTTCGGACCATCTGTGACAATCTCGACGGTGAAATCGTCAACTGCGCGCACTTCGGCGATCGAACCGATCAGCTCTTTCATGTCGGAATTAGGTTGCTTGGCTCGGGTAAAGCTGAACACCACATCTTCGGCGTTGAAGTCCGCACCGTCATGGAATTTCACGCCTTCGCGCAGCTTGAAGACCCAAACATTCGGGTCATCGGCCTTGGGGCCCCACTCGGTCGCCAGCGCGGGCTCGAATGCACCGGTCACGTCGCGGATGATCAGAGGCTCGTAAATCTGGTGTCGCACGGTGTGCGTCGGACCCTCATTCTGCGAATGCGGATCCAGCGTCAGCGCATCACCGGCCCGCGCCCAGCGCAGCGTTTCCGCCGAAGCGCCCGCCGCCATCAGCGCCGTCGCACTTGCAGCGATCATCAGGTTTCTTAGAATCATTTGTAACTCCCCTTTTTGTTAATATCGCCCTTTGGACGACAGACCATTTTTACGGCCTTGGTGGTCCTGATCATCCAGATCATCGTTACAGTTGCAACACCTGATTGAGCATAAAAACGGCAGTTTGGCGGATGCCCCGACGCAAATCTGCCGTGCGCGCATGAACTTACGTAGCGGAAAGCTTACGCCAAGCTGTGACCGCTGACCGTCTTACAAGTACGGATTTCCGCAGTTTGCAAAACATGCCTTCCGGTTGATCATTCCGGGAATGAAGCCAAGTTTCGAGCCACTTGCGGTCAAAAAAATGGTCCTTGGACCTTGCCCGAATCTGCTGACCACGGCGGATCGCCATGCTGCAGGTACCCGTCGGCCTGATCTGGGGCAACTAGGACACCTTTGCGCCGGTACAGCAGGCCATGGACTTGCACATTCTTTGACCCGATGCCCAAATGGACACCTTGGCAGGGGTCAGGCACATACCCCGGATTGAGGCCCGCAGAAATTTCAAACTGCGCTTAAAATCATTCTTGATCAGATGTCCCAGTTAACTTCGGGAGAAATCGAAAGATGAAAACATTTACCAGAAGGGCGGCCTTGTTTGCCGGCGGAGGGTTGGCAGGATGGGTTGCGTCACGGTGGCTGGGACCGGACCTACCTGTCTATGAAGGCACAAGAAGGACATTTGCGGAAACCGGCGACAAAGTGATGAATGACGCCAGCGGACTGTCACCGACACCGATCCACAAACATCTGGTGCTCAGCGATGACCCCGGAGACACGCTGATCGCCGCCATCCGGCAAGAGCTTTCGGAGGCCAGATCAGAAGGACGCCCGGTCAACATTGGGGCCGCGCGGCATTCCATGGGTGGGCAAGCCATTCCCCGCAACGGTACAGCGATTACCTTTGACAATGGATCGGTTCAGATCGACGGTTCAGCCGGGACCTATCTGACCCATGCCGGAGCCCGCTGGTCACAGGTCATCTTAGCGCTTGATCCCGCAGGCTGGTCCCCCAAAGTCATGCAGTCAAATAATGATTTCGGTGTCGCCGCCACTTATTCGGTCAATGCACATGGCTGGCCGGTTCCCTTTGGGCCGATGGGGGCGACGGCCCGATCGTTGCGCATGATCCTGCCCTCGGGTGAGTTGGTGACCTGTTCGCCCACCGCGAACGCCGAGCTGTTCAATCTGGCGATGGGCGGGTACGGGTTGATCGGCGTGATCGTGGACCTTGAGGTCGAGATGGTTCCAAATTCACGCCTGACGCCGGTTTTCGACATTCTGGAAGCAGGAGCGTTTGCCTCGGCCTTTCGTGCGGCGATTGACGACCCGGCGGTCACAATGGCCTATGGCCGCCTGAATGTTGAACGCGATGCGTTTTTCGAGAAAGCGCTATTGGTGACATATCGCGAAGGCTCAGACCAGTCGGACCTGCCACCAGCGTCCGGGTCGGGGTGGATGTCGCATGCGGCCAGCCGTCTGTACCGGGCTCAACTGGGCAGCGAGCCCTTCAAATCCTTCCGTTGGTGGAATGAAACACGGCTGGGCCCAGCGCTGGGTTCGGGTGAGGCGACGCGGAACACTTTGATCAACGAACCGGTTGTGACTCTGGACGACCGCGATCCGGACCGGACCGACATCCTGCACGAGTATTTCGTGGGGTTCGATGCATTCGACGATTTCTTATCAGTGTGTCGCGCGGTAATTCCGGCCTCGTATCAAGAGTTTCTGAACGTAACGCTGCGCTATGTCGCACAGGACGATCAGGCCGTTCTGTCCTATGCAAGCAAACCGCGGATCGCCGCTGTCATGTCGTTCAGCCAGGAGCTGACCGAACGCGGCGAAGCCGACATGGCGCGGATGACCCGGGCGCTGATCGACGGGATCGTGGCGATTGGCGGAACCTATTACCTGCCGTACAGGCCACATGCGACACTGGATCAACTGACTGCAGCCTACCCCAATGCGGAAGGGTTTGCGCAGGCAAAACGAGAACTTGATCCGCAACTGGTTCTGCGGAACAACCTTTGGGACAGCTATCTGGGGCGTCTATGAGCAACCTTCAAAAACTCTGTCTGATTTACTTTGTCGCGCTGATGATTGCGGCATCGCTGAACTATATTCCCGGCCTGACGGATCAGGATGGTCTGGCCTTTGGCATTTTCGCACTGGATATCTATGACGATGCGCTGCACGTGGCCTCGGCCCTTTGGGCGCTGATTGCCGGGCTGTTGTCACACCGCGCGGCTCGCAGCTTTCTGATCCTGTTCGGGCTGGCTTATCTGGGAGACGGCGTGTTCGGGTTTTTCACCGGTTTTGGCTATCTTGATCTGGGTATCTTTACAAACCCATCGGCCGGGCCGGAATTGTCGCTGCCCCGCCTGTTTGCCAACCTGCCGCATCTGGCGCTTGGCGGCGTTGCCGCCTGGGCCGGGCTGCGGGACAGGAGACACACCGCATGAGGTTCCTGCTGTGGTGGACCAAACGGCTGATTCTGGTGTTGATCCTTGCCGGGATCGCGCTGGCTGCTCCGATCCTTTATGTGGAAACAAGCTGTCGTGGCGCGGATCAGCCGCTGGCCTATGCCTCGCTGATCGACCCGGCACATCACCGGGCCGAAACCCGCACGCTGATGACCTATCCCGAATGGCACATTGTCCACGCCTACGAGGATTACGCCGAGGTTCTGCGCACCCAGGACCCCCATGATTACGGGTTCTGGAGCAGTATCACCGGGTTTTGGGGGTCGCTCTGCGATCTGAACCGGAACGCCTCGGCCTTGGGAGAGGTGGATAGGGCCACCAAACAGATGGTCTATGTGATCGGTGCCAGCTTTTCCGCCGAGCTGGCGCTGAAGGCTGCCTATGAGGAAACCCTCGGTCGGCTGGCCTCTGCCTTGCGGGGCCCACAGCGGGCACCTCTGGATGATGTGTCGGCACAGCAGGCCGCCGCATATGCCGCGTTCCTACAACAGGTTCCGTGGTATAAATGGCCCTTCGCCGACGACGCCCAGAGCCTGGTCGAACAAAACAGCGGCAGCCTGCGCGACAGCGAAAGAGCGATTGCGCTGGGTCTGGAATACGGTGCCAAACAGGCCTATGCGGGCGTGATCGAACAGGCTGTTGCGCAGGTCGGCGCTGATGAGCTGACGCTGCGGATGATCATCACCGGCGCCAGTGCAGACAGCCTGTCTGCCTATCCCGGCGTGAAGGTTATCGCGCAAGGCCCAAACGGAGTTGAGATCGAAACGCCGCGCTACCGCACCCTGACCAACCTACTGGCGGAAATGGCCAGCGCGGGGGTCGAGATTGTCGAGATCGCTGGCAATGACGACATTCTGTTCACCGCCCTGTCGGATCAACCAACTGCACCGGATGCAATCTCCAGCGCCCAACGACAAGGGTTCGGGGACTATCGTCATCTGATACTGGTCAAGGTTCCGGACCTCTCTCAGCGTCTGCGCCAGATCCAGGGGGACGGCCTGACGCTTGAGCATATCCATGACTATTAGATCACTCCTGACAGCCATCCCCCTTATGGTGCTTGGATGGCTGTCGGTTCTGGTGGTCGTCGCGTTCATAACGGATGAGGCCCCGGCCTATGTCGTGGTCTTTCCCTCGCAAGGTCTGATGCAGAACCTGCCCGATGACGCGGCGGTCATCGGATCATCCGGGATCAGCGTGACGGTCACATCAGAGAGCAGCGGGTTTGCCCAATCGCTTTACCGTCAAGGGGCACGGCTGGTCCTGCCAGCGGGGCTGCCCGGATGCCTTCCGCTTCCGGCGCAGTAACGCCTATCTGCGCAGGTCAGAGCCTATGAAAACTCAGATCAAACCGCGCGCCCTGTGGGACGGGGTGGTTTGCGATGTCTCCGCGATGGGCCGACAGGATGTTGCGGACAATAGCCAGCCCCATCCCGGTGCCGCCGCTTTCCCGGCGGGTTGTAAAGAACGGATCGAACACGCGGTCGGCGTTACCGGGCGATATCCCCGCCCCATTGTCGGACACGGTCAGGATAACCGTGTTTCCAGCCTCTGAGGCGCGCAGATCAACCGCGCTGGCCCCATGATCTTTGGCATTTTGCAGAATATGGCCCAGAACGATCCGCAACCCCTCGGCCGAGATCGGGAATGCGACCTCATCCGCCCCGGACAGGTTTAGCTCAATCGGAAGCGCCCCTGGCAACGCATCGCGCAGGGTGCTTGCCCCGACATATCGGGCCTCGCGCGCGCGGGCGGCATCCCGAAGTGCTGCAAGCTGGGTTTCGATCTGCTGACGCGCCCCGTCGATCTGCGCGATTAGGGCTTTGGAGTCATCGCTGCCATCCGGGGTGTCCTGTAGCATCTCAACCGCCGCGCGGATTGCGGTTACCGGCGATTTCAACTCATGCGTGACGTGATCGGTATAAGACCGGATGGTCGCCTCACGGTCACGCAGCGCCTCGGCCATGGTGACGACCTGAGTTGCGGTCTGGTGAAGCTCTTTGGTGCCGAAATGCTGGATTGAGGCCGCCTGGGTACCCGCCTCTTGCGCCCCGGCATAGGCCTGCAGGGCTTTGATCGGGCGCAGCAGCAGGCGGACCAGCAACCAACCCAGCCCCGACGTAGCCAGAAAGATCACCCCGCCCAGAACCAAAGCAGAGTTCCGAAATCCGAATTCTGGCCCCAGATAACGCAGAGCCACCAGACCCGCGAAAGACAGGCCCAAGGTTCCGACCAACGCACCGCCCAGCACAAATCCCAAGGAAGGCCGCCAGCGCCGGGTCACCCCAGCCTCCTCATCCGGATACCCTGACCATGTACGGTTTCCACCGAGTCCGACAAACCAACCTGCGCAAATTTGTTCCGCAGGTTTCGCAGGTGGCTGTCCAAGGTCCTGTCCGAGACCTGGCTGCGCGGGCCCCAAATCTCGGCAATCAGGGCCGTGCGAGGAACAAGACGACCCGGTGTTTCCATCAACATCACCATGATCTGAAACTCAGTACCGGTCAGGGCAATTTCCGTGTCGTGGCAAGCACAGAGTCTTGCGGTCCGGTCCAAGGTCAAGGGGCCGTGCCGCAGATTTCCCGGCGCCGCCAAAATGCGATTGGTGCGCCTTAGGATCACCTTGACCCGCGTCACCAGTTCGCGCGGGCTGAAAGGCTTGGTCACGTAGTCATCGGCCCCAAGCTCCAGCCCCAGAATCCGGTCGACCTCATCATCGCGGGCGGTCAGGAACAGGATCGGGACGTCCGAACGGGTTCGAATTTTCTGACATACGGCAAAGCCATCCAGTTCGGGCAGGCCAACATCCAGAACGATCAGGTCCGGTTCGTCGCGAAACGTGCTGATTACGGCTTCTTGACCGTTGGCGGCGGTCGAAACGCTGTAGCCAGCGCGTTCCAGCCCCAGACGCACAACTTCACGCAACCGCGGATCATCATCGACAACTAAGATATTCATATACCCGGACCGATACTGCTCAGATCGGCACCATAGCGGGACAGGCGCCACTTTCGAAAGCCCCATTCCTGCCAGCTGTTGATCGGGTCGGCTTCAAAATAGCACAACGAATTCGGATACCCGTAGCTGATATGCATCCCGGTCATGGGCCCCAACGAACACAGATAGGCATAGTCCGGTTCGGACAGTTTCAGGTTTCGGGTCGCGATCACATGGGCAAAATTCACAAAACTGGTGCAATAGAGGACCAGAACGCTCAGAATGCCGGTTCGCGCGATCAACCAACTATTGGATTTCCTGAACGCTACTTGCCACCCAACCAGCGCCAGACCCGCGGCTACAAGACCCATCCAGATCTGCGCATAGATACGCAGGTAGGTCAGGCCATAGGTGCCGACATATAAATCCAGACGCATCAATGCCGCACCGCACAGAGCCACATTTTGTGCCAGCCACAACACCATCAGCGGTTTCAGCACCCGATTTTCATCCAGAAACGGCCGCGCTGCCAGGGCGAATGCACCGGCCAGCAGCGCCGTTACCAGCAACGGATATGCGCCGCGATGGGCATAGGATGCATAGCTCATCCCCTCGGGCAATGAGGCCCCGCCCAGCAGAATCGACAGGTCCAGCACAGTCTGAACACCAATCAGTGCATTGAACACCCAAAGCGCCCGCAGGACCGAACCACCGTTGAGGCCGGGGATCGTCTGAGGGCCTGCGAATGGTCGCGGGTTCAGTCCGCGAAGCGGGTGATTGTCAA
This sequence comes from Ruegeria sp. CDSA020, assembly GCF_059612345.1. NCBI lineage: Bacteria > Pseudomonadati > Pseudomonadota > Alphaproteobacteria > Rhodobacterales > Roseobacteraceae > Ruegeria > Ruegeria sp. CDSA020. The sequence continues at coordinate 180,431 of NZ_JBXWQK010000008.1, forward strand.
CAAACGGCCAGATGATCAGCGCAATCCCTCCCCAGAACATGGCGCGCTGCAGCAGTTGACCGAAAGCGATATCCGGGGTGACAAGGGATTGGAATACCGGGTTCGCCTCGGCCAGCAGGGTAACAAAAACCATTGTCCCGCCAATCGGCAGACCCCAGTTGCGCAGGAACTGCCGAACCCGCGTCCAGCCGCCTCCGGCATCGCTGACAATCGTGGTTTTCAGGCCGGGTATCGCGCGGACCGGGCCAAGCCAGTTCTTTGGAAGATCAGTCAGAAACCCCAGCGCCAGCAAAAGCAGTTCCAGAACCTGGTCTTTCGGGTGCCTGACCCAGACAATGGCAACGACGAGCCCGGACAAAAGAAATGCGACCGATAATGGTTGAACGAAATCCACGACCGGCAAAACACTCAGCACCAAAACCGTTGCGGGCATAAGCACCCCTTTGCCAGACCGATCCGCGGGCAGGCCGCACAAAAAGACCGCCACAGCAAAGACCGCCAGAGACACACCCGCCTGATGTCCCCAGAACAGGTAATCCGCCAGCGCGACCAGCAAGATAAACCCGATCACGCGCCATGCGCGACCATCGGTGGCAAACGCCGGGGTTGAACCCGGCGGGCCCTTGGTGCCTGAAATCACCGTCTCTTCCGACAGCCACCAAGCGTCCAGCGCCACAGAATTCGGAACTCCAGATATTATAAGTTGCTGCGCCATTTCTTCCCTCTTGTGTTTTAAGGGACTGGTTTGACCCAAAGGTCAGGAAGCTTGGGTGCAGAAGATCTGCAGAAACTGTGCAGATCGGTGAAATGAGTGTCGGATTTGCAAAGGCTCGCGCGTCCTAGCAGGATGAAACCAACATCGCGGAGGTAAAAATGATCTATGCAATCTCGATCTATGGTCAGGCGGGTGTGTTCGAAGCGTTGCCACAGGACCGTCAGGACGATGTCATGGCAGGACATACGGTGCTACAGAATGCCCTCAGGCAGCGCGGGGATTTCCTGTCCGTCAAACTGATGCCCCCGACTACGGCTGTCACAGTCGAACCCGCGGCTGCCGAGACTCTGCAACCTATGATCGTCGACGGCCCGTTCGCTGAGACGAAAGAAAGTTTTCTGGGCTTGTATCTGGCCGAGTTCAACGATCTGGATGAGGCGCTTGAACATGCGCGAATGATCTCGTCACCTGTTGCCCGGCTTGAGGTCCGCCCCGCCGCATGGGCAGGCGGGTCGATGACCTTGGATTGACCGCGTGTCGGATTGGCTAGAGGCCACGTTCTTGCAGCAACGCCCGCAGGCCATCGCGGCCCTGACGCGGTATTTCCGGGACATCGACCTTGCCGAAGATGCATTTGCCGAAGCCTGCCTAAAGGCCTTGACCGTATGGCGCAAACAAGGCGCGCCGCGCGATCCGCTGGCTTGGCTTTTGACCACCGCCCGTAATGCCGGGCTGGATGGTTTGCGCAAATCCCAGCGCCGCAGCGCAATCCTGACCCGCCACAGGGAAGAATTTCATTCCATGGCTGATGACCCACCAGATCCGGACGAGCTGCGCGACGATGTTCTGCGCCTGCTGTTCATCTGTTGTCACCCGGACCTAAGCCGGCAAGACCAGATTGCGCTGGCCCTAAAAATTGTTGCCGGGTTGCGTGTGGAAGAAATCGCCCGTGGTTTCCTTGTCAGTCCAAAGGCAATGGAACAGCGAATTACCCGCGCCAAGAAAAGGATCGCAGGAAGTTCTGTCGCTTTTGAAACACCCACGCCACAGGAGCGGGCTGCGCGTTTGGGCGAAGTGTCTTTGATGATCTACCTGATGTTCAACGAAGGCTGGTCAACCTCGGGTGGCCCGGTGCAAATCCGGCTCAAACTATGCGATGAGGCGATACGTCTGGCCCGGCTGCTGGTTGCCTTTTTCCCGACGATGGCCGAGCAGATTTCACTGCTGGCCCTGTTGCTTCTGCAACATGCCCGTCGTGAAGCACGGCTAGACGATCAAGGTGATCTTGTAGCCCTGGAAGATCAGGACAGGGCCCTTTGGGACAAGGCCAACATCGCCGAAGCGACAGCCTTGATGCAAAAGGCCGAACGGCTGAACCAAGTGGGTGTTTACGGTATTCAGGCCGCAATCGCCGCCGTTCATGCGCATGCCCAATCGACAGAAGATACCGACTGGTCTCTGATCGAGGCGCATTATGCCGCGCTCTATCGCCTCCAGCCCTCACCGGTTATCCGCCTGAACCAGATCGCCGCCGGGTCCAGGGTTCATGGCCCACGCTGCACGCTTGTTGCGTTGGATGCCGTGGCGAATGATCTGGCGTCTTATCGCTGGTTCCATGCCTTGCGCGCGGCAATGTTGCGAGAGATCGGCGATCTTCCCGCCGCGATCCAGTCCCTTAACCGTGTTCTGAACCTCTGCCCGACGGGACCGGAACGTGTGGCGGTCCTGAAAGAAATCGCTGCCTGTGAAAAAGATTTGAACCAGTTGTAGGAAAGGCCGATCCTCACGCGTCCTTTGTTCAGTCCCGCATGCAGCGGGCAATCAAAGGGAGATAAAGATGAGCATTCTGGACATGACCACCGTTGGAAACTCAGGCTGGATCGGGCACTCCGGGCCAGACCAGACCAAGGCCAAGCAATTCTACAAAAATGTGCTGGGCTGGAACATTAACGAGATGCCGATGCAGGACGGGTCAAGCTATGCCGCCGCGGTGGTTGGTGAAACGCCAATCGGAGGGTTCTCGCCCATGCCCGAGACGGATGGAAACTGGACGATCTATTTTACGGTTGCTGATGTCGATAACAGCCTAGCAGCCGCAGTTGCACAGGGAGCCTCAGTCTTGCAACCCGCCATTGATATGCCCGGGGTCGGCCGGATGGCCACTCTGAACGACCCACAAGGCGCTCGGTTTGCGTTGATTACTTATGAAAGCATGGCGTCTTAATCTTGGGCAGACAGGAGAATTTCCATGGAACACACACCGCAAATCGCTCTGCTTGTGACAGCAATCTTTGTGCTTATGAGTATTCCGATGGGAATTCTTGTGGGCATCAGGCGATCCCAGACCGGAGTTTTACTGCTGCACGGGGATGACGACGAACTGCTGCGGCGGATTCGGGCACATGGGAACTTTACTGAATATGTTCCACTGGCCCTGCTGGCTTTGGCGGGGACGGAGATTGCCGGTGCCTCAGACTGGCTGGTCGGGGGATGCGGTCTTGTGCTGTTGGTGGCCCGCGCCGTGCATTATGTCAGCCTGCGTTCCACACCCGACGGCAAAGGTCGGGTGATCGGTGCCGCACTGACAACATTGGTGATGCTCGTCTTGTCCCTGTCAATTCTTTGGCAGTTGGCGGGATCAGTCTGATGCCAAATGATGAACACCTGAACCAACGTATGCGCCTCGCCCTCGAGGCGCATATTGGAATTTCCGAAATGCGGATGATGGGTGGCACCTGCTTTTTTCTGAACGGCAATATGTTGTGCGGCGCGCGCCGCGACAAAGACGGGTTTGGACGGTTCATGTTCCGTGTCGGCAAGGACAAAGAGACCGAGGCGCTTTCTAATCCGTTTGCAAACCCGATTGTCCACGGAAAGCGAAAACTCGGTGGGTTTGTCGTTGTAGACGAGGCCAACTGCGATCCGGCTGCGCTGGGTGACTGGCTGAGCCTGTGCCTGGCGCACGCCGCCAGCCTGCCGCCGAAAAGTTGAATATCAGGAGAAGATGATGGATCAGTTCCGCTGCTTTTCGCCCGAGGCCCTTCAGTTTCTTTCTGATCTGCGAGCCAATAACCGACGCGAGTGGTTTCACGCCAACAAACAGATCTATGAGGCCGCGATCAAACAGCCCGCAGAACAATTTGCGGCCCAGATGTCACAGGCGCTGGCCGAGATGACGCACATGCCCCATTCGGCCAAGATCTATCGTATTCATCGAGACGTGCGGTTCTCAAACGACAAGACACCCTATAGTCCTCATCTGCGCATGTCTTTCATACCCGGGGATTGCGGAGATCAGCCCCCGCTTTGGCATTTCGGGCTGTCCCCGGATTGCCTGTCCCTTGGGTGCGGCGTCTTCCAATATGTAAAAGCAGCCCTAGAGAGGTATCGGACCGGCGTAGCAGGACCAGCGGGCAATGATCTCATGGCAATCATCAACGATCTTACGGCCAGGAATGTCAGGATCAGCGAGCCCGAGTTGAAGCGCGGACCGTCAGGCTATGCGAGTGATCACCCCCATCTGGACCTTCTGCGCCGCAAGGGGCTTACCGTTTGGACGGATCTTACCGCCCAACCCACCGTAACCCAGGCAGGTCTTAGGGAAGAATGTCTAAATCAATTTCAGCTCTTCCACCCGGTGTTTCGGGCCTTGCAGTCCCTTGGCACCTAGCCGATCTAACACAGGATCATGGTATCCCTTCGCCTTCTTCAACGCCAAGGGTCTCACATTGAGCGGGTCAGGCAGCGAGGGTGCGTCACCAACATTGCTGCCGGTATCCTACGAGTTGGCATTATCTGTTACGGGTCCGTCACAGTGTTTTTCTCGTACTGCTTGCTTCCACGGTGCTTCCAGTTGTGATGGCGCAACGCAAAAGCCCGCTCGGGCACGGCGTGTAATATATTGATATTGTGTAGTGATTTTGGTTGCGGGAGTAGGATTTGAACCTTTGGCCTTCAGGTTATGAGCCTGACGAGGTGAAGAGGTTAGCAATTGATCCAGTGGATCAATTGTAGTCTGAACTGGCTGTGTTGATATTATTCGACCTGGTTGCGGGAGTAGGATTTGAACCTACGACCTTCAGGTTATGAGCCTGACGAGCTACCGGGCTGCTCCATCCCGCG
>NZ_JBXWQK010000009.1:0-184939 GCF_059612345.1 Ruegeria sp. CDSA020
CAGCCCGCAAAATCAACCAACTTCCCACCCAACTCAACATGCAAACCATGCAAAGGCGTGCGCTTAATATCCGTCATAAATAAACCCTTTCCCAAGCCAGTTTTCCGAGGTCATCGAATAGCTTGCAACGATGAATTTGCAGGACAGTCTGATATCACCAAGGTTCCTGTGGACGGTCTTGCGAGTCAACAACAATACCGCCCGGCCAGATTCGGGGGTGAGCGAGAATAATTTCCAAACCGCAACGAACGGCTCTGGCCCCGGACCTAGACCTGTCCTAAGACTTGCCACGCAAGAGGGACCGACATGTCACATATCACACTGGTGCGTCACGGGCAGGCCAACACCACCGCGCGCGACGAAAAGAACTATGACAAGCTCAGCGATCTGGGACATCAGCAGGCCCGCTGGCTGGGGGCGCATTTGCAGGACACACGCAGCCATTTTCCCCGGGTCTATTGCGGCACCCTGATCCGCCACGCCGAGACCACCGCCAGCATGGGGCTGACTGATCCGATCCGCGATCCGCGGCTGAACGAGATCGAGTATTTCACCATCGCGCAGCTGTTCGAGGAACAGCACGGAGTGAAAGTGCCCACTGATCGCGAAGGTTTTGTCGAGCATCTGCCCCGCACCTTTGCCGCCTGGGCCGATGGCGCCATCAAAAACACACCGGAAACCTTCGAGGAATTCGAAACCCGGGTGCGCGACGCGCTGACCGATATCGGAACCGAAGGCGGCCCTGCCATTGTTGTGACCTCGGGCGGGTTGATTTCGATGGTTGTCCGGCAGGCGATGGGCCTGGATATCCCGGCCATGGCGCGGGTGGCTCTTGCCATCATGAACACGTCAATGCACCGTTTATACCCGATAGGTACTCAGCTCAGCCCGGTTCTGTTCAATGCCGTTCCGCATCTGGAAGCACCAGACCGGCAGTTTGCACAGACCCACCTGTAACCCCAAACCAGAGGCTTTGTGATGCAACTTTACTATGCCCCTCGCACGATTTCGGTCGCCGTTGCGATTGCACTGGAAGAGGCCGGGCTGGACTATGAAGCGATCCAACTGGGCTTTGCCGGTGGAGAGCAAACCAAATCCGCCTACAAGCAGATCAACCCAAAAGGCCGGGTTCCGGCGCTGGTGGTAGACGGTGGGATTTTGACCGAAACCGGGGCACTTTTGGAGTTCATCGCAGCAATGGCTCCGAAGGCCGGGCTGGTGCCTGCGGACCCGATCATGGCCGCCCGGATGCGCGAGGTGATGTATTACCTTGCCTCGACCATGCATGTGAACCACGCCCATAAGCTGCGCGGCGCACGGTGGGCCGACAAGAAATCCAGCTGGAAGGATATGACGGCAAAAGTCGCGCAGACCATGGCAGCGTCCTGCGACTATATCTGTTCGAACGGTCTGCGTGGACCGTTTGTGCTGGGCGAGGCGTTCTCGCTTGCCGATGCCTATTTGTATGTGGTTTGCAGTTGGTTGGAAGGCGACGGCGTCGACGTCGCAGCCTACCCCAAGATCGTCGCCTTTCGTGAGGCGGCAGAGGCGCGCGCTTCGCTGAAAGCCGTACGTGCCGCCGGAATGCTCTGATAAAGGGGACAAAATATGACGCATCTATGGGTCCGGGCCGAACAGCGCCCGAACGAAGAACGGGTCGGGCTGACCCCTGAAGGCGCTTTGGCTCTGATCGCTGCTGGCATCCGCGTAACGGTCGAGGAAAGCCATGTTCGCGCCATCCCCATCGACGGTTACAAGGCTGCTGGCTGCGAGATCGCGCCCGAGAATTCCTGGCCAGATGCACCTAATGACGCGATCATCTTTGGCCTCAAGGAACTGCCCGACGATGGCACGCCCCTGCCCCACCGCCACATCATGTTCGGCCATGCCTATAAGGGTCAGCATTCCGGCCGGGCGCTGCTAGAACGGTTCAAGGCCGGGGGCGGAACGCTGTATGATCTGGAATATCTTGTCGACGAAAACGGCCGCCGAGTCGCCGCCTTTGGCTATTGGGCCGGCTATGCCGGGGCTGCGGTGACACTCAAGACTTGGGCCGCGCAGCAGCGGGGCGCGGAATGCCCTCCGGTTGGTGTCTATCCCAGCAAGGACGCGTTGAATTCCGAGCTTCAGGCTGAACTAGATGCCATCGAGGCCAATAGACCAAGGGCCATCGTCATCGGTGCTCTTGGCCGCGTGGGTACCGGCGCCAGCGACCTTTGCACGGCGATGGGTGTCAGTGTCACCAAGTGGGACATGGCCGAAACCGCCAGCGGCGGGCCGTTCCCTGAAATCCTCGACCACGACCTGTTCCTGAACTGTATCTTCGCGCGCCCAGGTACGCCGATTTTTGTCCCACATGAGGCACTGGCCGCTGACCGCAAGCTGACCGCCATCGGCGATGTCGCCTGTGACCCCGACAGCGATTATAACCCTGTTCCGGTTTATGACCGAGCAACAACTTGGGACGCACCTGCCCTGCGCGTGGCGACCAATCCGGTTCTTGATGTAGTTGCAATCGACAATCTGCCGTCGATGCTACCGGTCGAAAGCTCGGAAGATTATGCAGCACAGCTTCTGCCTTCTCTGCTGACCCTGACCGATCTGGACAGCGGCGTCTGGGGCCGGGCCCGCGATACGTTCGACAACCATGTCTAGGAGTAGCCACGCATGGAACACCTGATCGGAGGCGCGGCAGCAGTTCTAGGCACTGTATGTTGGCTTCCTCAAACCCTAAAGACCTGGCGCTCCCGCGAGACCAAGGATCTGTCTATGCCGGCGAACCTGTTGATTCTGGCCACGTTGAGCCTGTGGCTGATTTACGGAGTGATGATTGCGGCATGGCCGCTGATATTGGGTAATGTGATCTCGATCCTGCTTGTCAGCGCGATCGTGATTGCAAAACTGAGGTTTGGCTGAACAGCCGTAAAGGAGTTTTCACATGACGATTCACTGGTGTGGCACCGGCCTGTCGGCCATTCCCGGCTTACGCCGCCTGATCGAAGGCGGGCAAAAGGTCACGGTCTGGAACCGGACAATCGAAAAGGCCAAGGCCGAAGTTGGTGACCTGACCAGCGATATCCGCGTTTTTGACATCGACGCCTTGGCGGCGGTGCTGGAACAGGGCGATGTCATCGTTTCGATGTTGCCCGGCGATTGGCACGTGCCCTTGGCCGAGCTTGCAATCGCGAAACAGGCGAATTTCGTCTCATCCTCCTATATCGCGCCCGAGATGCGCGCGTTGGACGACGCGGCCCGCGAAGCCGGGGTGGCGCTGGTCAACGAGGTCGGGCTGGACCCGGGCATCGATCACTTGATGGCTCATGCACTGATCGACGACTATCGCGCTTCGGACGCGTTCGACCCGCAGAACCACCTGAGTTTCATCTCTTATTGCGGTGGTATCCCCAGGCATCCGAACCCGTTCCGGTACAAGTTCAGCTGGTCACCGCTGGGTGTGCTCAAGGCGTTGCGTTCACCATCGAAATCAATTCGCAATTATGCTCCGCTGGACGTGGCGCGCCCATGGGATGCGATTACCAGCTATATCGCCCCCCTGCCCACACCCGAAAGCTTTGAGGTCTACCCGAACCGCGACTCGATCCCGTTCATGGCGCAGTACGATTTCGAGGATCACTGGCCGGTCAAGGAATTCGTCCGCGGTACGCTGCGTCTGAATGGCTGGGCCGATGCGTGGTCGGATGTGTTTGCCGAAATCGAAACCCTGTCCGGGCCCGAAGGCGATGCACGCCTGAAGGAGATGTCGGACCAGTTCTGGGCCGAAAACGCCTATGACGAGGGCGAGCCGGACCGTGTGGTTCTGTGTGTGGGCCTGAAGGCGGAAAAAGACGGCGTTCCGGTCTGGCACAAAACCTATGTGATGGATGCCTGGGGTGACGACCGCGGCACGGCAATGGCGCGGCTGGTCTCGGTCCCCGTTTCACTGGCTGTCGAAGCCGTCTTGAACCGCGCTATCCCGGCAGGCGTTCATGCGGCCCCCAATGATCCAAAGCTGGTGCAGAGTTGGATGGCTGAAATTGACCGGCTGGCGCAGCATCTGCAGGTGGTGGATCACGCGGGCTGAAAACTAAGCCCGCACCAACCTGGATTGGCCGGGTTGGTACATCAATTCAGATGCGTATACGCGAGATCGACAAGGTTTCTACGCAATTCCGGTCCAAACAAGTGTTCAGCTGCATAGCGGTGTTCTTCGGAGCCCTTATCCGAGCCCGAAAAGTAATATTCGCCACCCGAAACACACTCAAACATGGCGCTGTCTACTATCAACCTATTTGCATATTCTTTTGACGCAGTCTGCTCGAATCCGATTGCTGTGCCGAGGTAAACAACCTGCACCAGGACCTTTGCACGCCAATCACCTTGGTCGATCAGGTCATACGGCGTATCAAAACCAGCTCCGCTGTGAAAATCTGGATATTGCTCTGCAAACTGCAATGCAATGTCTTCGCAGCTAAGCTCAGCATAGCTCGCGCGTTTTTCAGGAAACAGAGGCGGGCAATCTGGGCCAGCAAGTCGGCAGGCCTCAAGGAACTTGCGGCGATCATATGCATTGTGTGGATCGGCATGTAACGCTTCGGAAAAGGCCAAAGCCGAGGGTCTATACTCCTTTGCCCGCAATCTGAAATAGCCAGCATAGCTCCAGGCCCACGGGCCCACTTTATGGTTGGCTATGGCGTCTTCAACCAGAGGCTCAACCTCTGACAACCGATCCATCCGGCGCAAGAGTTTGGCTTTTGTCTCTAGCGAATAGTCATTACCCGGGGCAATCTCCAGCGCTGCCTCAATTGCCTCCATCGCCGCTGGGTATTCTTCGGCGCGGGCGTGGGCCAGCGCCTTCCACTGCCACGGCACGCGGCTTTCAGGGTCTTCTGCAATAGCCAGATCAGCCTCGCTTTGGGCAGCCTCCCAGTCTCTATTCCACATATGTGCCCGCATCTTGTGTCGATGGATCAGCGACCGGGTTGACGGGTTATATGCCGCCCATATCAACAACGTATCACAGGCGGCCAACTTGTCTTCCAAGTCAGCCTTACTGAAGTTGCAGGTAGCCATCAGCTTTTTACGTTCTTGGCCTAGCACCAAAACCCCAGCGATTGCGATCAAGACAATACCCGTTAGAACACGGGCGAGCTTCGATTTTCTGTGTCGCAAAGAAGCTGGGGTATCGGATGTCATTCATTCAACCAAAAGTAGTTCACCCGAACCTAAATCAAACCTGGCTGAAATTGTCCACGACCATCCCTTTATCCGATTAAACCGCCAGACAAGAAGGTGTGGAAAACTCTGTCCTCGATCCGTTGCGCAATCGCCTACATCAGATCGTTTTCCACATCTTCCGCCGATACCCCCAGCGCATCCAAACCATTTTCCAGATGATCTGACATGTGCGGCGTGCCGATCAGGTAATCAGCGCAGGGGGTTGAGGCTTCGGCCCTTGCGGTGGCGATGGCTTCGACCAGATCCTCGGCGAAGAAGCTTTCGCGCCCGATCCACATGATAGCCACCAGTTCGGCCTGTTCGTCCTCGCTCATGTGATCAATGAACGCGCGCAACTCGCCCTCGGCCCGATTCAGCTCGCGCCCCATCAGCGCAACCTGAGCAACTTTTCTTGCTGAAATTTCCAACATGACCCGACTCCTGTGTTCGCGGCTTTCGAATGAAACAACCACTAGGCAGAGCTCGAGTCTTTGATCTTGAACAAACGCGTTAGCGCAGGCGCACACGCGAAACCGGCTGATCCGGCACCGGTGCGGTTCTGAACGGGCGAAAGGTGGCTTTTTTCACCCAAAGTTTAAGTGCCTGCCAGATGATCAGCGCAAAGGTCCGCCGCGCACCAAATGGGCGGCGCAGCAGCGACCACAGGATCACCCGGTTGGTCAGCGGACGGCGTGTCCCGGTTAACGTCGCGATCAAACCGCCCTCGGGGCGGGCATAGTCGATCCACACGCCGACACGCTCGGGGCGGTAATCGAACCGGAAGGTGTAACTTCCTTCGATCTTCTGGAAGGGCGAGACATGCAGCAGTTTGTCAGCCACCATCCTGTCGGTTGCCTTGATGGGTGAAAAGCCGGGATTGTGGCACAGATAGCTGTGGCGCGTGCCATAGGTATTGGTCACCTCGGCCACAACCGCATAGAGCGCACCCTGCCCATCGAAACAGAACCAGAAGCTGACCGGGTTGAAGACATGACCCAAAACCCGGGGCTGGGTCAGCAACATCAGGCGCGCCGGTTGCGCCACCTGCATCTGATCGAACTGGGTGCGCAGCCATACGGCAGCGCCGCCTTGGCCCGGCGCCCCCCCGTGGTCCTGCGACCGCCAGTTGGTAAGGTTGGCCCGGTTCACCGAAAACAGCACTGGTGTAGTCAGATCACATTCGGGGTTCAGAAGAATGTAGTCGACCGAATAGCGGAAGGCGTTTTCGATCGCCCCCTTGCGCCCGTGAAAAGTATGGCCCGCAACGTGATCAACGGTCTGTGTCATTCGATATGGTCCGACCCGCTTGTAACCGCCCGGAGGGGCGTGGTTTTCTGAAGGTTTCTGTTACTTAGAATACGGCATCCAGCCAGGATTGGATCAAAAATATCGCTTCAGAGTGATCCGGCTTGGGACACCAACCGTATTGTGGTTATGTTTACCGAGATAGACACCGTGACCTTGGACGAGCCGGCGGCTACACCCGCCGTCCTCAAGCCATGGCGCGCAAGAAAACGCATCAAGGGTAAACAGGTGAACGGAACACAAAGCAGTTGCGACACCAGGATTGAGTGGGTGGACCATGTCAGGCGCATTCGGGATGCGCAGGATCAGGCGGCTTTTGCCGAGCTGTTCCAGCATTTTGCGCCGCGTATCAAGGCGTTCCTGATGAAGTCAGGCTCGGACGCGACCATGTCCGAGGAATGTGCGCAAGAGGTGATGGCGACCTTGTGGCACAAGGCCCATCTGTTCGATCCGACCCGGGCAACGGTGGCCACATGGGTGTTCACCATCGCACGGAACAAACGCATCGACGCCCTGCGCAAGCAACGGCGCCCCGAACCGGAAGAACTGGGATGGGGCCCCGAGTCCGAACCTGATCAGGACGACGTGATCGTCTTGCAACAAGAAACCGCGCAGCTGCGCACTGCCTTGAAGGCGTTGCCTGACGCGCAAAGAGACTTGATCGAAAAGGCCTATTTCGGAGACCTGAGTCACCGGGAAATTGCGTCTCAGACTGGATTGCCTCTGGGAACGATCAAATCAAGAATTAGGCTGGCGCTGGATCGCCTGCGCCACGCAATGAACTGAGACAGAGACGATGAGCAAACAGATTAAGCATCACCTGACGGAAGATCTGCTGATGGCATATGCCGCCGGCAGCCTGCCCGAAGCGTTCGATCTGATGGTCGCGACCCATCTGTCGCTGTGTGACCATTGCCGCGCGCAGGCTGAAAGCTTTGATGCGGTTGGCGGACAGATACTGGACGAGCTGCCCTATCCTGCCCAAATGAGCGACAGCGCGCTGGCTGCGACGATGGCGCTGATCGCCCAAGGCGCACCGACCCCCAAGCCCGTGAACAAGGGCTGCGCCGTGCTACCTGCCCCCCTGCAGGACTACGTCGGCGGCACTGTCAATGACATCCGATGGCGGCCCATCGGAATGGGCGTCAGACAAGCTATCTTGCCGACGAGCGGCGACGCTTCGGCACGTCTGCTGTTCATTCCGGCCGGAACCGCAGTTCCGGATCACAGCCATAACGGTATGGAATTGACCATGGTTCTGCAGGGTGCTTTCTCGGATGAGGTTGATCACTTTGCACGCGGCGATGTCGAGATTGCCGATGAAGATCTGCATCACACCCCGACCGCAGACATTACCGCAGATTGCATCTGTCTGGCCGTTACCGACGCGCCGCTAAAATTCACCAAGCTCATGCCCCGCTTGTTCCAGCCCTTCCTGCGTATCTGATCTCTGGGACCTGACGCGGTGCGCTGGCCAAATCCGGCCAATGTCGCATCGAACAGCTTGTCAGATTTCGTGCCGCGCCAGCGGTACAACGCCCGGCGTGTCGTCAGGTGCGATCTCTTCGAAATCGAAATTGTCCAGTCGCTGCGCCCGGCGCCCTGCCTTTTCAGCGCTGATCTTGATTTCCGAGATATCCTTGGCCGCCTGCCCGAAATGACGGTCCAGATTGGAAACCCGATCGCCCAGGCGATCTACATCCTTGTGCAGCAGACCCAGCTCTTTGCGGATAGCACCCGCCTGTTCCCGCATCCTTGCGTCCTTCAGGATCGCGCGCATCGTGTTCAGCGTTGCCATGCAGGTGGTGGGCGAGACGATCCAAACGCGTTTGGTAAAGCTCTCCTGCACCAATTCGGGAAACTTGGCGTGCAACTCGGCATAAACCGCTTCAGAAGGTAGGAACATCAACGCGCCATCGGCGGTTTCCCCGTCCAGAATGTATTTCTCGGAGATGTCGTTGATATGCTTGCGCACAGTTGTTCGGAACATCTGCACCGCTGCTTTCAGCTCCGCATCATTGGTCGACCCGATCAGCGCCTCATACGCTTCCAACGGGAATTTGCTGTCGATCACAATGGGGCCTGGTGGGTTGGGCAGGTGGATCAGGCAATCTGCCCGACGCCCGTTCGACAAGGTCGCCTGCAGTTTGAAACTGTCCGAGGGCAACGCCTTGGAGACGATATCGTTCAACTGAATCTCTCCGAACGCACCGCGCGTCTGTTTGTTCGACAGAATATCCTGAAGCGACAGCACATCGCCCGACAGTTTGGTGATGTTATCCTGCGCCTTGTCGATGGCCGCCAGACGCTCCTGCAACTGGGTCAGTGACGTCGCCGTCTGTTTCGACGAGCCGTGAAGCGATTCCTTCATCCGCTCCTGCATCTCGGCCAGCGCACGCGCGGATTTCATCGCATTATCTGCCAGCCGATCGTTCATCTGCTGCTGCACCGAAGACAGGCGGGATTCAACCGTCTGGATCACCTGCAGCTGCGCATTGGCCTGCGTGTCCGAGACATGCTGCAGACCACCGCGCAGCTGCTCTTGTCCTTGTCCCAACTGCTGAACATGCTGACCCAGATGCGCCATTTGCCGCGACAGTGGCTCGGCCATCCTGGCTGACCGGTTGGCCGCTCGCAAAGACAGGAACAGCAGCAACAGGATCAATGCCACCACCCCGCCAACGACCAAGATCACGGGGTCGTTCAAGGCAAATTGGGTTCCTGCAATCTCGATCATATCGCCTCGGGTGTTCTTGTTTTATTCTTCATAGCCCGCGCACCCCGCGGGATCAACTGCGTCCGAACAAACGTTCGATATCGGTCAGCTTCAGTTCCACATAAGTTGGCCGCCCGTGGTTGCACTGGCCGGAATGAGGCGTTGCCTCCATCTCGCGCAGCAGGGCGTTCATCTCTTCGGCCCGCATTCGGCGGCCCGAGCGGATCGAACCGTGACAGGCGACACGACTGAGGATCGCCTCAATCCGCGCCTGCACCATCTGGCTTTCACCCTGATCGGACAGCTCATCCAGAATATCCAGAATCATTGCGCGGGCGTTGACCTCACCCAGAATGGCCGGGGTTTCACGCACGGCAACCGCACCGCCGCCGAAGGGCTCGAGCGTCAGGCCAAAGCGCGAAAGGTCATCTGCCACCGCCATAAGTCGCGCGCAGTCGCTTTCAGACAACTCTACGATCTCGGGGATCAGCAGCGCCTGCGCCGCCACGCCGTTCGCCGCCATCTGGGTTTTGAGCTTTTCATAGACCAGCCGCTCATGCGCGGCGTGCTGATCGACGATCACCATGCCATCAGCGGTCTGGGCGATGATGTAGTTTTCATGCACCTGCCCGCGCGCGGCCCCCAAAGGCAGGTCTTCGGTCGGCGCCTCGGAAGCGGGCTCCGCGACCGGCTCGACCACGCTGCCGCTGTAATCGCGGGTCAGTTCAGCAAAGCCCGGCGCCTGCGCCTGATAAGCCATCTGGCGCGCGGCGGGTGAGGGGCGATCCATCTGATACACCCGCGCCGGGGTGGAGTGAGACGGCTCGGGTCGCATCGCGCCAAGCGTCGCGTTTGCGACGGTCGAGGACGCCCGGTGCCCCGCTTCGGCCAGTGCGTGCCGCAGGGCCGAGACGATCAGCCCGCGTGCGACGCCGGGATCGCAGAACCGGACCTCGGATTTCGCGGGGTGCACGTTCACATCCACCAGCGTCGGATCACAGTCGATGAACAGAGCCGCCGCCGGATGCCGATCACGGCTGAGAAAGTCGAAATAGGCCGCCCGCAATGCACCGGTCAGCATCTTGTCACGCACAGGCCGTCCATTGACGAACAGGTACTGCGCCACCGCTGCGCCCCGAGAATAGGTCGGCAGAGCGGCATAGCCATACAGCCGGATACCCTCACGCGTGGCGTCAATTTGCAACGCGTTCTCGGCAAACTCGCGCCCGATCACGCGGGCCAGTCGGGCATGCAACGCGTTAAACAGATCACCATTCTCGCGGTCAGCACGGAAGGTTACGCGCCCCTCGCCGCCGCCCGAGACATCGCGCAGGGTAAAGGTGACCGAGGGCTCGGCCATGGCCAGACGTTTGACCGTATCGGCGATGGCCTGTGTCTCGGCGCGGTCGGTACGCATGAATTTCAGACGCGCAGGCGTGGCAAAGAACAGATCGCGCAACTCGACCACGGTACCCGCGCGCAGAGCCGCGGGTTTCACCGCGGACATTGTGCCACCAGCGACCTGAATCTGCGCCGCATCCGCCCCCGGAACACGACTGGTTATGGTCAAACGCCCGACCGCGCCCAGCGACGGCAACGCCTCACCGCGAAATCCGAAAGTATGAATGTTCAGCAGATCCGACCCGTCGATTTTCGAGGTTGCGTGGCGGGACAAAGCCAACGGCAAGTCCGTCGCCGCAATACCACAGCCGTCATCGGTGACGCGAATCAGCGTCTTACCCCCATCGGCGATCTCTATCGCAACCCGCGTGGCACCTGCATCAATGGCGTTCTCGATCAATTCCTTGACCGCAGAGGCCGGTCGCTCAACCACTTCGCCGGCTGCGATCCGGTTGATTGCAGCATCGTCCAACTGCCGAATTACCGGTCGAAACTCGTTGATATTGGGGTTTGCCTGCTCCATACCCCTAGACCTAGCACATGCGCACACGATTCTGCCACCGCTATGGTATTCAGATTTTGTGCAAGAGGGGGGGCGTTCGGACAATCGCGCCATGTCGGCCTGCAAGGCGACGACCTTGATCACGATTGCCCGAACAAGCCGGGGTGAGTGGTGGTCAGTTGCTTAACAATACAACAACCTTAGCACGATCTGCAGATTAAGGCTCATTAACTCTGGCCGCGCTGTTCGCGTTGGCAAAGTTCAGCCGAAATACGGCATCAGCCAACAGCAGGAATTTGCCGGATCAGACAGTGCCTGGAGCGCCCGCGCGGGTCCGGCAGGGGCCGAAAACAGCCGCAAGCGCCAGAATCACACCCGATACCGTTGCGATCATTCCGGCGGCACTCACGGCATCGCGGGCACCCAGCCATAATGGGCCATAGCCCGCCAGAACATAGCCCATCACGGCCGAAACAACGGCAAATACAACGCTCCATGCGATTTGAGTTTCCAATCGGTTGGTCATCAACCGCGCCGCAGCGGGGGGGCAAATGAACATGGCGATCACGATGATCGAGCCAACCGCGTCGAAGGCTGCGACGGCAGCTATCGCCGCTGTGATCACCAGCGCAAACCCCAAAGGACCGGTCCGAATACCAATCGTGCTGGCAAAACCTTCGTCAAAGGTCGAAATCTTCAATGGTCGCCAGAATATCCAGGTAAACAGGGAAACCCCTGCAAGTGTCAGCGCGATACGCGGCAATTCCGGGGGCAACCCTGCAAGCGCTGCCGGGTCCCACAGCGAGACCCATCCCGTTGCGTCCAGCCAGATCAGACTTTCGAGATTGCCATACAGCGCGTGTTCCACATCCAGATGCACGGTCGAGGTGTCCGTCTGCTCCAACAAAAGAACGCCCGCCGCAAATAGGGTAGTAAAGACCACGCCCATTGCCGCACCGGGTTCGATCTGACCCAGCCTGCGGATCGCCTCGATCATCACCACAGCAACCACGGCAGCACCCGCCGCGCCCAGCATCATTGGCCAGGTCGAGATCGCGCCGGTCAGAAGAAAGGCAACCACGATACCCGGCAGCACCACATGGCTGATGGCATCCCCGATCAGCGCCTGTTTGCGCAGAACCAGAAAGTTCCCCGGAAGGGCGCAGGCGATGGCCGCAAATGTCCCGATCAGCAGCGGTGTCAGTGACAGGGGAACGAATTCTTCGCCGCTCATGGTGCTATCCCCTGCGGGCCGCCGATCTGGCGGTCGATCTCGGTAATCTGGTCGCGGGTCAGCGCGGTTTCGATATCGCGCAGCCCATCATACAACGCCGCTGTTGCTTCGTGGGCCTGGTCCGTGCGAACGACCTCCCACCGCTTTTCGTCGCGCAGGGCTTTGGCGGCGCGGGCCTTGCCAGCCTCGGTTGCCACGCCGTCGGGGCGGGCCAACCCGGCCCGGCGTAACAAACGCAGGGTCAGCGGCTCATAGATTTTCTGCCCTTGTGCCAACGCAAGCAAGCCCTGCCGGATATGAACCCGACGCTGGAATTGCAGGTGCCGCAACACCGCCGCCAGAACACCGCGAACCGGCGCCAACAGCAACGACAGGACAAACACGGCAAAACTGACAAGAACGATAAGCGGACCCGTCGGCAGATTGGGAGCCGCCGCCGACAGCGCCGCACCGATATAGCCCGAGACGCCCCCGATCAGACCCGCCAGCAACACTACTCTTTCGGACCGCTCAGTCCAAAACCGGGCTGTCACCGGCGGAATGATCAAAAGCGCAACGATCAGGATCAACCCGACAACTTTCAGGCCAACCACTGTGACGGCCATTACCAGACCCATCATTGCAAGGTCGATGCGATGCACCGGCAGGCCCCTGGCTGCGGCAAATTCAGGGTCAAAGGCCACGATCGTCATTGGACGGCGGATAATCATGACAAGCGCCAGCGTTGCCGCGCCTCCGATCGCAATGATCATCGCATCTGCCCAAAGCATCCCAGCGGTCGAGCCCAGCAGAAACCCTTCAAGCCCCGCCTGTCGGCCCACACCCATGGTCTGGATCACCGTCAGCAGCACAATGCCGAAACCAAAGAATACAGATAGGACCGCTCCGATCGCGGCATCCTCGGCCAGCCGCGTGTGCCGCGTCAGCCAGTTCATACATAAAAGGCCGATCCAAGCGGATATTGCCGACCCAACGAGCAGGCCGATCAGGTTTCTGCCGTCCCCACCGAGGGCCACAAGCACCATAAAGGCCAGACACACACCCGGCAATGTCGCATGGCTGATCGCATCGCTGACCAGTGCACGTTTGCGCAAGAACAGAAATGTGCCGGTTACCCCGGCGGAAATGCCCAGCAGGCTTGCGCCGATTGCGACAAGCGTGGCGTTATAGCCAAGCTGAAGGGTCAGAGCATCCCAATGCATGACTCACCCCAGCGCGCGTGAGATCTGGTCGATCTGCGCAGTAGCCAGACGGCCGCCATAGGCAGATTGCAATGTCTTGGCCGTAAATGCCTCGGCCACGGGCCCCTCGGCGACTTTGCGCGTGTTGATCAGGAAAACATGGTCGAAATAGTCGGTGACGGTCGCCAGGTCATGATGCACCGCAACCACGGTCTTGCCCGCCTCTTTCAGCGATTTCAGGACGGAAATGATGGCCTTTTCCGTTGCCGCATCAACCCCGGCAAAAGGTTCGTCCAGCAGATACAGATCGGCGGCCTGCGCCAAGGCGCGCGCCAGAAAGACCCTCTGCTGCTGGCCGCCTGACAACTGGCCGATCTGCCGGTCGGCAAAGTCACGCATCCCTACACGGTGCAGGCAATCCATCGCCTGCGCCTTATGCCGGGCGCGCACCCGTCCCAACAGCCCCAGTTCGCGCGACAAGCCCATCAGAACCACGTCAATCACGCGCGTCGGGAAGTCCCAGTCCACGCTGGCCCGCTGCGGCACATATGCGATCCGGGACCGCTGTCGATCCAGCCGATCGCCAAACACCGTCACCTGACCGGACAGGGGTGAGACAATCCCCAAAGCCGCCTTCAACAGGGTCGATTTACCAGCACCGTTTGGCCCGATGATCGCTGTCATGGCACCCGGTTGCACGGTCATATCAACCGAGAAAACTGCCGGCTTCTGCCCGTACGAGACGGTCAGGCCACGAATGGCCAGCGGGCTTTTTCCAATGTCGTTTTCCGGAAGGGGGATGCCCTGATGTGCCGCCAGTTCCAGCATCTCTTAAAACCCCGCCGACAGATTGCCGCTCATGCCAGTTTTGGGAATATCAGCCCCCAGAGCGCCTGCGATTACTGTGATATTGTGATCCAGCATCCCGATGTAGGTACCCTCATAGGTGCCGGGCTCGCCCATCGCGTCCGAATAAAGCTGTCCACCGACTTCGACCTGATGTCCCCTGGCCGCTGCGCCCTCGATCAGCGCACGCATCGACCGATCCGAGACCGAGCTTTCCACGAAAACTGCCGTCAGTTGCCGGTCAACCAGCGTATCGACCAATTCGCTAATCCGGTTCAATCCCGCCTCGGATTGGGTTGAAATGCCCTGAATTCCAAGCACATCGTACCCGTATTCAGCACCGAAATACCCAAAGGCATCATGTGCCGTCACCAGAACACGGTTGTTTTCCGGGACCGCTGCAAGCACTTGCTTGCCATAAGTCTCCAGTTCCGCGATCTGCGCAAGAAAGGCCTCTGCGTTTGCCGCAAAGGTGTCCGCGGCCTCGGGGCGCGCTTGTGTCAGGGCTTTTTGCACCTCGACCACGACATCGCGCCACAGGGCCGGGCTCATCCAAAGATGGGGATCGTATTTGTCAGCATAATTGTCATGCGCGTGCAGCTTTGACTTATCAACGCCTTCGGCTACCGCAACGACCATGCGTTTACGCCCTAGGTCATGGAAGAACTCTTCCATCTGCGCCTCAAGATACAGACCATGCCACAGGATCAGATCGGACCTGGTCATAGCGACGATATCACTGCGGGTCTGACGATAGGCATGCGGGTCGACGCCGGGGCCCATAAGGCCCTTCACCTCGACCTGATCACCTCCGACCTGACGGGCGGCATCGGCAATCATACCGGTCGTGGCCACCACTTTCAGCGGCGCATCGGCCCAGGCCGAGAATGGGAATACAGCGGCGAATGCCAGCGCTGCAAGGAAACTACGACGAATCATATCAGACCCCGGAAATGGTATCTTGCTAAGATGAATATGAGAACCGCTCGCAACTAAGTCAATGCTATTGAGAATTATTCGCAAGAAAACGCCTATTTTGTCCATTTGGTCAAAAAATTTACCCTTCCAATGCCGGATGGCCTTCCATTTGCATCTTACCCGTGCGAATTTGATACAAACCTCCCAAAGGATGTGAAAATGGAAACGCAGAGCTCAGAAAGCCCCGTGCGCACCGCGCATCTGCCGCAAGTGACCGAGCCCCGGAACCCTGGAATGGAGCTTGATCTGGATTGGGTGCGGGCCGTACAGGTCAACACCTCGGCCGTTGAGCGCCGCGCAGCCACCCTGCCGGGTCGGCGCTCGGTGAAAAAGGACTACCAGGCGGCGTGGCTGCTCAAGGCGATCACCCTGATCGACCTGACCACCCTATCGGGAGACGATACCGTCGGCCGTGTCCGGCGCCTGTGCGCCAAAGCGCGGCAACCCGTGGCTTCTGCAACACTTCAGGCGTTGGACATGCCACCGATCACCACCGGCGCGGTCTGTGTCTATCACGACATGATCGAAACCGCTGTGGATGCGCTGAAGGGCACCGGGATTCCGGTGGCCGCCGTATCGACCGGATTCCCTGCAGGCTTGTCCCCGTTCCACCTGCGCGTGGCCGAGATCGAAGAAAGCGTCAAAGCCGGAGCCGAGGAAATCGACATCGTAATCTCTCGGCGTCATGTGCTGTCGGGCGACTGGCAGGCCTTGTATGACGAGATGAAAGCCTTCCGCGTGGCTTGTGGCGACGCGCATGTCAAAGCCATCCTTGCAACCGGCGAACTGGGCAGCCTACGCAACGTGGCGCGCGCCTCGCTGGTCTGCATGATGGCGGGGGCGGATTTCATCAAGACTTCGACCGGTAAGGAAAGCGTCAACGCCACGCTGCCCGTGTCGCTGGTGATGATCCGGGCGATCCGCGATTACTATGACCGCACCGGGTATCGTGTCGGATATAAACCCGCAGGCGGGATTTCCAAAGCCAAGGACGCACTAGTTTACCTGTCGCTGATCAAGGATGAGTTGGGCGACCGTTGGCTGGAGCCGGACCTGTTTCGCTTTGGCGCGTCGTCGCTTTTGGGCGATATCGAACGGCAGCTAGAACATTTCGTAACGGGTGCTTATTCCGCCGGTTACAGGCACTCGATGGGCTGAGGACGAAAACAATGACAGTCAAAGAGATTTTCGAGACCATGGATTACGGCCCTGCCCCCGAAAGCTCAGCCGAAGCGCTGGCCTGGCTGGTCGATCAGGGTGACAAATTTGGTCACTATATCGACGGGACCTTCACCAAACCGGGCAAGGGGTTCGACAGCCGCAACCCGGCGACCGGAGAGGTTTTGGCCAAGCTGACCCAGGCCAAGCAAGCCGATGTCGACGCCGCCGTATCCGCCGCCCGCAAGGCGCAGCCAAAATGGGAGAAGATGGGCGGTGCGGGTCGTGCGCGCTACCTCTATGCCATCGCGCGCCTGCTGCAAAAGCACTCGCGCCTGTTTGCAGTGCTGGAAAGCTTGGATAACGGCAAGCCGATCCGTGAATCGCGCGACATCGACATCCCTCTAGTACAGCGTCACTTTTACTACCACGCCGGCATGGCGCAGTTGATGGAAAGCGAACTACCCAACGCCGAAGCGCTGGGAGTGTGTGGACAAATCGTTCCTTGGAACTTTCCGCTGCTGATGCTGGCTTGGAAGATTGCTCCGGCGCTGGCCATGGGTAACACGGTCGTTCTGAAACCTGCCGAATATACCTCTCTGACCGCGCTGCTGTTTGCCGATATCTGCTCACAGGCCGGGCTGCCCAAGGGTGTGGTCAACATTGTCACGGGCGATGGCGCGGTAGGTGAGATGATCGTGGCCTCGGACGTGGACAAGATCGCCTTTACCGGCTCAACCGCAGTGGGGCGGCGCATCCGTGAGGCGACCGCCGGTTCGGGTAAGGCGCTGACTTTGGAGCTGGGCGGCAAGTCCGCCTATATCGTCTTTGACGACGCCGATATCGATTCCGCCATCGAAGGGCTGGTCGACGCGATCTGGTTCAATCAGGGTCAGGTTTGTTGCGCGGGTTCGCGTCTGTTGGTTCAGGAAGGCATCGCCGATCGGTTCCACGAGAAACTGCGCGCCCGAATGGACACTCTGCGCATCGGTGATCCATTGGACAAATGCATCGACGT
The DNA here is from genome assembly GCF_059612345.1 of Ruegeria sp. CDSA020. Lineage (NCBI taxonomy): Bacteria > Pseudomonadati > Pseudomonadota > Alphaproteobacteria > Rhodobacterales > Roseobacteraceae > Ruegeria > Ruegeria sp. CDSA020. Next base: position 17,554 of record NZ_JBXWQK010000009.1, read on the forward strand.
GGGTGCTGTGGTCGACCCGGTCCAGTTGCAGACCATCAAGAGCATGGTCGACAACAACACCGCGGGTCACGTTTATCAGGCGGCTGGCGCGCTGCCCGAAAATGGCTGTTTCTACCCGCCAACGCTGATCTCGGGCCTCGAAACCTCTGATCTACTGATGCAGGAGGAGATTTTCGGTCCGGTGCTGGTGTCCTCGACCTTCCGTACTCCGGAAGAGGCGGTTGAGCTGGCCAACAACACCCGTTACGGGCTGGCGGCGACGGTATGGACCGAGAACGTGAACCTTGCACTGGATATCGCACCGAAGCTGGTCGCGGGCGTTGTCTGGGTGAATGCCACCAATCTGTTCGATGCCGCAGCCGGGTTCGGCGGTGTGCGCGAAAGCGGCTTTGGCCGCGAAGGTGGCTGGGAAGGTCTGACCGCTTACACCAAGCATAAAGGCAAAGGCAAGCCATTGGCCAAGGCCGAGGCAGCGATGGGCGAAGGTGCCCCGGTCGATCCGATTGACCGTACTGCCAAAATGTATGTCGGCGGCAAACAGGCCCGTCCTGACAGCGGATATTCGAAACCCGTCTGGGGCAAGTCTGGACTGCTGGGCCATGTGGGTCTGGCCAACCGCAAAGACGTCCGCAACGCGGTCGAGGCCGCAGCGGGGGCCAAGGGTTGGTCCAAGACCACCGGCCATCTGCGGGCACAGATCCTGTATTACATCGGCGAAAACCTCTCGGCCCGCGCGGGTGAATTCGCTGCGCGCCTTGATGCCATGACCGGCAGGAAAGACGGCGCGAAAGAGGTCGAAGCCTCGATCCAGCGCCTGTTCACCGCCGCTGCCTGGGCCGACAAGTATGACGGCCAGGTGCACGGCGTTCCGATCCGGGGCGTGGCCATTGCCATGAAAGAACCTGTCGGCGTGATCGGCGCGCTCTGTGCTGACGAGGCGCCGCTGCTGGGTCTGGTCTCGGCCATGGCGCCTGCGGTTGCGATGGGCAACCGGGTGGTTCTTGCGGCAAGCGAGCCTTACCCGCTGGCGGCGACGGATTTCTACCAAATCCTCGAAACCTCGGACGTGCCCGCTGGCGTGGTCAACATCCTGACTGGCAGTCACACGGAACTGGCGAAGCCGCTGGCTTCGCATCTGAATGTGGATGCGATCTGGTCATTCTCGTCTACCGATCTGTCGGCCGAGATCGAGCGGGCTTCGGCCGGGAACCTGAAACGGAGTTGGGTTAATAACGCCATGGCAACCGACTGGCACGAGGATCAGACTCGCCGCTTCCTGCAGGCTGTGACCGAGGTTAAAAACATCTGGGTGCCCTACGGCGAGTAGGGCCCCAGCCCTGGAAAACCCAGGGGTGCAAACAGTTTGTTCGGGTACAGATGGCGCGCTGCTGCATAGAGTGATCATTGAATGCACATAACGATGATTAACATGTGACATTGTTCATATACAGCGCCGCCACTATCCCTCAGCTTGGACCCAGTCTTTACAAGGTTGGATCGGGCCATGCTGAGTTTTCCATACGAGTTTCCAGAATTGGTACAGGTCGCCACGATGATCGGCGTCTTTGGCGCGGGCCTCTACATCACCAGCTATTTTCTGCTGCAGATGGGGATCATCCGGGGCAACGGCAGCCTCTACCCCCTGCTTGTGATCGCCGCAGCCGGATGTGTTCTGTTCAGCATGTCGGAAGAATTCAACCTCGCGGGCTCGATCATTCAACTGGCCTATATCTCGATCTCGATCCTGGGCCTGCTGCGCGGGTTTCTGTCCCGACATCTGCTTCGGTTCTCAGACGACGAACGTCAGTTCATCGCCCTGCACCTTGAATCGCTGAAACCCCATCAAGCCCGGAAACTGTTGAACACCGCCGCCGTCAAGACCTATGAAAACGGTGACATCCTGATCGAAGAAGGCAAGACAACCGACTTTTTGGGCTTTGTCTTAAAGGGGCGGACCACGATCCTGAAAAACGGCCGGGTCATCAACCAATGTGGAGAAGATGAGATTTTGGGAGAGCTGACCTTTGGCCTTGGGCTGCCTGCCACAGCCACGGTAATAGCCACCGAACCCACCAAATGCCTGGTCTTCGACAATATCAGCCTGATGCGCTTGCTGCGGCGGAGCCGCCATATCGACGATGCATTGAAAGCAGCGCATTTCCGACATACACGGCAAAAGCTGTTGAACAGCAACAAGCACACGCTGCAGGCCCAGAGAAGACCTGCAGCGGCCTAAGGGTCAGCCGTCCAGACCTTCGGGTTTGCCAACGATGGTAAAGTGCAAACCATCTGGGTCCAGCAGTTCGGAGGCCACCCGGTTCACATCCTCAAGCGTCACTGCATTCACCTTGTCATTGCGTGTGGCGATATAGTCGATAGGCAAATCCTCCATCTGCATACCCACCATGATCCCGGCGATCTGGCTGTTGCCATCAAAGCGCAGCGGATAGGCACCGGTCAGATAGGTCTTGGCGTCGTCCAACTCCTTCTGAGTGACCCCTTCGGATGCGGCGCGCGCCCATTCGTTGCGGATCACATCAACGGCTTCGGCGATACGGTCATTGGCCGAGGACACCGACCCAAGATACACAGAGGCCAGATCCTTTGGCACCAGATAGGTCGCCACGCCATAGGTCAGACCGCGTTTTTCGCGCACTTCCTGCATCAGGCGACTTTCGAAACCCCCGCCGCCAAGAATGTGGTTCAACAGATAGGCGGAAAAGAAATCCGGGTCGTCGCGGTCGATCCCGGCATGGCCGAACAGAGCCACCGATTGCGGCGTATCGAACTCGATCACGCTCACTCCGCCAGTGATCGTCACATCGGCCCGCTTAGGGATCGGTTTGCCGGTATCCGGCAGATCAAGCAAGAGCTCGTCCAGCACCGCGCCCAGTTCCTCTGGGGTGATATCGCCGACCGCGCCTACATACAGTCGATCCTTGGTAAACACGTTCTCATATGCCGTGACCACATCATCGCGGGTCAAGGCGCTGACACTCTCGATCGTGCCCTTGCCTTCGGAACCGTAGGGGTGATCGCCATAGGCCATTTCCGCGAAGCTGCGCCCGGCAATGTCACTGGGGCTGGTCTGATCTGACCGCAGACCCGACAGAACCTGAGCGCGAACACGGTCTACAGCATCCTGATCGAAACGCGGTTCGTGAATCGTGGTCCGCAACAGGTCAATCACCTCATCCCTGTTTTCGGTCAGAAACTGTGCCGAGATCGACACTGAATCGTCTGAGGCGCTATACCCGAACGACGCGGCCAGAGATTCCAGCTCGCGCGCATAGGTGCGGGCATCCATTTCGCCAGCGCCTTCTTCGATCAGGCCGCTCATCAGATACACCGCGCCGCGCTTTGTCGGGTCGTCCAGCGACGTGCCACCGCGGAACCGCAGCTCCAGGGCGGTGAAGGGGATCGAGTGATCCTCGACCAGCCATGCGGTGATGCCACCCGGCGAGGTGACTTCTTCAATCTCGATCTCGGCCCATGCAGGAACTGCGATGACCAAAGCAATCAGAGTTACAAATATCCGCTTCATTGCGTTACCTCATCGTCTCGCATCAGCCAGCCCGTGACCGAGGTTTCAGGCTGCAGCACCTCGCGCGCGGCGGCGATGATCTGATCACCGGTCACCGCCTGCAGGACATCAGGCCAAGCCTGTACATCTTCGACCGTCAGCCCGCTGGTCAGGGCACGGCCATAGCGATTGCCGATCCCGTCCACATTGTCACGCGCATAGGTCTGCGCGGCGCGCAGCTGCATCTTGATCCGATCCAGATCCTCTTCGTTCACACCTTCGGCGATGAAATCGGTCACGGCCTGATCCATCGCATCCTCGGCCTCTTGCAGCGACACGCCTTCGGCCGGAACAACCAGCAGATCAAACGTGGTATCGTCAAGCGACACGCCTCGGTAGAACGCACCGGTATAGACGACCTTTTGCTGCTCGAACTGCAGTTTTTCATTCAGGTACGACGTCGTGCTGCCCCCCAGTAATTCAGCCAGAAGGAACAGGGCGGCGGCTTTTTCCTGCGCACCTGCGTCCCGTTCGGGTGCTAGATAGCTGCGCTGAACATAGGGCTGCGATACGCGCGCATCCTTAAAGGTCAGACGGCGTTCAGCGGTTTGTGGCGGCTCCTGTGATCGCACCCGTTCGGGCAGGTCCGGGTTTGCCGGGATTACCCCGTAATATTGCTCGGCCAGGGATTTGACCTCGTCTGGCTCAACATCGCCGGTCACCACCAGGATGGCGTTATTTGGCGAATAGTGGATCTGATAGAAGGACAGTGCATCGTCCAGGTCCAGCGTTTCCATCTCATGTTTCCAACCGATAACGGGGACACCATAGCGGTGGTTGAGGTATTGCGCCGCGCTGACCTGTTCACCGAACAGGGCGCGCGGGTTGTTTTCGGTACGCTGGTTACGTTCTTCCAGGATCACGTCGCGCTCGGTGGCGATGTCATCATCGGACAGGCGGATATTGCGCATCCTGTCTGACTCCATCCGCATCATCAGCTCAAGCCGGTCGGCAGCAACACGCTGAAAATAGGCGGTGTAATCATACGAGGTGAACGCGTTGTCATTGCCGCCATTGGCCGCGACGGTGGCAGAAAACTCGCCCGCCTCCAGCGTGTCGGTGGCCTTGAACAACAGGTGTTCCAGAAAATGCGCCACACCGGACGAACCAACCGGCTCATCCGCCGATCCGGCGCGATACCAGACCATGTGCTGCACGACTGGGGCGCGGTGATCCTCGATCACGACAACGTCCATACCGTTATCCAGCGTAAAGGTGGTGACCGCCTCGTGCCCATCTTCGGCAAAAACCGGGGTGGCGGCGATCAGAGCAGCCGACAGTGCCAGAGCCCGAACCATGGGGCATCCTCCGTTTCGTTTCTGGTGTTCAAACTACGGTGGTGCCGCCCGGGTTCAACCCCGATGACGGAAAGTTAAGAATTATTCATTGACCGGCGGCGCCGATGGCGTTTCGATCCCAGCGTTCCGCGCAGCCTGGGTTTGCTTGTTCGGGTCGATAGCCCAGCGACGGTAAACCTGCGAATATCGATCTACGTTGAACAGCCGCAAACGGGTCCAGCGCCCCTGACGCTTGCGGAAATCCACATCTTCTTGGTTGACGACCTGCCGTGTGTTTGACGGAACGCCATATCGGCTAGAGGCCGTGACAAGCGCGCCATCAGAGGCAGGCACAGCGGTATTTGGATTCGAAGCAGCCGGATTCCCGCCCAGCGCGGCAATAGCATCCCCTGTGGGATTGGCATCGGTCAGGTTGGTGCCACCCGGTGTCGGTGCGGGCAAAGAGTTGTAGTTCTCGGGCTGGGTCAGAGGTTTGACCGGCAGAATCGCAAACTCGTCCGGGCCCGGGCCCGGCGGCTCGAGGTGGCGCAGACCGATATCCGAACATCCCGCAACCGCAAGACTCATAGTCACAACAAATATGGAACGCGGCAACCGCATGAAAGTCTCCAGCCTGTTTCAGGCGCTTTTATCGTATTTCCAAACCCGCGTCACGAGGGCTTTTTCCTATCAAACAGCACCAACCCGAACGCACCTGCGAATATGAATACATCGGCCAGATTGAACACATAGGGGTTGTCGAAACCACAGCAGGACATGTTCAGAAAATCCAGCACATATCCGTACAACACGCGGTCCACCACATTGCCAAGCGCACCGCCGATCAGCAGGCCGCCACAGACCAAGATGAGCTTTGAGGGGGCCGTGCGCATCAACCAAATCAACACGCCCACTGAAATCACCAGCGAAACTCCGATCAGAGCCCAGCGCGCGGCGTCGCCATTGCCCTGAAACAGGCCGAAATTGATGCCGCGATTCTCGCCATATCTGAACACCAGAAAGGGCGGCAGAACGCTGATCGGCCCTTCGGCCACGCGCATCACATGAACGACCAGGTACTTGCTGATCTGGTCGATCAGAAACGCGGTCAGCGCCGCCCAGAGGAGCAATCGGGCACGCATCAGTGACGGAAATGCCGCATGCCGGTAAAGACCATGGCCAGACCGGCCTCATCTGCGGCGGCGATCACGTCGTCATCTCGCATCGAGCCGCCAGGCTGAATCACGCAGGTGGCCCCGGCCTCTGCGGCCTCCATCAAACCGTCGGGAAAGGGGAAGAACGCGTCCGACGCCACCGCTGAGCCGATGGTCAGCGGCTGTGGCAGGCCTAGAACATCGGCCATGCGCTCGGCCTTTTTGGCCGCGATCAGGGCCGAATCCACGCGGCTCATCTGGCCAGCGCCGACACCCACGGTCGCGCCGTCCTTAACATAGACGATGGCGTTGGATTTCACGTGCTTTGCCACCTTCCAGGCAAACAGAAGGTCGCGCATCTGTTCATCCGTCGGGGCCTTCTTGGTGACAACCGTCAGGTCATCCATGCCGACGAAACCGTTATCCTTGTCTTGCACCAACAGACCGCCCGCGACCTGACGCACGGTTTTGCCACCGGCGGTCACATCCGGCAGGCCTTCGGTCGTCAGAAGGCGCAGGTTTTTCTTGGCGGCAAAGATCGCCTTGGCCTCATCCGAGGCGCCAGGTGCGATCACAACCTCGGTGAAAATCCCTGTGATCTCCTGCGCGGTTTCAGCGTCCAGCGGCTGATTCAGGGCCACGATCCCGCCAAAGGCCGAGGTACGGTCACAGTCGAACGCGGCCTTATAGGCGTCCAGCAGCGTGCCTCCTGTCGCAACGCCGCACGGGTTGGCATGTTTGATGATGGCACAGGCCGCACTCTTGACGGGATCGAATTCCGCAACCAGCTCAAACGCCGCATCAGTGTCGTTAATGTTGTTATAGCTCAGTTCCTTGCCCTGATGCTGAAGGGCGGTCGCCACACCGGGTCGGTTGGTACCGTCGGTATAAAATGCAGCGGTCTGATGGCTGTTCTCGCCATAGCGCAGTGTCTGTTTCAACTCGCCCGCAAAAGCGCGGCGTTTGGGGGCCTCAAGCAGCAGCGCATCGGCCATCCAGTTCGACACGGCGGTGTCGTAAGCAGCGGTGCGGGCATAGGCCTTTTGCGCCAGCCACTGACGGAAACCATATGAGGTCTTGCCATAATTCTCGTCCAGCTGATCCAACAGCGACGAGTAATCCTCGACATCGACCACGACATTGACAAACGCGTGGTTCTTGGACGCGGCGCGGATCATCGCCGGGCCGCCGATGTCGATATTCTCGATACATTCGTCATAGCCAGCGCCTTTAGCCACGGTCGCCTCGAACGGATAGAGGTTCACCACCAGCAAGTCGATCGCGTCGATGCCGTGTTCGTACATCGCGGCGACATGGGTGTCATTGTCACGCAAGGCCAGCAAGCCGCCATGCACCATCGGGTGCAGCGTTTTGACCCGGCCATCCATCATCTCGGGGAAACCGGTGATCTCGCTGACATCCTTCACCTCCAACCCCGCATCGCGCAACGCTTTTGCTGTGCCGCCGGTCGACAACAACTCGACCCCGCGGTCGGCCAGCGCCTTACCCAGCTCGATCAGCCCGGTCTTGTCGGATACGGAAAGCAACGCGCGGCGCACGGGGTGAAGATCGGTCATGGGTCCAAAGGTCCTTTTGGCGTCAGTCAAACTCGGGCTCGTCCCGGTGCAGGTCGCGCACGGCAAAGGCTGTATCCTGCGCCTTGCTCAACGTCCACCGGATGCGCGTCGCATACTCCATTGCGCGGCCAGATAGAACGATCTGTTTTGTCGCGCGTGGCTTCAAACGGCCCTTTTCAAGGTAAACACTTGGCTCGATTGACAATTTCCCCACACCATCATGGCGGAACACCCAAATCTCACCGCTTTTGAGCGCCATGGACACCGCCGCACCGCCCAAATCTATCGCCGCATCCACGTCCGGATGCAGATGGAACCGTATGTCAAAGCCGATACCAGTCAGGTTCGACGCATCCAGCGCCTTGTCAAATTGCCGCTTGGCCCTGTCACTTGTGGTAAGCAGAATATCTTCGCCGGTCAGCTCCCGCCCGTCAAAGCGCAGCTCGAACGTTCGGGCATGGGTCAGGCCGAACACTTTCGTATAGCCATCATGCCCGGCCATGAACCGGGTTCCCTCGAACGCGTCTTCGAACTCGACCGGAACATCCTTTGGCGCGTCGACCAGCCCTTCACGTTCCGTACCAGGAACAGCTGAGGTCAGACGCGCACTTGAAAAGCCGTCAAGACAAAGTGTCGAATGCGACGGCGTGGCGCGCCCGGCCCGACGCCATTCCAGCCCAAAGGTTTCCCCAGACCCACAATTCACAATCAGAGGTCGGCGGCCCGAGGTCAGCTCGAACGCCAGGGTCGACGCATGTGCGTTATATGACGCATCCCCTTTGGGCGGCGAACTGGCATCAATAATCACACTGGTCCGTGCCGCATAGAGACGGGCAAATCCCATGGACAGGCCGTTCTCGCTCTGCGGTCTGACGCCGCTTTGCGCCAGAGCCTGATCCAGACGCCCCTCGACCCCGCGCCCGCCCCCGTGGAAACGGGCCAGTGCACCATCCGAATGACGCAGATTGCGCATGGTCGGGGCCATCCGTTTAATCGCATTCGCCTGCGCCCCAGGTGTACCCCGCCCCAAATCGCTAAGTGCCGCCGATGTCCAGGCGAGCAAGGTGAAGACTTCCAGCAGCTCCTCGGGGTTACGCGTGGAGATACCACCTTTTTGATCTATCTGACTGTCACATTCCCGCGCCAGAGCGCGCAGGGCGGGCTCTGCCATCTGCTCAAGCCCTTCCAAAGCCAAACCGGCCTGCACCAGACCGGCTAGCGCCTCGAACCGGGGCAGGCCAGGCGTCGCAGCATGCCAGCGTTTCGACAGGAACCAGGCCTGCTGAGATAGCGAGCTGAAAAAGACCTTGCTTTGTTGCTCATCCACACCGCGCAGCAAAAAGATCGCGTGATTGATCCAACGCATCACTCGCCGGCCTGTCAGATCAGGTGCCCAACCGGGCCCGTGCCCGCGCCCATGTGCTTCGATCCAGCCCCAGACCCAGCGTTGCGCCTTTTCGCGCGCCCGGATGTCGCCAACAGCCGCCAGATCATCCAGCCAGGCAAAACCGTGGCGTTCATCGTCGAATCCGGTGCTGGGCGCGGTGACATCCCATAAGCCTGTATCCTGCGCCTCAACCAGATAGCCCGAGAACAGCAGGTTCCCAGCCACCAACTGACGCCCGCGCGCAAATGATCCAACCGTGCGTGGTTCCGGATCGCCCACAAATCCGGTAACGGCCTTGCGCCGCTGACTGAGCCGCGCATAAAGCCGGTTCTGAAACCGCGACCATCGGTTTGCCATGGTGTCCGAATTTGACATGACGCTCGTTACTCTGCCCCTTGCGCTCTGCTGGCGCCTGAGACCCAACGATAGACCGGAGCAATCGTCAAGTCATCGAAAAGCGTGCCTTCAGGTTGATTTCGTCAGGCAGGCGATATAGAAGCCGTCCATGCCGCCTGTCCCCGGCCAATAGTCAGGCCGCAGACGCAAACCGCCCTCTTCGGTGATCCAGCCGGCTTCGACCCCCGCGACCTGCAAAGCGGCCCGGTCCGCTTGCATATCAGGATACATCTGTAGCGCCTCTTCAACCTGCACCTCGCCCTCATCGGGCAGTAACGAGCAGGTGCAGTACACCAACCGCCCGCCCGGTTTCAGAAGGGTCCAGGCATGGGCAAACATCTGCGTTTGCAGCTCGATCAGCGCGCCGAATTCCGACCCGTCCTTGGCAAAGGGCAGATCAGGATGGCGGCGGATCGTGCCGGTGGCGGAACAGGGCGCATCCAGCAGGATGGCGTCATACTGACCCTGGTGTTCCAGCGCGTCAGCCGCGATGACCGTAGCCATCAGGCCCGTCCGCGCCAGGTTCTCGCGGACTCGTTCCAGCCGCGATTCCGAGATATCCAGCGCAGTCACATCGGCCCCCGCAGCCGCCAGCTGCAACGACTTGCCACCGGGCGCAGCGCAAAGGTCCAGAATTTTCTCTCCGGCCTTGGGCGCCAGGACTCGGACAGGCAGTGCGGCGGCGGCATCCTGAACCCACCAGTCACCGCGATCATATCCCGGCAGAGCGGACACCTGCCCCGCATCCCGAACCCGCATCGAACCGGTCGGAAGCATCTCACCCGGCGCGGTTGCCCCTGGCTTGACCGAAAGATCCAGCGGCGCGCCCTCGAAATGCGCCAGCTCCATGCCGGTCACGGCCTCGGCACCCCAGGCCATGATCAACGGATCGCGCAGCCACTCGGGCAGGCGCGGCACACGCATTTTCGGCCAAGTCTCTGGCCCTTCCGCCGCGACCTTGCGCAGAACCGCGTTCACCAACCCCTTGAGCCGTCCATGCTTGCGCGAGCGACCGACAATCTCAACCATGGAATTTACGACGCCATGCGCTGCCTCGCCATGGCACAGCTCAACCGCTCCCAGACGCAGGGCATTATGCACGGTCAGGGCGGGGGTGCGGTTCAGGTGATTGTCCAACAGACGGTCGGCGCGTTCGAGCCCACGCAGCGTTTGCAACGCCAGCCGCTGTGCCCGCGCCCGGTCTTCTGGTGCCAATCGCTCCAACGCACCTGCAGCCAGACATTCTGACATCAGCCGCCCCTCACCCAAGATCTGATCCAGAAGGTAGATTGCGCTGCGTCGCGCGGCCGTTGCGTTATCGGACATTGAATCGCCTTTGATGTGACCCTCGTCCGCATTGCCAAGGGCGGACGGGGGCGTATATCAAGCCAATGCACTGAAAGGAACCCGATGTCATGAATGACGAGCCCAAAGACCTGCCGCCTGCCGCACAACGCGCGCTGGCCGAGGCGGAGGACCGTCGCCGCAAGGCCGAAGCCGACGCAAAATCGCAACCCAAAGAGCTGGGCGGACGCGACGGCCCCGATCCTGCACGTTATGGCGATTGGGAAAAGAAAGGCATCGCGATAGATTTCTGATCAGTCCCCGCACAGGGCCTGCAGAAAATCCGCGATGAGCGCCCGTTGCTTATTGGATTTCGCACGCTCTTCGGGCCAAGTCAGCCAATAGCCATCTTTTGCGTTCAATTCGGGCAAATCCAGTCGACGCAACCGTCCCGCTCGCAAGTCCGATTGCGCCAAGGGCATGGATCCCAACACAACGCCCAAACCCTGCCGGGCCGCGGAAATCGCGTGTTCCATCGAATCAAAGCTGATTTTCGAAGGCGGCAGGTCGGTCTGAGTGGTGTTTTTCGCCCAATCACGCCAGCCGGGCCTTTCACCGCGCAGATCAATCAAGGGCGCGGACCAATCCACACCCGGCGCTGCCATCGGCACTAGCACTTCGGCCGCAATCAGTTCGGCATCGCGCCCGGGCCACGCCCCACGCCCATAGCGGATTTGAAGCCAAGTCCTCTCTTCATCCAGCGAAGACCGTCGCGCTACAGAATCTGTCAGCACCCGCACTTTGGGGCGCAGGACGTGAAAACGTGCAAGAGCGGGTATGACGAGGGCCTTAATATGGGAAGACAGGCCAGCCACCCGCAATTCGCGCGGGGATTTTCCGAAAAGGTCTTCGGTATTGCGCTCGAGCGCCTGCAAGCTGTCCTGAACCAGCGGCAGATAGCTTTCGCCCTCGACGGTCAGCGATACACCGCGCGCCTCGCGCACAAACAGCGTGCGGCCCAACCAGGCCTCAAGGTTGCCGATGCGCTGACTGACGGCAGCCTGCGTTAGACCGAACTCGCGCGCCGCTGCCGAGAATCCACCCAACCGCCCCGCCGCTTCGAATACGCGCAACCAGTCCAGAGGGGGCAAGCCGATCTTCTTTTTATCCATAAGTTTTTCCAGGCCTCAGCAGCAACAAGGATTAATTGTCGTGATGCCACAGGGGGCGTATATCCTCAAGCAAAGCCCGCGCGAACAGGAGAAACCCCATGCTGCGCTCTGCCACCCATACTCCGTCAATCGTCACCGTGGAATTCGATACAGGCCCAAGTACCCGCTTTCACGCCATCTGGCTACGCGACAACGCGCTTGATCCTGACACACGGGCACCGGGCAACGGACAGCGCCTGATCACCATTGGCGATATCCCCGCCGATACCATGGTCAGCGCTGCCTCAGTGGCCAACGGCGACCTCACCGTCACACTTCAACCCGAAAACAAGACTGTCACTTTCCCCGCTGATTGGCTGGCTGCGCATAGCTATGACCAAGAGGACAGCCGCACCTTTGGCCGCACCGCGCCCGGGATCACCACCTGGGAGCAAGGGCTCGACGCGCCCAGCGCTGACTGGAGCGACGTCCACGCCAACCCCGCAGCCAAGCGCGGCTGGCTGGCAATGGTCGCCGAATACGGGTTTGCCAAACTGACCAGCGGCCCGACCGAACCGGAATCTCTGTTGAAGGTGGCCGATCTGTTCGGATACGTCCGTCAGACCAACTATGGCCCCTATTTCGAGGTTCGAACCGAGGTGAACCCGACCAACCTGGCCTTTACAGGGCTTGGCCTTCAGGCGCACACGGACAACCCCTATCGCGACCCGGTACCGACATTGCAGATCCTCTACTGCCTGGAAAACAGCGCCGAGGGTGGCGATTCCATTGTTGTGGACGGGTTCCGGGCGGCGGAAAAACTGCGCGATCAGAACCCCGATGGATTTGCCCTGTTGGCAGGTTTCCCGGCCCGGTTCGAATACAAGGGCTCGGACGGGGTCTGCCTGCGGTCCCGCCGCCCAATGATTGAGCTATCGCCCGATGGCGAGTTGATCGGTATCCGCTTTAACAACCGCTCGTCGGCTCCGTTTGTGGACATCCCCTTCGATCTGATGGAGGCCTATTACGCCGCCTATCGCCAGTTGGGTGAGATAATCGACGATCCGGCCATGGGCGTGTCGTTCAAGCTGGAGCCGGGCGAAAGCTTCATCGTTGACAACACCCGCGTCCTGCACGCGCGTCTGGGCTATTCCGGCGCCGGGTCGCGGTGGTTGCAAGGCTGCTACGCCGACAAGGACGGCTTACTGTCAACGCTGGCGGCGATGGAACTGGCGACACTGGAGGCGGCGGAATGAAACCTGATTTCTCGACCCTGACCCCCGACAATATCGTGGCCTTCATCGAGGATATCTTTGACCGCCGCGGCGGCGAGGAATATCTGGGCGAACCCGTCACCATGGCAGAACACATGCTGCAGGGCGCGACCATTGCCGAACAGAACGGCATGCCCGAAGAGATCATCGTAGGGGCATTGCTGCATGATATCGGTCATTTCACATCCGAATTCGGCACGTACCACCCCGACGACACCGAAGACCGCCATCACGAAGATGCAGGCGCCGAGGTGCTGGAACAGTTCTTTCCGTCAGTTATCACCGATTGCTGCCGCTATCACGTGGCGGCCAAACGGTATCTTTGCGCTACCAAGCCCGAATATTTCAACCGCCTGTCCACGGCTTCGGTTCATACACTGGAACTGCAAGGCGGGCCGATGAGTGCCAGAGAAGTTGCCGAATTCGAGCAGAACCCGAACCTGAAAGAGATCATTCAGGTGCGTTATCTGGACGAAGCAGGTAAACGTGCAGACATGGAAACCCCCGATTTCAACCATTTTGCGCCGATGGTGCAGCGAATGGTCGAAAAATATCAGGAGCTCACATGAACGCCCCAGAATACATTTTTGAGGCCAACACCAAACCCTCCCTGCCTTGGCACGAGGTCCCCTTGATCCGTGCTACAGACAAGTCGGTCAAGGACTATGGCTGTCTGGTCGACGACCCCAAAAAATTCGAGATTGAAATCGTCCGTTGGCCGCAACAGGGTTGGCGGTCCATCGACGAAGGTACCGGCGATGAAGCCGGTTGGGTCGAAGGCACATTTCATGGTGAGTGGAAAGGGGACGTCCTTTACGGCGAGAACGAAGCGGTCAACGGCCACTATGTCCTCGGCTGGTCCACTGATCCGCAACAGGCCAACGCCAACCGGCAAACTGCTCCGCGCGATCAGGTTCTGCTTTGGCACATGAACTATCACCCCGATGGCGGACAGATGTTCTGGCCGATCGACAACAAGCCTTTCATCATCCCTGCCGCATTGCCGGGCGACAATCTGACACCGGAAAAGGTGGTGGCCTTTTGGTGTGATGGGTCACGCGGGCTGTATATCCATCCTGGCATCTGGCACGAGGGGATATTCCCGATCGAGGACAATCAGCGTTTTCTGGATCGGCAGGGCAAGGTTCACGCGCGGGTCAGTGCGGATATCGGCAAAGAATTCGGCGTCTATCTCGCCTGCCCTTTGCGCGCAGATAAGATCCGAGAGTTGTAGTCGGTCTGTCGGCTCCCGGGCGGTGTCAAAGCCCCAGAACGTCCACCATGTCATATTGGCCAGGCGCTTTACCCTGCCCCCAAAGTGCGGCTTTCAGGGCGCCGCGCGCGAAAATGGCGCGGTCAGTGGCCAGGTGGCGCAGCACGATGCGTTCGCCCGGTGCTGCGAATAGCACGTCATGCTCACCCACGATGTCGCCGCCGCGAATGGCATGGAACCCGATATCGCCCCGCTTGCGCGCGCCGGTCATACCATCGCGGCCCCGATCGGACACCTCAGCCAGATCTACACCGCGCCCTTCGGCAGCGGCCTCGCCCAGCATCAGCGCGGTGCCCGAGGGCGCATCGACCTTGTGGTGGTGATGCCCTTCGATCACCTCAATATCGAAATCTTCATCCAACGCGGCAGCGACCTTTTTGGTCAGCTGTACCAGCAGGTTCACACCCAGGCTCATATTTCCCGCCCGCACGATCACCGCATGACGTGAGGCCGGCTCCAGAGCGGCTATCTGCTCGTCACTCATCCCGGTGGTGCCGATCACATGCACACAGCGCGCCTGCGCTGCCAACGCGGCGAATTCCAGCGTCGCCTCGGGTGCGGTGAAATCAATCACGGCCTGCGCCTGGGCAAAGGCCTCCAGCGGATCGTCGGTCACCGTGACGCCCAGCGCTGCACCGCCCATGGCCACGCCCACATCCTGCCCAACCCAATCATGACCCGTGCGCTCAACCACGCCGACCAGGCGGGCCTGATCACTGTCGGTCACGGTCCTGATCAACATCTGACCCATACGGCCCGAAGCCCCTGTGATGACGATCCCCGGAATATGGGTCATTGCGCTGGTCCTTTTGCATTGATTGGCTCAAAGCCTCCTACCCGGTTCGCACCCGCTTGGCAAAGCCCCGCTTTGCGCTTAGATCGGGGATATGGCTAAGAACAAATTCCACGATGGCCCCGGCCCGTCCCAACGACAGCTGCGTGTCGGCGAACTGATCCGCCGCACCCTGTCCGAGGTTCTGGCGCGCGGAGATGTCCACGATCCCGACCTGAATCGCATGTCAATCACTGTGGGTGAGGTGCGCACCTCGCCCGATCTGAAGATCGCCACCGCCTTTGTGCTGCCCCTGGGCGGCAAAGGGCAGGAGGATGTGATCGAACTGCTGGCCCGCAACAAACACGAGCTGCGGCGCATGGTTGGTAAAAAGGTCGGGCTGAAATTCTCCCCCGATCTGCGATTCCGGCTGGATGACACATTCGACCGTCTGGATGACACCCGCCGCATGTTCGATCAGGACGCGGTGCGCCGCGATCTCGACGAGTGATCCGGGCATTTGTCACTTTGGTCGCTTTCCTGTGGGCGGCGCAAGCCGGGGCAGTGACATGCGAAAAGGTCACGCATAGTGACAAACGCTACACTGTCTGCGAGGTGGATGCCGCGAATGAGGACATGCGCTTGTTCCTCAATGACGAGAATGGCGACCTGCTAGGGCATTTCTCGGCGGTGAATGAGGCGCTGGAGCCCGTTGGCAAGCGTCTGGCCTTTGCGATGAACGCAGGCATGTATCACGACGACCGCTCGCCCGTCGGCCATTATGTCGAGGACGGGCAGGAGCAGATGCGTGTGATCCCGAACCCCGGTCCCGGAAACTTCGGCCTTCTGCCCAACGGGGTGTTCTGCATCCGCGAGGGCCGCGCCGACGTGTTTGAAACGCTCGAATTCATTGAACAGGCCCCCGAATGCCGCTTTGCCAGCCAATCCGGCCCGATGCTTGTCATCGACGGAGAGCTGCACCCAAGGTTCCTGCCTGATTCGACGTCGGTTTATGTGCGCAATGGCGTGGGCACCAGCGCCGATGGCACCCGCGCGGTGTTCGCCATTTCCGAGGATTACGTCACCTTCCACCAATTCGGCAGCCTGTTCCGCGATGTGCTGGAAACGCCGAATGCGCTGTTCTTCGACGGCAATATCTCTCGCATGTATGACCGGGCGAACAGCCGATCCGATGTCGGGTTCTCGCTGGGGCCGATTGTCGGTGTGGTTGAAGACACGCCCTGAAATTGACAGGGCCAGACCGATCCGCTAACTCGCGCGCCTCGGCATAGAACAAGGTGCACAATGGGACGCAAACGCAAGGGTCGCGACATTTCCGGTTGGCTGGTGGTGGACAAGCCCGCGGGCATGACCTCGACCGCCGTGGTCAACAAGGTGCGCTGGGCAATGGACGCAAAGAAGGCGGGACATGCGGGGACGCTGGACCCCGAGGCCACCGGCGTTCTGGCCGTGGCTTTAGGTGAGGCGACCAAAACCGTTCCCTATATCACCGACGCTTTGAAGGCCTATACCTTCACCGTGCGTCTGGGTCAGGCCACCAATACCGATGATGCCGAGGGCGAGGTGATCGCAAGCAGCGATACGCGCCCCTCGGATGAACAGATCAAAGAAGCCCTCGCGCCCTTTATCGGTGAAATCATGCAAGTCCCGCCGAAATTCTCGGCAGTGAAGATCGACGGGCAGCGTGCCTATAGGCTGGCCCGCGATGGCGAGGATGTGGAACTGGCTGCGCGCCCTCTGTGGGTCGAAGAGCTGGTTCTAGCCGACCGCCCCGACGACGACCACGTCATGCTGGAAATGACTTGCGGCAAGGGCGGTTATGTCCGATCGATCGCCCGCGATCTGGGGGCTGCGCTGGGGTGCTACGGCCATGTCCGCGAGCTGCGCCGTATCTGGTCCGGCCCGTTCGAGACCAAAGACGGACTGAGCATTGAACAGATCGACGAGATGGCCAAAACCACCGCGCTGGATGATTTCCTGCACCCGCTGGAAACTGGCCTATCGGACCTGCCCGAACTGAAATGCACCCCCGAAGGTGCGACCCGTCTGCGTAACGGCAACCCTGGTATGGTTCTGGCGTCCGATGTGGAATACGGGGATGAGGCCTGGGCCTCGCTGGATGGTCAGGCGGTGGCGGTCGGCATCTATAAATCCGGCGAATTGCATCCCAGCCGGGTGTTCGTCACGTAATCTGCGTGCTAGTCGAAACCCATGATCACGCGCACACATACCAAGGGCGACGCGCCCTCGACCGCTGTTTATTCGGATTGCGAGAGATACCGCTATAGCCTGACGCGCATCTGGGATCCGGCCGGGCGCAAGGCGCTGTTTGTGATGCTGAATCCCTCCACCGCGACCGAGGTGCAGAACGATCCCACAGTTGAACGCTGCGAACGCCGGGCGCGCGCGTTGGGGTTCGGCGCGTTTCAGGTCACCAATATCTTTGCATGGCGCGATACTGATCCACGCAAGATGCGGGCCGCCGCCGATCCGGTGGGGCCAGAGAATGACATGGCCATTCTGAATGGCGTGGGCTGGGCCGATCACGTCATCGCTGCCTGGGGCACCCATGGCGCGCATTTGGATCGAGGCACCGCCGTCGAAACCCTGCTGCGCGGCACCGGTCAGCCGGTGTACCACCTTGGGCTTACCAAGGACGGCCACCCCAAGCATCCGCTCTATATCGCTTACACGCAAAACCCCGAACCCTGGTGACAAAGGGTTAACCACAAGCTCAGCTAGGCTTTGACCAAAGCCCTGATTGCATGAGACATTTCACCCTCGAAGCAATGCGTTCAAGGAGGTTGTCATGTTTCTGATCGGATTGCTGAGTCTGGCGGCTGTCGGCGGGGCCGCCTATGCCATCGGCGATGTCTTTGACATAGATGAAGATCCCGGTGAGGACGATGTCGTCGACGACCAGCCTCCTGCGGTCGAAACAGGCGAATTCCTTGACGTCGGTGAGAATGTCGAGGAACCCGAAGCGCCCGAGATTTCGACCGGGACCATCATATCCGAAATCGAGGGCGACATGATCATCGCGGGTACCGAGGATCTGGACATCCTGACCGGCCAGGACGGCGACGATCAGATCAATGGATATGCGGGGGATGACACGATTTATGGTGGCGAAGGCGATGACACCCTGCATGGGGGAACAGGTGCAGACTCGATCTTTGGCGGCACTGGCCAGGATGTCATTCACGGCGAAGCGGGCGACGATCAAATCTCGGGCGGTGAGGGGGATGATGCTCTTTTCGGGCATTTCGGCGCAGATCACCTGGAGGGTGGGATGGGCGAGGATGAGCTGTATGGCGGGCAAGATGACGACATTCTGACCGGCGGTGAAGGCGATGATGCACTGCATGGCGGGTTTGGTGATGACCGGTTGAGCGGTGGCGAAGGCGAGGACGTGCTGTTCGGCGGTGATGGCGACGATATTCTGGACGGTCAGGATGGAGAGCACCCCGACGCGGTGGATTTCCTGAACGGTGGCGCCGGGGATGATACGATCATTGCTGAAAGCGGGGATATCGTAACCGGAGGCGAAGGTGACGATGACATCGTGGTTTCGCCCGAAGCGGATGATGACGCCGTCACCGTCATGGATTTTCAGCCCGGTCAAGACAAGTTGCTGATCTCATGGGAAGGTCAGGAAAACCCGGACATTCAGATCAAGACAGACACCGAAGACGAGAACCTGACCCATGTAATTGTCGACGGGCAGAACGTGGTGCAGCTGATCGGGGCAGACGGTGTCAGCGCCGATGACATCCAACTGATATCCTCAGGCGATCTGGCGCAGCTCAGCGCGCTGGGCTGACTTTCCAGAATCCCTTTGCCATTGACCGCAAATGCGCCTATACGCGCGCATCCGTGTCGGAATCGATGCGGTTTTCTCCATGGGCCTGCGCTGGACGACATCCCGGCCTGTGCCATCAACCCTAACCTTTTCAAAGGAGACCCCGATGTCGATTACTGCCGCTGAAAAAGATCGCGTCATGAAAGAATTCGCAACCAAGGACGGCGACACCGGTTCGCCAGAAGTCCAGGTTGCCATCCTGACCTCGCGCATCACCACCCTGACCGAGCACTTCAAGACCCACAAGAAAGACAACCACGGTCGCCGTGGTCTTCTGAAGATGGTTGCCCAGCGCCGTAAGCTGCTGGACTATCTGAAGGGCAAAGAAGAAGCACGGTACCAGGACCTGATCAAAAAGCTGGGCATCCGCCGCTAAGCGCGCGCTGCTGTTTTTGATACAGGCGCTGAAAAGCCAATAGATCATGATACGCTCGCCATTCGGCGGGCGTATTTGGTTTTGGGGTTCTCTCCGACCTTGAAGCAAAGCCTTTTGCTGCATTCTCGATGACCGATCACGACAACATCTCGGACGATGGAAACTTTTTTCGCGCCGTGTGATCCACTTCACCGACAAGCTGCTCAAATCGCTGCAGTCTAGGAACTGTAGTGAGTAGGCGCTTATTTTTTTTCGAGCGTTAGGTTTTTCATAGTCCTCCCTTTTCAAGGCGCGCCCGCAATGGGCGCGCCCGTTTTTATTGGGAGCCACGGTTCCGCCTGCTTGCACGATAGAATCGCCCCTAAAGACGGCCGCTTTTCTGCCTTCAGGACAGTTGAATTTGCCCGTGATGAACAGGTGTCAAATTGTGACGTAGCGTCGCAGAATCTCAGCGCTGGTTTAGAAAGTTGACGTAAACGTAAGCAACGTCGTGTTTTTTATCAGAGAGTCAAAAAATGACGCGAAAGGCCATTATCTTCCCCCTTTGCACAGGATCGGTCGGTTCCTAAATGCCGCCTGTCGCTGCGGGTACACACTCACGGCAATCGGTCTTTGAGCCCTCCCACCCTCGTGGTTCGGACTGGCCCGCAGCGACAGAGTCTGACGACTATTTTACTGGAGTTTAACAATGCCTCTAAAATCAGTTTTGAACCGCGTTTTTGCAGCTAACCTTTCCCAAGCTCCTAAATCAGAAAAAAAGTCAACAATGGTCTCTGGCACAGATGGCATCGTAAAAAGAATGTCCGAGGTGGAAACTGCCGCAATCCTCCGCGGCATACTGAAAGAAGAAGAACTGGGGTCTCCCCAACCGCGTAGCAAAGAAGATTCGTTGCAATAGGCCCAGACCCGCTTTGATCCCGGATATATGAAAACCGCTTTCTGCACGATCATAATAGAATGGATCTTTTTCTTTAAGCTGGAGACGGGGTCAATACGGTCCGATCTCACCCGTAATCAGTGGCTCCACCAACATCGGTAGCCACATCGTTACCGATCATGGCCAAACCCTTATCCAACAGGGTGCATTTGGCGACTGGTCAATCAGGGTTTCAACATGTTATTCACCCAAACGGTTGACTGAAGCAGAATAAGGTTGTAATTCATCCAAATGGTTGAACGAGAGAGTCGATATGACCTCAATGCAATATTGAAGGCCGCGTCCGACCCGACCCGCCGCGCTATTCTGACGATGCTTGCGCAGCAGGGACCATTGCGGGTGACGGACATTGCGCGGCAATTCGATATGAGCCTCAACTCGGTCTCCAAGCACATCAAGGTGCTGGAAAACGCCGAGCTGGTGCAGCGCCGGACCGAATGGCGCGAACATCTGATCGAGGTTCAGATGGCTCCTTTATCAGCCGTTGATTCTTGGTTTGCCGGGTTGCGTTCGATTTGGGCGCTTCGGCTGGACGCCTTGGAAACTGCTTTGGAGGACCCAGAAGATGACGGACCTGTCACTTGAAATAACGCGCGCCATTCCACATCCACCCGAAAAGGTGTTTGATGCCTGGCTCAACCCCGAGATGCTGGCAAAATTCATGCTGCCGGCACCGGGCATGACCGTGCCCGAAGCACATTCCGACGCCAAGGTCGGCGGCCGGTTCAAAATCATCATGCGCGCGCCCGAGGCTGGCGATCTGCCGCATGAGGGCGAATACAAGGTCATCGACCGCCCCAACCGGCTGCAATTCACCTGGAATTCGCCCTACAGCCAAGACGATTCCACGGTCACACTGGATTTCACACCCACCGAAAAGGGTACCGAGCTGCGGCTGCACCACATCCGCTTTCCCTCGCAGGAAAGCCGGGACAATCACGAGGGCGGCTGGTCCGCTATCCTTGCGGCGCTGGAGACGGCACTATGATCAACTGGCTGGCCCTCGGTGCAGGGGTGGTCGCTGCCTTTTTGTTGGGCTGGCTGGTCTACGGCCCTATGGGCTTTCAGAAACGCTGGGCCGAGGGCACCCGCATCGACCCGACGCCGCCCGAAACCCCGCCACTGGGCGCGATGGCCACACAGATCGTGTTCCTGATCCTGCTGGCTGCGGTAATCGCGGTGACCGAGACCACCAATAGCCTGGGCGTCGCCCTGCTTGCGATCCTTGCGGTGGCGGCGCAGACAGCCTCGGTCGGGACATGGGCGCAAAAAAGCGGCTTCGCCATTGCGGTCGACACCGGCTATGCGCTGGGCTGTGGTATCGTCATGATCCTGGCCCACGCGATCCTGTAGGATCGCAGCGCATGCCCGATCCTCGATGGATCGGGCATGCGCCCTTTATACCCTTACTCTTCCTCGGAACTCCTGCCTTTCCAAAGCCCCCAAACTGCTGTATGGGCGGTCCATCTGAGACGTTGTGCTCTGACTCCGGCACTCGAATGGAAGATAAAGTGGGGTCGGCGGCAATGGGGCCGCCACGCAAACGGGAGACCCGCAGGGGCGGGAGTGCTCCCTTCTAGGATACGCAAATGTTTGATGTAACAAAGAAATCAATTCAGTGGGGCGAAGAGACGCTGACACTGGAAACCGGCAAGGTTGCCCGTCAGGCGGACGGCAGTGTGATTGCCACGCTGGGCGAGACCAGCGTGATGGCAAACGTGACCTTTGCGCGGAAGCAAAAACCCGGTCAGGACTTTTTCCCGCTGACCGTCCACTACCAAGAGAAATATTATGCCGCCGGTAAAGTTCCGGGTGGCTTTTTCAAGCGCGAGGCGCGCCCGACTGAAAAAGAGACGCTGACCGCGCGTCTGATCGACCGGCCGATCCGCCCGCTGTTTGTTGACGGCTTCAAAAACGAAGTTCTGGTGATGTGCACCGTCCTCAGCCACGATCTGGTCAACGACCCCGACATGGTTGCGATGATCGCAGCCTCTGCCGCGCTGACCATTTCCGGCGCACCGTTCAGAGGCCCGATTGCTGGGTGCCGCGTTGGTTTCGAGGATGGCGATTACATCCTGAACCCGACCGTAGACGACATGCAGGACCTGCGCCTGAACCCTGAACAGCGTCTAGATCTGGTTGTTGCCGGTACCAAAGACGCCGTGATGATGGTTGAATCCGAAGCTTACGAGCTGTCCGAGGCCGAGATGCTGGGTGCGGTCAAATTCGCACATGAACAGATCCAGCCGGTGATCGACCTGATCATTTCGCTGGCCGAAGACGCGGCAAAAGAGCCGTTTGATTTCCAGGCGCCCGATTATTCTGAGCTGTCCGCTGCCGTTAAGGCCGCCGGTGAAGAGCAGATGCGCGCCGCCTTCGCGATCACCGACAAGCAAGAGCGCACCGCCGCTGTTTCCGCTGCCCGTGACGCGATCAAGGAAGCCCTGACCGAGGAACAGCTGGAAGACGCGAACCTTGGCTCGGCGATGAAAAAGCTGGAAGCAGGCATCCTGCGCGGCGACGTCGTCAAAGGCGGTAAGCGGATCGACGGTCGCTCGACCACCGATATCCGCTCGATCGTTGCAGAAACCTCGATGCTGCCGCGGACACACGGCTCGGCCCTGTTCACCCGTGGTGAAACACAGGCGCTGGCAGTGACCACGCTGGGCACCGGTGATGATGAACAGTTCATCGACGCCCTGCACGGCAACTTCAAATCGAACTTCCTGCTGCATTATAACTTCCCTCCGTATTCGGTTGGTGAAGCGGGTCGCGTGGGCCCTCCGGGTCGTCGTGAGATCGGTCACGGCAAACTGGCATGGCGCGCGTTGCAGGCGGTTCTGCCTGCGGCAACCGACTTCCCCTACACGATCCGCATCGTGTCCGAGATCACCGAATCCAACGGCTCCAGCTCGATGGCGTCGGTCTGCGGCGGTTCGCTGTCGATGATGGATGCGGGCGTTCCGCTGAAAGCACCGGTTGCCGGTGTTGCCATGGGTCTGATCCTGGAAGATGACGGCGATTACGCGATCCTGTCGGACATTCTGGGTGACGAAGACCACCTGGGCGACATGGACTTCAAGGTTGCGGGTACCGAAAACGGCATCACCTCTCTGCAGATGGACATCAAGGTTGCGGGCATCACGCCCGAGATCATGGAGAAAGCCCTGGCGCAAGCCAAGGACGGCCGGATGCACATCCTGGGCGAGATGGGCAAAGCCCTGTCCGAGACCAATGATTTCTCGGTCCACGCACCGCGCATCGAAACCATGAACATCCCGACCGACAAGATCCGTGAAGTGATCGGTTCCGGCGGCAAGGTCATCCGCGAAATCGTCGAAGTTTCGGGTGCCAAGGTCGACATCAACGACGATGGCGTGATCAAGATCGCCTCGCCCGATGGTGAATCGATCAAGAAGGCATACGAGATGATCCATTCGATCGTTGCCGAACCCGAAGAAGGCCAGATCTACACCGGTAAAGTGGTCAAGATCGTCGACTTTGGTGCTTTCGTGAACTTCTTTGGCAAGCGCGACGGTCTGGTCCATGTGTCCCAGATCGAAAACCGTCGCCTGAACCATCCGTCGGATGTTCTGAAGGAAGGCCAGGAAGTGAAGGTCAAGCTGCTGGGCTTTGACGACCGCGGCAAGGTGCGCCTGTCGATGAAAATCGTCGATCAGGAAACCGGCGAAGAGATCGCACCTGAGAAGAAAGAAAAGAAAGAGGAAGGCGCAGAATAATCTGCTCGCCCCTCTGATTTCTCGAAAGACCCCGGCTTTGTCCGGGGTCTTTTTTTGTTCAGTCAGCATAAACCTTGGACCAATTCCGCCCAATTCAACCGAAATCCAATCGCACCACCGGCAAGGCGAACCCACGTCTTCTACATCGACGCAACAAATCTAGGAGATGCGAAATGGAGACCTTCAAAATGCTGACTCTGACCGGACTGATCGCGACCGCCCCGGTGCTGGCTTTTGCCAACGTGACAGTCGGGGACAAGCTGGGCACCACCGAGACCGATATCCGCACCACTCTCGAGGCGCAGGGATACCAGATCGAAGAGATCGAATTCGAAGATGGCGAGATCGAGGTTGAACTCGTCAAGGATGGCGTGGAAACTGAACTGGTCCTGAACAAGACCGATGGCGTTGTCACCGCGATCGAGCTTGAAGAGGACGACGACTGACCAGACAATCTTAAAGGAGCGCTATGAAGATTTCACAGACGTCTTTACTCTGGCTCCTTCTGGTGGTGCAGGCTGTCTGCGCCACCTTTTTCCTGACCGATGCAGCGCTAGATTGGTTTGGCGGCGAAACTGCCGGGTTTCGGCATTTGCACCAGTTCGAATTGTTCCTGTCCCTGGCTCTGATCGGTGGTTTGGTGGCGACAATCACCCTGATCCGGGCTCAGGGCTTGCGCGTGCAGGACATGCAGCGTCAACTGGGCGTGGCGCAGGGCGCGTTTTCGCAGGTCATCGAAAATCAATTCACGCAGTGGCAGCTCAGCAATGCGGAACGCGATGTCGCAATATTGTCCATCAAGGGTTTGTCGATCGCAGAAATCGCCGAGCTGAGACAGACGAAAGAAGGGACTATCAAGGCACAAAGCGCTGCGATTTACCGCAAGGCGGGTGTCTCGGGACGGCTTCAACTACTCAGCTTTTTTGTCGAAGAGCTTTTGTCCGAACCTCTGGTCAACACGTCCTCGTCGTCAGAACCCGCCGACCAGGACCAGGCTTAATCCACGGTTGCTCTTTCCCCGCCTGACGCGGTGTTCTATGCACGGGGCATGCGATCCTTTGTCATCCATATGTCCTCGAGCACCGCGCGCCGTCCCAATGCTGATCAGCTCTGCGCGGCCCTGCCCAATGCTGAACTGTTTGAGGCCGTAAATGGCCGCGACCCTGACCAGATTTCCGGTGTCGAACTGCATTCCGGAAATCTGCACCGCCCGCATTACCCATTCCCCTTGCGACCCGCAGAAATCGGCGTGTTCGAAAGCCATCGACGCATCTGGCGCAAGCTGGTCGAGGACGATATCGACCTGGCCATCATCACCGAGGATGACCTGCGCATAGATCGGGCGCGAATGGAACAGGCGCTTGGGTTGCTGGCCTCAATCGCCACCCCCGATCACTATATCCGCATCCCCGTAAAACAGCGCGAAGTACCGGCAGAGGTCCTGGCAGAACAAGATGGGCTGCGGCTGATCCTACCCAAGGTGATCGGCCTGCAATGCGTATGTCAGATGGTGGGGAAAAACGCCGCCGAACGCCTTTTGGCGACCACCGACCAAATCGACCGCCCTGTCGATACCTTCTTGCAGATGCACTGGCTGACAGACCAGCCGGTTCACGCCTTGCAAGGCAGCGGAAATCAGGAAGTGGCCCAGGAAATCGGCGGCTCGACCATTCAGACAAAACCACCCCTGTCAGACAAATTAACCCGAGAGTTCAAGCGCGCAGCCTACCGCGCCAAGCTGCACCTGCACCCGCAGCGCCCGCCTGCTTCATCTGACTGAAAATACCTTCGGGGGGAATCGCGCCGCGAGGCGCGTTGGGGGGCAGACAGCCCCCCTGACCTGGGCCGTCTTACGACGGCGCCTTGGTCTTGCGCAGATAGGGGAAGATGGTCTCGAACTCGCCAAACTTTGCTTTGGCGTCGTCGTTTGAGACAGCAGGCGGAATGATTACGTCTTCGCCAGGCACCCAGTTCGCCGGGGTAGCCACGCCTTTCGACGACATCTGCAACCCGTCCAGTGCACGCAGAATCTCGGCAAAGTTACGTCCCACAGTCATAGGATAGGTCATCGACAACTTCAGTTGCTTATCTGGCCCGATGATAAAGACCGACCGCACGGTCGCGCTGTCGGCCGGGGTACGCCCGTCCGGCAAATAGGCCTCGGCGGGCAGCATGTCGAAGGCCTTTGAAACGGCCAGACCATCATCGGCAATGATTGGAAAACCGGGATGCGCGTTGCCATAGGCCTCGATATCCTTTTTCCACTTCTTGTGGTCTTCGACGCCGTCAACCGAAACGCCCAGGACCTTGGTGTTGCGCGCGGCCCACTCATCGCTTAGCTGCGCGACGGCCGAAAACTCGGTGGTGCAGACAGGAGTGAAATCCTTGGGGTGCGAGAACAGAATGGCCCAGCTATCCCCAATCCAGTCGTGGAACTGAATGGTGCCCTGATCCGTTTCTGCAGTGAAATTGGGGACTGTGTCGTTGATGCGCAAACCCATGAAGCATCTCCTTTGCTAATTACAAAACCGAGTCGGTTGTCCAGAACCTAATCACTTTGCGCCGATGTTAAACAGTCAGCAAGTCACTTTAGCCCTAGGCCAGACCTCAAAATTCCATTTGATCAAATCGCGCTTGCCGGTTTCCTGAAGGCCTGACACAGTGGCGCCGAACCAAGAATCCCCGTCGCATGGTCAGGAGGATGCACCATGATCGAGAAACGCAATTTTTACATCAACGGTCAGTGGGTTGCCCCATCGGTTACGCATGATTTTCAGGTCATCAACCCCTCGACCGAAGAACCATGTGCCGTGATTTCGCTGGGCGATCAGGCCGATACGGACGCAGCTGTTGCAGCGGCCAAGGCGGCGTTGCCCGGCTGGATGGAAACCCCGGCGGAAACCCGCATCGCGATGGTCGAAAAGCTGATCGCGCTTTATGCCGAACGGTCCGAGGATCTGGCCCAGGCAATGTCGTTGGAGATGGGCGCCCCGATCGACATGGCGCGTAGCCAGCAAGTCGGAGCAGGCAGTTGGCACCTGGCAAATTTCATCCGCGCTGCCAAAGCGTTTCCTTTCGAGCGGCCGCTGGGCGATCACGCTCCCAACGACCAGATCATCTATGAGGCCGTCGGTGTCGCCGCCCTGATCACACCGTGGAATTGGCCAATGAACCAGGTCACGCTGAAGGTCGGTGCGGCTGCGATTGCGGGCTGCACAATGGTTCTGAAACCCTCGGAGCAAAGCCCGCTGAACGCGATGATCTTTGCCGAGCTGATGGATGAGGCCGGATTCCCACCCGGTGTCTTCAACCTTGTCAACGGTGACGGAGTTGGCGTCGGGTCTCAGCTGTCCACGCACCCCGATGTGGATATGGTCAGCTTTACGGGATCCACCCGCGCGGGCACGGCGATTTCCAAAGCCGCAGCCGATACGCTGAAGAAGGTGCATTTGGAACTAGGCGGCAAGGGCGCAAACGTGGTCTTTGCCGATGCGGATGAAAAGGCCGTCAAACGTGGCGTGCTGCACATGATGAACAACACCGGTCAAAGCTGTAACGCCCCTAGCCGGATGCTGGTTCAGCGTCCCATCTATGACGCGGCGGTGGAAACCGCAGCTGAGATTGCCAAAGGTGTCACCGTTGGCCCGGCGATGGAAGAAGGCCGCCATATCGGCCCGGTTGTGAACGAGCTGCAATGGGGCAAGATTCAGGACCTGATCCAAAAGGGTATCGACGAAGGCGCGCGTCTTGTCGCTGGTGGCACTGGCAGGCCCGAAGGGCTGAACAAGGGCTATTACGTGCGGCCCACGGTCTTTGCCGACGTCAACAACCAGATGACCGTCGCCCGCGAAGAGATCTTTGGACCGGTTCTGACCATGATCCCCTTCGATACCGACGAAGAGGCCATCGAAATCGCCAATGACACACCTTATGGGCTGACCAACTATGTCCAAACACAGGATAACGTCCGTGCCAACCGCATGGCCCGCGCTCTGCGGTCGGGTATGGTCGAGATGAATGGCAAATCCCGCAGCGCGGGTTCCCCGTTCGGCGGCATGAAACAATCCGGCAACGGGCGCGAAGGCGGCGTCTGGGGGCTGGAGGATTTCCTTGAGGTCAAGGCCGTCGGCGGCTGGGCTGCCGAGTAACCCACCTGCCGTCTAACCTGTTTTCGGGGCCCGTGCGCTATCTGCGCCGGGCCCTTTAGACTCTGAATCCGGCTCAAGATGAATCACAAAAACCGATCCGGGGAACTGATCGGTCAAAGCGTCTTCGATATCGTCACAGATATCATGGGCCGTCGCCACGCTCATGCTACCGTCAACGACCAGATGGAACTCGACAAAGATCATGCTGGCGGATCGGCGGCCCCGCAGGTCGTGATATTCCAGCGCCCGGCCCAGATTTGCATCGATGATGCTCCGCACTTCATCCAGTTCGGGATCAGTAAGGGACACGTCCATCAGACCGTCAATCGACTTGCGAATGACCTTCCATCCCTCCCACAGAATGTTCAGGGCGACCAGAATGGCCAGGATCGGGTCCAGGATCAGCCAGCCGGTGGCAAGGGCCAACACCAATCCGATGACAACGCCCACCGAAGTGAACACATCGGTAAAGATATGCTTTGCGCTGGCCTCAAGCGCCGGAGAGGCGTACTGCCGCCCGACCCGCAGCAACATATAGGCCCAGGCACCGTTCAGAGCGGTTGCCAGCACATTGATTGCCACCCCGGTCAGCGGGGCCTGGTCCAGATGCGACGATGACAGCGCGGCAACGGCCTCTCGCAGGATTAGAAGCGCCGCCAGCACGATCAGCACACCTTCGACAACAGCAGACAGGTATTCGGCTTTCTTATGCCCAAAGGGGTGATTATCGTCAGGAGGTTTGCCGCCGATCGAAACCGCAAAGAACGCCAGCAAGGCCGCGACCACATTGACCACGGATTCCATCGCATCGGACAACAAGGCGACCGATCCCGTCAACCACCAGGCCAACAGTTTCAAGGCCAGAACCGCGATGGAAATCGGGATCGACCACAGGGCAAATTTCTGGATCATCGCTTTGGTGTCCTGCAACCTCGGCAAAGGTTTATCACTTTGTTCGAAGATCCCTATGGCTTTTTCTGATCAGAAATCAAGCGTCTGCTTGTGCCGCCTCATAGGCCAGCATGGCGCGTTTCACCGGCAGGCCCCAATGATAACCACCCAGCCCCCCGGATTTTCGCAGCGCGCGGTGGCAAGGGATCAGCCAACTGACCGGGTTTCGACCCACGGCCGTCCCGACGGCGCGCACAGCTTGCGGTGATCCCACCCGTTGCGCGATCTCGGAATAGGTTGTGACCTGGCCCGAAGGGATATGCATCAGCGCTTCCCACACTTTGATCTGCAGGGGCGAGCCTATCAGATACAGAGGCGTTGGTTCCAATCGGTCGCTCACCGCGCCAAATGCACTGAGCGCCCAGGGCCGCAGGCGCATCGGGTCCTCGACGAAATTGGCATTGGGCCAACGCGACAACATATCCGCCATGGCATTTTCTTCGCCGGTTTCGGCCCCAAAGGCCATTCCGCAGATGCCCTTGTCGGTGCCCATCACCAAAGCAGGACCAAAAGGACATTCAAACCATCCCCAATAGATGGTCAAACCGGCACCCCTACGGGCGTATTCGCCGGGGCTCATGGATTCCCATTTCAGGAACAGATCATGCAGGCGACCGCTGCCGGACAGGCCCACATTCAGGGCGGTTTCCAGTGTCGTGAACCGCTCGCGCAGCAACGCCTTGGCATGGCCCAGCGTCAGATATTGCTGATACCGCTTGGGCGATACCCCGGTCCAACGTGAGAACAGGCGCTGGAAATGCGCGGGGCTCATATCCATCTGCTGTGCCAGTTCCTCAAGACTCAGGGCCTCTCCGCCCTGATCAATCAGGTCAATCGCCCGGCGCATGACATTATAATGATAGCCGCTTTCTGGGGTCTGGACATTCATGGTCGCACTCCTTCGATAGACAGAAGATGGCCTGTTACCGACCAGAGTGCGACCCGATTCTTGCGCTATCTGCGCCCTCAGACCTGCGGGATAACGGTATAGGGTGCCGCCTCTTCCGGGGGTGCAACCTTTTCCATGACGTTGATGCTGACATGCGGCCAGCGGATCAGACCGGGTTTCCCGTCAAAGCGTGGGAAGAAATCCAGACCGACATTCTGCAGATACATCATCAGCAGCTTGGGTTCACCGCCAATTCCCGGCTCGTCCAGCTCCATGATCCAAAAGATCGAATCCATCACCGCCGCGTTGGCTTGTTTGACAACAAACGGAATGTTGACGATCCCGGCATCCTCAAGCGCGGTGTTGAACGGCAATATCGTGGTTTTTTTCACATTGTTCGGTATTCCAGCTGCCAGCAACAGATGCGGGTGCACAGGATCGAAGCCTGGGAACCCCGGGGCGGTCACAACGCCGTTGAACGGATTATCGTGATAATGTTTGTAGGGCGAAAGATATCCGCTGTTCAGGTCCTTTGTGGCCCCTTCGGGCAGCCCGTCGACCACCGGAATCGTTGGCGGTCCATCGATCTCGCTCGCTTCTCCAAGACCTAACAGCGAGTCGCCATGTGGCACCGTTCCCAAACGTGCAACGTTCAGATTGTTTGTGGTCAGATTGGTCATATGCAGGAACAGACCGGGCTCGTGATGGATGGCCAGATCGGCAGGTCCCGCCAGTCCGCTGTCGGGGCGATCTTCAGCCGAGAGCTGCGCGATGGACTGCTGATAATCCAGTGTAACCACAAACTGATCGGTGTTAACGGTCGGGTCTCCTGAGGCCGGGTTCGGACGCTCAATCCCGCGGTTTGGAACCGCTTTGTCAACGGTCGTGAATTGAAGCGTTTCCTCGAATTGATTAACCAGCAGACGATAGTTGAGACGGCTGCCAGGCTCGGTCGCAAACGGAAGGGCGATCATGTTCCAGCCACGTCCGCGCGTGCTGTCGCCGTTCTTCCAAACTCCGGGCAGTAATTTCAGGGGGCCGAGGTCTTCGTCACCTTGATGGGCCAGCTCAACAGACCGATAACGGGACTGCAGTTTTGCGGCAAGATCTGGGTTCGCCATGGATCAACCTTTCAATAATTAAATAAAATATCCGCCAATGCGGGAAAAATGCGCTGAAATAAAAATAGGCTGCGCATCGCGAGAATAACACGAATCAGGCTTACCCTACGTAATCCAAAACCCACAGCTATCCGCTAAGCAGATTCTTGCTTGTGTGGTTACCCGAGCCATCGGCTTGCCCTGCGCCGCAATACGTGCATACGTCGCCGCATGGCCAAGCAACTTGATTACCACACGATCCGAGAGATTTTTACCCGCTTTCAGCAGGCTGACCCGGAACCTGAGGGTGAGCTAGAGCATGTGAATGTCTATACTCTGGTCGTAGCGGTGGCGCTGTCTGCACAGGCCACCGATGTCGGCGTCAACAAGGCTACGCGCGCCCTTTTCAAAACCGCCGACACCCCGCAAAAGATGCTGGACCTGGGCGAAGATGGCCTGATCGAGCATATCAAAACCATCGGTCTATTCCGCCAAAAGGCAAAGAACGTCATCAAGCTCAGCCGTATTCTGGTCGAAGAGTATGACGGCGAAGTTCCCAATTCCCGCGCCGCGTTGCAATCGCTGCCGGGCGTCGGGCGTAAGACCGCCAATGTGGTGTTGAACATGTGGTGGCGCTATCCGGCGCAGGCCGTGGATACGCATATTTTCCGTGTCGGAAACCGAACAGGCATCTGTCCGGGAAAACATGTGGATGCGGTTGAACGCGCAATCGAAGATAACATCCCGACCGACTTCCAACTGCACGCACATCACTGGCTTATCTTGCATGGCCGGTATCACTGCAAAGCACGCAAACCTATTTGCGGAACCTGTATCATCCGCGATCTCTGCCAATTCGAGGACAAGAACCTATGAAAACCTACCAGCTCACCGGTATTGGAAACGCCGTTGTGGACGTGATCTCTCAGGCCGATGACAGTTTTCTGGAACTGATGGGCATCGAGAAGGGCATCATGCAGCTGATAGAACAGGAGCGGGGTGAACTTCTTTACGCCGCTATGGAAGGCCGCGTGCAAACGCCGGGCGGATCCGTTGCGAACACGATTGCCGGTGCCGGCGCACTAGGACTGAGCGCAGCCTTTATCGGACGCGTACATGATGATGCGTTGGGACGATTCTACGCAGAGGCGATGCACGAGGACGGTGTGGATTTCGTGAACCCGCCCGTACCGGGTGGAGAGCTTCCGACTTCGCGCTCGATGATTTTTGTCTCACCCGACGGCGAACGGTCGATGAACACCTATCTGGGAATTTCCTCGGAGCTTTCCTCGGCGGATGTGTCAGCCGAGGTCGCGGGTAACAGCCAGATCATGTTCCTTGAAGGCTATTTGTTCGACAAGGAAAAAGGCAAAGCTGCGTTCCTTCAGGCCGCACGGGATTGCCACAAGGGCGGCGGCAAGGCCGGGATCGCCATTTCTGACCCGTTCTGCGTTGAACGGCACCGGGTCGATTTCCTACTGCTGATCGAAAATGAACTGGATTTTGTGATCGGCAACGAGGCCGAGATCAAATCCCTATTCGAAACCAATGATCTTGAGGATGCACTGGCGAAAACCGCCGATATCTGCCCACTGGTGGTCTGCACCCGGTCAGGCGACGGGGTAACTGTGCTGAATGAAGGTCAGCGCTTTGACATTCCGGTGGAAAAAATCGTTCCCGTCGACGCCACCGGCGCAGGCGACCAATTCGCAGCCGGGTTCCTGTTTGGCATGGCCACGGGGCGAAACTATGAGACCTGCGCCAAGATGGGCAATGTCTGCGCCCGTGAGGTGATCAGCCATATCGGCCCGCGCCCCAAGGCGGATATGATCGATTTGCTCAAGCAGGGCGGTTTGCTTTAGTCGAATCAGGACTGGCCTATAATATGTGGGAGGGGGCAGAGCCCCTCCCCTCACGGTTATCCCTGCACGAACAGAGCGATCCAGATGCCTACGAACATGAATATGCCGCCAAGATTGACCCAAGCGTGCCAAATCGCATAGCGGAAAGGCAGTGCCTTGCGGGCATAAAAGACTGTGCCGATCACATAGCTTGCCGCCCCGGCCAGAATGCACCACAGGACTGAAACGGGGACATCTTTCAGATCGGGTATGGCGCACAGCCCCAGCGCGCCCAGACCCAGATAGGATGCTGTTGACCATCGGGATTTGACCGTCTTGTTGGCGATCTTGTTCCAGATGGCCACCACAGTCAGCCCCCAGCACAACCAGAGCAAAGTCATGGTCCAGCCGGTACCGGCCAGCAGGAAAAAGGGTGTGAAGGTGCCGCAGATACTGGAATAGATTGCGGCATGGTCTATGCGTCGCAGCAGCTGCCGACGCTGGTGCCAGCGGGAAAAGTGATAAAAACACGAGGCCAGATTAGAGCCCAACGCACAGGCTACATAAACCAGAACCGCAAGAATAAGCCCGCTGTCGAGCATCAGGTACGAATTGCGGATCAGCGCTCCGCCAGCGGTCAAAATCAACGCCAGACCGATAAGATGCACGACCAGATCGGCGCGGCGGTGGCGTGGGTCCGGACTGGGATAGGTCTGTGGGATCATGTCAGTTCAGGTGATCCGAAAACGCTGCAACCACGTGTTCATACACGTCGCGTTTGAACGGCACGATTTCGGCAACCAGCTGGCCCGGTTCCTGCCATTTCCATCGGGTGAATTCGGGATGCTCAGTCTGAATGTTGATCTGATCGTCGCGGCCAGAGAACCGCATCAGAAACCATTTCTGCTCTTGCCCCCGATACCGACCTTTCCAGATCTTCGGCACGATGTCATGCGGCAGATCATAGGGCAACCACCCCTCGGTCTCGGCGATGATCTCGACCAGATCTGCCGTGACGCCGGTTTCTTCCCACAGCTCGCGCAGCGCCGCATCGCGCGGGTCTTCACCCTGGTCCACACCACCCTGAGGCATCTGCCAGGCGTCCTTGTGGCGGTCGTTGCGCTGGCCGACGAATATCTTACCCTCGGCATTCATCAACATCAGCCCGACGCAGGGGCGGTAGGGCAGTTTGGCAATCTCTTCGGGGGTCATACGCGGCCTCGTGAACATGCTTTGGAGCTTCTGTAACAAGCAGCGGGCCCAAGGCAAAGGGTATGACGTTAGGTTTCGCGTGACAAAGATGACGCGAAGGTCAATCTGGCAGCCAAATTCTATAAGGGAGAGTTCTGGATGACTGCATACCCAAACATGCTGGCCCCGCTGGATCTGGGCTTTACCACGCTGAAGAACCGCGTGCTGATGGGCTCGATGCATACCGGGCTTGAGGAGACCGGCGATTGGAATCGGGTGGCCGAGTTCTATGCCGACCGCGCGCGCGGTGGCGTAGCGCTGATGGTGACTGGAGGGATTGGCCCAAATCTTGAAGGTTCGGTACTGCCGGGGGCATCAATGATGACCAACGA
This sequence comes from Ruegeria sp. CDSA020, assembly GCF_059612345.1. Taxonomy (NCBI): domain Bacteria; kingdom Pseudomonadati; phylum Pseudomonadota; class Alphaproteobacteria; order Rhodobacterales; family Roseobacteraceae; genus Ruegeria; species Ruegeria sp. CDSA020. The sequence continues at coordinate 52,130 of NZ_JBXWQK010000009.1, forward strand.
CAAAGAAGTGGCAAACCACTCCATCGTCACCCAACGGGTGCATGAGGCCGGTGGCAAGATCGCGATGCAGATCCTGCATGCGGGGCGCTATGCCTATGGGCCGAAATGTGTCGCACCCAGCCCAGTGAAATCTCCGATCTCTCCGTTCCCGCCGACCGAGCTGGACGAAGAGGGTATCGAGAAACAGATCAGCGATATCGTGAACGCCGCGGTCCTGGCCCAGAAAGCGGGCTATGACGGGGTCGAGATCATGGGATCCGAAGGGTATTTCCTCAACCAGTTTCTGGTGACTCACACCAACAAGCGCGAGGACCGTTGGGGCGGCTCTTATGAGAACCGGATGCGCCTGCCGATCGAGGTCGTGCGCCGCACGCGCGAGGCCGTCGGCACGGAATTCATCATCATCTACCGCTTGTCGATGATTGACCTGGTTCCCAACGGATCTACTCATGATGAGGTTGTGGAACTGGCGCAGCGGATCGAACAGGCCGGCGCCACGATCATCAATACCGGCATCGGCTGGCACGAGGCGCGAATTCCCACCATTGCCACCAGCGTTCCGCGCGCGGCCTTTGCTTGGGTGACCAAAAAGCTGATGGGCAAGGTCTCGATCCCGGTCATTACGTCAAACCGGATTAACACTCCGGAGGTCGCCGAAGAGGTTCTTGCCACGGGGTGCGCCGACATGGTCTCGCTGGCCCGTCCGATGCTGGCAGATGCGGATTTCGTTAACAAAGCTATCGCTGCTGAGGCGGCGACGATTGCACCCTGCATCGCTTGCAACCAGGCCTGTCTGGATCACACATTCCAAGGCAAACTGACCTCGTGCCTGGTAAACCCGCGCGCTTGTCACGAAACCGAATTGGTGATCACACAGGCCGACAGCGTCAAGAAAGTTGCCGTCGTCGGCGCGGGCCCCGCAGGTCTGTCGACCGCAATGACCGCCGCCCAGCGCGGCCATGACGTGACCCTGTTTGACCGCGCCAGTGAGATCGGCGGTCAGTTGAACATGGCCAAGCAGGTTCCGGGCAAAGAGGAATTCTGGGGTCTGGTCGACTGGTACCGCGCCATGATTGCCGATTTGGGCATTAAGGTCGAGCTTGAGCGTGAAGTGTGCGCCGATGATCTGGCCGGCTATGACGAGGTGGTGATCGCCACCGGCGTCGTCCCGCGTGATCCGAAAATCCCCGGTCAGGACCGTGACAATGTCGTCGATTATATCGACGTCCTGCGCCACAAGACCCCGGTTGGCAAATCAGTGGCCGTGATCGGAGCAGGTGGGATCGGCTTTGACGTGTCCGAATTCCTGCTGGAAGAAGGCCACAGCATCACCACCGACTTGCCTGCCTGGATGAAGGAATGGGGCGTTACCGACCCGGCCGAGCATCGCTCGGGGCTGGCACCTGAAGGGCCACAACCTGCCGCCCCCGTGCGCCAGGTGACTTTGCTGCAGCGCAAGGCGCAAGCCCATGGCAAAGGGTTGGGCAAGACCACCGGCTGGATTCATCGCGCAACGCTGAAGATGAAAAACGTCAATTTCGTCGGTGGCGTGAATTATGAGCGGATCGACGATGACGGGCTGCATGTGAGTTTCGGCGAAGCACGCGAGAACCCGACGGTAATTGCGGCGGATACGATTGTTCTGTGCTCGGGCCAGATCTCTGACCGCAGCCTGGCCGATACATTGATCGAACGTGGCATTACCCCACATGTGATCGGCGGCGCGGATGTTGCAGCCGAATTAGACGCCAAACGGGCCATCAATCAGGGCACGCGGCTGGCAACCACTTTCTGATATGCCTTGGCCCGGTCCAGAACCGGGCCAATCGCTCTGCTGGTATTGGGGTCAGTCGGCCAGCGCCAGCTTTGCACCCAATGCCCCAAAGGCCCCGGCGAAACAGCGCCTGACCCAAGCCATGACAGTGGGCCGCTGGATCACATAGTCGCGTGCCACCGCAGCGAAAGCGCCATAGCCAACAAAGACGACAAAGGTCATGGCCATGAAGGACAAGGCCAACTTGATCAGCTCTGCTTCGGCGGCACCTGTACCGGCAGGAATGAATTGCGGCAGAAAGGCCAGAAAGAACAAAGATAGCTTGGGGTTCAACACATTGATCAAGGTGCCCGTGATTGCAATCTTCACATACCCTTTTGCGGGTTTCTGGCTCTGTACATCCAATGCTCCGCCTTGCCGGACGATCCCCCAGGCCATGTAAAACAGATACAGCACCCCAAGGTATTTTAGCACCAGAAAGGCCAGCGCGCTGGTATGCAGCAGGGCCGCAAGACCGACGATACTGGCCAGCGCAGCAGGTATGATCCCTATGGTACAGCCAATCGCCGCCGCAAAACTGGCCCAAAAGCCGCGCCCCAACCCAACCGCAAGCGTATAGATCACGCCGGTGCCCGGTAAAAGCACAACGATCAGAGACGTCAGTAGAAACTCTGTCGACATCCTAGCCCTCCCTTTCCTAGCACGCAGAATTTCCGGTTCGAAAGGAAAAGTAAACGCCATACATCACTGTGGCCCGGCGACATTCCTGAAAGCCCACCGGAAACCAACAGCAGACGTCTCTTATCGCTTATTCAACGGTTATCGTAATCACCTCGGACACGATGGGCGTGGAATGCGGTACATGACCTGCATCGCCCAGCACTAGCTGAAGCGTATGTTCGCCTGCAGCCATTTCCAGCGTCACCTCGGTCTGACCGCCGCCAAAATGGATATGATTGTCATCCGCGGGCAGACCATAAGACAACTCATCCGCACCGTCCTCTCCCTGCCCCAAAGGCGGTCGGTCGATCAGCAGATGATGATGCCCGGTGTTTTCCTTTTCAGTACCCGCCGGCGCGACCCCCATGCCGCTGAGGCCAAAGACCACGGTGACCGGAGATTGGACAACGTCGCCGTCAGACAATTTCACAAAATAGACCTGCGCTTCGGGGTTTGATGGTGTTTCACCCCCGGCCAGAGCAAATGTCGCCGACAGGCAGGTTGCGGCAATAGCTAAAACAGCTTTCATAATCTTCTCCGTTGTCACAAATTTGCCATCCTCATGGTAGCATGTTTCGGCCCGAAATCGAGGATACCCGTTGTCAAAAGGCTTGTGGCCCATATGGAAACCACTGTTTCAGAGTTTCCCAAGCGCAAACGATCCGATTCAAATCCCTGATATTATCCCATGTCCGCCCTGTTTCCGCCCAGATTTGACGTAAAGATCAGTTAAAGAACCTACACCTGGGGAACAAGAATGGACCGACTGACCGAAATGGAAGCCTTCGCCAACGTGGTGGACCAAGGCGGTTTCACCGACGCGGCCAAGAAAATGGGCATCTCAAAATCGGCTGTGTCCAAGCACGTTTCCAGCCTGGAAGCACGCCTGGGCGCAAGACTGCTGAACCGCACGACGCGCCGCGTGTCACCAACCGAAATCGGGCTGGCCTATTATGACCGGGCCCGCCGCGTTCTGAATGACGCGGGCGAGGCTGATGCGCTGGTTACCTCGATGCAATCTGCCCCCTCTGGTCTGCTGCGGATCAGTGTGGCGACAGATTTCGGCGTGAATCACCTGTCTCCGGTTCTGTCGGGATTTCTAGCTGCCTATCCCGACATCACAGTGAATATGGTGCTGAACAATCGCTATGTTGAACTGATCTCGGAAGGGTTCGACGTTGCCGTGCGGATTGGTGAGCTGGAAGACAGCACATTGCGCGCCCGCAAGCTGACCGAAACCGTCAAGCGGATGGTCGCCGCGCCCACCTATATCGAGAAATTCGGGCGTCCGCAAAAGATCGACGACCTGAACGAACACAAGCTGTTACATTATTCCAGCCAGTCTTCGGGCAATGTGTGGAAACTGACCGCACCTTCGGGTGAAAAACGTCAGGTCCGCACCGCCGGGTGGCTCAGCGTGAATGATGGGCAATCCTTGTTGAACGCTGCGGTCTCGGGGCTTGGGATCGCGCATCTGCCCAGCTATCTCTATTCCGACGCGCTGAAGTCGGGCGAAGTTGTCGACGCAATGCCGTCGCTGCCCGATGAAGTGCAAGGCGTTTATGCCGTCTACCCGCCCGGTCGCTTTACGCAGCCCAAGGTGCGGGCATTCATTGATTTCCTCGTCGATGCCTTCAACGAAAAAGGCCCGATGGACTGGTAATTTCTCCCGGTGGAAACTGAACGGCCCGCACAAGTAGTGTGGGCCTTTTTTTATTCGCTGATCACGGCCAGCCCCATGCTTTGTGCGACCGCGCGCAGGGATTGGGTCAGGATATTCTGCCCCGGCAGATCCGCTTCTTTTCTGCGCGACAGCAGCGCGATATCGCGGTTGGCATTTGCGATTGTCAGCGGGCGCAGACGGACCTCATCGCGGTAAATGCCCTGACGCCTTGCATAGAGGTCCGGCAATACTGCGACCCCAACCCCCGAAGCCGCCATCAGCACGATGGAATCAAGCGTGGTGCCCTCGTATTCATCCGACACCACCCCGCCGCATTCCGCCGCAAGCGCATAGACGATCCGGGACAGACGGTGGCTTTGGTCCAGGGTCAGGATCAGCCGGTCGCGCAAATCCTGGGCGGTGACACCCTGGGTATCACCCGCCAGCACATCATCCACAGCGACCCCGATCCACAGGGATTCGTTGAACAGGCGCTGCTGGATTGTGTTCGGATGGTCCTCGGGCGTGGACAGGATCAGATCGAACCGACCGGATTTCAGCCCTTGTTCCAGATCACGGGTGTTTTCCTCGCGCACGACAATGCGCAGACCGGGGCGGTCCTGATGGACCTTTTTGATGACCTGAGGCAGCAGGTAGGGCCCGATTGACGGCAACACGCCCAGCCTTAACCGCCCCGAAACCGGTGTCTCGCTGCTCATCGCGTGGCGCAGATCCCGGACATCGGCAAGGATCTTCTGGGCGCGTTCGATGAACTCTTCGCCTTTGGCAGTCACCTGAACACCACCCCGGTTACGATCAAAGATGCGCAGGCCAAGTTCTTGTTCTACAGAGGCAATTTGCGCCGAGAGGCTGGGCTGGCTGACATTCAGAACCTCGGCTGCCAATCCAAATCGACCCAATCGGCTGACCGTAACGATATATTCCAGTTGCCTTAGTGTTGGGCGCATTTCATAACTTTAAACTATCCAAAAATTAGAAAGATAATATTTGGATAACATAAATAGGCAAGGCACTTAGCCCGTGAAATCGGGACAGGAGCCAAAATGCCCAGCGTGATCGAAACCCTTTCCAGCAACCTGCTGGTGCCAACCATCCTTTTCTTCGTCCTCGGGCTGCTGGCGGCTTTTGCCCGCAGCGATCTGTCGATCCCCGCTGGGGCGGCCAAGTTCATGTCGCTGTATCTGCTGTTGGCCATCGGCTTCAAAGGCGGCAGCAGCCTGGCCGAGCATGGCATCCACATGGATCTGTTCCTGACTTTGCTAGGCGGTGTGGCGTTGTCTTTTGTCATCCCCTTTGTGGCATTCGGCCTGCTCCGGGTCATGACGCGGCTGGACGCGTTGAATGCGGCGGCTGTTGCTGGGCATTATGGATCAATCTCAATCGTGACCTTCGTCACCGCAACCAGCCTGCTGGATCTGGTGGGTCTTGATCATGACGGCTTCATGGTTGCTGCCGCCGCCGCGATGGAGGTTCCCGCCATCCTTTCGGCCCTTTGGCTGGCGCATAAAACCAGCAGCAAGGGCGTCAATGACAATGGGCTGTGGCGCGATCTGTTGGCAAACGGGTCGATTGTCCTGTTGACCGGGGCCTTTCTAATTGGCGCTATTACGGGTGGCGAAGGGATGCAGATGATTGCGCCCTTCATCGTCACGCCCTTCACCGGCATCCTGTGCCTTTTCCTGCTGGATATGGGCATTTCCGCGGGGCGCAGCCTGATCAAGAACTGCGATAAGCTTTCGCTGGGTCTGTTTGCCTTTGGTATGCTGATGCCCCTGATCGGCGCTGCGATGGCTTGGGTGGTCGGGGCGGTGATCGGCCTACCTGACGGCAGCCTGTTCCTGTTCATGGTCCTGTCCGCATCGGCCTCGTATATCGCTGTGCCCGCGGCGATGAAGATCGCGCTGCCAAAGGCCGAGGCCGGGATCTATCTGACCCTGTCGCTGGGCGTGTCCTTCCCGTTCAACATCACGATCGGACTGCCGCTGTACCTGTGGTGGGTGATGTAGGGATCAGTTGATCAGCAGAACCGCCTCGACCCGGCGGTTCAGTTCGCGACCTTCGGGCGTTGCATTCGAGGTGATCGGGGCCAGATAACCAATCCCCCGCGCCTCGACCCGGTCGGCGGCCACGCCATGTTTCTCAATCAACCGGGCGCGCACGGTCTGCGCTCGGCCTGTGCTGACCGAAATATTGGCCTCGAGTGCGCCAGTATCATCCGTGTGCCCGACCAGAGCCAGCCGCGTTCCGGGATTGTCCGACAAATACTGCGCAATCTCATTCAGAGAGCCGAAAGGCCCCTCACCCAAGGTTATTTCGCCCGTGCGAAAATGCAGATCACCCAGAATCACATGGCCCTCTTGGGCAAGCTCTGCCAACAGCCCCTGCGCCTGATCGACCGCTTCTTCGATCACCAGCGGAGGCGCGGCTTCGGCCCCTTCAGGTGACACGCGGATCATCTGCACATAGCCATCGGGCGGGTTTCGGCTGACCAACAGGCTCAGAACTTCGTCGCCCCTGGCAGCGGACAAAAAGCGATAGTCCTGGATGGCCACATACATGTCAGGCGTGGGGACAACTTCGGTTCCAAAGCGAAAATCGAAGCCGCCGCAACTGCGGGCGTCGCAGTCAAAGAGAACCTCATACCCCTGGGCTTTGATCTGTTCCCGCAACGGGGCTAGCAGCTGCAAAGTGGTGCTGGACCCGGCCTGCAGCCGCCAGGTATAGCGCTCGACCCGCCCTTCGACCCGGCGCGCCGGGACTGCTCCGTCGGTATAAGGGCCAGTGGGCAGGTCATAGCTGTCCAACGGGCTCGTGCGGTCGCTGACCAATCGCGTACCCGAAGGAAGCGTCAGCTCCTGCCCGACAACAGGCGATGCCATGAGCAACAGGAATATAACGAGACGGCGGATCATCTTGATTGGGCGTGATACTCGGGGTTGGGGGACATCGCGGTCGCGCTTGCAACACGGTTCGACATGTTGAAAAAGCCGGTCACGTTGGCAATGTCCCAGATATCGCGGTCGCTAAACCCGGCATCCCGCAGGACCTGTCGGTCGGGCTCTTCGATCTTGGTGCTTTCGGTGGTCATTTTGGCCGCGAAATCCAGCATGGCACGCTGCCGCTGATCCAAAGGCGCAACCCGGTAGTTCATGACCAGCATTTCGCCCAGTTGCGGATCACCCGACAACTGCCTGACCGCCGCCCCATGTGCGACAAGGCAATAGAAACACTTGTTTATTGCCGACACGACCACCGCGATCATCTCGCGTTCAAGCTTGGACAACCCACTATCCGCTAGCATCAGATCATTATACATCGCGGTGAACGCGTTCAGCTTGTCGATGTCAAAGGCATAGGCCCGCAGAACGTTGGGCACAAAACCCAGCTTTTCGACGCAAATGTCGAAATATTTCTGCGTCTCCGGCGGCAGCGGATCCACCATCGGAAGGTTCAGCGCGGTGGGTGGGGTAAGATCGGTCACTTTGGGTTCTCTCCTTCAGCCAGCTGACGGTAATGGTATTCTCCGGCAAGCTCCATCCCAAGCGCGCGATAAAGGCCATTGGCACCCGCATTCGCCTTGGTGCAAATCACGCTGAGCGTCACGGCGCCCTGATCCTGTGCCCAGAGCGCAGCCGCGCGCATCGCCCATTGGCCCAGGCCCTGACGGCGATGAGCGGGCAAAATCTCAAGTGCGTGGACCATGGCCACGTCCCCGTGCATCGCAACAAACCCGGTACCAGCAGGTTGGTCACTATGGCGAAGCAGCAGGCCGGTCTTTGGACCCGGGGCTCGCTCCATCACGGCCAGCCGCTCTGGTCCAATCCCGCCCTCGGCCCAGATCTCACGCATGATTGCCAGCGGCTCCCATATCGAGAACACCGTTACGCGGGGGAGCGGAAGATCAGTCAGATGCTCAACCGGGCAGGTGTAAATATTGACCGGATCCAACACGGAATAGCCCCGGCCTTCAAGCTGCGCATCCAGCGCCTCGTCCCCTGGCCACAGGCAAAAGATGCGCTTTTGCCCCAGTGCCTGCATCGCGACCTCGGCCGCCGCGATATCGTCATCCAAGACCGGCCCCAGCGCATTGGCTGCACTCACCCGCGATCCGCCGCCCAGACCCTGACGCACCCAAAACGGCCCCTTCCTGTCGCGATGCGCAGATGGCCAAGTGCCATCGACGACATCAGGCCAGACAACGCTCACAGACCAAGCTCTTTCGCCAACCGGGTTGAGGCTGCATCAATCTGGGCGCCCTCGGTTCCGCGGATGACAACGTTGGCACCGAACACACCATTGATCTGAAACGGATAACACCCGATGGACAAATCCTGAAAATCCGCTGCTAGTGCCGCAAGGGGAGCGGCGATATCGCCTTCGCCGCGATCCACCCGCAAGGTCTGGGACAGCAGAGGAACACCGCCGGTCAGACCCGGCAATACACTCGCCACCATCGCCTGAAAGACCGAGGGCACCCCAGCCATCACATGAACATTGCCGATGGTAAAGCCTGGCGCAGTCGACACCGGATTGTCGATCAGCGTGGCACCATCGGGGATGCGCGCCATGCGCAAACGGGCAGCGTTCAGTTCCAGCCCGGATTTCTCGTAATGCGCTTCAAGCAAAGCGCGAGCATCGTCGCGGATGTCGATATGCGCGCCAAAGGCACGGGCGATGCAATCGGCGGTGATATCATCATGGGTCGGTCCAATCCCACCGCTGGTGAAGACATGATCAAAATTTGCCGACAACGCCTGAACGGCGGCTTCGATTGCAGCGGCGTCATCGCTGACCACACGGACCTCTTTCAGGTCGACCCCCTGCTTGGTCAGCTCCTGCGCGAGATAATGCATGTTTGCGTCGCGGGTGCGACCCGACAGGATTTCATCCCCGATCACCAGCATGGCTGCGGTTGGATTTTGCATGGCCTGCGCCCCCTTGATCGACCCTTTCCGCAGGTATAGGCCCTGAAGCATGCGATTTGAAACCCCTCTTGTCCCCGCCCACCTGATCCGCCGCTATAAACGCTTTCTAGCCGATTGCAGGCTTGAGGACGGGCGCGAGGTGACAGCGCATTGCGCCAATCCCGGCTCGATGATGGGACTGGCCGAACCGGGCGAGAAAATATGGTTGGAGCCCAATGACGACCCGAAGAAAAAGCTGAAATATGGCTGGCGGCTGGTCGATCACGAAAACGGGCATTTCACCGGCGTGGATACATCCGTCCCGAACCGGGCGTTGCGCGCGGCATTGATCGCGCGGGAGATCCCCGAACTGGCAATGTATGAAACTGTACGCCCCGAGGTGAAATACGGCGAGAACAGCCGCGTTGATTTCCTACTGACCCAGCCGGGTCTTCAGGACGCTTATGTCGAGGTCAAATGCGTGACCCTGTCTCGCGAACCCGGTCTGGCCGAATTCCCCGACAGCGTCACAGCGCGCGGAACCAAACATCTAGGGGAACTGACGGCTATGGTGGACCAGGGGCATCGCGCAATCCTGCTGTATCTGGTCCAGCGCACTGATTGTGAACGAATTGCATTGGCCGCAGATATCGACCCGACCTATGCAGCGGCGTTCGAGGCGGCGCAAGCTAGGGGTGTCGAGAAATTGGTCTACGGCACACGGATATCGCCTGAAGGGGTTTGGGTAAACGTGACCGAAAGCCAATCGTTCATGCAGAAGCGTTGAAAAGGCCCTTTGATCCCATCCTGTGAATTCGACCTTCTAGCAACGTGGGATTCTCTGCTTGAGCAAGAAAACCGGGGCGCTGGCCCATCCTGATCTAAACACCCATTGTCTGCCGTAAGAAGTGGGATTGCGGCGAATGCGCTGGCTGTTTGCCGCTGGCACATCCGGCAATGACAACAATGTACGATCATTGGGTCAGCAGTCACGACAAGGCAGATATCTTTCATGAGTATCTGAGGAATGCGTCATTACACGCAGTGCTGTCATAATCAGTCCACAACCTTGATCCAGTCATTGTGGGTCGAGTTGCAGGACCATGAAGGTTAGCCAATCCGCCATTTCCTCGCTGACATCATAATAGGGTTTGATCGGCTTAAAACCGAGCTTTTGATACAATCCTCGTGCCTCGATTTGTTCTGGGCCTGTATCAAGATACATTCTTGAGTACCCAAATTCGCGGGCTCGGTGGGTAAGATGCGTTGCAAGAGCCTGACCTACGCCTTGCCCGTGAAATTTCGGAACGACGAACATGCGCTTCATTTCGCAATATTCTGTATCGAGTGCGCGCAGACCGACACACCCAACGAATTCCTTATCAATGGTTGCGATTAACAACGTTCCTGTGGGCGCTCCATATATGCGATGCAGGTCTGAGAGCTCTCGTTCAAATTCAACCGGGTCGAAATAGCGGGCGACAAGATTGCGATAGGCGTGATGGCGCAAGAACAACCAATCAACCAAGGCGCGCATCATGTTTTGTATGGCGGCGATTTCAGCGGGTGTCTGGGCGGTCTTGACGGCCACGCGCTGCAGAGCTGCGGTTTTCATTTGGGTGTTCCTTCGCTGGTTCTGGGTGTCTCTGATCGGCGTGGCGACAGATACCAAAGCACCGCAGCCATAATGATCAGGGCTGGGATATCGCCCACCAAATGACCGATCTCCATATGGTCCCGGCTGACTTGAGCGGCCATAATCGCTGCGTGGACGATACTGGACCAGATGGCAAAACTGATCAGACTCATATGGTTTTGCGGGGCTGAGGATGCCCGGATCAGGAACCATCCCAGAACCGCGTAAATACCGCAGATCATCTGGAAATAGTGCTGACCTCCGCCACCATGCCAGACCCACCCCGAAGGCCAGATAACGGCCAGTGGATAGATCAGAAAACAGATGGTCCCAAACAGGGCCAAGGCGATCTTTAATCCCTTCGCGCGGCTTTCGGGGCTCATGCTGCGTCTGCCTTAGGAGTCCATGCATAGGGCGCAAATTCCGCGTCTAGCGGCAGGTCCAGTAAGTTGGCGGTCATGTTGCTTAGCGTCTTGTTTGCAACGCCTATGATTACCTCCAGCGCCTGCTCTGGGTGATAACCTGCCGCTAAAAATCCCGCGTATTCTTCGGTGCAGTCACGACCACGGTCTGTTGTGAGTTTCCGGGCAAACCGTGCCAGAGCACCAAGACGATCGTCTTCAGGGTCGCGCCCCGCACGCATCGCTTGAACATGGCTGTCACTCAGTTCGGCATCAGCAGCAAAAGCTGTGTGACCTGCGACGCAGTAGCGGCACTTGTTGGCCACGCTAACCGCAAGTTGGATCACCTCGCGTTCGGCGGGCGACAGGCTGCTGTTCCCAAAGGCGCCGGTCAGCCCGGCAAACCCGGTCATCGCATCAGGAAGACCGCCATAGACGGCATAAACGTTAGGAACAAAGCCACGTGCCTGCGTGATCGCGTTGAATATCGGACGTGATTGTGGGGCCGCTGTCTGGGGCGTGTGTATGGATAGGGTCATAAGCACTCTCTGTTTTGCAGATCCGCAGTTGGGCTGCTTGATGTCATGAGATCTATCTGACGGCGTCCCTACGCGATGCTTTACAGATTGGAGCAAAGCACTATACCGATTGGAGTGCCTTACTACACTTTCTGGAGTAACTTTGATGTCGCACAGCTATGGCCAATGGTGCCCCATCGCCAAATCAACTGAAATCTTGGGCGAAAAATGGACCATGCTGATTGTACGCGAACTGTTGATGGGCAGCACACGTTTTTCAGAGCTCCAGCGTGGGTTGGGCGCGATCTCTCCCACGCTTTTGACGCGCAGATTGGTCACGCTCGAGGAGTATGACCTTGTCTATAAGCGTCGTATTCAAGGCGGTCGAGGGCACGAATACCTACCAACCGCAAGCTGCCGGCAGCTGCAGCCAATCCTACTGGCACTTGGAAGTTGGGGCATGGAATGGTCAAAGGCGTTTATGAGCGACGCGGATTACGACGTCGAGCTTTTGATGCTTTATCTTCAACGAAGTATTGTTCCCGAGAACCTGCCCGGCAGCAGAACGGTCGTGTTGTTCCAGTTTACGGATTTCGCTGAGCAACCTAAATGGTGGATCACGGTTGAAGGTGGCAATGTTGATGTCTGCACAACCGACCCCGGTCTGGACGTGGACGTATTCATCACAACCAAGGTGCGCGCGATGGCGGATGCATGGTTGGGTCACACGACCTATAAGGCTGCCAAAGCCTCTGGCGCGATGGAGATCATCGGACCGGCGGCTCTGACACGTAATATATCAAGCTGGCTTTCCGATTGCATTTTCGCAAGCTTGCCAAATGCCGAAGAGATTTTGGCGGCACGTTAGGACAATCTTAGCGCCGCGCCGGCCTGTGACATAATACTGTCGACAATCGTTCCAGCGGGTTCAGTGCTGTTCACCAGGCCAACGCTTTGACCTGCCCACATCGATAACGCCTCAATCTCTCCGGTCATCGAATGATGGGGTGTCGTGGATTGATAGGCCTTGATTGGGGCGATGCCTCGCATTGCAACCGTTTCACCGGACCGGTGACGTGCCCGATTGCCGGGGCGGCCCTCTGCTAGCCAACGATCCGCTACGGCGTTACGCAGCACGCGATGTGCAGCATTTGACCATCCAACATTATAAAGATCGGTCTCATGGACTGTGTCTGAATGCTGGGCCGCTAAAAGCTGTGCGATGTATTCGGAATGCGCCGCACTTTCTGGGGTTGCCAGAAAACGAGTTCCCATGACAACGCCGCTGGCCCCCAAACAGAGGACCGCAGCCAACCCGCGCCCGTCCGAGATACCTCCGGCCGCCAGAACTGGCACCGATCCTGCCACATCCACGACGGCCGGGATCAGCGGCAGGGTCGCAACGGTCCCACGAACATGCCCTCCTGCTTCCCAACCCTGCGCGACCAATACATCAACGCCCGCATCAACGGCGCGTTTTGCCTCATTCGCAGACGAGACGGTTTGGATTACCAATGCCCCGCTGGCATGCACTTGTTTTACGAAGGGCGCTGCATCCCCCCAGAAGAAATGCACAGCATGAGGGCGATGCGATAGGCAAAGTTCTAATCGGGCTTCTTGCGGCATGTCGAGGCAAAGGTTTATGGCAAATGGCGCACCGGTCTTTGCCCGCAGGTTTGTAAGTTCAGCCTCAATAGTCTCTCTGCTGCTCCACGAGAAGGGCATGATCGGATAGCCGCCTGCATTGCCAACAGCAGCAGCCAAGTCGCTTTCCACGGCGCCGGCCATGGGGGCCAGCGCGATAGGGTGATCAACCGCAACCAGATCTGTAAACGCCGTCGAAATTGCGCGGGTTTTGATCGCCTTGTTCATTATTGAACTCCTTCAAGCCGCGTGGCGGTTTCGATTGGCAATAAGGTGATCGGAAAGGGCCTGCGCATCACCGCCCACGCCATCAATCAACGCCGACTTCCGACGCCGCATGAAGGGCAATCCCAGGACGTATAGACCGGGTGCAACGATGCCCTGATCGTGGACCAAAATGCTTTTCCGGTCGAACACAGGAAGCTTCAGCCAACTGAATTCGGGGGAATAACCCGTTGCCCAGATGATGGTGCAGATCGCTCCGTTTCTCAGATTGGACATGAGGTGTGGCGGGTTGGACAATAACGTCGGGGGCAACAGCTGCGCATCGGGAAGGCCTGTAATGTTCACGCGTTCGGCCCAGTCGTCGAAATGCTTAAGAAGGCGGCCGATCTTCAAGTCCGACATGGCACAGTGATTGGCAACTGAGCCGGAAAACTGCGCCATTCCGTTTTGAATGCCGACCAGTCGACCCGTTACTGCAACCCCCATCGCCTGAAGCGTATTCAGGTCAATGGAGCCTATTCCAGAATCACCCATCAGTTGGAACGAGGGCAAGCGGCGGGCGCGTTCGATATCGTCCACATCCTTGACGCGGACGTCCAGAATGCCGCTACGATCCATCCACCATTGAATATCCCGCCCACGATAACGCCGCGGCGCACGGATATGCTCCCCAACGGCAAGGGTCACAGCATGCCCCGCTTTGCAGAGTTCAGCGGCAATCTGCACGCCGCTGGCTGACCCTCCAACCACCAGCACACCGCCCTTTGCAACTTGATCAGGCGATTTATACGTTCCGAGCGACAGCTGCGTGACGCCTTCCGGAACAGCGCCCGCCAACTGAGGCAGTTTAGGCCGTGCGCAAGCCCCACTGGCGACAACGACATGGTCGCAGATCCAATCGCCCTTGTTGGTGCGAACCAGATAGTTGTTCCCGTGAGAGGTCACAGAATGAACAGCTGTGTGCTCTTCGACCGGGGCATCGATCGCATGGGCATAGTCACGCAGATAACCAGTGATCTGGGGCATGTTCATATACCCGTCCGGATCAGGTCCTTTATACCTATACCCCGGCAACCTTGACTGCCAATTTGGAGTAAGCAGCCGCAGGCTGTCCCACCTGTCTTTCATCCAGGACTGCGCCACCTCGCCCCGCTCCACCACAACATGCGCAACGGAACGGTCCGAAAGACACTTGCTCATTGCAAGCCCGGCTTGCCCGGCGCCAATGATGACAGTCGAAATATGTCGCATGACGCTCGCTCCTGTAGCAATCGCGGCCTAGGCGACGACCACATGTACGTTGGTCGGATTGGTCATAAGATCAAAAACAGTGGATCGTTTTTGTGACTGTGCGACCAAAGCGCGAATGTCATCGTCGCTTGCGTCAGCATCGATATCAAAGGTCACACGGACTGCACTGAAGCCGTTGCGAATGTCGGGGTCCATGCCCAATATCCCGCGCATATCCATATCACCCTCGACAACGCATTGTACGTCATGCAGTTGGATGCCCCGATGTTGCGCGACTGCAGCGATGCCACCGGTCAGGCAGCTCGCCAATGCGGACAATGCGATTTCCGGGGGGGTCGGCGCGCTGTCACGAGCAGCGAAAACTTCTGGATGGTCCGAGCAAATTGAAAAAGTTTCTTTGCGTGTGTGTTCTTCACCCAGGCCAAAATAGCCATTGATGGTGTTGCGGCTTTCACTGCCGTCGACCCAGTCGCAAGTGCTGCGGAATGTGAAGGACGCAGCTTTTGGCATCTCGGCAAATGCGCCCCGTGCCCCGATCAGGGCCTCGGTATTTACGCCATTTGAAACGGGCTTGTCTTGGGGTTGCGTGGTCATTGTGTTGTTCCTTTAGAAGTGTGTTGAGCTGTCGGTGCGGCTCGATACGACGACTTCTAGGGAAC
This sequence comes from Ruegeria sp. CDSA020, assembly GCF_059612345.1. NCBI lineage: Bacteria > Pseudomonadati > Pseudomonadota > Alphaproteobacteria > Rhodobacterales > Roseobacteraceae > Ruegeria > Ruegeria sp. CDSA020. The sequence goes on from NZ_JBXWQK010000009.1 coordinate 67,546, forward strand.
ACGCGCTCTGCGTGATACTTCACGGTCGAAAGCAATCCACTACATATTTGATAGTAAGAAAAAGAAGCTAACGCCGCTAGCATTGCGAAGGATGGATTTGGCGAAATTGGCTATTTGCCTAAGCCGATTTGTTCTGTGCCTTTTTGCCTGTCTTGGTAGGCCGCTCCCCATGTTGTCCGGCAGTACCGTTGAGCGCTTGATGCCAAGCAGGCTTCTTGACAGGGTTTGCACCCGGGCGCCTCGCCTTGGGCTTTTTGGATTTAGGCATTGGGTGTCCTCTCTTGGTTGCAGGGAGGCATATTAGGTTTGAGACCGGATTGATACCACCGAGTTCAGGCTTGGACATGATGTTAGGCAACTGGAATCAAATCAATCCGATCGTACCCTTAAGTAGAAACGCATCAGGGATTGATTTGCCCCAACAACAAAACTGATCCTTTGTGAATGCTGCGCCATGTATCAACGGCGGCAATGGCGGGCTGCACCGCAGCATGACCGGGCCGGATCGAGTGGCTGCTCTAGGCCGTCCTCATCCAAGTAAATGTGTCTGAACCCCGAATTTCCTTCTGCCTCCAAGGTCTGGTCCAGCCCTACAAAGTCGAAAGCAATTTCTATACTTAAGTTCAACTGGGCAAACCGGCTGCGCGTAGGCCAGCAGCAAGGTGTTCGAAATCATCTGGTTGCCGCCACATCGTCTGAAACCCATGAGTGAGAGTAGAAACGGTTTCTTCATTCACTCGGATACCTCGGCTCATGAGTTCGTCGCGACGCTCGGCTGTAAAATCAACGAGGGCTGCTTCGGCCTCTGCCTGACGATCAAGCTTTGCATAGAAGGCCGCCACGAATGCTGTCACAAGGAATTGAGCCAAGCCTCTCCCATAATCCAATCGATGGCCGGGGGGTGCAAAGGATCCAACTGCATTGCCTCAGATACGACCTCACGCGCCTTCTCATGCCTCTCGAGCAAAAGAAAGGCGTATCCACACCAAGCCATGGACTCTGCCTCGTTTTCGATCAAAGACAGCGTTTTTTCAAACTGGGTCTCAGCCTCTTGCCAAAGGCCTGCGCACTAATAGGCGAAACAGAGTTGGTCCTGGATGTAGACATCCCGGTTGTCCAGTGCCGTCCCCTTTCGAGCAATTTGCAATACATGGTTGGTTGCTTCGGTAACAGCAAACCCTAGCCAAATATCAATGACATAGGTATCTGAAAGGTACATGAACGATCGCGCGATTGTCGGGTCGAGGGCTACTGCCCGTTCTAGCAGGGCCCGTGCCTTTGCCGTATCTCGGGCATTCAGGCCCTCGCGAAGGGCTTTGCCCTTTAGCATTAGCTCGTAAGCCCTCATTTCCTTTTCTGGCTTTCGGGGCAACATCGTGCTGAACCCGCCCGGGGAGGACCGCCACGATGCTTCGTGTCACATCGTCTTGAACCTCCAAAACATCCTCTAATTCACGATCATTTCGATCCGACCACAACTGCAATCCCCAAAATTGAGTCTGAGAACTGCTCCGAAACTCTGACCCGGCTCCCTGCTTTTCGCACACTACCTTCGACAAGATAATCCGCGCCCAAAGTCGCCGCAATTTCAGCTGGATCGGCTTCCTTGCGTCTGAAGCGAAAAGAGGCGTTCCTTGAGACCAACTGAAGCGTGCAAAAGCGCGACAATCCTGTGATGATGTCTTCTGTAATACCATCACTGAAAAAACTGTTCTGGATCATCGCTCAGGTTGTGGAATGGCAAAACGGCGATTGTGGACGAATTGCCATGGCCGCAGATATCGACCCGACCTATGCAGCGGCGTTCGAGGCGGCGCAGCTAGGGGTGTCGAGAAACTGGTCTACGGCACGCGGATATCGCCTGAGGGCGATTTGGGTGAACTTAGCCGAAAAACTATCGTTCATGCAGAAGCGTTGAAGGGGTAGTTTGAGCCCTGGGTGACCAATTTTGCATGACGAACGGACTGGCGCAATGCGCGGAAGGCCGCCTCCTCGTTTCATTAGTACGGTCCAATCCAAACGCACAGATCTGCTATTTTCGCCGCGATGCAGCTTTCGCATTCCTGCCGTTCGTCCCATCTCCTGTAATATTGCGTCGGTAATGACTCGGTCGTGGACTGAGCTGAGTCTCTGGGCGGCTTAGTCAACGGCGCGTGTTTCAAACTCGTACTCAAATCGTTCAATGTCGAGTTTATAAACTTGGTCGACTATCTCTCTTTCACGGGGGCCGTAGTAGCTTGAATAGTGAACTTTCTCAGTGCTGCTCTTATTAAGGTGCGGTGGTGTGCTTCTCACATCGAAAAGACCATATTCGAGCGCAACTTGTTCAACGACCTCGAAGTCGGATGCGAAGTTCTCCAGTTTCCCTAAGAAATCCAACTCCAAAGGTACGTAAAGAGATTGAGGAAGCCAATGATGATTGACCTTCTCTTTCGAGAATTGAAGGAACTGCAGAAAGTCCATGTCTTCTCGCCCACCCATAGAACGCAGTTGATTCACGCGAAAAGGCTGCGTCGTAAACATCTTCCAATTCGACACAGCTCTGGACCAAGGGTTCCGGACAAAAGAAAATCGAAAAAGGTTCTTTGAAAAAAGGGGCAGATGACGAAGGCTTTTGCTTTCATCTTCTCCAAAGAAAGATCTGCGGATAGAACTAGAAGCACTCTTGGGGACGTCAAAATAGACCAAAGGTGCGTTTACATACCGAAAAGTATAGTTTCCTCGTCCTCCGGAACCTGGGCAGCCGCACGTCGGACAGTCGCATTTGATGCGTCTTGCCGTAAAAAAGCTAAGTAACATATGGGCTTCCCTCCCGTGTCGATAGCGCCGCGTTTTCTAGCAAGATCGTTGATAGAGAGAAAGCAATAACTTTGTTTCGCCTATTGAAGAGACCGCGAATGAGGGCGGTTTTGCACTCCCGATTAACTGGGTCGAACACCTTGCAAGAAGCTTCGGTTGTCGCTTTAGTCAGGCTAGCAGACGGTTGTGCTTTTTGCGGGATTAGTCAAAAACGGGGCCACCCGGCGCAGTAAGTTTGAAAATGTGAGTTTGAACGACCGCTCTCGGATCTGCCCTATGTGTCCTTTCGCATCCGCAGCAATCCATAGTTCGTTGCATCGGGTCTTTTTCGAGATGGGCACAGAAAGCAACCACCAGCCGCTCACCAAGGGAGGATGACCCGCAAGATGTCTGCCAAGCCGACATTGGCGGAACCTCTCTGGCTGGGCATAGAGCTCAGAAAAAGGATCCGCCCAAACAAAGGCGATCCGACCAATCCTTGAAGCCACGGCATTGATCCCCATCTTAACCCGCGACCGTGCGCCCTCTGGTACTTTCTGCACAAGCAGCGTAAAAAGGGTGCTGCGCGAAATATTTGGAGCCTCGCATCGATGAAAGAACATCGTGGCCGTCTGACCAAGGACGGTATCCGTATCTATGAACAGGGTGACTTTGCCGGCATGCAGGCGGCGGGGGCTTTGGCTGCGCGGATATTGGATGATATTGCCGATCATGTGTTTGTCGGCCAGACCACTGGCGCGATTGACGGGCTCATCACGCAGATGGTCGAGGATGCGGGCGCAACATCGGCCACGATTGGCTATAAGGGCTATCAGCATGCCAGCTGTATCAGCGTCAATCATGTGGTCTGCCACGGCATTCCCGGCGACAAAAAGCTGAAGGATGGCGATATCCTGAATATCGACGTGACCGTTATTGTCGACGGCTGGTTCGGGGATACCTCGCGCATGTATGTAGCGGGAAAGCTGCCGCGCAAAGCCGAACGGTTGATCCAGATCACTCATGATGCTCTGTTCAAGGGCATCGAGATGGTCAAACCCGGCAACACGTTCGGCGATATCGGCCACGCGATTCAATCATTTGTCGAAGCACACCGGATGAGCGTAGTCCGCGATTTTTGCGGCCACGGGCTGGGCCGGGTCTTCCATGCACCGCCAAACGTTCTGCACTATGGCCGTCCGGGCACTGGTGCGGTTCTGGAAGAGGGCATGTTCTTTACCATCGAACCGATGGTCAATCTGGGCCGCCCCGAGACCAAGACGCTGGCCGATGACTGGACCGCCGTGACGCGCGACAAGTCACTGTCGGCACAGTTTGAACACTCGGTCGGTGTAACGGCAGATGGGGTCGAGATTTTTACCCTGTCGCCAGGCGGCAAGTACCACCCGACCTATTCTTCCTGATCCGCCGCCTGATCCCGTAGCAGCTTTAGCAGCAGGGTTTCCTGCCCCCATGGCGTGACCGCATCATGGATGAAAACCGGCGCGCGCAGAGGCGTGCGCTGGGGATCGGTTGCGGTGTCAGCCTCTTGCGGAAGTGACCAATTCGACGGGGTCAGTGCACGGTCCATGCCCCGCAGGGTAACATGACCGGGTCAAATCCCCAAAAGCGCCGGAACCTGCGCCATGTCAGAGAAGACTTCGCCCCCCGCAGCGGCCAGTTTTTTACCGCCATCATGCGGTGCATAGGCCAAACAGCGCATATGTGCCCTGCTTGCTGCGGTCACGCCGCTGAGGCTGTCCTCGATCACCACGGGGTTTACGGCGTTGAAACGCTCAGCCGCTGTCAGAAACAATGTCGGGTCCGGCTTGGCCGTTCCCAGAACATGAGCGGAAAAGGCGACATCGCGAAACCGATCCCATAACCCGTTCTGACCCAAAGTGATCTGCATCTTGTCCGGGCTGCCGTTCGAGGCGACACAGAAGGGCAACCCGTTTGCCTCGAGAACCGCCAGCAGGTCCGCCACGCCGGGCATCAGCTGCACGCCAAGGCGGAGCCGGTCATAGGTTTCCGCATAGACCTCATCGACCCAGTCATTGGACAAGTCCGCGCCCAGCGCCCTTGCCTTGTCCCGCACCCCGGTCATGGTGCCCCCAACGAACAGCTGCATACTGTCTTCGATTGTCAGGTTCAGGCCATAACGGGCAAGATTGTCGACCAGTACCTGATTGGACAGCGGCTCACTGTCGACCAGGACTCCGTCGCAATCAAAGATCACCAGATCATGCATCCGGATCGCCATTCCACATCAGGGTGATATGCGTGTCGCCATATTTGCGGCTGTTTTGCAGGACGAATCCTTCGGGCGGCTGCATGGGCGCGTTTTCCTCCCAGACCACAAGGGCGCCTTGTGCGAACCAGCCCTCTGACAGGGCAGCAATCGCCTTTTGCCCAAGGGATTTACCATAGGGCGGGTCCAGGAAGATCAGGTCATAAGGCGCTGCAGGATTGGCTCCCAACCGCGTGGCGTCGCGACGGATCAACTCGGTACAGTCAGAGCTGCGGGTCAGGTCGATATTCTTGCGGATCAGGCCCTGTGACACGCGGCCATTATCGACAAAGCTCACATGTGTCGCACCGCGCGACAAGGCCTCAAGCCCCAGCGCACCGGTGCCTGCGAACAGGTCCAACACGCGCAGTCCGTCAAAATCAATCTGATGGGCCAGTACGTTGAACAGGCTTTCGCGCACTCGGTCTGTGGTCGGGCGCAGATGCGCGCCGGCGTCCCCCTTGCCGACCGAGGCCAAAGCCCGACCTCGGAAGGCTCCGGCGATGATCCTCACGCTTTGAGCAGCGGTTTCAGGTCCGCATCCGGGTCGGCCACAATAGCAGGATCAGCTGTTTTTCCGCTTTCAATCAGACGCTTACCAACCATATAGGCACGCGGATCGTTCATCGCGTCGACCGCGATCAGCTGATCGCCCTTATAGTACCAGAAGGACACGGTCTGCCCGTCACCATTGCGGGTCACCACCCGGTCATACCCGGTGTTCAGGCCCGCGATCTGCAGTTTGACGTCATACTGATCCGACCAGAACCACGGGGTCGCAGTATAACCCTTTGCCGCGCCCAACATGTTCTGGGCAACAATCTCGGCCTGATCAATCGCGTTTGGCACGCTTTCCAGACGGATACGCCCGCCAGCATGCGGGAATGAGGCGCAATCGCCCGCCGCCCAGATCGACGGATCAGAGGTGCGCCCAAGCGCATCTGTCTTGATGCCATTGTCCAGCTCCAGCCCGGCCATCTCGGCCAGTTGGGTCGCAGGGGCGATGCCAACACCGACAACAACGAAATCGACCGCCAGTTCTGTTCCATCGGTCAGCACCGCGCCAGTGACCTTGCCGTTTTCACCCAGCAAACGGTCCAACCCGACGCCTTCGCGGATATCGGCACCATATTCGGAATGCAGCGTTCTGAAATAGTCACTGGTTTCAGGGGCGGCGACCCGTTGCAGAATGCGGTCGGCCATTTCAACCAAGGTCACCTTGACCCCGCGCTTGGCGCAAACGGCTGCGGCCTCAAGCCCGATGTATCCTCCGCCCACGATCAGCGCACGCGCGCCTTCGGACACATAGGGTTCCATTTCGTCCACATGGGCCAGATCACGCACCACATGCACCCCGTCCAAATCGCCGCCAATAGCGGCTGGAAGGCGGCGCGGATCCGATCCGGTGGTCAGGGCCAGCTCGTCGTAAGCAACAACCTGATCACCCAGCGTCACGGTCTTGGCCTGAGGGTCGATTCCGGTCACGCGCTGACCAAGGCGCAGGGTGATATTGTTATCGGTATAGAAATTTTCGGGGCGCAGGAAGAGGCGCTCTAGCCCCATCTCACCCAGAAGATAGGCCTTGGACAAAGGCGGTCTCTGATAGGGCAAATGCGGCTCTGCGCCGATCAGAGTAATCTCGCCGTCGAACCCATCTTTACGCAGCCGGGCGACAAGCGAAGCACCTGCCTGGCCGGCGCCAATCACGACAATATGGCTCATATTCCCCTCACCCTGTCGAATTCCCGTGGTCACTTTTGTTAGCTCACCTATATTGCGGCTAGGCCCGACTCTGCAAATCCAAATGACAGGAGCGAAAAAATGATTTCAACAGGTGACACTCTGCCCGACGCCACATTGACCCAAATGGGGGCAAATGGCCCTGAAGAGGTCCGCGTTTCGGACAAGACCAAAGGGCGCAAGGTTGTCATTTTCGCCGTGCCCGGCGCCTATACCGGCACGTGCACAACGGCGCATGTTCCAAGCTTTATGCGTACCAAAGACCAGTTCGATGCAAAAGGCGTGGAAGAAATCATCTGCATCTCGGTCAACGACCCCTTTGTCATGAGCGCCTGGGGCGAGTCCACCGGCGCAACTGCGACTGGCCTAACCATGTTGGCCGATGCGGCGTCTGAATTCACCAAAGCCATCGGGATGGATTTCGACGCCCCGCCCGTTGGTCTGATCGGCAGGTCCAAGCGCTATGCGATGCTGGTCGAAGACGGCAAAGTGGTCGCCATGAACCTGGAGGAAAACCCCGGCGTCTGCGAGATTTCCGCAGGTGAAGGGCTGTTAGAGGTTATCTGACCTGATCTGGCCCCAGTGCTGCTGGGGCCATTTTCGCAATTTAACTTGCGACACTCTTATGATGGGCGAATACTTGGTACATATTCATCAGGGAGTTTGTTTATGAACCTAAAGACATTTACCTTTCTTTTAGGTCTGACCGGCGCACTTGGCGCTTGTGGACCGGCCCCCACCCAACAGCAACAGGCCGCACGACAGCATGAAATCGCCTGCCTGAGCGGCACAGTGGGTGGTGCCTTGCTGGGCGGCGTCATCGGCAATCAGTTTGGCGGCGGTTCCGGGAAAACCATCCTGACGGCAGCGGGTGCTGCGGTCGGCGGCGTTGAAGGTCAGAGGTTCGCATGTTGAGAGGGATGAAGATGAAAACCGCAATCGTCCTGTCGATGTTGTCCCTGGCGGGTGCCGCAACGGCCGAAACCGTGGCAGAGCTGCATGAGAATGAGCTTAAGGCCATCGACACCAATAATGACGGCTTCCTGTCGAAAGATGAGTTCGACGCCTTTTCCGACTATGCGTTCCAGACGATGGATGAGGACAAGAACGGCACATTGGGCCTGGATGAAGCCAAGCCGTTTCTGGATATAAAGCAATTCCAAAAGGTTGACCGGGACCGGGATAATAATATTTCAAGAACGGAATACGATCAGCATATGACCGAAGATTTTATTTCTGCTGATCAGAACAGCAACGGTCAACTGGACTAGGCTCTGCGGCCTTGGGCCAGACAGGAGTATGCAATGACCAAATGGAGTGCTCTTTTTGCGTTGGGGTTGCTTGCTGCATGTGATGTGCCGCAGGCCCCTATTGTGACCGGCCCTGATGGCCAATCGAGGATTGAGATCAGCGCCACTGGCCTGACCTGCTATGACCGGCGTTGTCTCGACATCAACCCCGCAGCACGGTCCGTGCGCATGATCGGCAACAGAACTACCCGGATACCTGCCGAAATCGACGTTAGTGACAACCTGGTCACCCCAGCTGAGTTCAAGCGGCTGGGTCAGGTTGCCAGCCTTGCCGGTGGTGTCGGATCACGCGGTGACAGCGGTTAGACCAGGCTGTCCATCTTGCGGGCCAGTTTGGCGTCAAGCGCCGAAAGCCCGCCGACATCATGGGTGGACAGCGTCACCTCGACAGTGCGGTAGACATTGAACCATTCGGGATGATGGTTCCATTTCTCGGCAAACATAGACACTTGGGTCATCCAACCAAAGGCGTGGACGAAGTCCTCGAACATAAAGGTCTTGGTGATCGCATCCCGGTCCTTGACCATGGTCCAGCCGCTTTTGAACAGCGGGTCCAGCAAGGGGCCACGGGTCTCGGTCGACAGAAGTTCAGTCATTGGTGTTCCTCCGGGTTCGACTTTCTGAACGGGCCATAATCAGTCAGAATCTCGATTTCTTCTCCCACTGCTTGGGCCTCGGCGTCCAGATATTTTTTGATCGCATCGGCAAAGCTGGGGTCATTGACCCAGTGCAGGCTGTGCGTGCGCGTGGGAAGATAGCCGCGCGCCAGCTTGTGTTCGCCCTGCGCCCCAGCCTCGACCCGAGCCAGGCCTTGCGCAATGGCAAAGTCGATTGCCCTATAATAGCACAGTTCGAAATGCAGGCAGGCATGATGTTCGACGCAGCCCCAGTAACGGCCATAAAGCGTTTCGCGCCCGATAAAGTTCAGCGCCCCCGCAATCGGATACCCGCCGCGCTCGGCCAGCACCAATGCCATGTCATCCGCCATGGTTTCTTGCGCAATATCAAAGAACTGCCGCGTCAGATAGGGCACGCCCCATTTCCGAGCGCCGGTATCCTGATAGAACTCCCAGAACGCGTCCCAATGTTCGGGGCGCAGGTCATCACCGGTCAACGCGCGGATTTCGCCGCCAAAGGCGCAGGCCTGCGCGCGTTCCTTGCGGATGTTCTTGCGTTTGCGCGAGGACAAAGCGGCCAGAAATCCATCGAAATCCGCATACCCGTCGTTTAGCCAGTGAAATTGCTGGGAATGGCGCAGCATCAGGCCCATCTGTTCGCCCGCCAACGCCTCATCTTCAGTGCAAAAGGTCGTATGGACCGACGATACCTGATTATCCGCGGCCAGCTGCACCGCCCCCTGTACCAAGGCGGACATGCCCACCGCCTGATATCCCGGCCGCAGCAGAAAGCGGCGCCCGGTGGCCGGGGTGAACGGCACGGCAATCTGCAGTTTGGGATAATACCGCCCGCCGGCGTTTTCATAGGCATGCGCCCAGTTGTGGTCGAAGATATATTCGCCCTGACTATGCGATTTGGCGTACATCGGGGCGGCCCCGATCAACATTCCGTCCAGGTAAACCGTCAGGTATTGCGGCTGCCAGCCGGTACCCGGCCCGACCGACCCGCTTTCCTCCAAAGCCAAAAGAAAGCGATGAGTGGTAAAGGGATCAAGCGGACGGCCCCAATCCGCAGCCTCGGGGCAGGCACAGCTGTCCCACTCTGCCGCAGTAATCTGCGAGAGCGATCCAAGTACCCGAACCTCGATTTGTGCCTGATCCATGTGCCCTCTGCGTTTGATCTTTATCTGTGACGGAAGGGGCGCGGTTCAACCCGGATGCGCGGCTAAGTACCCTTCGAAAGTCACATTATCGGCAATCTTGCGAGCCTCGGCCTCTTGCGCGGCCGAGCGAACGGTCCAGCACAGGACCGGAACACCCTGAGCCTTCAGCTCGGCAACCCTTGGGCGGGACAAGTCTTCGGCTTCGTGGCTGATGAAACTGGCCCCGACCCTCGCGAAATCCGGGATGTCCCGCAGGTAATCGCACACCGCCGCAGGCAAAAGTTCGACTTTGGGCTGATACGAACAGGTCGTGATCCCCCTGGGCAAATGCGGCGCCAACCGCGCCAGTTCAGCCACCGAATTGGGGTTGAACGACATCAGCGCCACCGGACCTTCATAACCCTCAAGGGCTCGTACAGTATCGCGCTCGAGCGGGCCCACATTCGGGCCCATCACACCGTCCTGATCCTTAAGCTCGATCAGCAGGGGCACCTTGCCCGCCACGATTTCCAGCACATCATCCAGTGTCGGAATACCGTCATCAGCGTGCAACAGCTGTGTCTCGGACGCTACCTGCGCCGAAATCTGCCGAACTGGCCCCGGTCGCCCGGTCAGTCGCCCCAGGTCATAGTCGTGAAAGACCAAAGCCCGGTTGTCGGCGCTCAACTGCAGATCAATCTCAATCCCGTAACCGGCCTTAACAGCGGCACGAACCGCCGCCCGGCTGTTTTCCGGGCGGTTGTCCAATTTGTCGTGCAGGGCCCGATGCGTGATCGGGGCCTGTAGGAACGTAGCGGGCAGTACCGGGGTCATGCGATCTCGAAGATGCCTTCGATCTCAACCGCGACGCCCAACGGCAACGACGCTGCACTCACGGCCGAGCGCGAATGGCGACCAGCCTCGCCCAGCGCCTCGACCAGAAAGTCCGACGCACCATTGATCACCTGCGGCTGGTCGGTGAAATCGGCGGTTGAATTCACGAACCCTGTCAGTTTGATCACACGCACCAGCTTTTCTATATCGCCACCGCAAGCAGCCTTGACCTGCGCCAGAAGATTGATCGCGCAGACCTTGGCAGCCGCAGCACCCGCTGCAACATCCATGTTATCACCCAGCTTGCCGGTGATCAGTTCCGCATCCTTGGAAATCTGTCCTGAAACGTAGACGATATTGCCGACCCGCACGAAAGGCACATAGTTGGCGGCGGGCGCCGGCCCGTCTGGCAGACTGATTCCCAGGCTTTCCAGTTTTGCTGCGATACTCATATGTTGATCCTCACCTGATATAGACTCGGCGGGACGCTATCCGGGATCGTTCGGCTGGAAAAGGGTGAAACCAGTAAAACTGCGGTCAGTGGCGTATTAAGCGTAACTTCTCTTATCCCGAGGTGTTGAACTTGTGTCACTTTACCAGATGCAGTCGGCCGGGTTAAACGCGAACTGTTTCAAAATGGGCCCAAAACCTTTATGTGACGACAGATTGAGCCGCAAAATGGCCGCAGGCATTATTGATTGAGCGTCCAGCCCCACTCACAAAACGGCTGGCGCGTTTGGAGTTGAAATACCGTGTTGAGCAAGATCAGATTCAAGCCCCTGATTGTCGTGACCCTGATGACCGTTCTTGGCGCTTGTGCGTCCCAACCCGCCGATCAGGCCGCGCGCGGCGATACTTTCGATCCCTACGAGAATACAAACCGCGGCATTCACAAGTTCAATCTGGGCGTCGACCGGTTCCTGTTCCGTCCGGCCTCGAAAGGCTATGTGAAAATCGTGCCCGATCCGATGGTGACCAGTTTCAACCATTTTGCCGAAAACCTGACTATGCCGGGTCAGGCTCTGGATTATCTGCTGCAGGGCAATCTGAAGCAGTCGGGCAATGCCCTGCTGCGGTTCCTCATCAATACGACCGTTGGTGGCGCGGGTCTGTCTGACCCGGCCAGCGAATTGAACCTGCCGCCCGTGGATACCGATTTCGGTGAAACCCTGCACGTCTGGGGTTTTGGCGAAGGCGCCTATGTGGAATTGCCCTTCTATGGCCCCTCAACATCCAGGGATGCGGTCGGCGTCGTCGTCAACCTGTTTTCGAACCCGATCAACTTCACACCGGTGCGCCCGGTCGAGAATATTGGCGTCTACGCCGAAATCGTAAGGCGGATGGGCGACCGTGGACGGTTCTCGGACACAGTCGATTCCATCCTCTATGAAAGTGCTGACAGCTATAAGCAGGCACAAACAATTTACCTGCAAAATCGACGTTTCGAACTGGCACGCGATGATGAGGACGCCTATCTGGGATTGTATGACGATCCCTATGCAGATATCGGGACCGACCCTGTCAGAGACCCCTACCTTGACCCCTACGAGGATCCATATGCCGAGTAATTATTTGAAGAGAAGAGAGTTTATTGCATCTGGCATCGCCGGCCTGGCGCTAGCCACCCTCCCCTTGCCAGGCTTTGCCCAGACAGAGGCCAGTGCAAAAGCGTTGGTCGTTAGCGTTGTGGATGACATCAATCGCGTCATCAGTTCGGGAAAATCCGAAAAGAGCATGATCCGCGATTTTGAGAAGATTTTCGTGCAATATGCCGATGTTCCGATCATGGCGCGCTATGTGTTGGGGGCCGATGGCCGCTCGGCCAGTGCGTCGCAGATCAGGCAGTTCACCGACGCGTTTCAGGGCTATATCTCCAGCAAATACGGGCGTCGCTTTCGCGAGTTTATTGGCGGCCAGGTGACCGTTCGCAATGCGCGCAAGATCAAAGCGGGATACGAGGTCCGCACCTCGGTCAAGTTGCAGGGATCTTCCCCGTTCGAGGTGACCTTCCTGGTGTCCGACAAATCCGGCCGCGACAAATTCTTCAACATGTTTATCGAAGGCGTGAACATGCTGCTGACCGAACGTACCGAGATTGGCGCCATGCTGGACGCGCGCGGCGGTGATCTGAACCGTCTGATCAAGGATATGAAGCGAACCGGGTAAATTCACAGCGATTTACTGCAGTCAAAACTTTCAAATCCGCTCGTAGTTTCGACCAGTTCGGCCTCATAGTGTGCGATCATTGGCATTGCAATGGGTTCGATCTGGTCATTCCAGACCGCCTCGCCATAGAAGCTGTCCTTTATCCTGTCGCGTTCTTCCAACGAAGAGAACGCGCGCATCCAATGCACTTTGTCAGGATTTTCCAGATCTCTGAGCGGCCCAAACACAAGCATTCCTGCATCCCGCAACGCAGCGCGATTGTGTTTCTCAAAGAATTCTATGAACGCTTCTCGGCGGCCCGGTTTTAGTGTGTAATGTCGAATTTCCAGTATCATCGATATTCCCCGGGCAATCTCGTTGGCCTGACATGGCGTCAGTACTTGGCGAAATTGCCCGAGTTTAGCAAGAACAAGTCCTGCGCAGTGCGCTAGTTCAACCGCTCGCCGGTTTCCTTGGCAAAATAGGACACTTTGCTCATGTCAAAGGCCAGGTTCAGCTCTTGTCCGGCCTGGGCGCTGGTTTCCGCGTGCAGGCGCGCAGTGACCTGTTTGCCGCCCAGTTCGGACACAACATAGGTGTCAGCTCCGGCAGGTTCGACCATGTCGACCATGCAAACCGCTTCCTGTACACCGTCTCCGGCGCGGAACCCGGCCTCGGCGATATCCTCTGGGCGCAGGCCCAGAATGACATCCTGCGGCAGTGACAGATCACGGGCATCCTTCAGGACTAGCGTTTCACCCGATGACCGCTCGATGGCAATTTCGGTGCCTGTGCCGTTCTTGGTTGCCTTTGCAGGGATCAGGTTCATCGCGGGTGAGCCCATGAAATCAGCCACGAACAGGTTGGCAGGGTTGTTATAGATCTCGGCCGGGCTGCCGATCTGCTGCACGATCCCGCCTTTCAGAACCACAATCTTGGTGGCCAGCGTCATCGCCTCGATCTGGTCGTGGGTCACATAAACGATAGAGGCATCCAGAGTCTGGTGCAGCTTCTTGATTTCTGTCCGCATCTCGACCCGCAGCTTGGCGTCGAGATTCGACAGCGGCTCGTCAAACAGGAACAGTTTGGGGTCGCGCACCAGCGCCCGTCCCATCGCCACCCGCTGACGTTGACCACCGGACAGCTGACTAGGACGGCGGTTCAGCAGCGGTTCGATTTGCAGCAGCGCGGCCACATCCTTTAGCTTAGCGTCCATCGTAGCCTGATCCACGCCGCGCACTTTCATGCCAAAGGTAATGTTCTTGGCCACCGACATGGTCGGGTACAAAGCGTAGGACTGAAACACCATGGCGATGTCCCGGTCCTTAGGGCTGACATGGGTCATGTCTTTGCCACCAATGGCCAGCGTACCGCCGGTGATCGGTTCCAGCCCGGCAATGCAGTTCAGCAAGGTGGATTTACCACAGCCCGATGGGCCGACCAGCACCAGAAAGTCGCCCGGTTCGATCGAGATGTTGATATCCTTCAGGATCTCGGTTGCGCCGTAGTTCTTGTACAGCTTGTTGATATCAAGGATGGGAGCCATCATTCTATCCCTTCACAGAGCCAGCGGTCAGGCCGCGGATGAAATACTTACCGGCAACGACATAGACGAGCAGCGTCGGCAGACCCGCGATGATCGCGGCGGCCATGTCGACATTGTATTCTTTGACACCGGTGGTGGAGTTTACGATGTTGTTAAGCGCCACAGTCACAGGCTGTGTGCCCGCCTGGCTGAACGACACGCCGAACAAGAAATCATTCCAGATCTGCGTGAATTGCCAGATCACGGTTACCACGATGATCGGCAGTGACAGTGGCAGGAAGATCGACCAGAAAATCCGCAGGAACCCGGCCCCATCGACGCGAGCGGCCTTGGTCAGCTCGGCCGGGATAGAGACATAGTAGTTGCGGAAAAACAGCGTGGTGAAGCCAAGACCATAGATTACGTGGACAAAAATCAGACCCGGAATGGTTCCGGCAATACCCATCATGCCCAGAAGGCGCGCCATCGGCAGCAGGACGACCTGAAACGGAATGAAGCAACCAAACAGCATCAGCGAGAAGATGATGTTAGCCCCTTTGAACCGCCACTGCGCGACAACGTAACCATTCAGAGCACCCAGCAGGGTCGAGATGGCCACCGCAGGCACCGCAATCAGGACCGAGTTCCAGAAGTAAGGCCGCAGACCTTCGCATTGGATACCCGTGCAGGCGCCCGACCAAGCGGTTTTCCAGGCCTCGAAACTCACCTCACGCGGTAACGATATCAGACTACCGGTACGGATTTCCTCAAGACTTTTCAACGATGTCGTCAACATCACAAATAATGGCATCAGGTAATACAGCGCGAACAGGCACAGCACCACGTAAAGCAGCCAGCGCAGGGCGATTTTGCTCATGTTACTTTGACTGCGGGTTTGGGTGTGGGGCATCGACAGATCAGTCATTTTTAGCCCTCAATTCTGAGTAGAGATAAGGAACCACGATGGCAAAGACGACCAGCATCATGATCATTGCAGAAGACGCCGCCTGACCGATATCGCCGCGCGAAAAGGCCATCGCATACATGTAGGTGGCGGGCAGATCGGTCGCATAGCCCGGACCGCCTCCGGTCAGGGCGATGACAAGGTCAAAGCTCTTGATTGCCAGATGCGCCAACACGATGAAAGCCGACAAGAAAATCGGGGCCATCGACGGGATGATGATCGCGGTATAAATACGCCAGGTTGGAATACCATCGACCTGTGCGGCCTTGATGATCTCGCCATCGACCGAGCGCAGACCGGCCAGAAACAACGCCATCACAAAGCCCGAGCTTTGCCAGAGTGCGGCAATGACGATGGTGTAGATCGCGTAATCGGGATTCACAAGCCAATCGAATTCGAAGTTGGGAAAGCCCCAACCCTGCACCATGGACTCAATCCCCAGACCGGGGTTCAGGATCCACTTCCACGCCGTGCCCGTGACGATCATCGACAGCGCCATGGGGTAGAGATAGATTGTTCGGATCGCTCCTTCGACGCGGATTTTCTGATCCAGCAGGATGGCCAGCAGCAGGCCCAGCAGCATCGCGATCACGATGAACAGAGTACCAAAGATATACAGGTTGCCAATCGCCGTATCCCAGCGCGGAGAGTCGAACAGGCGCTCATACTGGATGAAGCCATGGATCTCGTATTTCGGCAGCAGTTTCGATCGGGTCAGCGACACCCATGCGGTCCATCCGATAAATCCGTAGACAAAGATCAATACGGCGATGAACGACGGTGCCAGCACCACCTTGGGCAGGTGGTTTTCCAGCCATTCGGACATGTTTTCCTCCGGGGAAAGATGCTCTGCCCCACACCTTGGGGGGCAGAGCGTATTGGATCAGTAGCTGTTGGCCACCGCGTCCGCCAGTTGCTGAACCGCGTCAGCCGAGGACATATCCGAGTTGAAATGCGCGGTCACAACATCGGTGATCGCACCAGCCTGCGACCCGCGCAGCGCCATGCCATGGGCATAAGATGGCAGCAGCGAACCACCTGCCGAGGTCGAGCCCATGTCTTCGGCCGAGATTTGCGCGCAGATGTCAAAGGCATCCAGCGACACATCGGTCCGGGCCGGGATCGAACCCTTGTTCAGGTTGAACACTTCCTGAAAGTTCGGTGCAACAATCAGCTTGGCCAGCAATTCCTGACCGGCGCGATTGTCGTCGCCCTCAACCTCGAACATGGCAAAGCTGTCGACATTGTACAGATATCCATCGCCGGGGGTCGAGGCGCACAGGAAATCCTCACCAGGCTTCTTGCCCGCTGCCAGGAATTCGCCCTTGGCCCAGTCACCCATGATCTGAAAGGCCGCTTCGCCGTTCATCACCATCGCGGTGGCCAGGTTCCAGTCACGGCCCGAGAAGTTCTCGTCCACATAGCCACGCAGGGTGCGCATCTGGTCAAAGACCTGGATCATCGTGTCCGAGGTCAGTGCTTCGGGGTCCAGATCGACCAGGGCTTTCTGATAGAACTCGGGTCCGCCAAGACCCAGTGCAACGGCTTCGAAAACCGTGGCGTCCTGCCAGGCCTGACCGCCATGGGCCAGTGGGATCACACCGGCGGCCTGCAGTTTCTCGGCAGCGGCGTTGAACTCATCCCATGTGGTGGGCATTTCGATGCCATTCGCAGCCAGCACATCGGCATTGGCCCAGATCCAGTCGATGCGGTGAACGTTCACAGGCGCCGCGCACCAAGTGCCTTCGCACATCATGTGACCAGCGATCGACGCGGGCAGAACGTCGGCCCAGCCTTCGGCGGCGGCCACGTTCGAGATATCGGCCAGAACGCCCTCTTCATACCATTCCTGAATCGCCGGGCCTTTCAGCTGAACCGCTGTCGGCGCGTTGCCTGCCAGAACCCGCGCCCGCAGCGCCGTCATGGCTGCATCACCGCCGCCGCCTGCGACAGGCATATCGGTCCATGTGCCCCCGTTCGAGGCAAACTCTTCCTGAAGCACGGCCACCGATTTGGCCTCGCCACCGGATGTCCACCAATGCAAGACCTCCGCCTGTGGTTCGGCCACCACAGATGATCCGGCCGCGACGGCCAATGCGGACACAGTCGCAAAAGAAAATCGTTTCATGTTTTCTCCTCCCTGAGAATTCGGTGCCAGTCAAATTGGCAATGCCGCAATACTGTGCCCCAGACCGAGTCTGACAACGCTTAATCCGGGCCAATACCCGGGAAAGGCGCAAATTTTCACCGCTTTTGTTACAGCGTGTTACGTTAGCATTGAATCTGTTTCCGTTCGTTACAATGGACGAAGTTTGGAGCCAGAGAACAGGAGGAAGAACACTGTGAGCATTCCGCGGCTGTTGGTGGTGGATGACGACCCTGAAATGCGGTCGATGATGACCCAGTTCCTGCAACAGAATGGCTTCATTGCGCTGCCCGCCAGTTCCGAAAGCGAAATCCGCGCCCATCTCAAGTCGGGTCGGATCGACCTGATTCTATTGGATGTGATGCTGGGGGATGAAAACGGCGTTGATATCTGTGCCCGCCTGCGGGCCGAACAGGACGTGCCGATCATTCTGGTCTCGGCCTTGTCCGCCGATCATCAACGCATGGCCGGGTATGAGGTAGGCGCCGACGATTACATCGCCAAGCCTTTTAATCCGCAACTGATGCTGGCTCGCGTTCGCGCCGTCATGCAACGGGCGCGTCGTACACCTTCGCTTGCCTATCGCCGCCGCACCCGCTCTTTTAGGTTTGACGGCTGGCTCTATGACGGCAAACGGGACGAAGTGCATTCGCCGGACGGATATCTGGTATCCCTGTCCCAGCGAGAAACAGCAATGCTAAAGGTTTTTCTGGCCAACCCGCATATTCCCTTGACCCGGGATGAAATCGCCGCGGCCCTGGATGTAACAGGCGCTACTGACAAGAGCGAAGGCCAGGGACGCGCCATCGACATGCTGGTCGGGCGGCTGCGATCCAAGATCGAGGCCAACCCCAAAGACCCGCAAATGCTGAAGACCGAACGCGGTGTGGGCTATATCTTTGCCGCAGAGGTGTCTGTGGACGAAACCGCATGACCGTCCGCGCCACGCGCCTGCGCAGCCTAGGCTGGATCTGGACCTGCGCCGCTTTTACCTCGGGGTTGCTGGCCGCAGGCCTTTGGTTCGCCTCGGCCCGGGCATGGCAGGAATTCCAGACCCGTGCATATGTTGCCGGGTTCGCTGTTTACGAGGATTTGCGCATCGGTAAATCCCCACCGTCAGGCATCTCAATCGTACCATTGCCGCCCAAAGCAGCCAGCCTGGCGGATGCCGGGCAGTTTGAGCAACTTCCCGGGTTTTCGGATCGCAGCTTTGTCACCAACCTGTCGATCCTGACTGACAGCTCGGCACCGGTTTCGGGCCGAGAGTTGACGCTGGCTGTGATGTCAGACCGGCTGGTTTACCCGGTGTCCGACATCCTCTCCGGCATCGACCAGACCGGCCCAGAGAAAATGGGCAACCTGACCCGGCTTTTGGCGACCTATTGCAGCGAACCGATACTGATCGCCCGCTATGGGCGCGGCGCATGGCAACAGGTGGACGGGACAGATATCTGGGGATGCCGTGCAGCCCCAACCGACTTGCGTCTGCCCACGATTCTGGTCGCCATAGTTGCGCTGGCGGTGATCCTTACCTCGGTCGGCAATGTATCGGACAGTTTCACCCGCTTCTCTACTGCCTTGCGCGACCGCAAAAGACGGGGCGGGCCGAACAGCTATGAGGCCGATGGCCCGGCCGAGTTGCGCGACATCGTCTCGGCCGTGAACGAGCATCTGGACGCCGAGCGCATGCAGCTGGAAAAGCGCGCCACTGTCTTGTCGGGTGTCAGCCACGATCTGGGCACCCCGGCCACCCGCGTCCGGTTGCGTGCCGCTTTGATCCCGGATGTAGAGCTGCGCGAAAAGCTTGAGGCCGATGTCGATCAGATGACCGGCATGATCGAAAGCGTTCTGACCTACACAAGGTCCGAGCTGAGCATCGAAGAACCGCGCCAGATTTCACTGACATCGCTGGTCGAAGCCTTGGTGGCGGATTATCAGGATATGGATCTGCCGGTGACCCTGAAAAAGCTGGCCCCAGTGGCGGTACAGGGCGGCACGTCCGTTTTCATGTCGCGCCGAGGGCATGGATCCCTGCCCGAGACCCGGAGAATGCTGGTCGTCGGCAGGCCAATTTCGCTGAAGCGCGCCCTGACCAACCTGATCGACAATGCGCTGAAATATGGGCGCCATGCCGAGGTTCAGCTGGAAACCGATGCCAAAATAGCAACCATCACCGTTGAGGACAAAGGGGCCGATCTGTCCGTCTCGGATATCGAAGCCCTGATGGCCCCGTTCCGGCGCGGGTCAAACACCGGGTCTTCGGATGGGTTTGGTCTGGGTCTGACAATCGCGGCGACAATCGCAGAACAGCATGGCGGCACCCTCAGTTTCGAAGCCGGAGAGCAAGGCCTGCGCGCACGTCTGCAGATCACCAGGCAGTGACGATTCATGTCATATAGCTACGCACCAGCGCGCTTGCGATCAGCGACCAGCCGTCGGCGATGACAAAGAAGGCTAGTTTGAACGGCAGCGACACTGTTGCAGGCGGAACCATCATCATCCCCATCGACATCAGCACAGCGGCCACCACAAGATCAATGATCAGAAACGGCAGGAAGATCAGAAACCCGATCTGAAAGGCCCGCGCTATCTCAGAGAGCATGAAAGACGGCATCAAGATCGACAAGGGTGCCTCGGCCGACAAGGAAACCGTATCACCCCCGGGTCGCAATGCTGCCATGGCGTGGAAAGTATCCGGATCAACTCGCCCTGCCATAAAGGCACGAAACGGCTGCAACGCGCGCTCCAACGCTGGTTCGACCTCCATCGTTTCTTCGACCATGGGGCGAATACCTGTGGTCCAGGCCTCCGAAAAGACCGGCTCCATGATGAAATAGGTCAGAAACAGTGCGAGGCTGACGATCAGCATGTTGGGGGGGGATTGCTGCAATCCGATCCCTTGCCGCAAGATGGCCAGAACGGTGATCAGGAACGGGAAACAGGTGATCATGATCGCCAGCCCAGGCGCGAGGCTGAGCACGGTAATAAGCAAAATCAACTGAATGGTGCGCGCGGAAATCGACCCGCCTTCGCCCAGCGACAGCGACACCTCTTGTGCGGCGGCCAGAGACGGGGTCAGCGTCAGCAGCACCGCCACCCAAAACAGGAAACGCATTACCCGATCCCGTTCTGCAGATCCGCGATTTCGGTTAGGCGCACGGCCAGTTGCCCGGCTTGATCACCCTCCATCTCTTCCAGCAGACCGCGCGCCACCAGTTGATCGCCAACATATAGGTCCACAGGATCTTCGATCCGTTTGTCCAGGGTGAGAACAGCGTTTTCCCCCATATTCAGCAGATCCCGGATTAGCGGGCGGGCGCGGCCGACTGACACGGTTACCTCGATCGGAACGGTATCAAACGGGCTGGCTTTTTCGGGTTTGGGGGATTGCGGGTCACTCATTGTTCAATGCCTCTTTTGCCTCATACACGTAAGCGTCAAATGCTGAACGGATTGTCTTTAGCAAGGCGCTGCTATCCACCTCTCGCTGCGAGGTACCAACCTGCAGACGCGCCTGACCAGGCCCCAGAGACGGATCCTCGACAACCCGTGTCGGGGTGGCCAATTCAGGGGGCAACAGCCCCTCGACCGCATCCGCGAAACCCGAAGGCACAAAGACCTGCATCGGCTGACCAATCTGTTCCCGGGCCATTTCGGTAAGCTGTTCGACCAGCCGCGGGGCCTGCCCCCGATCCAGGGTGTCCGGCAACACCAGATTGACCAGGCTTTGGAACATGGGCTCCAACGACAGTGTCATCCGGCTCGTCGCCTCATGATAGGTAAAGGACATATCCTCAAGCGCGCGAGCGAGGTTGGCCGATACCTGTCCACGACCCTGTTCCTGGGCCTGCAGGGCATCGTCCCATCCGGCGCTATAGCCGTGTTCGAAGGCGCCTAGCCGCTGTTCCTCCAGCGCCTCTTCGTCCAGCAAATGAACTTTGCCGCCGCCTGCCTGTACGGTGAAATCCTCAAGAAGATGGGCTATCGACATCACGCACGCTCCTCACTTTCTTCAAGCCAGCTGCGCAGAATTTCCACGGTTTCCTCCTGCTTGTCGCCGATCATGGCGCGCAGCCGATCAACCGGATCAGCGCCTGGATTTGCCGCCAATGCCGGCACGTCTGCTGGGGCGTGCCCCGGAATGGCGGCGAATTGCCCGCCCTCTTCGGTCGCGATCTCACCGGTCAGAACCGCCTCGGGCTCTGGCGGTGTTCCCGCCGGCAAAAGGGCGGGGGCAAGGGCCGGTTTCATCAGGATCGGGCGGATCACGAACAATCCCAGAACCAGCATCACGATCGCCAGAACGGCCATTTGGACCAGTGACATCGCATCAAAATGAACCTGCTGCCAGATCGAGGACGAAACCACAGTTCCGCCAGGCTCTACTGCGGGCAGATCCAGCGATTTCAGGGTGATGACGTCGCCACGTTCGGCATCGAACCCAACGGCCGAGGCCACAAGCTCTCCCAATGCGTCAAGCTCGGTCTGAGGCAATGGCGCAAAGCTTTCTGCACCCGAGGCATCAACCGAGCGCGTTCCATTCACCAGCACCGCCACTGTCAGGCGCTTGATCGCACCGGGTGCGGTGTGAACCTCTAGCTCCGTCTCGGATACCTCATAGTTGACCCGCTCCCGCGTCTGTGTGGCATTTGAATTGGTTGCGTCCCCGCCCGCGCCATCCCCATCGGGCAGGTTCGACGCCACCGTGACGTCGGACGATTGGTTCCGGGCGCTGTCAGACCGTTCCTCGACATCGGTGCTGATGGCCACGCGCCCCTTAGGATCAAAGCGCCTTTCACGGATGGATTCGGTTTTAGTGACCGTATCGACACTGACTTCGACGACTGCATTTCCGGCCCCCACTCGGGCCTCAATCAGACGTAGGACCCGTTCGCGCAGCTGGCGCGACTTGTCATCCGCAGTATCTGCCGCAACCGCAGTCTCTTTTGCGCCAATGACCGCACCATTGGAATCAATCACCGCCACATTCTCGGGTGCGAGGCCGCTGACGGCAGAAGAGACCAGAAAACGGATCGCCTTGGCCTGATCCGAAGTGATATCCGCACCCGAGGACACCAGATAGACCGAAGCTGTCGGCGCGACGCTGCGCTGAAACGGATTCGTCGACCCGTTGGCAATATGCACGCGCGCCTGACTTATGTGAGGGCTGCCGACAATCGTGCGCGCAAGCTCACCCTCTTTCGCACGCCAATAGGCAGCATCGAACATTTGCGAGGTGGTGCCAAAGCCGCTGAGTGAATCCAAAAGCTCATACCCTCGGTTTCCGTTCGCAGGCAGGCCTTCGCTGGCCAGCGTCATACGCAATTCGTCCCGCTGCGAGCCGGGCACGTAAATCGAACCGCCCCGAATCTCATACTGTACGCCGCGCTGATCCAGTGATCGAACGATATCCCCCGCCGCGCCGCTTTCCAGCCCGGCATAGAGTAGGGTCATCGACGGCGCCGTCGCCAACCGCGACATCGCAAGGACCCCCAAAAAGACCAGTACGACTGCACCGGCTACAATGATTTGCTTTCGCCTGTCCAAACTTGCCCAGACAGTTCCGATCTGCTGCACGCTCACCTCCGACTCGCCGACATTCTGCCCGGCGCCTCCCCTGTTTGGACGATTGCCCTTAACAATCGGTTAGTCCCTGCCGGGTTATGACATCCCCAGACTGAATGAATGAGGACGTCATGACTGACGCGACTGCAGAACAGGCAGAAGCCCCGGAAAAATCGGGGAAAAAAGGATTGATCATTGGGGTGATTCTGGCCGTTGCCGGGGCTGCGGGCGGGTATTTCCTGACCACTTCGGGGCTACTGCCATTTGGCGGCCAACCAGCCGCAGAAAACGCCAAGGAAAAAGACAAAGGGACCGAGGTTAAAGCCCTGCCTGAGGTTGGTTTTATCGACCTGCCGGCGGTGATCGTCTCGGTCAATGCTGGCGATTCACGGCACCTGAAATTCCATGCCCAGCTTGAGGTGAACAGCAGCTACGCCTCGGATGTCGAGAAGATGAAGCCTCGTATCATGGATGTTCTGAACGGGTACCTGCGGGCGGTCGAAGTGTCGGATCTGGAGGATTCGCTCGCACTGATGCGCATCCGCGGTCACCTTTTGCGCCGCATTGAAATCGTCGTCGGGGAAGGGCGCGTGCGCGATGTCCTCGTGATGGAATTCGTATTGAATTAGGAGGCCGAGATGGAGCTGATTGCAGATATTTTGCTGGTCGCAGGTGCGCTGGGTGCGGGTCTTTACTGTTTCGTGCTGTCCCGTCGGTTAAAGCGGTTCACTAATCTGGAACAAGGTGTCGGTGGCGCGGTCGTTGTCCTGTCATCTCAGGCGGATGAGTTGAAGAAATCGCTTGATTCGGCACGAACTGCTTCGGACCAGTCGGGCCTTGTACTTGAGGCACTGACCCAAAGGGCGGAATCGGTTGCTCAGCGGCTCGAACTGATGATGGCTTCGATGCATGATGTCATTCCGGCCGAAGAACCCGCCAATGACATCAAGGTTGAAGATCCCAAGCCGCAAGAACCCAAGGCCGAGGAACCAACGACCGATCCTGAGCCTGAAGAGGTTCCAATCGAGGCGGTGGAAAAGCCAGAGGATCCTACGGCGTCCAAATTTGAGGACACTCAGGAAAAACGCCCGGGCGGGCTGATGTTTTTCCGCCACGACCGCAATAGCGGAGAGGCCGCGACATGAGCGGACACATTGAAGAGAAACGACCAAGAAGCGGTGTCCTGACAGTTATTTCACTGTTGATGCTTGGGTCAGCCG
Organism: Ruegeria sp. CDSA020; assembly: GCF_059612345.1. NCBI lineage: Bacteria > Pseudomonadati > Pseudomonadota > Alphaproteobacteria > Rhodobacterales > Roseobacteraceae > Ruegeria > Ruegeria sp. CDSA020. The sequence continues at coordinate 91,822 of NZ_JBXWQK010000009.1, forward strand.
CGATTCGGCTGGGGTTTGAGGCTGCACCAGCCCTGGCAAAAGGGGCCGAGCAGGCAGAAGCAAAGTCGAAAGAGACCCCAGCAGAGCTGCCCGGAGCCCGGATACTGCTGACCGAATTGCTGCGGCGCGAAGAAGCGTTGAAAAAACGCGAAGCCACAGCCATTGATCGGGAAAAGGCGCTCGCCATTGCCGATGAGGCCATTGAGACCCGCCTGGCCGCCCTGCAGCAGGCCGAAGAGGCGCTGCGTGAGACGCTGGCCATTGCAGAAAAAGCGGCTGAGACAGACCTGACGCGCCTGACGGATGTCTATCAGAACATGAAGCCGAAAGATGCGGCCGCCCTGTTTGAAACGATGGACCCGGCCTTTGCCGCCGGATTCCTGTCACGGATGCCGCCCGATGCCGCAGCCGGTGTTTTGGCAGGCCTGAACCCCGAGGCTGCCTATACAATCAGCGTGATTATGGCCGGGCGAAACGCTTCGGCTCCGCAGGAGTAGCCCCCATGATTTTCAACCCTGCATCGGAATTCGCCGGAGACCTCTTATGATCGGAATTGTCGGAATTGTTGTTATTTTCGTCATGGTGTTCGGCGGCTATTTGGCGGCTGGCGGGAAAATGACCATCATCATGAAATCCCTGCCGTTTGAAATGATGATGATTGGTGGCGCTGCGGTCGGCGCATTTATGATCAGCAATGACCTGAGCGCCGTAAAGCACACGATCAAGGATATGGCAAAAGTATTCAAAGGGCCGAAATGGAAACCAGATGACTACCGTGACCTGCTGTGCCTGTTGTTTTCGCTGATCCGTATCGCCAAGGCCAACCCGGTCGAGGTTGAACAGCATATCGAAGACCCCGAAAACTCGCCTCTGTTTTCGACTTATCCGAAAATTCAGGCCGACAAAGAAGCCGTCGATTTGATCTGCGACACGATGCGGGCTGCCTCTTTGAATTATGACGATCCCCACCAGGTCGAAGAGGTGCTGGAAAAGCGGATGGAGGCGAATTTTCACCACGCCATGCACTCTAGCCACGCGCTACAGACTGTTGCTGACGGCCTGCCCGCACTTGGAATTGTTGCGGCAGTTCTGGGCGTTATCAAAACGATGGGATCGATTGATCAACCCCCAGAAGTGTTGGGAAAGCTGATCGGTGGCGCTTTGGTCGGGACGTTCCTGGGGGTCTTTCTGGCTTATGGGCTGGTCGGCCCATTTGCAGGAAAACTCAAATCCGTGGTGGAAGAAGACAATCACTTCTATCAGTTGATCAAAGAGGTTCTGGTTGCCAACCTGCACAACCACAACCCAGCCATGTGCATCGAAGTCGGACGGCAGAACACTCCCACCCATAACAGGCCGGGTTTCTCAGAACTTGAAGAGGCCTTGAAAGAGCTAAAGCAGGCAGCGGCATGATCCGATACGCCCTAATGGTTTCAGCGGCGCTTACGGCCGCTGGACAGGCTGGCGCGCGCGACATTTCTGTGCGATCGGGCGAGCATGACGGATATACGCGTCTTGTTGTGCAGGTGCCCCCGGGTACGGAATGGGGTCTGAAGCAAACGAAGAATGGCGCAAGACTCGACATAGCGCTTTTTGATGTCGAATTTCAGACCGGGGCAGTGTTTCAGCGGCTGTCGCAGAACCGTCTGTCTGCGATCTCACAGACCAACCCGGGTGATGCGTTAGAGATGGAATTCGGCTGCGACTGCTTTGCCACCGCATTTCTGCATCAAAACACGATGATCGTTGTGGATATTGCGCCGGGGGCAGCCCTTCCACCGATCAGCAGCGACATTCCACCCCCAACGCTGCCCAAAGCCGCTGTGGTAAACGCCCCGCTGCCCGGGCCACAGGCGCTTGATCCTCTGGTATTGCCGCTTTTGAATCTCAATGCGCAGGTATTTGAGGACCAGCTATCGACGCGATTGTTGCAGGGCGCTGACCGAGATCTGGTTGATCTTGAACTATCTCAGATTGGGCCCAGGAACTCGAATGGCAATCAATCGCTCGACATGCCACCGCGTATGGACCTGAACATCGCAGTTACGTCGGTACTGGACGATCTGGATGGCTTGCTGGGACCATCCATTCCACAACTGGAAAAGAAACCAGCCTGCTTTTCCAGCGCCGAGCTAGGCTTTGACAGCTGGTCCGATGGGCGCCTGTTCCCCGAACAGGTGGCAGAGCTGCGCACTGGCCTGTTTCAGGAGTTCGATCGCGTTGACAAAGAACGGGCCATGAAGCTTGCCAAGCTCTATGCGTATTTCGGCTTCGGTGCCGAGGCGGTTCGCAGCCTTGGCTGGATGGGTGAAGAGACGCCGGAAACGAACCGGATTTCGGCGATTGCCGCTGTTCTGGACGACCGGCCATTGAAAGGGTCAAATCCATTCCGCGACCTACAGCGTTGCGAAAGTGACGCCGCAATCTGGGCCGCTCTGACCGAGGGTAAGCTCGCCGAAGATGCCCAGATAAGGGTTATGGAACAATCCTTTGCGCGACTACCGGATCATCTGCGTCGGCAAGTCGGACCTATGCTGTCCGACATTTTCGTTGCAGCCCAAAAACTTGAAGCCGCGCGGCGCGTCTTGCGGGCTCTTGATCGCATCGAAACCAAACCCAGCCCCGGCGCGATTCAGGCCGAGGCCGGTGTTGCAAAGGCCGAAGGTAATCAGGAAAAATCCGAAACCTTGCTGAAAGACGTGGTGGGCAGCTCGGAAGCGGGGCTCGAAGCGCCTCTGGCACTGGCGCGACTGATTGAACAGCGGTGGGCAGAACGCGGGTCAGCCTCCGCCCGGGAGCTCGAACTTGCCGCATCTTATACGGTCGAATTGCGCCGATCTGAGATCGGCCCACTTATGCAACGTACATATGCGCTGGCGCTGAGTTTGGGCCAAGAGTTCGACCAGTCTTTTGATCTGTTAGAAGATATTCCGAATTCAGCTGAAACGCTGGACCGGGCCGTTCAAGTACTGACTGCGCGCGCCGACGACGATACCTTTTTGCGGCGCATCTTCAACCTGCCCGAACCGATGGCACAATCGCTGACAACCGAAACCGCAATCTCCATTGCCGAAAGGTTGGCATCGCTGGGGTTTGCCCGTCCAACGCTATTTTGGTCCAACCGACCTCAGGACACTATCAGGCGAAAGGACCGAGCCCTTTTGCGCGCGCAAGCGGCATTGTTGTCCGGCCAGCCACACAAAGCCTTGCTGGAGTTAGGAGATGACCCCTCGGACAAGGCCATGTCACTGCGGGCGCAGGCCGATCTGGATATAGGTGAGTTTGAAAATGCAGGGCGGGTATTGTTGCAGTTTGACAGGGTGAACGAAGCAGAAAGATTGTTCTGGCTTTCTGATATGGAAGACGTCCCGCAGCCTGAGGCCGACCAAAAATTTGGACAGGTCAGGCGGGCGACTCTGGCATTGGCAGAACCTGTAACCAGGATTGAAGAACGACCATTGGCGGATGCAACTGCCCTGCTTGAAAACAGCACCAACGCCCGAGAGAAAATCGCTCAGCTTCTCGCACTTGTGAGGGCAGACTGAAACGTCTGGGCAAAACTCAGGATGGCCACCCAGTCAGGGCTGATCTCCTGACGAACCGCGGCATCCAATGCCCTGTTCCCGAGGGAAAACCCCATGAACAGAGCCTGAATTTTTGGATTTAGTCAGTAAGGTGCCTCGACGTCATTCATCGAGACATAGACCGTTTTCATCTCGCTGAAATGATTGATTGCCAATTTCGAGTTTTCCCGCCCGACCCCAGACATTTTTGACCCGCCAAACGGGGCTTCAACCGGTGCGAGGTTGTAGGTGTTGATATAGCAGGTACCGGCCTCGAACGCGGCCACAATACGATGGGCTCGGGTCAGATCTTTGGTGAACACACCGGCTGCCAGACCGAATTCGGTGTTATTGGCGCGGGCCATCACCTCTTCCTCGGTTTCGAAATCCAACACTGACATAACCGGGCCGAAGATTTCCTCGCGCGCGATGGCCATTTCATCGGTCACATCGGCAAAGACGGCGGGCTGAATGTAGAACCCGTCGCCTTCGATACGCGCACCGCCATAGACCAAACGCGCACCTTCTGCCTTGCCTTTTTCAACATAACCCAGAGCGATATTCATCTGGTTTTCGCTAACCATCGGACCGAAATTAACCTCTTCATCCATCGGGTCGCCGATTTTCACATTCGCCAGACGCTGGGACAGGCGATCGAGGAAGGCTTCTTTGATGCCTTTGTGTACAAAAACACGGGTGCCGTTGGAACAGACCTGACCCGAGGAGTAGAAATTCCCCAAAATGGCGCCAGACACGGCGTTTTCGATATCCGCATCGTCGAACACGATCATGGGGGACTTGCCGCCCAGTTCCATCGTGACATGCTTCATGCCATCGGCTGCTGCGGCATAAACCTTGCGCCCTGTCGGTACCGATCCGGTCAGCGAGACCTTGGCAACACGGGGGTCCGTCACAAGTGATGCGCCCACATCGCCATAACCCTGAATTACGTTATAGACACCCTTTGGTGCCCCGGCCTCGACCAGGATTTCGGCCACTTGCAGAGCAGACAAGGGCGTGGTCTCGGAAGGCTTGAATACCATCGTGTTGCCGCAGGCCAAAGCAGGCGCGCCTTTCCAGCAGGCAATCTGGGTTGGATAGTTCCACGCGCCGATTCCGACGCAAACCCCAAGCGCCTCACGGATCGTATAGACGAAATCCCCACCACCCAGCGGGATATGCTCGCCGGTCAGCGAGGCCGCCAGACCTCCGAAATATTCCAACGCATCGGCTCCGCTAGTAGCGTCGGCAACCAACGTTTCCTGCAGCGGTTTTCCAGTATCGTGGGTTTCGATGATCGACAGATCACGATTGCGTTCGCGCATGATGTCCGCGGCGCGGCGCAGAACACGGCCCCTTTCGGTCCCAGACATCGCGGCCCAGTCTGCCTGTGCCGATTTTGCGCTGTTTAGAGCCTGATCTATGATCTGCGGAGTAGCAGAATGCAGCCGTGCGATCACTTCCCCTGTTGCAGGGTAGATCACGTCTATGGGTGCTCCGGTCGTGTCGTCGACATATTCACCGTTGATGAAATGGCTCGCCTTGGGCTGAAATCTCATTGTGGGGATTCCCTGATCAGAAGCTGTTTCCTCCGCATCTATATTTTATTGACTCAGCAGTCAATAAAACTGATCCACAGCGATTTCCTGCCAATTCCAACAGGCCGCGGCTTGAAATTTTCGGTTAATGTTCTATTTATGTTCTACATAGTCAGAGGATCAACCGATGGCCCATTCATTGCCAAACGCCGCCCCGCACGGCCCGACAAACGACTATCACCTGCTGCCCGTCACTGATCGGCAGATACGCTATGCCCGCGCCATCGCGGAGCAAACTGCACTTGAGATTCCGGTCGAGGCACAGCGCGACCGTCAGTCCATGTCCGCCTGGATTTCCAAACACAAACCTGATGATCCCTCGCCATTTGCAAATTACCCGACCGGTAAGCAGGTTGCCTTTGCCGAACGTATCTCGCGCAGCAAACGCCGCCCAATCCCGTCGGAGTGCTTTCGCGACAAACAGATGATGTCGCGTTGGATAGATCAAAACAAATAGACGAAATCAGAGCCTAATCCGGACTATGATTGCGGGCATACAACGCCACCGCCGCCGCGACGAACAGGCCCAGTAGGATATAGCCGGTCACCGCCTCGGCCACGGCCAGGGCGCGGCACAGCCCGGTTGGGGACATATCGCCGTACCCAACGGTGGTGAAGGTAACATAAGAAAAATACAGGATATCAGCGGGCCCTTGCGCCCCGATGACGCAATTATCCTGGTAGCCGAATGCGCCATAAGCAGCGGCGAACAGGAACGGAACGACCTGAATAAAGGACACACCCATCAAAAGCAGAATGCGGCGCGGTGATTTCACCTGAGTCATATAGAACCAGGATTGAGACACCATCCACACTACCAGCCCCACAGAGGCGATCGTACCGATCGTGTCACCTGCGGTGCCCTCGCTCAGACGGGACAGACCGAACCATGCGAGGAAACTGGCAACCACCATTGCGGCTGCCGCCAGCAGCGTTGATTTCCATTCTTCCAAGGTCGTGGGTTTTCGGGACATGGAACCTCCAACGCGCTGAAATCTCCGGGATTATCCGGTGGACTGTCCTGCGTGGCAACCAGATTTCAGAAAATCAGTCCGTGCCCAGATGCTCCTGTCCCCGCTGACGTGCCAGCAGGATCTGTTTTTGACGTTCCCGGAACCGGGTTTTGTCGACCTCAGAGGTTTCCTCTATGCATTGATGGCAGGACACGCCGTGTTCGTATTCGGCTCGTTTCACATCCTCTGGCAGGATCGGGCGACGGCAGCCATGGCACAGGTTGTGCGGCCCTTCGACCAGCCCATGCCCAACAGATACGCGGTTGTCGAACACAAAGCATTCGCCCTGCCAGGTGCTGTTCTCGACGGGCATTTCCTCGAGGTACCGCAGGATGCCACCTTTCAGGTGATAGACATCCTCAACCCCCTGACCCAACAGGTAATTGGTGGATTTCTCACACCGGATGCCACCCGTGCAGAACATCGCCACACGCTTATTGTGGAACCGGTCTTTGTTTTCTTCCCACCAGGTGGGGAATTCACGAAAACTGCTTGTTTCAGGGTCTAACGCGCCCTCAAACGTACCGATTGCCACCTCGTAATCATTTCGGGTGTCGATCACCACCACATCATCCGAGCGGATCAGATCATTCCAGTCTTCGGGCTCGACATAATTGCCGACACGGGCTTGCGGATCGATATCCGGTTGGCCCATGGTCACGATCTCTTTTTTCAGGCGTACCTTGATCTTGCCAAATGGCGGTTGGTCAGACGTGGCCTCTTTCAACTCCAGATCAGCACAGCCGGGCAGCGCACGGATATGGGCCAGAACCGCGTCAATGCCAGCGCGGGGTCCGGCAATAGTGCCATTGATCCCTTCCTGTGCCAGCAAGAGCGTCCCTTTGACCGATTGTGCGCGGCACAGCTCAAGCAAGGGCGCACGAAGGGCTTCGTGGTTGGCGAACCGGGTGAAATGATAGAGAGCAGCGATCGTATACATGCGCGCGGTCTAAACCCGCGCGGACAGAGTCGCAAGAGACCGGATTGACGCCCCTTGTCGCGCCCACTACCGATAACGCAACCGAAGGAGGTCCCCATGACCCATGCCCTTATTGTGATCGATGTTCAGAACGATTTCTGTCCCGGCGGTGCGTTGGCGGTTCCCGGCGGAGATGAGATCGTGGCTCCGATCAACGCGATGATGCCAGATTTTGACGCGGTGATCCTGACTCAAGACTGGCACCCTGCGGGGCATTCGTCCTTTGCCAGCAGCCATGCGGGCAAAAACCCCTATGACATGACCGAGATGCCTTATGGGCCTCAGGTTTTGTGGCCAGATCACTGCGTGCAGGGAACAAATGGGGCAGCATTTCATGCGAACCTGCGTACGGATGGCGATCTGATCCTGCGCAAAGGGTTCCGCAGCAACATCGATAGCTATTCGGCGTTCTTTGAGAACGACCAGACCACGCCCACCGGGTTGGAAGGGTATCTGCGCACCCGTGAAATCGAGAGACTGACACTCGTCGGACTGGCCACGGATTTCTGCGTCTACTACTCTGCGGTTGACGCAGCGCGGCTGGGTTTCGACGTGTCAGTTCAGATGAGAGCCTGCCGGGCAATTAACCTGGATGGGTCATTGGCCTCGGCAGAGACCGCGATGAAAGATGCTGGCGTTCGGCTGATCTAAGGGGTTGCCCCCGCAGCCGCCAGATATTTGAGCAGCGCAAAGATAATCACCGCCAACCCCAAAGCAAACCCAACCCGGCCTGGTACAGTTCGGCGATTTGGTCCGGCCGATTCCGCCTGCTGTGGCCTGGGTTTCCACATTGGAACCTCTTTGGGCAACCCGGCGCGCGGCTTGGCGGCTTTTACATCGTTCATGAACTTCAGGAAATCAAACTCGCCGCAATATTCGCCTTTGACTCCCGTCGTCCGGATATTGTGAAACAAGGCTCGCAGAATGCGATCCCTGTCCGCCGTATCCTGTGGACGGTAATATCCATGGGTAATCTCGCTGCGCGTCGAATCCAGACCAAAACCGGCATCATGAAAAATTTTGCGTATTTTGGGTGACGCTGCCCGCAATGCATCGGCTGTTTTCACATTCCGAAACAGCGCACGCACTTTGCGTCCGTTTTGCGCCCCTGACGGGGTCGCCTCCGGATCGTTTTCCCCCGAAGCGATCGTTACAATATCAAAGTCGTACTCGAGAACCATTCACTAACTAAACCTCGACTATCCATCCCCCTCTTTCCACTAACCGGTGAAAAGACCCCACAATATGCTCGCATTGTGACTTGACCTTGTCATTGTCATCAATTTAGCGACTCTTGCCATTCCACGCACCTATTGATCTAACAACGGAAATCGCAGGAGTTCCCAATGGTCGATATTGCGACGCGAGTATACAATCACAAATGGAAGATTGACCCGATTGTCCGGTCTTTAATCGACACAGACTTCTACAAACTGCTGATGTGCCAGTCAGTGTTTCGAAATAAGCCCCAAACGGATGTGGTGTTTTCACTTATTAACCGGTCGAATCACATTCCATTGGCTGAATTGATTGATGAGGGAGAGCTGCGCGAACAGCTGGACCACATTCGGTCACTCAGCCTGAGCCGGGGGGAAAGCACTTGGCTGCGCGGCAATACCTTTTATGGCAAACGTCAGATGTTCCGTTCGGATTTCATGGGGTGGTTCGAGAACCTGCGACTGCCGCCCTATCACCTTGAACGCAAAGGTGATCAGTACGAATTGACCTTTGAAGGCAAATGGCACGAGGTCATGCTGTGGGAAATTCCCGCATTGGCAGTCCTGATGGAACTGCGATCCCGCTCGGTGCTGAATGCGATGCGGCGGTTCGAGCTACAAATTCTCTATGCTCGTGCGATGACCCGTGTATGGGAGAAAATCGAACATCTACGAGGGATTCAGGGGCTGGGCATCGCCGATTTCGGCACCAGACGGCGGCATTCCTTTCTATGGCAGGACTGGTGCGTCCAAGCCATGATCGAAGGTCTGGGCCCTGCATTTACCGGCACCTCGAACTGCCTGATCGCCATGCGGCGCGAGGTCGAGGCCATCGGCACCAATGCCCACGAGTTGCCCATGGTTTACTCTGCGCTGGCTGATACTGATGAGAAACTGGCGCAGGCACCCTATGACGTGCTTAGCGATTGGCACGAGGAACATGACGGCAACCTACGGATCATCCTGCCTGACACCTATGGCACCAAGGGTTTTCTGGACGACGCGCCAGATTGGTTGGCGGGATGGACCGGCATCAGAATCGACAGCGGTGATCCGGCAACCGGTGCAGAAACTGCGATCAAATGGTGGCAATCGCGCGGTGAGGATCCCAAACAGAAACGCGTGATCTTTTCTGACGGTCTGGATGTCGACAAAATCCGCGAACTGCATAGTCAGTTTGCGGGCCGCACCAAAGTATCCTTCGGCTGGGGCACGCTGCTGACCAATGATTTCAGAGGGCTGGTTCCCGATGACGCGCTGGCACCCTTCTCGTTGGTCTGCAAGGCGGTTTCGGCCAATGGTCGCCCGACGGTCAAACTCTCGGACAACCCGGAAAAAGCGATGGGTCCGGCGGATCAGATCGAGCGCTACAAACGTGTCTTCGGCGTTGGCGTGCAACAGCCAATCGAGGTTATCGTTTAGGCCCTAACCATGGAACGCGGCTACCGTTTTCACCTGTGAGAACCCGTACAGCGCTTCGAACCCTTTTTCGCGACCATGGCCGGATTTCCCGACACCACCAAAGGGCAGCTCCACACCGCCGCCAGCGCCGTAATTGTTGATAAACACCTGCCCCGACCGCAACTTCTTTGCCAGCCGCATCTGCCGCGCACCATCGCGTGTCCAAATGCTGGCAACCAGCCCGTAATCGGTGGAGTTGGCGATCTGCAGGGCCTCTTCCTCGGTCTCAAAGGGGATCAGCACTTGGACTGGGCCGAAAATCTCATCCTGTGCCAAAACATGATCAGGGGGTACGTCGGCAAACAGGGTCGGTTGCACATAGGCACCAGTCTCGGGTGCGTGGCCAACAATCGGCCCCTGGCCCACGATATTCAGATCTGCGCCTTTGTCGATAAATCCGGTCACGATGTCCTTCTGACGTGCTGAAATCAGGGGCCCCAGGCGCAAATCTTCGGACGCGGGCCCAACGGTCAACTCGGAATAGGCCGAGGCCATGCGCGATTTGACCTGCTCATACACTGCGCGTTGCACCAGAACGCGGGAGGAGGCCGAACAGGTCTGCCCTGCGTTCTGAACGCCCGCATTCACCAGAAATGGCAGGGCCGCATCCAGATCTGCATCGTCGAACACCAGCTGCGGGGATTTCCCGCCCAGCTCCAGCGTCACTGGCACCACGTTATGCCCAGCGGCCTGTTGCACCAACGCGCCGGTGGCAACGGAGCCGGTGAAGGACACATGCTGAATCCCCGGATGCACCGACAGCGCCGCCCCGGCCTCGGCCCCCAGCCCCGGAACCACGTTCAAAGCACCCGCCGGCAACCCGGCCTGCTGCGCCAGATGGGCAAAGGCAAGCGCGGTCAAACAGGCCTCTTCCGCTGGTTTCAGCACACAGGCATTGCCCATCGCCAAAGCCGCCCCGACAGAGCGGCCGATGATCTGCATAGGATAATTCCACGGCACAATGTGGCCCGTCACACCATGCGGTTCACGCAGGGTATAGACGGTATAGCCATCCAGATAAGGGATCGTTTCGCCCATCACCTTATCCGCCGCGCCTCCGTAAAACTCACAATACCGCGCCAGTGCCACCGCATCGGCGCGCGCTTGTGTCAGGGGTTTGCCGACATCCATCGCCTCCAACGCGGCCAGATCATCGACACGTTCCAGCACCATCTGGCCCAATCGGGTCAGAATGCGGCCCCTCTCCAGTGCGGTTTTGCGGCCCCAGTCCCCATCCAGCGCCTTTTGCGCCGCGTTCACCGCAGCATCGATGTCATCAGCATCCCCGCGCGCGATCCGACATAGCTCGGACCCGTCCGACGGGTTGATCAGCGGCAAATCGGCCTGAGACGCAGGCCGCTGCCACGCGCCGCCAATCAGGCACAAGCTGGGATCGAACCACAGGGGATTGGTCATGTCAGGCTCCATTTCGTCTCTAACATTGTAGTTTACGCCACATTTTGACTGATATCCGGCAGGGTCGGTGCGGCGGCGATCAGGGTTTGGGTATAGGGGTGCTGCGGGTTGGAAAAGACCTGTTCGGTCTCACCCTGTTCGACAATCTGCCCCGCCTGCATCACCAAAACCCGGTCGGTAATGGTGCGCACGACGCTTAGGTCGTGGCTGATGAACAGATAAGTCAGGTCATAGGCGCCGCAGAGCTCGGCCAGCAGATCAAGGATCTGCGCTCGGACAGAAACATCAAGGGCCGAGACCGCCTCATCAAACAAGATCAGTTCGGGCCGGATGATCAGGGCACGGGCGATGGCGATACGCTGCCTCTGCCCGCCCGAGAATTCGTGAATGTACCGACCCGCGTCATCGGGGCTGAGACCTACGGCCGTCAGAATCTCGGCGATCCGATCCTGCCGCTCGGATCCGGTTGGGGGATGTTCGAGCAGGTGAAACGGCTCGGTGATCAGGCGCGTAACCCGGTGTCGGGGGTTGAAGCTGCCATAGGGGTCCTGGAACACAACCTGCATCTTACGCCGGACGGCCAGATTGGGTTTGTGCCCGGTGAATACTGGTTGCCCGTCCAGCAGAATCTGGCCGCTCTGCACCTCTTCCAGCCCCAGGATAGCCCGTGTTAGGGTCGATTTTCCGCACCCGGACTCTCCGACCAGGCCCAAGCGCTCGCCTTTGTTCAGTGTAAAGCTGACCCCAGCCACAGCCCTGTGGTGTCGCGGCGCATCAAACAAGCCCTTTCGGGGCAAACGGTAATCCCGGACTACCTGTGCAACCTCAAGCAAAGGCTGTGCCGGTTTGAGTTCCGGCAGGTCGACCTGATGGCCCGAAGCCTGGAACAGCATGCGTGTATAAGGGTGCTGCATGTTCCGCAGCAAGCGTTCAGTGGCGCCGGCCTCGACGACTTCGCCATAGCGCATGACGATGATCCGGTCGGCCATATCGGCCACAACCGCCAGATCATGGGTGATCATTAGCAATCCCATGTCATATTCGCGCACCAACCCCGTGAGCAGGTCTAAAATCTGCGCCTGCGTAGTGACGTCCAGCGCCGTCGTAGGTTCGTCCGCGATCAGCAACCTTGGGCGCAACGCGATGGCCATGGCGATCACCACGCGCTGACGCTGACCACCGGACAGCTCATGCGGATACCGGGACAGAGGGAACCTTTCGGGCGGAAGGCCGACGCGCGTCAGCACTTCTTCGGCACGGGACCGGGCCTGTGCAGTAGGCATGGCCTTGTGGATCAGGATTGTCTCCATCACCTGATCCCCGATGGTTTTGACCGGGTTCAGCGCAGTCATGGGTTCCTGAAACACCATCCCGACCGAGGCGCCACGCAGCGCGCACATCTCATCCTCGGAACAGTTCAGCAGGTCCAGCCCGTCCAACCGGATCGCGCCCGCGGCATCCGCACCGTTTGGCAGCAGTTGCATCACCGCCAACGCCGTCATGGACTTGCCCGAACCGCTTTCACCGGTGACGGCGACGATCTCACCCAACGCAACAGACAGGCTGACCTGTTTGAGAATGTCCATGCCATGAATCGACAGGTTGAGATTTTCGATTTCCAGCAAGCTCATGCGCGCGCCACCCGTATTCGGGGGTCCAGCCAATCCCGCAAACCGTCGCCCAGCAGGTTCAGCCCCAAAACAGTGACAATGATTGCGAGCCCCGGAATCAGAGCCAAATGCGGGGCAAAACTGACCATCGTCTGCGCATCTGCCAACATCCGGCCCCAACTGGGCGTAGGCGGTTGCGCACCCAACCCGACATAGGACAGGCCTGCCTCGGCAAGAATGCCAAGGCTGAACTGGATGGTGCCCTGTACGATCAGCAAGTTCGCCACATTAGGCAGGATATGTTCCGCCGATATCCGCGCCGCGCTCTTGCCCGAGACCCGGGCGGCCAGGATGAACTCTCGCTCCCACAGCGACAGCGCAGCGCCACGGGTGATACGGGCAAAGACCGGAATGTTGAAGATACCGATGGCAATGATGGCGTTGACTGCCCCGGCACCGAAAACGGCAGTGATCAGGATGGCGATGACCAACGACGGGAAAGCAAAAACCAGATCGTTGCCGCGCATGATCACCTCATCCAGCCACGTGCCTTTTCGCGCCGCTGCAGCCAGACCAAGTGGCACGCCCAATGTCATGCCGATCCCCACCGCCACCAAGGCCACAGCGATTGAAGTGCGCGCGCCCACCATGATCATTGAGAACATGTCCCGCCCAAAATGATCGGTGCCAAACCAGTGCTGCGCATTGGGTGGTTGCAGCTTGGCGGGAATATTCAGCGCGGCGTGCGCATAGGGCGTCCAGACAAAGGAAAGTGCCGCCGCCAAGACCACCAGCGAGGAGAGTACTGCACCAAGGATGAGGTTACGGCTCATGTCCTGCTCCTCAGACGGGGGTCAACGGCGGCATAGGCGAGGTCAACTAGAAAATTCACCGTGATCACTGCAAAAACCAGCAGCATGACCACCGATTCCACCACGATCAGATCGCGGGCCGAGATCGCCTGAAACACCAGTCGTCCGAGGCCGGGCAGGTAAAACACCTGTTCGATAATGATGGACCCGGCCAGAAGAAAGGAAAACTGCAGCCCGATGATAGTCAGCACCGGGATCAGCGCATTGCGCACCCCGTGACGCCACAGCGCCTGTCGGCGGGACAGCCCCTTGGCCCGTGCGGTGCGCATGAAATCCTCACCCAGAATATCCAGCAGGGCCGACCGCATGACCCTTGCAAGAATCGCCGCCTGTGGCAGGGCCAGCGCTATGGCTGGCAGGGTCAGCGAGTGTAGACCGGTCCAAAACCCGTCGTCCCAGCCTGCGAACCCTCCAGCGTTGAACCAGCGCAGATTGATGGCAAAGACCAGCACCAGCATCATGGCGAACCAGAAATTGGGCACGGCGATGCCGAGCTGTGTGGCCCCCATGACCGCCACATCGCCCGGCCGCCCCCGGCGCGCAGCAGCATAAATCCCTGCGGGAAAGGCGATCAGGGTCGATAGGGTCAGTGCATAAAGCGCCAGCGGCAGCGACACCCAAAGTCGGTCCGCAATCATCTGAGACACCGGCGTGCGATAGGTGTATGAAGTGCCGAAATCCCCGACCAGCATTCCGCTGACCCAGTTGAAATAGCGCTGCGGTTTGGACACATCCAACCCCAGCTCGGCCCGCAGCGCGGCCAGCGTGTCCGCCTGCGCGTTGACGCCAAGCATGAAGGATGCCGGATCGCCCGGCGCGACCTCGATCACTGCAAAAATGACCACCGAGGCGATAGCCAGGCTGATCACCAGCGAAATCAGACGTTTGAGGGCATAGCGTAGCATTACAAACAGGTTACGGGTGCGAGCCGCGCCTACGCAACAGCTACTTGTAGGACTGCTGCTCTTGCCGGACCAAATCGGTCGCGCAGGTCGAAAGCTTCGCCGCGGGTGCGCTGTCCATCAGCGTTTCCAGATTTGTCTCGGTTCGGGCCAGTGCCGCCCGACGAAGGACCATCAGGCGCGCGCGAGGACTGTCCAGAAACTGCTCCTGCGGGATGAGCGTTTCCAGCGGGCTGTCGATGCGGATGACCTCGAAATAGCCGCCAAACAGGGCAAGGAAGGCGAAGGCGCAGTTTGGTGCCTCGGCCCCGCATTGGTCAGAACAGAGCTGCGCGATGGGGCGGGTCGACTGGGATGTCATCAACCAGTTTTCCACCGCCGGGCGCCAGCTATTGTCCACTGACAGATCGCCATATCCCAGCCCCAGGGCCAGCAATCCCGCCATGCCCAGCGCCTGATCGGAATTCATGTCAACTGGATCAGGCTGAATGTGGCGCAGCGCGGCCAGACCGTCGCCGCGCGGCTCGGGATCGACCGTCAGATAACTCAGGTAAGGTTTGAGGTCCTGCATCAGCTGCCCATCCGCCAACAGGTCGCCGCGCATTTCTGGATCGCCATAGAGCGCCACAATTCGCGTCGGGTAGTCCGTAGCTTGATGTTCTCCCAACGCATTGAGCTGTGCAATCAGCTTCGGGTCTGGTGTGGGGCGTTTGGCATCCAACAGCGCTTGGGCAAGCTCATTTCCACCTTTCGCCTCGACCAACAGCCAGGATCGGCCAAAGGCCGTCAGGTCTTTTTGACGAAACAGCTTGCGCGAACCCATTCGGCCCAGCGATTGGCGGAACGGAGATGGTCCAAGGTCGGCGGTTTCAATTCGCCCCAACAGCAGACGAGCCTGCGCGTTGCCATCAGCCGCCAGCTCCGCCAGCAGTGGCAGAGCGCGTTCATCATCGCCTTCCAGCCACAGTGTCACCGCCTGTTCAAGCGGCGTATCCCCTTTGGCGACCGGCGCAATCACGGCTAAAACCGCGATCATCAACGCAACGAGGGTTGATCTTCTCATGCGCCGGTCTCCTCTCTGGAACTGGTCTTATTCCGCCCAACTGATGGCGGTCAGGTCGATGGCCGCTGTGGGTGCGTTTTCCCAAAGGCCCTGAACGCCAGCCTTGGCAACGCCAAGCTTGGCCAGCTGGAACAGATACCCGTTTACGTAATCATTTGCGATCAGACGCTGCGCTTCGCCCAACAGGCGGGTACGCTCATCAGGGTCGGTGGTGGCGTTCAACGTCTCCATCAGCGTCTGAAAGTCGATGCTGTCATACTGGAAATAATAGTCGGGCCGCGCATAGATGCCGATATCCATCGGCTCGGTATGGCTGACGATAGTCAGACCAAAATCCTTGCCCTTGAACACCGATTCCAGCCACTGCGCCCATTCGACATTGATGATTTCAGCCTCAATCCCGACCTCGGCCAGTTGCGCGGCGATGATCTCGCCTCCGCGGCGAGCGTAAGAAGGCGGCGGCAGGTGCAGAGTGGTCTTGAACCCTTCGGCATAGCCCGCATCGGCCAGCAACTGCGCGGCCTTCTTGGGGTCATACGCCGAATTGCCGGTCAGATCGACATAGGCCGGGTTGTGCGGGGCAAAATGCGTTCCGATGGGCGTGCCATAGCCGAACATCGCGCCGTCAATAATTGCCTGACGGTCGATGGCATGGGCCAGCGCCTGCCGCACCCGGATGTCGTCAAAGGGCGGCTGCTTGTTGTTGGTGGACAGAATCGTCTCACCCTCGGTCGAGCCGACAAGCACTTGAAAGCGCGGATCAGCCTCGAACTGCGGCATGTTCTCAGGCGCCGGGAAAATGTCGAACACATCCACATCCTCGGCCATCATGGCGGCAAAGGCGGCGGTCGGGTCCGAGATGAACTTGAATGTAGCAGACTCTAACGCGGGCTGATCACCCCAATAGTCGGGGTTTCGCGTCAGCGTGATGCTGTCCCCCTGCACCCAGTCCCCAAAGGCAAACGCGCCGGTGCCGACCGGGTTGGTCTTGATCGCCTCTATGCTTTCGGGGGCGACAATCACCGCATCCCCCCAGGCCATATTGAACAGGAAATTCCCGTTTGGTCCTGACAGGGTGACCCTGACGGTCAGCGGATCCACGACCTCTACGCTTTCGATCCCGGCAAACAGGGCCTTTTGTGCATTGGCGCTGTCTTCAGCGCGGGCCCGGTCAAGGCTGAATTTGACGTCCTCGGCATCCATGGTGGTGCCATCGTGGAAGGTCACACCATCGCGCAGCTTAAAGGTATAGACGGTGCCGTCGTCTGATATCTCCCAGCTTTCCGCCAGCCCGGGCACGACCGATCCGTCGCCCATGAACCGGGTCAGACCTTCGAAGATATTGGTATAGACAACCGAATCGATGGCCTGTGCCGCAGCGCTGGTCGGGTCCAGATGCGGCGGCTCAAGCTGCATTGCGATGGTGATGTCGGATTTGGCCAGGGCTTGGGTGGCTATCAAACTGGCTCCAATCGCCAGCGCCGATGCAAAAGACCGAAACATCTGCTTTGTCATATCGTTGTCTCCCCACTGAAACTGCGTGGTCCTGCATGTCGCGGACCGGTCTGCGGACCAATGTCCCTTTAAACCTTAGGTCAATCAAGGAAATGTTCGCGCAACCGGGCTATCTTTGGCCCGGTCCAATCTGCTATGCCGCACCGCAACATGAACCGCGAGGAGCGAGCATGAGCGCCACCGCCCGCAAAAGAGCCCCGAATGCCGTGGATATTCGCGCCCGAAAAGGTGGCGAGCCACTGGTCAGTCTGACCGCATATACAACTCCGATGGCCCGGCTGATGGATGATCATTGCGACTTTGTTCTGGTCGGTGACAGTGTCGGCATGGTGCTACACGGGTTGGAATCCACCCTTGGCGTGACGATGGAGATGATGATCCTGCATGGTCAGGCTGTTGCTCGCGGGCTGGACAAGGCGATGATGGTCATCGACATGCCCTTTGCCAGTTACGAGGAAAGCCCCGCACAGGCGTTCCGCAATGCCGCCCGCCTGATGGCCGAAACCGGTGCCGGTGCCGTCAAGCTTGAGGGCGGGGTCGAAATGGCCGAAACCATCCGCTTTCTGGTCAAGCGCGGCATCCCGGTGATGGCGCATATCGGCCTGACCCCACAGTCGATCAACACGCTGGGCGGCTACAAGGTGCAGGGCCGTGATGATCAGGCACAGACGGTACTGGCCGATGCCCATGCCGTGGCTGATGCAGGCGCCTTTTCCCTTGTGTTAGAGAAGGTCCCGCAGAGTCTAGCCAACCAAATCACTGCCGAGGTCGCCATCCCTACTATCGGCATTGGCGCGTCCGCCGGATGTGACGGGCAAATACTGGTGGTGGACGACATGGTCGGCTTTTTCACCGCTTTCAAACCGAAATTCGTCAAACGCTATGCCGAGCTGGGGCCACAGGCCGAGGCCGCCATCGCCGAGTACGCCGCCGAAGTGCGCGCACGCGCTTTCCCCGCCGATGAACATGTCTTTGCCGATCAGGCTCCGTCACAGGGCTCAGCTAAATGACCGCTCCGATCCTGCGTCGCTTCTCCGATCTGCGCGCCTTGACCGCCAACTGGCGCAAGAAAGGTGAGGCAATCGGCGTCGTCCCAACTATGGGCGCGTTGCATCCGGGGCATCTGTCTCTGGTTGAGGCGGCCAAAAATGGCACCGACCGAGTTATCGTGACGATTTTCGTGAACCCAAAGCAGTTTAACAACCCCGAGGATCTGGCCAATTATCCGCGCACCGAAATCGAAGATGCTCAGAAACTGGCGCCCTATGGCGTTGATGCGATTTATGTGCCGGACCCGGACGAGATCTACCCGCAAGGCTTTGCCACCACCGTATCTGTAACTGGCCTGACAAATGTGATGGAGGGCGAATTCCGCCCCGGTCATTTCGATGGCGTCGCCACTGTGGTCGCCAAACTGTTCCTGCAAACCCAGGCAGACAGAGCCTATTTTGGGGAAAAAGACTATCAACAGCTGCTTGTCGTGCACCGCATGGCGCGTGATCTGGATATCCCGATCGAGGTGATCGGCTGCCCCACGGTGCGTGAACCTTCGGGTCTGGCCATGTCCTCACGCAATCAGCGCCTCTCGCCCGAGGGAATGGAGATTGCAGCGCACAAACACCGCATCATGCTGGATCTGGCCAACGCGCTAAAGAACGGCGCCCCGTTCGACACACTGGCAGCACAGGCCAGTACCGATCTTTTGGCCGCAGGTTTTACACAAGTGGAATATATCCAACTGCGCTGTGCGGAATCTCTGAACCCGCTGACACATGCCGACCGACCCGCCCGCCTGTTTGCCGCGGCCTGGGCGGATGGAGTGCGTCTAATCGACAATATTCCCGTCTGAACACTCTGGTACGCAACCGACTGTTTGCGCTAAAGTCTCGCAAAACCAAATGCGAAGGGGGGCGCCGGCGTGACCTATATTCTTGCCATTGATCAGGGCACCACATCATCACGGGCCATTCTGTTCGACGCGGACATGCAACGGGCAGGCACCGCGCAGCATGAATTCACGCAGCATTTCCCACAAGAAGGCTGGGTCGAACACGATCCCGAGGAAATCTGGGACAGCGTCCTACGTGTCTGCCGCGAGGTGATGCAGAGCGTTGGCGCAACCCCCGATCAGATTGCCAGTATCGGCATCACCAACCAGCGTGAAACAACCGTGGTCTGGGATAAACAGACCGGCGAGCCGATCCACAACGCAATCGTCTGGCAGGATCGACGCACTGCCGATATCTGCGCCCGCTACAAGCAGGCCGGGTGCGAGGATGACGTGACCCAGCAGACCGGGCTGTTGCTGGACCCGTATTTTTCGGGCACCAAAGTCAAATGGCTACTGGACAATGTCCCCGGCGCCCGCGGCCGCGCCGAGGCAGGCGAGCTACTGTTCGGCACCATCGACAGTTTCCTGATCTGGCGCCTGACCGAAGGCCGCAACCATGTGACAGACGCCACCAACGCTGCCCGCACACTGCTGTTCGACATCCATAAAGGCTGTTGGAGCACCGAGATCTGCGATCTGTTGGATGTGCCCATGTCCATGCTGCCCGAGGTACAGGATTGCGCCTCGGACTTCGGAGAAACGACTCTGATTGGGGGAAATATCCCGATTCTGGGTGTTGCGGGCGATCAGCAGGCCGCGACCATCGGGCAGGCCTGTTTCCAGCCCGGCATGATGAAATCGACCTATGGGACAGGCTGTTTTGCGCTGTTGAATACCGGGCCTCAGCCGGTCGCCTCGAAGAACCGCCTGCTGACAACGATTGCCTATCAGTTGGACGGGCAAAAAACCTATGCGCTTGAGGGGTCGATCTTTGTCGCAGGGGCTGCGGTGCAATGGCTGCGCGATGCGCTGCAGATCATCGAAACCGCCCCGGAAAGTGGCGAGCTGGCGCAGCAGGCCGACCCCAACCAGCATGTTGTGCTGGTGCCCGCATTTACCGGATTGGGCGCGCCTTATTGGAAACCAGATTGTCGGGGCGCGGTCTTTGGCCTGACCCGCAATTCCGGGCGGGCAGAATTTGCCAAGGCAACACTGGAAAGCATCGCCTATCAGACCCGAGACCTTTGGCATGCCATGCAGGGCGACTGGGGCGCAGATACCGATGTCATCTTACGCGTCGACGGCGGTGCCAGCGCATCTGATTGGGCGATGCAAGGACTGTCGGATTACCTCGGCGCCGAGGTCGACCGACCCGTGATGCAGGAAACCACCGCTCTGGGCGCGGCCTGGCTGGCCGGTATGCGCGCGGGCATCTACCCCGACCAACAGGAATTCGCAGAAACCTGGGCGCTGGATCGCCGGTTCGAACCCAAACTCTCCGCAGAGGAACGCGACGCCGCCTATGACCGCTGGCAACGCGCTGTTCAGGCGGCCATGGCGTTCTGATCGCAGCCGCATTTGGGCTCTGCTTTGTTCAAAGTTGGGTTCTTATGGGGCCACCTGTGCGAACGGTGAATTTCTACGGCAAGTCAGTGCTGCGAGTAAGGCTGATGGTCAATGTCGGTAGAGCGGACAAAGCTGCCATTGGAGAAAAGCGAGGTAATGCTTGAAAAATCTTGCTTCCGCTGGGATGGTTTATCCGACAGTATTTTCTGAGGAATTTCGAATGCATTTTCCCAAACTTGCCGCAGTTTCGTCGATTGCTCTTGCAATAACCAGTTCGCAAGCGCTCTCCCAGGATGGGGGACCGATACTGTTCACAAACGTCAACGTGTTTGATGGTGTGAATGAGGAAATGATTGCAAATGCCAATGTCGTTGTAACCGACAATCTGATCACAGATGTGTCCTCAGAACCCCTCGCCGTCGCCAATGGTATCGTCATCGACGGCGGTGGACGCACGTTGATGCCTGGCCTGATCGACGTACACTGGCACACGCTTTACTGCTGCAATCCGCAGAGCGTGGTTGTGACCGGCGATATTCTTGAGGTCGCGGTGCGGGGTGCCATCGGGTCCGAAGGCACATTAATGCGCGGCTTCACTACGGTGCGCGACGTTGGCGGCAATTCATTTGCCATAAAACGGATGATTGACGCAGGCGAGATCGAAGGCCCTCGTATCCTGCCGTCCGGCCCGCCCGTGACACAAACCGGCGGCCACTTTGACTATCGCCCCTACCAAGCGGTTCCGACGAACGGCGCGGATTCGCAATGGTACTGGTACAGCGTTGGTTTGATGGCGCAGGCTGATGGTGTTCCGGAAGTGGTCAAACGCGCGCGTGAGATCATGCGCATGGGCGCGACCCAGCTTAAGATTTCCACCGGCGGCGGGGTGTCATCTACCTATGACCCTCTGGATGTACGCCAATACACCAAGGCCGAAATCGAGGCATTCGTAGAGGTGGCTGACACCTACAACACCTATGTTGCATCTCATGTCTTCACGGACGAGGCAGTGGAGATAGCCGTTGCCGCTGGCGTTAAGTCCATCGAGCATGGCTTCTTGATGAGCCGCGAAACGATGGAACTGATGCGCGACAACGACGTGTGGTTGTCAGTGCAGCCTCTTCTGGATGACGAGGATGGCTTTTCTTTCGACGACCCTGTTAGCCAGCAGAAATGGATCGACGTCACCAACGGTACAGATTTCACCTACAAAACGGCGAAAGAAGTTGGCGTGAAAGTCGCTTTCGGCACCGACATCCTGTTCGATCCCAAACTGGCCGAACGTCAAGGCGCGTTCCTTGCCAAGTTGCAGCGCTGGTACACGCCATACGAGGTGCTGAAAATGGCGACTTCAACCAATGCTGAACTGCTCAAACTCTCAGGCCCGCGCCACCCCTATCAACAAGGCGATTTGGGTGTAATCGCAAAGGGCGCTTATGCCGACTTAATCCTTGTGGACGGCAATCCGCTGCAAGATATCGACCTGATCGCAGACCCGCATGAGAATTTCGATCTGATCATGAAAGACGGCAAAGTCTACAAGAACACGCTGGACTGAGTTCCAGATGAAGTCCTTTGCTCAAAGCCAGCTTTGTAACGACTGCTCGGGGCTCGAACCGGACTTCTGCCGTATCTGTAGCCCCGGTAGCCTGATTGAGAACGCGAGGATCAAATCCATCTGACAACCGAAGTTCGAGCGCCTTTAGCTGTGATCTTTCAGCAAGCGTTGCTTTTGCCGTGACCAGTCGCGCTTGGCCTGGGTTTCGCGCTTGTCGTGGTTTTTCTTACCCTTGGCGATGCCGATCTTAATCTTGGCCAGGCCCTTGTGGTTGAAATACAGGACCAGCGGCACAAGCGTCATGCCTTTGCGTTGGGTCGCGTTCCACAGATTTGACAGCTCTTTGCGCGACACCAACAACTTACGGCGACGACGTTCTTCGTGTTTGAAGACCTTGGCCTGTTCGTAAGGGGCGACATAGCTGTTGACCAACCACAGCTCTCCGTCATCAACCGTGGCATAGCTTTCGGCGATGTTCGACCCGCCTGCCCGCAGGGATTTGACCTCGGACCCGTGCAGAATGATGCCGCACTCGATATCCTCTTCGATCGCGTAATCGAAGCGGGCGCGCCGGTTTTCGGCAATGACTTTGTAATTCGGGTCTGTCTTCTGCTTGGCCATGACGGGTTGATTTATGCCCCTTGGGCGGACCTTGCAAGCAGGTGCATCAGGATTTGGCCGAGATAATCAGATCGGGGCCGAAAATCGTGTCGGCGTGGTTGTGCAGATAGATTTTCAGCCAAGGCGTAAACCGGTCAGGATGGCGCTGCACCTCGGCCAGCAGATCGTGGTAGTCGATCCAGCGGATATCCATCACTTCATCTGGGTTCGGCTCGATCTTCAGTGGTCCTCGAACATGGGCCAGGAATACGTCTACCACCTCATGCTCGATCAGCGAATTGCCGACATCGGCGTGATATTCCAAACGGTGACGATATTCGGGGTATAACCCGGTGATCCCCAGTTCCTCGCGCAGGCGGCGGACGGCACAGACCGAGGGCATTTCACCCCAGTCAGGATGGGTACAACAGGTATTCGCCCACAGGCCGGGCGTGTGGTATTTGCCCATTGCCCGGCGCTGCAGCAAAATCTCGGTGCCGCGCACAACAAAGACCGACACCGCTTTATGCCGCAGACCCTTTTCATGGGCTTCAAGCTTTTCAACGGGGGTCAATTCACCATCAACCCAGGCCGGGATCATGATTCCCATTTGTCGTCTCCTGCTGCCGATCCGCCTGTGCGACCGGGAATTCCGGAATAGCTTTGGCCTGATAGGCTTGGCTGTGGTGCAAAGCGGGCAATGCACCACGCGATTCCAAACTGGCGTCTATTGATCCGGTTATCAACCGCACGAAAGGCCGCAGGGGCTGCGGCCTTTTCTGGTCTTACCGATTGCGTGGTTTCCCAGGTTATTCGCCCGAAACACTGACGATATAAGCGTAAACGTCCTCAGCGCCCTTTTTCAGCTTGAAGGTCATTTTGGACTTGGCCGAGGTCTGATCCAGATAGGATTGCAGGAAGGCTTTGGGGTCCTGGGCATATTCGACAAAAGTTGCCTCGTCCCAGACCAAACCGTTTTCACCAGCTTCGACAATGCTGTCACCGTATTTAAACCCTTCAACCGTCCCAGCAGTACGGCCAGCAACCCCATAGAGGTTCGGGCCGGTTTTTCCGCCTTTCACGATCACCTCGCCATCGGGATCGGCGATCAGATGACAGGATTTGCATTTGTTGAAGGCCTTCTTGCCAGCGTCGGCGTCACCTTCTGCGTAAACGGGTAGGGCCAACAGGCCGACGATTGCGGTAGCGAGGATGCGATTCATGGCTTTGCTCCGATATAGGTTTGTTGCGCCGAAAGGACCTTCAGCACCGGGAAGAGTCAATGCGCGGATTGCCGCGCGATGGCACCATGTCACAGATTTGATCCCGCCACGCCTTAACCAAAATCATGTACATCCGACCAGCACGGCAACAAATCGCCCGCTGACGGAGAGGCAGAAAACACCGCGCGCGCGATGGCACGTGACAGGCACAATGACGCCACATGCCCGATCGTGCCCAACTCGGATTCGTTCTGCAGCGGGCGCGCACCTGTGCTGACGGCAAAGACCAGATCACCATCTCCGGGGGTATGGGCGGGCAGAATGGCCCGCGCAATCCCGTCATGCGCCGCCACAGCAACGCGCTGACATTGCGGTTTTGTCAGGCAAGCATCGGTGGCGACAATGGCAAGCGTGGTATTTGTCTGATCGGGTCGGGCGGGGCGCATCGCCAGTGCTTTGCGGCTTGGGCGCATCTGGCTTTGATCGGGCGACATATCCGGGCCCAATCCGCCAAATTCCGCACCATGTTCGAATGGGGCCGCCCAGAAATGTCGATCTCCGGGCGTTGTCACACTACCGAGCGGGTTTGCCGCGACAAGCGCTCCGACAGTAATACCGCTGGGCAACACAAATGAGGCCGAGCCAAGCCCGCCCTTATGCATTGCAGCCAATGCCCCGGTGCCCGCCCCGGCGGTGCCAAGTTCGAATTGCGTTGATGCGTTTTGATAAGCGGCACGCCCCAGCACTCGATAGGGGTTTTCAGCCCAGCCTTTTTCGCCTCCGTTAAGAAGGTCAAACAGGATCGCGCCCGGTATGATCGGAACAATCGCCTGACCGACCGGAAAACCGCGTCCATCGGCCCGCATCGCGTCTGAAACACCCGAGCAGGCATCCAGCCCAAAAGCAGACCCGCCCGAAAGGACGATGGCATCAACACGGTCAACCGATTTGTCGGGGGCCAGCAGGTCGGTTTCCCGTGTTCCGGGTGCGCCACCCATGACGTGAACCGACGCAATGAAAGGAGATTCCGCTGTCAAAACAGTGGCACCGGATTTCAGGACATCATCTTGCGCGTTGCCGACCTTGAGGCCGGGGATATCAGTGATAAGGTTTCTGGGTCCTGGGGTCATGTCTACCTCAAGCGTTGGGCAGGAGAGCAGGCTGTCGCGCGCTGCCGCAGGCGGAGGTATTTCTGGCCAGATGTAGAACGGATCAGATGCATCGACCACCGTCCACTTCCAAGGCTGTGCCGGTGATCATGCTTGCCTCGTCCGAGCACAGGAAGAGGACCGCGTTGGCCATGTCTTCGGGTGTTGAAAAGCGGCCAATCGGGATGGTCGACAGGAATTTGGCGCGTATTTCAGGGGTGTCCTGGCCCATGAAGGATTTCAGCAGCGGCGTTTCACCAGCCACAGGGCAGATCGCGTTGACACGCACGCCGGACGGAGCAAGTTCCACCGCCATGGTCTTGGTTGCGGTGATCATCCAGCCCTTGGAGGCGTTATACCAGTTCAGGTTGGGGCGCGGGGACAGCCCGGCGGTTGAGGCGACGTTCAGGATCGCCCCGGTTCCGCGTGCCTTCATCATCGGCACAAAGGCGCGGGCGGTCAGATAGACGGATTTCATGTTCACTTTGAAGACACGGTCGAAATCCTCTTCGGAGACGTCTTCGAGCGGGGTCGGCAGATGGGTCACTCCGGCATTGTTGACCAGGATGTCGAGCCCGCCAAAGGCGTCGTGGGCGGTGTCCGCCATTTCCTGAACCGATGCCGTGCTGGCCACATCAACCTGC
This sequence comes from Ruegeria sp. CDSA020, assembly GCF_059612345.1. Lineage (NCBI taxonomy): Bacteria > Pseudomonadati > Pseudomonadota > Alphaproteobacteria > Rhodobacterales > Roseobacteraceae > Ruegeria > Ruegeria sp. CDSA020. The sequence goes on from NZ_JBXWQK010000009.1 coordinate 117,601, forward strand.
TGCGCGATGGCCTGCGCGCCCAGCGTTTCTGCCATTTCGCGGGCCGCAGCGCCGTTGATATCCGCGATCATCACGCGTGCGCCCTCTGCAATGAACTTCTGCGCGATACCGGCACCGAACCCGGACGCGCCGCCTGTTACGATTGCGGTTTTTCCCTCCAACCTCATGGCTTTGCCTCCTTGTCGCCTGTCAGGGCAGAGTAGCAAGGCGCAAAGAAGTTACCAGATCAATCTTCGTCGACCCTGCCGCGCAGAGATTTGACATCCGAACGGGCCTTTTTGGCGGCCAATCGACGTTTGACCGAGCCATAGGTGGGCTTGGTGGCGATACGCCGTTTGGGTTTGACCAGCGCGCGGGTGATCAGTTCGGCCAATCGCCCCCGCGCAATCTCGCGGTTGCGGGCCTGGCTACGCGTTTCCTCGCACTGGATGATGATCGCGCCCTCTTTGGTCCAGCGCCGCCCAGCCAACCGTTTCAGCCGCGCCTTGACCGGATCAGGCAGTGAGGGCGAGCGCGCCGCTTCGAACCGCAACTCGACTGCGGTCGAAACCTTGTTCACGTTCTGCCCGCCAGGGCCGGAAGAGCGCACAAAGCTTTCGGTCATTTCCCAGTCTTGCAGGGTGATATCGTCATTGATCCGCAACATGGGGCGGACCTTACAAGTGCTGCGCGGAAACAAAAAGGGCCGCCCTGGCAGGACGGCCCTTCGAAAGTTCAGGAGGTTGGGTCGGTTAGATCAATCGACCAGCCGGAGCGAGCGCTCCGCCAAGGGCTGCCCTAACGGGCGATCCCCCCGGTTGTTCCAACACCTCTCTCCAATCTCTTTCTCGACACTGGATCACCTCCTTTTCTATCTGTTGCGGTTAACTAGGATGGTGGCACAAGCTGTGCCATTCTCAAAGCCTTTTTTACACGGGCTGCGCGGACAGGCGCGCAACGATCACCTTGAAGGGGATCAGCGCCACCAGCGCCAACGACAACTTTACCAGCCAGTCGGCAAAGGCCAGCGTGACCCACAGGGGTGCCATCGGGCCAGACAGCATGAAGGGAACAGGCTCCCACGCCCAGCTGATCGCGGCGTCGGCATTGGCGCCGAAGATCGCAACCGAGGCCGAAAAGGCGATGGTGAAGAACAATGCTGTATCCAGCGCCGAACCCACTAGGGTCGAGACCAGCGGTGCGCGCCACCAGCGACCCCCGCGCATTGCATTGAACACGGTGACATCGGTCAGCTGGGCGATCAGGAAAGCAGTGCCAGAGGCAACAGCGATCCGCAGCGGCACAGCGGCATAGGTGAACCCGTCGCCCTGCAGCATGATCTGGCTGCCGATCAGCGAGCAGACGATGCCGGTGACGAACCCGGCAAACACGACCTTGCGGGCGGTTGCCACGCCATAGACGCGGTTCATGATGTCGGTGACCAGAAAGGCCAGCGGATAGGTGAAAGCACCCCAGGTCAACAGGCCGTCAAGGATCAGGAACTGGACCAGAATGTTCGAAGCCACAACGATGGTGGCCATGGCAAGGATGCCGGGAATAAAAGCGCGTTGCATATTTTGATGCCCGTTTTGACAAGGTAGCGGCGACTTGGCCAAGGGACTGTCCCAAGGCAAGCCGTGCGTTTAGACCTTTGTTTCAGGCCTGTCAATCGGGCAGCAGATATTCCACCAGCTCCGTCCGCTGAAGGGCCAGAAAATTGTCATCCGAAATCATCGTAACCCGCAACCTTCCCTGATCGTCACGCCAGACCGACAGGCCTTCGAGGTTGTCATGCGTCCCACGCGCGGTTTGCAGCAAGATCTCTTCGGATTGCGGTGTGTCACCATTCAGTTCCCAACGCCTGAGCTGCGACCGAAAGCCTGTCAGGGACACCGATCGTTCCAGCACATAGAACCGCCCGTCGGGGCCGAAATCCGCGGCTACTGGCAGGAACTTGCCCCGTTGCGGCAGGACAAAAGGTGTCGACCAGGCCTGACCATCCCAACGATACACCGGTATGTCCCCCGATACGGTGCGGCTCTTTTCGGTCAGGGTGTACAGCCGCCCAACCCCGTCAATGGCCAGCCCCTCGAACGAGCCATTATGATCCAGACCCGAAAAGGCCTTGGGGCGCGGCAGGACCTGCGCCGGGCCTGTCGGGTTGGGGTAATAGGCCACCCGGTGCACCCCCTCGAATGAGATATAGACCCCACCGTCAGGGGCGATTGCCAAGCCTTCGGAATCGCCAGCGGTGCCCACCAGAACCTTGCCGGTGCTGGACAGGATGGGCCAGTGCCGCTGGATCTCGATGCCAGTAACCTCATCCTCGTTTCGATCAATACGAGCGTCCAACATCGTTGCGCGATCACTCAGCGCGATCATGCGGGTGCCACCGTCAAAGATGTGAATTCCGGAATATCCGCCGAACCAATCCGCCTGATGTCGCCAGGCAAAATTGTTCAGCAAAGCGGCAGGCTTTACCCCCTCCGCCCAGACCATTCCTGTCAGCAGCAGCGCCGCGATCAGTTGGATTGCAAGACGTTTGTGCATTGCTTGGGCAGATCGGCCATCCGGTATTCGCGTCGCTTCTTGGGTGCTGGCGCGTTTGGATCGGGCGGTGGCGGGTTGAGGATGTTGTTCACCCATTGCTGTGCTTCGGCGCAACCATCACCCTTGGGCGGCGGATCCTGGTTCACGCAGCCGCTTGATCCTCTGGGGCAGGCCAGCCGCACGTGGAAATGATAGTGATGGCCCCACCATGGCCGGATTTTACGCAGGTAAGCGCGGTTGCCCTTTTCGTCGTTGCACATCTGCACCTTGGCCCCGGGAAAGACGAAAATCCGCGCCACACGCTTGTCTTTTGCCGCCGCACGCAGGACGGCGTGATGCTGTTTGGACCAGTTGCCGTTGACGAAGGCGCCATTGGAACGGCGCAGGGAAATCGAAGAGATATTCTCGCGCGCCTTGCGGGAAAGACGCATGTTGTCACCGGGCAGCATCCAGATATCGATGTCCAGACCCAGCTGGTGGCTGCGGTGGCCCGATGTCATCGGCCCGCCGCGCGGCTGGCTGATATCGCCTATATAGAGACCATTCCATCCTGACTGCTTGGCCGCAAACCGGCTCAGATCCTGGACATAGTCGATCGCCTGCGGATGGCCCCAGTTGCGGTTGCGTGACAGGCGCATGGCCTGCCATGTGGGTCCGGTTTCGGGCAGTTGTACCGCCCCCGCCGCACAGCCGCGCGAATAACTGCCGAAAGCGGCCGGTTTTTGTTGTGAACTTTGCTTTTGGCCTCCGAATAACTGCTTGGCCAGCGGCTCGGAACCTGCGGTACCGGCGAATGTGATTGCGGCAATGACCGCGAAAAAACGTAATAAAATCATCTGCTCTGATCCCCTTCCGGTTTCACCCAGCGCATTAGGAACAGTCCCAGAATAAACAACAGAACTATGGGTGACACCCCCAGTCGCGCACTACCGGTCAGGGTTGTGGCAATCCCGATCAACAACGGGGCCGCAAATGCGGTGGCGCGGCCGGACAAGCCATACAGGCCAAAGCTCTCGACCGGGGCAACGGGATCGGTGTGGCGCACCATCAGAGAACGGCTGGCCGATTGTAGGATACCCCCCATGCCGCCGATCAGAACACCGCAACCAAAGAACACCAGATCCGGCAGGCCCGACCCTTCGGGCAGGGTGATGCCGTAGATCTGGGTCCGGTCCATCATCACGACGGTGATACAGACAAAGATCAGTACCCAGATCGCAACCAGAATGACAGGTTTGGGGCCGTATTTCTTGTCCAGCTTGCCGCCAAGCCAGGCAAAGGCTGCCGCAGCCAGAACGCTGACAATCCCGAATACGCCGATCTTGATCAGATCCCATTCCAGCACCAGCCGCGCATAAACGCCGCCAAAGGTATACAGACCGTTCAGCGCATCGCGATAGAACATGGACGAGCCCAGATAGCTGGCGAGGCTAACGCGATTGCGCAGGTTAGAGACTGATTTGACCAGCAGCTGCAGCGCCTCTTTGACGCTGCCTTTCTTTTCGACATCTGGATCGTCGCGCACCCACAGGAAATAGGGGATCATGAACAGAATGAACCACACGGCGGTGAACGGCCCGACAAAACGCGTGCCTTCGCGTGCTGCGGCGTCCAGACCAAAAACAGGGTCCATGCCGATCAGGGTCTTGCCATTACCCTGCTCAACAAACAGGGCCAGCATGATCGCCAGCGAGATAAGCCCGCCGAAATAGCCAAAGGCAAAACCCGAACCCGATATCTCGCCCACCTCACTGTCATCACCCAGATCGGGCAGCTGAGAATTGGCGAAGATCAGCGCGTATTCCGCCCCGACAAAACCCAGGCCAAAGGCCGACAGCATCAGCCACATGTTTGACCCGTCCGGCAACGTGTACCACAGCGCAGCAGAGCCCACCGCGTACATGATGGAAAAGCCGAATATCCATGGTATACGACGGCCCGAAACATCCGCCATCGCCCCCATCAGCGGGGCACCAAAGGCGATGATCAGCCCCACGATGGTCATGCAGTTCGCCCACACCGTCTGCGCCCGTGCATCTGCGGCATCGGCACCCAGCCCGGCGTTCAGATAATACTCGGCGGCTACTCCGGCAAAATAGGGCCCAAAAACAAAGGTCACCAACAGCGTGTGATAGGGCTGACTTGCCCAGTCGAAGAACCACCAGCCCCAGATGCGTTTGCGCTTGGAAATCTCTGCCATACCTGCCCCGTTTTTATTGTTGGCGTCATAAGACGGGGCTTTGGCTCAATTCGCAAGCGTTCTGTTGGCGCGGACTTGCTCTTTTGTGCAGGGGCGCTTAGGTCTCAGCAGATGTGAAATCCGGAGGCCCCATGCTGTCGTTGATCCAAATTCTGCTGCTGATTCTGGACATTGTCTGGTTCATCATTCTGGCCCATGTCATCATGAGCTGGCTGATCAATTTCCAGGTGCTGAACCTGCATCAACAGTTGGTTGCGCAGATCTGGTACGGGCTGAACCGCCTGTTAGAGCCGATTTACGGCCCGATCCGACGCGTTCTGCCTGCAATGGGCGGGCTTGACCTGACGCCACTGGTGGTTCTGATCGGTGTCTATGCGCTGCGTATTATCCTGATCAATAATATGGTCTATTTTGTCTGACCTCTTGTTCAGTGAATCTTAGTATGTGATTGTCCTGTCTTAAGAGCAGATAAACCTTAAAACAGGGCACCCCCGCACATGTTTGACGCCGCGCCTTTGCTGCGAGATGTCTTTGGATTCGACGATTTCCGTCCGGGTCAGGAAGAGATCGTCGATGCCGTCACGCTGGGCGAAAACGTGCTGGCCATCATGCCCACGGGCGGTGGCAAATCCCTGTGTTTCCAACTGCCTGCGCTGATGCGCGATGGGGTCACGGTGGTGATCTCTCCGCTGATTGCCCTGATGCGCGATCAGGTGCGCGGGTTGCAAGAGGCCGGGGTTGAGGCCGGCGCGCTGACCTCCGGCAACACGCCCGAAGAAACCGATGCCGTGTGGGAAGCGTTAGAGGCCGGGCGGCTCAAGCTGCTGTACATGGCTCCCGAACGTCTGGCCGCCGGATCGGCGCTGGGCATGTTGCGGCGGATCAATGTCAGCCTGATTGCGGTGGACGAGGCGCATTGCGTCAGTCAATGGGGCCATGATTTCCGCCCCGACTACCTTCGGATCGGAGAGCTGCGGCGTGCGCTGGATGTGCCTTTGGCCGCTTTCACCGCCACAGCAGATGCGGAAACGCAGGACGAGATTGTCGAAAAGCTGTTTGGCGGTACGGCCCCGCGCAAATTTCTGCGCGGGTTCGACCGGCCCAACATCCACCTGGCCTTTGCCGCCAAGGATGGGCCCCGCAAACAGATCCTGGATTTTGCCGCCGCGCGCAAAACCCAATCCGGCATTGTCTATTGCGGCACCCGTAACAAGACCGAGGTTCTGGCACAGGCCCTGCGTGCCGAAGGCCACACCGCCTGTCACTATCACGGCGGCATGGATCCCGAGGATCGCCGCATCGTCGAGACCCGCTTTGCGCGCGAGGATGGTCTGATCGTGGCGGCCACGGTTGCCTTTGGCATGGGCATCGACAAGCCCGACATCCGCTGGGTCGCCCATGCGGACCTGCCCAAATCCATCGAAGCTTATTATCAGGAAATCGGCCGCGCCGGGCGTGATGGCGCCCCGGCAGAAACCCTGACCCTGTTTGGGGCAGATGACATTCGCCTGCGCCGGTCACAGATAGACGAGGGGCTTGCTCCGTCTGACCGGCGGATGGCCGATCACGCCCGTTTGAACGCTCTGCTTGGCTTGGCCGAGGCGCTGGCCTGCCGCCGTCAGACTTTGCTGGGTTATTTCGATGAACAGACCGAACCCTGTGGCAAATGCGATCTGTGTGACAGCCCGCCGGAAGTGTTCGATGGCACCACCCCGGTTCGTATGGCCCTGTCCGCGATCCTGCGCACCGAGGAATGGTTCGGCGCAGGCCATCTGATCGACATCCTGCTGGGCAACGAGACCGACAAGATCCGCGCCCGCCGCCATGATGCGCTGTCCACCTATGGTATCGGCAAGGACTGGTCGCGCCCGCAATGGCAGGCGATCTTTCGGCAGATGATGGGCCATGATCTGGTCCGTCCTGATCCCGACCGCCACGGCGCGCTGCGCATGACTGAGGCCGCCAAGCCGATCCTGAAAGGCGAGGCGCAGATCAACCTGCGTAAGGACACGATCCGCAAAGCAACCCGTCGGCCTGCGGTCAAAGAGATGGTATCCGAAGAAGACGCACCGCTGCTGAGCGCACTGAAGGCGAAACGCCGTGCGCTGGCCGAATCCGCGCGGGTCCCGGCCTATGTTATTTTTCCCGATCGCACCCTGATCGAAATGGCGGAAACCCGCCCTGCAACGCTGGACGATATGGCCCGGATCAGCGGGATCGGTGCTAAGAAACTAGAACGATACGGGGCCACGTTTCTGGAGGTTCTGACCGGCGCGGTCGAAGAACTGCACCCGGCCCGTCGCAAACTGGCCGGGCGCGATCAGGGTGAGATTTACGACCGCCTGCTCGAAGTTCAGTCGCAACTGTCGCGCGGCCCTGATGGAATCGACAAGCCGCTGACCTGTACCGCCTCGCAACTGGCAAAGGTGGCGCAGTTGCGATCAGACGACCCGCGCGCCATCGAACAGGTTCTGGGTGACCGCCGTCACGAAAGGTTTGGCGCCGCCTTTCTGGACGTGCTGCGTATGGCAAGCTAGATACCCATCAACAGGCAAGAAACGAGGGCGACTATGCTGGTAGTGATTTCCCCGGCCAAACGGCTGGAATGGGCAGAACGGAATGTTGAGGTCACGCAACCCGACTTTCAGGATGACGCGATCCGCCTGTCGAAAACCGCCCGCAATCTGACGCTGGGGGACCTGAAGAAGCTGATGGATCTGAGCGATGATCTGGCCCGCCTGAACCGCGACCGTTATCGCGCCTTTTCGGACGCCCCCGATGCTGTGGCGACACGCCCGGCCGCACTGGCCTTTGCCGGAGACACCTATCAGGGGCTCGAAGCGACTTCGCTGGATGTGGAAGAGATGGCCTGGGCCCAGGATCACCTGCGTATCCTGTCCGGACTGTATGGCATATTGCGTCCGCTGGACGCCATTCAGCCCTATCGGCTTGAGATGGGCAGTAGGCTGAAGACCCGGCGCGGCAAGAACCTGTACGATTATTGGCGCGACCAACTAAGCAAGGCGCTAAACGCTCAGGCAGCCGGGATCGGTAGCGACGTGCTGTTGAATTGCGCCAGTCAGGAATATTTCGGTGCAGTAGACCCCAAAGCGCTGAAATTACGGGTCATCACGCCGGTCTTCATGGAAGACAAGAGCGGCACGCCAAAGATCGTCAGCTTCTTTGCCAAAAAGGCACGCGGGGCGATGGCACGCTATGTCATTCAACACCGTCTGTCCGATCCCGCCAGCCTGACAGAGTTCGACTCGGGCGGCTATGAATACCGCCCCGACTTGTCAGAGGACGACAAGCCAGTCTTTATCCGGCCCTATCAGGCCTCAGCCAGCATCGACGGGTCGTAAGAGACCAGTTCAACTGTGTTGCCTTCCGGGTCTTCGGTGAAAATTCCGCGCCAACCAACCCATCCGAACAGCTCGATGCGATAGGGTTGGCCGATCTTGTCATACCAACTTATGACCGCCGCCTGCTCGTCGAAGGGCAGCGACAATGCGATATGATGCAGCGACGATCCCGCTCCTGTTACGGGATCTTCGGCACCGGCCCGATGTTGCCCCGGTCGTGGCGCGGTGCTGTGGTGAAACAGGGCCAGAACTTGCGTATGGCCGCCAAACCCCTCGGCTATCCGGAAGAAGGTTATAGCGCTGTCATGGTCACCGCTCAGACGCTGCAGGCCGATCACCTGTTCATAGAACTGCACCATAGCGGCCATATCTGCGCAGCGAATGGCAATCTCGCCCAGCGCGCGGGGGTGAAATCCACGGTCATCAGTCATGTCGGCAGCCTAGATCGCTCAGGTTTCGTCATCAAGAACCGGTTGCGTTCCGTCTGGCCGATGGTCAAGGATCATTTGGTGGATTTTCTGTTTTTGCAGCGGTTTGGTCAGGTAGTAGTCCAATCCAGCCGATAAAATACTTTGGTCATCTCCGCTCATTGCATGTGCGGTCAGGGCTACGATCGGGACGTGCTGATTGGTTTCAACCTCGCGGCGGCGGATTTCACCTGTAGCCTGTTTACCGTCCATTCCGGGCATCGAGATATCCATGAATATCAAATCCGGGTCGAATTCCAGATGGGCGGCGACCGCCTCAAGCCCGTTGCCGGCAAAGCGAAGATCAATGTTCAGATCCTTGACCATCTTGCGAAGGATCAGCTGGTTGGTCTTGTTGTCCTCAGCAGCCAGAACCCGCATGAGCCTTTGATCCTCGGCAATCGGTCTGACCTGCGCAACCGTTGGGTTTTGCGTGTCGGAACCATTCGATATCGAATTCGCTGATCGTCCCAGAGCGGTCAGACGTGCATATAATTCTGAACGAGGGATCGGCTTTTGCAACACTCCGTCAATAAGCTCGCAGGCCGGATGAGCATGAATCACGCCGGGATTGGCCGACATGACCACGACAGAGGTATCCGTCCACCCCCGACCCTTTATCGTGGCCGCCAAATCCAGCCCATCCATGTCCGGCAGATCGTGATCGCACAGCACCAGATCTACCGTGTCATCAAGCGTAGCCAGCGCCTCGGTTCCGGTGGTACATTCGGTAACCTTGGCACCTAGGCGACCAAGTTGCTTTGACAGGATCGCGCGATTGACAGCCAGATCTTCAACCACGACCACATGGCGCAGACATCCTTCCAGATTCGGGGGGGCGGGTTGCGGACCTTCGACCGTCGGCAGCGTTATCCGAAATCCAAAACAGGACCCCTCGCCCGGCTCGCTTTCGACCCAGATGGCACCGTCCATCAATTTGATCAGTCGTTTGGTGATGGCCAGACCCAACCCGGTCCCTTCAAACTGTCGGTTTTGTTCATCCTCAACCTGATTGAATTCACCAAAGATATGCGCCGCTTTATCCTCGGCAATACCGATACCGGTATCTTCTATGGCAACATGAATATCACAGGCCTGGGCCTCCGCGCGGGGGACCCCCGTGACGCGGATCAAGACATGCCCTTCCGCGGTGAACTTGACCGCGTTGCCAACCAGATTGGTCAAGACCTGACGTACCCGGCCCGGATCGCCCACGAACAGGGTTGGCAAAAACAGGTCATAGTCGACTAAAAGGCTTAAACCCTTGTCACGAACACTGGGCTGCAGCAGCATCGCCACCTCAAGGATACAGCGTTCGAAATCGAACTGTTCGGGGTGCAGGACCAGCTTATCCGCCTCAATCTTCGAGTAATCCAGAACATCGTTGATGATCACCAGCAAGGCTTCACCGGAATTGCGGATCGTGTTGAGATAGAGCCGTTGTTCTTCATCCAGCGCGGTTTCGGTCATCAACTCGGTCATGCCAACAATACCGTTCATGGGCGTGCGGATTTCATGGCTCATATTGGCCAGGAATGCAGATTTCGCGCGGTTTGCAGCCTCGGCCCGTTCGCGCGCCGCGGTCAGTTCGGCCTGATGCCGGACCGAGGCGGTTATATCAAGCGCAAGGCTGACCACATCGCCACCGCCACCGCGTTGATCAATCAGCTTGATATAGAGCCCGTTCCACAGTTTGACGATTTCTGACGGCGGGTTGGACAACTTCCAACGGGCCAGCATCCTGGCGCGCCAATCATCCTGTGCCTCGTCGACGGTATCAATCAGACCCTCCTGCGTGAGGGTTTCCAGAATTCTGCCATAGCTGATACCGGGCGCTACTTCATCCAGCCCCTCAAACAGGCTGAAATATGAGGCATTTGCCCCGATCAACCGGCTCTCTTCGTCGAAGAATGCAAACCCGTCTGGGAAGGTCTGGATCGAATGCCATAGCCGCCGTTCGGCCACTTCGATCTTGGCATTGGCCAATGTCAGGTCCGATTTAACTTTTTCATTTTCATCGCGCACCGTCTCAACCTCGGCCCGCGTTTCACCAATGCGTTTAGTCAGAGCCATCGCGTGCAGGCCCAATTTCCGGTTGGCCGCTGATAGCTCGGCCTGTTTCATCTCCAGCAGACGTTCAGCGGCAAGCCGTGCGCGTCTTTCCTGTGCCAGTTTGGTTGCAAGACTCATCAAAGGTGATCCCGGTACAATCTGCCCACAGCATCCTGACAGAGCGTGAAAAAGTGTTTAAGCCGTGCCTGTTGCCACAGACCAATGGCAGGCTCAGAGGCCGCAAACGTCCAAAACTGCCTGCCTCGCCGGTACCTGCCTTTTCCTACTCAACGCAAAATCTGCTGTATCTGAATGCGCTACAGGCGCTCAGATCAGAAAAATTGTGTGGGATTACACGACAAACCTGACGCAGCAAAGCCGGTTCAAACGGTGCTTTACCATGACATGATGCTGGTGAATGGGGCCACAATCAGCGTTGTGGTCGAATGACCTAACGCCGACCTTCGCGCAGCCAACCCGCCAGAAGGAAACCACCGGCCAGCAAAAGCACCAGCCAGGGCGGCAGAACACCAGCCTGTGTTACAGAGCTGGTCTGGTAGGCATCGCGCGGGGTCAGCCCGATCCAACCGCGCCCCGATGCTGGCCGCCCAGCGCGGACATTGCGGATCGAAGGCAAACCGTCCTCGACCCGGATCACACCGCCGCGCAATTCGGCCAGAACCGGCTCAAGGATCTGATCAGTAGCAATCGTGCGTTCAAATTCTTTGGGGGCCGCAGGGCCCAACCCGATCACCGCCGAATGTTCACCCTCTTGCAGACGATAGAGGCCAATCTCGGGGCCGAAGATCTGAGCTTCGAACCGCCCCGGAGAAACTTCGTTCAGCGTCACCTCAAGTGTTTCGCCATTGGGCTGCGTGATGGTAACCGCTCCGACGTCATCCCCCAGGGTTTGACGGATGACGCGCATGATTTGACCATTTGCTTCGGCCCACAGAGCCTCTTCCTCAAGCTCGGGTTCTTTCATCATCCAATGTGCCAATCGCCGTAGAAGTTCAAGCTGCGGACCACCGCCGTCGAAGCCACGGCTCCAGAGCCAAGCGTGGTCAGAGGCCAGCATTGCCACGCGCCCCTCTCCGACCCGGTCCAGCACCAGCAGCGGCCGGTCATCGACGCCGGTCATCAGCGTTTCACCTGATCGGAACAGGACATCAACCTGGCGCAACCATGCACCCCAATGCTCGGAATCGCCCAGATCCGTGGTCACCGGGTGCCGGTGCCCCATATCTGTAACTGTGGGCACAAAGCGTTCTTCGATGACCCGCGCGGTGGGTTGCGCCGGAAGAATCGGCGCCAGCGGCGAGCGGAAGATACTGTCGGCGCTGGCAAAATCAGGACCAGCCGCAATCAGAACCGCACCACCATCATTGATGTAATTGGTGACATTCTCCAGATAGACCGCAGGCAGAATACCGCGCCGCTTATAGCGATCAAAGATGATCAGATCGAAATCGTTGATCTTTTCCAGAAACAGCTCGCGGGTCGGAAAAGCGATCAAAGACAACTCGTCCACAGGCACACCATCCTGCTTTTCAGGCGGTCGCAGGATTGTGAAATGCACCAGATCGACCGAGCTGTCGGATTTCAGAAGGTTCCGCCAGGTCCGTCCACCGGGATGCGGTTCACCCGAAACCAGCAGCACCCGCAGACGGTCGCGCACACCGTTCATCTGAATCAGTGCGGTGTTGTTGCGGTCGGTCAACTCTCCTTCGACGCCGGGTACGGTAAACTGGATGACATTCCGCCCGCCATGGGACAGCTTGACCGGTAGCTCGACATCGACACCGATTGGAATGGTGAAATGCTCTGGCGCATTGCCATCAACCGAAATTTCCAAGGGCGCATTCGCAGCCGCAACAGGAACTGCGCCGCTATCCTCAACCCGCAACGTCAGCGTGACCGGCTCTCCGATAATGGCAAAAGCCGGTGCATTGCGGACGATCAGACGGCGGTCCCAGTCGCTGGCCCGCCCAGTCTGCAACAGGTGCATCGGTGCAGGCAGGTCAGGGGCCTGATCAACGTCATGCACGATCCCGTCCGAAACCACGAGGATCCCCGCAATGCGCGCACGGGGTTCCTCGGCCAGGACTTTGTTCAGCGCAGCCATGACCTGTGTGCCCTCATCCCCATCGCTGTCAGCCACCCGGATCCGGCGCAGCTCGGTATTGTCGCGCGTGTCGATCTCGGCCGCCAGTTCGGCAGCGGCCTGTGCTGTCTGTTCCGGGCGATCGGACAGGGTCTGGCTGGCGCTTTCATCCTCGATCATCACCACGATGTCGGTCAGCGGAGTGCGATCTTCGACCTGATAAACAGGCCCCGCCATGGCCGCGATCACGACCAGGGCGGCCAACCCACGCAAGGCCCAGCCAGACAGGCCCCGCCACAGGGCTAGAACAACGCCTGATATGGCAATCGCGGCAACGACCATCAGAACGGGCCACGGAATCAGAGGGTCAAAGATAACGGTTCCGGTCATTGTCCCAACCTGTCCAGCAGCGCAGGCACATGGACCTGATCCGATTTGTAATTCCCGGTCAGCACATGCATCACCAGATTGACGCCAAACCGATTGGCCAATTCCCGCTGCCGCTCACCGGCATATCCGCGCCCGACCGGCAACAAGGCCTGCCCGTTTCGGTCGACGGCCCAGGCCCCGGCCCAGTCATTCCCGCCGATCACTACCGGGGTCACATTGTCGTTGAGGTTGCGGAACGGCATGCCGTCGATCTGTTCCGCATCCGGCGGGGCGGCTTCGACCCAAATCTCGGTACCGGCATATCGGCCCGGGAAATCCTGTAGCAAATAGAAGGCCCGCGTCAGAACATGGTCATCCGGAACAGGCTCTAACGAAGGGATATTCAGCGGGGCGGCCAGTTGTTGCAGCTTGCGGCCATTGGGGCTGGCTGCACCGAAACGCGCCACATCCGCGTCGCGCGTGTCGAACAGGATCATGCCGCCCGAGCGGAGATAGGCATTCAGCTTGGCATAGGCTTCGTCCGAGGGTTGCGGCTGTTCCGGCGTGATCGGCCAGTACAGCAGCGGGAAAAACGCCAGCTCGTCCCGTTCCAGATCAACGCCGATGGGCTCTGCCGGTTCGACCGAAGTGCGGAAGAACAAAGTTTGCGCCAAGCCACGCATCCCGGCGCCCGCGATATCGTCAACCTGCGCGTTTCCGGTCATGACATGAGCCAGTACCAGCTCTTGCGTTGCCATCAGGGCAAAATCGGTTTCCTCGGGCGTCTGAGCCTGAAGGTCAGGTGCAATCAGCAACGCACCCAGCGCCATCGCCGCGGCCCGGGCCAGCCCAAGTCGCCCCGACAACAGAAGTGACGCAATGACGTCCACCGTCAGCAAGATCAGCGCGAGGCTAAGCAAAATGCCCCCGACCGGCGTTTCGGCGCTGATTTCCTGCCCTTTGATCGGCACATCAGATGGCCAGATGGCTGGCGTCAGCACCGTATCCGCATCCAGTACATTCAGCGCCAGTTTTTGCTTGCCGCTTTCATACAGGCCCGGCCGCAGGTCCGGCCCGATTGCGCCCGAGGCCAGATCAACCCCATCGACACCGGCCAGGTTATCCGCATCCGACAAACCTCCGAACCCATCCATGACCTGCAGCGGTTCCCAGGTCGTGCCCTGTAGTTGCGATTCTTCCCGGGATTTCGCAGCCGACGCAACGGCGAGCCGGTCCAGCATCTCGACAAACAGGCCCGAGAGGGGAAGGCTGGACCATTCGGCATCGGCGGTGACATGGAACAGCACCACCTGCCCCAGCCCCAGCGCCTTGCGCGTGACCAGAGGCGTGCCATCCGACAGCGATGCAATCACCCGATCCGCCAAATTAGGGTCTGGTTGTGCCATGACCTGCGTGGTGACCGATACATCCGGCGGCACGCGCAGCCCGTAGAACGGAGAGGTTTCGGGGAACGGAGCCAGACCTTTGGCCTCACCCCAGCTCATCGCGCCGCCGACCGAACGGCCACCGCTGCGCAGGCGCACCGGCAGCAAGGTATCCTCGACATCCCGCCCCAGATCGCTAGCGGCCATGCGCGGCCCGGCAAAGCGCAGCAGCAGCCCGCCCTGTTCGACCCATTCGGTCACCGCCAGTTGTTCCGCTTCGGCCAATTTCGCCACATCCGCCAGAACAATCACATCCGGATTGGCGGGCAACACATCCATCAACCCGCCCTCGACAAAATCCGCGGTCGGGACCAAAACCTGCGTCAGATAATGTAGCGGCGACAACAGCTCTAACCCTTCACGGTTCAAACTGCCCGCAAGCAGGGCCACCTCACGCCTGCGCAGGCTGTCATCGGTCAGCGTTACGGCACCCGCCGACCGCTGGCCCTGAATCTCGAACCGGGTGATTCTGGCCCGTAGTTCCGAGGGCAGCGCCAGCTCCACCTGAGCAAGCGTTTCACCTTCAGCAAAGACGACATTGGCGGATTGCAGAACCCGCATTGCGCCCGCCGGATCGCGCCCCTGTGCCAAAATGGTCAGGATGTTTTCCGGACCAGCAGTGGCGCGTTGGGCCGTCAGTTGAATGACACCATCCTGATAGGCGGCGGGCAGAATCGCATAAACAGGCGAGCCTGACTGGTACACGGTCACTTCCCCGCGCGATTGCAACGCAGCCAGAACCGTTTCCCGACCCGCAAATCCCAGACCGTCGCTGAACCAATATGTATCAAAACCACCATCAAGCTGATCCAGCACATCGAGCACCTGATCCATCTGCAGCTGAGTTGGTTGCCAGGGCATCGGAGTCACCCCCGGAAGCCGACCCCGCCACGCTTCGGCGGCCTGAAAGACTGGGGCTTCTGGCTCCGTCAAGTTGAGCAAAGCCACCGTGCGTCCGGCGCGTCCGGCCTCGGTCAGCTGCGTATCAAGCTGGTCCTGAAGCGATGGCCAGCCGCTTGCACCTGCCCAGCTGGCATCCAGCACCAACAACAGCGGCCCCGAACCCACCTGATCCCGCGAGGGATTCAAAACCGGCCCGGCCAGACCGATAATGATCGCCGCCGCCGCCAGCATTCGCAACAGCAGCAGCCACCATGGTGTCCGATCCGAAACACTCTCGTCGTCCTTCAGCCCCAGCAGCAGCGTTACGGCCGGAAACATTCGCCGGATCGGCGCAGGCGGCACAGCGCGCAGGACCAGCCACAGGATGGGCAGGGTCAGCAATCCCAGCAACACCCAAGGCGCGGTAAAGCCTATCCCAGCCAAAACCGTCATACTCTGCCCCCGTCCAAAGCGCGATACAGCCATAACAGAGCCGCCTGTGCGCTGTCGCCAGTGTGGTGCAACCCCAGTTGCCATCCCGTCACCCGACACAAGCGCATCAAGGCATCTTTTCGTTCGGCAAGGCGCGCAAGATACCGGTCACGAAGATCAGAAGCCTTGAGCGTTTCATGCCGAGCCGAGCCGCCAACGCTTTCGAAAATGGTGCGCCCGCGATAGGGGAAATTCTCTTCACCGGGATCCAGCACCTGCAGGACCACCCCGCGCACGCCACGATCCGCAGCTTTGGACAGTGCCAGTTCAACTTCTTCCATCGGGCCAAGAAAATCAGAGATGAACACCGCCCGCGCATGGGGGATCATGGCGCGGTGCTCGGGTGGCGCATAGTCGGCTTGATCATCCTCGGACCAGGCCTGCGCAAGCCGGATGATCTGTGCGTTGCCGCGCCGGGGCGGCAGGGTTGTGCCCGTCAGGCCCACACGCTCACCACCACGCGCCAGCAAGATCGAAGTTGCCAGCCCCAGCAAACGCGCGCGATCCGCCTTGGTGGGCAGCGAAGCGTCCGAGGCAAAGCGCATCGACGCGCCCTGATCCACCCACAGCATCACCGATTGGGCAATCTGCCATTCGCGTTCGCGCACAAATTGTTGATCGCCACGGGCCGAGCGGCGGTGGTCAATCATCCGGCGGCTGTCGCCAACCTGTGCCGGGCGGTATTGCCAGAAATCATCGCCCATCCCGGATCGGCGACGCCCATGGTCACCCAGCAGGACGGTTCCGGCCAGGTGTTCCGCCCGCGCCAACAGGGGCGGCAACCGAGATGCCTCGGCCTCGGATCTTTCACGAAGGGTCAGCCCGGCATTCACGCCGCAGCCTCGGTTCGGATCAACCCAAGTGCAGTCGAGTCAATCAGATCGGCCAGACTGTCACCGCGCGCCCGTGCCGCAAAGTTCAGCGCCATACGATGGCTGAGGACCGGGCGGGCCATCTCAAGAACATCTTCGGCGTTGGGGGCCAGTCGCCCCTGCAACATGGCGTTGGCACGCACCGTCATCATCAACGCCTGCGCCGCGCGGGGGCCAGGGCCCCAGGCCACGGTTTCGGCCACACGATCGGACACGCCTGCTTCGCCGGGGCGGAATGCGCGGACCAGATCCAGAATCAGTTCGACCACAGACTCGCCAACCGGCATCCGGCGCAACAGAAGCTGCGCCGCCAGCAATTCCTCTTTGGTGAAAATCTGATGGGCGTCGTCTTCTTCGACACCGGTCGTGGCCAGAAGGATATCCCGCTCGGTCTGACGATCCGGGTATTCTACGTCAATCTGCACCAAAAAGCGGTCCAACTGCGCCTCGGGCAGCGGATAGGTGCCTTCTTGTTCAATCGGGTTTTGCGTGGCCAGCACGTGAAACGGCTCATCCAGCGCACGATCCTCGCCCGCGACGGTGACGGTGCGTTCCTGCATCGCTTGCAGCAAGGCCGACTGTGTGCGCGGGCTGGCGCGGTTGATCTCATCCGCCATCAGCAATTCGCAGAAGATCGGTCCGGGAATGAACCGGAAGTGGCGACTGCCATCCTCGGCCGTATCCAGAACCTCGGACCCCAGAATATCAGCCGGCATCAGATCCGGCGTGAACTGGATACGGTTGCCATGCAGGCCCATCACGGTCGACAAAGTCTCAACCAGCCGGGTCTTGCCCAGCCCTGGCAATCCGATCAGCAATGCGTGCCCGCCGCATAACAGCGCGGCCAGCGTCAGATCCACGACCCGCTCTTGCCCGATAAAGCGTCGGGTGATCGAGGCCTTGGCCTCTTGCAGTTTGGTTTCCAGCGCTTCGATCTCGGATACGAGGTCGGCAGGTTCGCTCATGACTTTCCCTTCCGTGGACGAGTATGGTTGAAGTGTATCGCGCGAAAAGGAAATGGCAAAAGTAATGAGCGGACAAATCCCTGTGACACCTTCTCCTGATGGCATTGCGGCATCAGTCAAAGCCGCGAAAACACGGGATTTACCCCCTGTTCACCTGTGGAATCCCCCGTTTTGTGGCGATCTGGACATCAAGATCGCAAAAGATGGTTCTTGGAGTTATTTAGGCTCGCCCATCAACAGGTTCGAGCTTGTGAAGCTTTTTTCCTCAATTCTTAAGAAAGAAGAGGGCAAATATTATCTGGTGACCCCGGTCGAAAAGGTGGGAATCACGGTTGAGGATGTCCCGTTCGTCGCTGTCGACTTTGATGCCACAGGCTCAGGCGCAGCGCAGATTTTGACTTTCAGCACCCATGTGGGTGACACGGCCAAGGCCGGACCGGATCACCCGATCCGTGTTGAGTTTGATCCGAAGACCCAGGAACCCTCGCCCTATATTCTGATCCGCGCCAATCTTGAGGCGCGCATCGACCGCAAAAGCTTTTACCGGCTGGTCGAGATCGGCACCGATCATGAAGACTGGTTCGGGGTGTGGTCGGGCGGTCAGTTCTTTCCGCTGATCCGCTCAGCCGATCTGGGCTGAGCGCGGCCTGCGATCCTGCGCCAGAACAACGGCGACCGCCACGATGCCCGCGCCCAGCGCGCGGGTTGAATTCCACTCATCTCCCAGCACAATCATGATCAGCATCACGTAAAATGGCGCGATGTTCATATGGAATGAGGCCAGCGCCACGCCCAGCTTTCCAACCGAAGCAACGAACAGGATCTGGCTCAGCCCCAGCGAAATCAGCGCATAGATCCCCAGCATCCCGATCTGCTGCCCGTCAATGGCAACCTCGGGGATCACCTCCATGCCCATCAGGCCAGCGGCAAAGCACAAGATCACAGCCATGGCAAAGCCCCCGATCAACGTGATCGTCGCGCGCCCGGTCTGGCTGAGTTCGGGGAAATCGCGCGCTGTGGTCATGCTGCCCCAGCTGAAAAAGACGACCGACACGACCGCGCATAAGGCCCCAAGGCCCAGCTGCGCCGGGGCGACGGCGCTGGTGGCGATCAGCCCGCCGATAATTGAAACCAGAACGCCTAGGCCAAAATTCCAGCTCAGCCGACGTGTGCCCGCCTTAAGTTCCAGCAGGGTTGCGATTAGTGGCGCACAAGAGGCGATGATGACGACGGTTACCGGATCGGTCAGCTTTTGCGCCAGGATCAGCAGGAACATCGGGCAGCCAAAGCCAAACGCTCCGACGATCATGGCCCATCCCCATCTGGCCCTTAGAATACGACTGGGACCGTCCAGCATCAGCCAGATCGGCAGCAGCACCAGAACCGCCAGACCCAGACGTGCCGCCAGCAAGCCCACTGGCGACCAGCTTTGCAACAAGACCTCTGCCGCCGGAAAGCCTGCGGCCCATGCCAGCATCGAGGCAACCGCCAACCCGTTGCCAGACAAGGCGGAGTTGCGGTCGGCGGACATAGAAATAGCGGTCCCGCGCACGGGGTCAGGGCTCATTGCCATGGGTCATACCTCTGGTCAAAGCGGCGCCAGAAATGATTCGCCGCATTGTCCCGAACGTCACTGAATTAAACCGGGTGATCTGGCCGATTTTCGACAATCTGTCGTTTTCAGTCCCTTTCGCTGAAATCACCCGACCGATATGGTCCGGCGAACAGACACGCAAAGGCCATCCATGCCCAAATTCGCTGCAAATATCTCACTGCTCTTTGCCGAACTGCCCTATCTCGACCGGTTTCAGGCCGCCGCGCAGGCCGGGTTCAAGGCGGTTGAGGTTCTGTTTCCCTATGATCTGGCTACCAAGGAAACCTGCCGTGCCCTGCTGGCTAATGGGCTCGACCTGGTGCTGATCAACGCGCCGCCACCCAACTACACCGGCGGCACTCCCGGATATGCCGCCGTTCCAGGCGGTGAGGCGCGGTTCCAGTCCGACATCCGCCGCGTTCTACGCTATGCTCAGGCGCTGCGGCCCGAAAAAATCCACATCATGTCCGGATATTCCTCGGGCGCGGATGCTATGGATTGCTTTGTTCAAAACCTGCAATGGGCAGCAGACCACGCGCCCCAACAACCGTTCACGATCGAACCGCTCAACCCGGTGTCACAGCCTGAATATTTCCTGAACTCTTACGATCTGGCCGCCGAGGTTTTGGATCGTGTGAACCGGCCCAATGTTGGCCTGCAATATGACAGTTTTCACGCCCAGATGATCCATGGCAACGCGTTGCAGGTCTGGCAGCAGTTCCAAGCCCGCATCGTGCATGCCCAGATCGGAGCGGCACCGGATCGCTCAGAGCCCGGTCGAGGTGAGATGAATTTTGCCGAGTTGTTCCGAGCGATTGATGACAGCGGCTACACCGGCTGGGTCAGTGCCGAATATCAGCCCTCGATCCAACGTACCGCCGAGACGCTCGGCTGGATGCACCTTTGATTGTCCGCTCGCACTGGTATTACCCGGAAAAATGGCGCAGATCATTGCCACCTCACACCAAGGATGTCCGGATGATCCCTGCCCGCTATGCCCGCGCCCTGTTCAGCCTGATCATGTCAGGCATGATGTCCTGCATCGTCACCGGTATCGCCACGGCCAAGGCCGTCGGCTTCGGTCCCGCGACGCTGGGCGACTGGATGGGCTCATGGGTTTTCTCCTGGCCCATCGCGTTCACAGTTATCCTACTGCTGGGCCCCAGCGTGCAACGGATGGTCAACCGCATGGTCAGACCACAGGGCTGACCCGCCGCGAAGAGGGCCCGCAGGGCTTGATGAACGGCGGCGCTAGTGCGCCTCGGCCCAATTCGCGCCCTGTCCCGCATCAACGCTGAGTTTCACATCCAGTTTCACCGCTGGGTCCGAGGCCTCCTCCATCACGTCGCGCGCCGCGTCGATCAGCGGGTCAACGGCGTCCTCGGATACTTCGAACAGCAATTCGTCATGCACTTGCAGCAACATTTTCGCGGGCAACCCATGGATCGCATCCGGCATCCGCACCATCGCGCGGCGGATCACGTCGGCCGCGGTGCCTTGAATCGGAGCGTTGATCGCTGCCCGACGCGAAAATCCGGCATGCGGCCCCTTGGCATTGATTTCGGGCGTATGGATTTTGCGCCCGAATAGGGTCTGCACATAGCCATTTTCTTTGGCAAAGGCGACGGTGTCGTCCATATAGGTCCGAATGCCGGGGAAGCGTTCGAAATAGCGGTCGATGAAGCCCTGCGCCTCGGCCCGTGGAATGCGCAGGTTGCGCGCCAGACCAAAACCCGAGATGCCATAGATCACACCAAAGTTGATCGCCTTGGCCTGACGGCGAATATCCGGCGTCATCTCATCCAGCGGCACGTCGAACATTTCCGACGCGGTCATGGCGTGAATGTCCAGCCCATCGGTAAACGCCTGCTTCAAGGCCGGAATATCGGCAATATGCGCCAGAATGCGCAGCTCGATCTGGCTATAGTCGAGGCTGACCAGCACATTTCCCGGCTCGGCAATGAACGCCTCGCGGATACGGCGGCCTTCTTCGGTGCGCACAGGGATGTTCTGCAGGTTCGGATCGGTCGAGGCCAAACGACCCGTATTGGCCCCGGTGATCGAATAGGATGTATGTACCCGGCCCGTATCGGGGTTGATATGGGTCTGCAGCGCGTCCGTATAGGTCGATTTCAGTTTCGATAGCTGCCGCCAATCCAGCACCCGACGCGGCAATTCATGCTCGGTCGCCAGATCCTCAAGGATATCGGCCCCGGTTGAATACTTACCGGTCTTGCCCTTCTTGCCGCCTTCCAGACTCATCTTGTCGAACAGAATCTCGCCCAGCTGAGCGGGCGAGCCGACATTGAAGCTTTCACCAGCCAACTCGTGGATTTCAGCCTCTAATCCGGCCATTTTCTGGGCAAACGCGTTGGACATGCGGCTGAGGACATCGCGGTCAACCTTGATGCCATGCATCTCCATTTCGGCCAGAACCGGCACCAGAGGGCGCTCCAACGTTTCATAGACGGTCGTTACCTGAACCTGATGCAGCTGAGGTTTGAACAGTTTCCACAGCCGTAGGGTGATATCGGCGTCCTCGGCGGCATAGGCCGTGGCCTCGTCAATCGGAACCTTGTCGAAGGTGATCGCGGATTTGCCGGATCCCAGCAGCGGTTTGATCGGAATCGGCTTGTGGTTCAGATAACGCTCGGACAGGGTGTCCATGCCATGCCCATGCTCGCCGCCATGCATCGCATAGGACATCAACATCGTGTCATCAATCGGCGCCACATCCACGCCATAGCGGGCAAAAATCTTGGCATCGTATTTCATGTTTTGCCCGATCTTGAGGATCGACGGGTCCTCTAACATCGGTTTTATCAGTGTTAGAGCCTGTTCAATCGGCATTTGCCCCTCGGCCAGCGCGTCCGAGCCGAACAGATCGTCGGTGGCACTTTGACGATGGATCAATGGGATATAGCAGGCCTCGCCCGCCTCAATGCAGAGCGAAATGCCAACCAGATCTGCGATCATCTCGTTCAGCCCGGTGGTCTCGGTGTCCACTGCAACCCACCCACGCTCGTAGGCCTGGTCTATCCATTTCTGCAAAGCCCCCGCGTCGCGGACGCATTCATACTTCGACGCGTCGAATGGAATGTCTTCAGCCTCGGCCACATCTGTAACGGGCGCAGGCGCGTCTGCAATCACCGGTGCCTCGGCCCCCAGCTTGTCCGCTATGCGCTTGGTGAGGGTTCGGAACTCCATCTCAGCCAGAAAGCCCAGCAGAGTGTCCGGTTCAGGGTCTTGCACCTCAAGATCGTCTAAGGTGAAATCCAGCGGCGTGTTCTCATCCAACTGCACCAGTCTTTTCGACAGCTCAATCTGGTCGCGTTTGTCGATCAGGGTCTGGCGGCGTTTGGGTTGTTTGATCTCTTCGGCGCGGTCCAGCAGGGTTTCCAGATCACCAAATTCATTGATCAAAAGCGCCGCCGTCTTGATCCCAATGCCCGGAGCCCCCGGCACATTGTCCACGCTGTCCCCGGCCAGCGCCTGCACGTCCACCACACGTTCCGGCCCGACGCCGAATTTCTCGAACACACCATCGCGGTCTATGCGTTTGTTCTTCATCGCATCCAGCATTTCGACCCCATCGCCGACCAGCTGCATCAGGTCCTTGTCGGAACTGACGATCGTGACGCGACCACCGGCCTCACGCGCCTGTATGGCAAGGGTGGCAATGATGTCGTCGGCCTCATAGCCCTCAAGCTCTTTGCAGGCGATATTGAAGGCGCGGGTCGCCTCGCGGGTCAGGGGCATCTGAGGGCGCAGATCCTCGGGCATCGCCTCGCGATTGGCCTTGTAGAGGTCATACATGTCATTGCGGAATGTATGAGAGCCCTTGTCAAAGATCACCGCCACATGGGTCGGCGCGTCTGGCCCAGTGTTCCCCTCGACATATTTCTGCAGCATGTTGCAGAACCCAGACACGGCCCCAATCGGCAACCCATCTGACTTCCGCGTCAGCGGCGGCAGCGCGTGATAGGCCCTGAAGATAAAGGCCGATCCGTCAATAAGATGAAGGTGACACCCTTTTCCGAAATTGCTCATGCGCGCGCTCCCTGTCGGTCAGGGATGGTTCTGCCACAGGGGCGCACGGGTGACCAGTACAGAAGGTGAACTATCCGCCGAACAGGCCGCCAAATACATCCGAAAAGCTGTTGAGCAGCGCCATAATGACCAGCACACCGAGGAAAGCGAAAAACGCAAAAGCAAAGAACTGAAACAGGATTGCGCCGATGCCGATTGCGATACCCGCAATGGCCGGGCGCAGTTTTTCGTGGCGCAGAATGCCTATGGCCGACAGGATGACGGCCAATCCTCCCAAAAGGGCTATGCCGATCTGCAGAAAGTCGTCCAGATCACGGACCCGGGCCACCGGCTCGGGTTGGTCCAGCCCGGCGGCCGAGCGCAGGGTGGATTTTCCAAGCTCGGCTGCAAGCTCTCCCAAAGACGCGCCAGTCGATTGTTGCGGTGCGAATGGCCCGGCCCAGAACAGGAACAGGGCGCCCAACAGGGCCATCGCGGAAACACTAAAACCAATCCATCCGAAGACCGGTTGGTTGGTATTTTGGATACTGGCGTCCATCAACACACTTCCTCCATTGAGCCGGCGCAAAGCTATCGTCAGAACACGACATTAGTTGGGCAGGTTTGACCTTGCCTGATTGGTTTATCAAGCAGGACAAAGTGATCGAGTAAGGCAATGGCACCCATGTGCCGAAGTCTTCATTCGCGGACCACAGCACCTCACCGGCCCAGACATGGCAGGTTCGCAGCGCGTTGAAACACCCTTTGGCCTTAAAACTGATTGTGGTTGGAAAAACCCGGCAGCCAGGAGGCCTGTAGATCGGCCCGCTGACCAGGCGATTTCGATCGTATCACGCCCTGCGCCCGATTTCCCGATCCGGTTAGAAGCATTCCGATAGCGGCGGCCAGAAAATAGCCAACAGCTCCAATGATCAGGCAGAGGCCAAACCTGCCCGCGGCTTTGCACAATCAGGCGCTGGCCTCGTGCCCTTTTAAGACAAATTTGCAGTCGCAATAGGGGCACTCGACCCAGCCGGTGTCTTCGGGGATCTGTAACCAAACACGTGGGTGGCCCAACGCACCTTCGCCGCCATCACAGGCGACACGAGAGGTTTCGACGATCTTGGTTTCCGGCGCTTCGATTGTCACGGCTGGCGATCCTTCACTGGTTGTCGGCCTCGCGGGCATGCATTAGGTGCGTTTATGAGCGATGAGCAAACCGGGGGCAAGAGCCACATGGACAATGCGGCAATCAGGATCGAAGGGCTGCGCAAGACCTATCGCAGCAGCAAGGGCCAGCCTGAAAAGCAGGCGCTGAAGGGCATCGACCTGACAATCCCGCGCGGTTCAGTCTTTGGATTGCTGGGGCCGAACGGGGCTGGGAAATCGACCCTGATCAACATTCTGGCCGGGTTGGTGGTGAAATCTGCAGGCCATGTGTCGATCTGGGGTCATGACCAAGACCGCAACCCGCGCCAATCTCGCGCTGCCATCGGCGTTATGCCGCAAGAGCTGAACCTGGACCCTTTCTTTACCCCGCGCGGTGCTTTGGAGGTTCAAGCTGGCCTATATGGTGTACCAAAGGCGCAGCGGCGCAGTGATGAAATCCTCGAACTGGCTGGCCTCAGCGACAAGGCCGAGGCCTATGCCCGCACCCTGTCCGGCGGGATGCGGCGCCGGTTGCTGTTGGCCAAGGCTTTGGTGCATAACCCCAAAGTGCTGGTTCTGGACGAACCCACAGCGGGCGTGGATATCGAGCTGCGCCAAATGCTCTGGGCCAACGTGCGCAAGCTGAACCAGCAGGGCATGACCATCATCCTGACGACGCATTACCTGGAAGAAGCACAGGAGATGTGCGACCAGATCGCCATCATCAATCATGGCGAAAAGATCGCACAGGACAGCACGGCAGACCTGCTGAGCCGCATGGATGGCCGGACGATGGTAATTATTCCGGATGGCCCCGTCACTGAACTGCCTGCGACCGAGGGAGTCGAGGCCACACTGCGCGACGATGGCAGCTTGGTGCTGCGCTATCGCAGTGCCCAGACCAGTGCCGAACAGGTTCTGGAATCCGTCAGGGCCGTGGGCATCCGTATCCGGGACGTTCGCACCGAAGAAGCGGATCTTGAGGATGTGTTCCTGGCCCTGACCTCGACCCGGGCGGGCGATGTCCCGGCAGCTGATCTTGATCAGCCGCGCCGGGGATTGCACCGGGTTAAGCTTTAGGCGCGGTCGATCCGCGCGTGATAGCAGTTATTCGACGCGGATCTGATGTGGATATAGGCGACATCCGCGCGGGCAAAGATATCCCCGGCAACGTTTTGCAATTCCGCCTGCGGCGTAATGATCCCGGTGCCGTAAACAATCCTGTCGTCCGATCCGTACCCTTTAATCAGATAAGTGGGTGAGGCGGTCAGCGCCTCGGGCAGGTTGGTGAGATCCTCATAGCGCTGACAAGGCTCTACACAAAGGTAAATCGGCCCGGTTTCAGCAAAAGGTTGTGTCGCTGGAAAGGGCCGGTGGGCCAGCACCAGCATTTCCTTTCCCTTGGGAATATAGGTCAGGCAATGACGGCAGGGGTTTCCTTCCCCGTTCGATATCGCCCGTTCGGGCGGGTTGCCATAACCATCAGGCGCACCTTGGCGATAGGCCTGCACCTGCGCAGTGGGGAGGGCGGATATTTTGTGCATGTTAGGTCTCCTTCTTTGTACAAAAGATGCCTGACCCGGCGAGGGGAACCGACCCGTTTCCTGCGCAAACGCTTCTTTGAGACAGCGCGACATATACGCGCCGTGGCTTGACAGCACGGGCTACAATCCGATCTGAACGGGACGCAATTCAGTTTCGGAACGCCCATGTCCAAACCTACCTCTCCTGCCCGCCCAGGAATTCCTCCGAGGTTTCCCGCCACCGCTGAACAGATCATGTCGCAGGTGAGCGCATTCTACGCCCGCGTCCGGCAGGACGAGGCACTGGCGCCGGTCTTTGCAAACCATGTCAGCGACTGGCCCCCGCACGAGAACAAGATCGCCGCGTTCTGGCGCAACGCCATTCTGCATGAGCGTTGTTATGACGGAAATCCGCAGCGTATTCACATCGAAAGGCCTGATATCAGGCCCGAATTGTTCGATCATTGGCTGGACCTGTTCGAGGAGGTGGCCCATAGCACCCTGCCCGCAGAAACCGCGCTGCCCTGGGTGGCGCTGGCCCGGCGCATCGGCGTAGGGATGAAAGTGGGTGTACAATCCGCGCGCCAGCCAAAGGACGCGCCACCGATCCTGCGATGATCTCAGATCATGGCCGGTAGTCATGTTAGCGGTAAAATAAAGGCTATCAGACTCTGAAAAATGGGTTTATGCAACGGATGAACCCACCATTCCGCTGCCCAAGGTCAAACCCATGAGCACTCAAAACACCACCCTCAGGGGCCTTGGCTATGCGTTTCTGGGCTTTGCTGTCTTTGCCAGCCACGATGCTCTGATCAAGGTGCTGGGCGGAACCTATTCGGTGATGCAAATCATCTTTTTTGCCACGCTGTTTTCTTTTGTGCCGATGGCCGTGACAATCCTGACAGACCGCTCTACCGGCAACTTCCTTCCGCACCATCCCTGGCTGGTCCTGCTGCGGTCGGGGTTGATGGTCACAGGCATGTCCTGCGCATTTTATTCCTTTTCGGTCCTGCCTTTGGCCGAGGTATATTCACTCCTGTTCTCTTTCCCGCTGATCGTCACGGTCCTGTCGATCCCCATATTGGGCGAGGTGGTCCGCGCCCAGCGTTGGGCCGCGGTTGGCGTGGGCCTGATCGGCGTGTTGATCGTTCTGCGTCCGGGTACCACGGACATCACGCTAGGCCATCTGGCGGCGCTGACGGCCGCGTTCTGCAGCGCTTTCGCGTCAGTTCTGGTCCGTAAGATCGGCAATGAGGAACGCTCGGCCGTTCTGATCCTTTATCCGATGCTGCTGGCCATAGTGGTCATGAGCATCGCGCAACCGGCCGTTTATCAACCTCCGTCCCTGTTGCATCTGGCCATGATGGCACTGGTCGGAGTGTTTTCTGTCATTGCCCAACACCTGATTATTCTGGCTTATCGTGCCGCGCCAGCGGGGGTCATCGCCCCCAGCCAATACAGCCAGATCATCTGGGCCACGATCTTTGGCATGGCGTTTTTCGGCGAAAAGCCAGACGGCTGGGTTGCCGTCGGCGCCAGCATCATCATCGCATCTGGTGTCTTCGTCGTCTGGCGCGAGAGCCGGTCGAACACTACCTCAGCCAACACCCCGGTTCTGCGGGTTCGCTCACCGCGTTCGGATACAGGGGCGACGCGACCAGGGGAATGACAAACGGCGCGCCAGGAGCGCGCCGTAACAACTTTTCCGTCTGGATTAGAGCCTTAGTAAACCACAACCGAGCGGATGCTTTCGCCCTTATGCATCAGGTCGAACCCATGGTTGATGTCGTCCAGGCCCATGGTGTGGGTGATCATCGGGTCGATCTCGATCTTACCTTCCATGTACCAATCGACGATCTTGGGCACATCCGTGCGGCCACGGGCGCCGCCAAAGGCAGTACCGCGCCAGGAACGACCAGTGACCAGCTGGAACGGGCGGGTCGAGATCTCGGCCCCTGCAGGTGCCACGCCGATTATGATCGACTCGCCCCAGCCCTTATGTGCAGATTCCAGCGCCGTGCGCATCACGCCAACATTGCCGGTGGCGTCAAAGGTGTAATCCGCGCCGCCTTTGGTCAGGTTGACCAGATAGGGCACCAGATCGCCTTCAACCTCAGCCGGGTTGACGAAATCGGTCATACCGAACCGGGTGGCCATTTCCACCTTGGAGGGGTTCAGGTCGACGCCGACGATCTGGTCGGCGCCTGCCAATCGTAGACCTTGAATGACGTTCAGACCGATGCCACCCAGACCAAACACAATCGCACGGCTTCCGATTTCAACTTTGGCGGTGTTGATCACCGCGCCGATGCCGGTGGTCACGCCGCAACCGATATAGCAGATCTTGTCGAAAGGCGCGTCCGGGCGCACTTTGGCAAGCGCGATTTCCGGCAGGACCGTGTGGTTGGCAAAGGTCGAGCAGCCCATGTAATGCAGGATCGGATCACCATCCAGCGTCGAGAACCGCGAGGTGCCATCGGGCATCAACCCTTGGCCCTGCGTCGAACGGATCGCCTGACACAGGTTGGTTTTGGGATGCAGGCAGTATTCACATTCGCGACACTCGGGGGTGTAAAGCGGGATCACGTGATCGCCCGGCTTCAGGCTGGTCACGCCCGGGCCGACATCGACCACCACACCTGCGCCTTCATGGCCCAGAATGGCGGGGAACAGGCCTTCGGGGTCTGCACCCGACAGGGTGAATTCGTCGGTGTGGCAAATGCCGGTCGCCTTGATCTCGACCAGAACCTCGCCCGCCTTGGGGCCTTCGAGGTTCACATCCATCACTTCCAAAGGTTTGCCGGCCTGAACGGCAACGGCGGCACGGGTGCGCATGATGTACTTCTCCCAGTCAAATTTGGCCTGACCCTGCGTTAAATGCAGGGTTTTTTCAACTGCGCTTTGATGGCAGCAATGCTAAATATTTGATATTACAGAAACGACATTGCCAGAAAGAGGAGCGCCAATGCGCCGTTTGACCCCTGTTTTGATTTTGCTGGTCGCATGTACGGAGTCGCCCGCTCCTGAGGACGCGCCACTGCCACTTGAACCCACCCCGGTAGATTTGGCCTTTTGCAAAGGAGAGCCAATTGCCGATGCGATTGGCAAGCCTGTATCGACCATTCAGTCGCAATTACCCGAACGGTCGCGCGTTTTAGGCCCAGATGACATCGCCACACAGGATTATCGCATCGACCGGCTGAACGTCTTTGTAAACGGCTCGGGGATCATACAGAACCTGACCTGCGGTTAAGCCTGGCAGAAGCTCAAAACCCCATTGTTAGGGCCTATCTTCCGCGATATATCACCCAATCCGGCAAATAGCCTACAAGGCGGATCAGCCATGAAAACGGCGCTGGGAAGTCTGTGCGGAATCTGTGGCGGGACATTGCCCGAACCACATGCTGGGCCGCGCCCTGAGGCGTCATCAGCATCGGCATCTTGAAACTGTTCTTTTCGGTCAGGCGAGTCTTGATGAAGCCGGGATTTACGATCCGAACCGTGACGCCCGAACCCGCCAGATCATGCCGCATGGTTTCTGCCAGTGAAATCAAAGCCGCCTTGCTGGCACCATACCCAACTGCAGATGGCAGGCCATGATAGCCGGACAGCGACCCGATCAGCGTGATCTCCCCCTGCCCGGCCTTAACAAACCCAGGAAGTACTTCGCCCAGAACCCGCAAAGCGCCCTGAAAATTCACATCGGACATCCGAAGAGCAGCCTCAGTGTTCCACTCAGTGCTGCGCATCGGGTCATAAGCCCCGGCATTATAGATAAGGCCATCCACCTTTCCGGCAGCGGAAGCGGCACGTCGAACAGAGTCTAAATCAGCGACATCGCAACGAATGGCTTTTGAATTTGGCAGAATGCTGCAGATTTCATCCAGGCGTTTCGCGTTTCGCGCCGACAGGATCACCCGGGCGCCGCGATTGCTTAGAGCCTGCGCCAATGCACGACCCAGACCTTCGCTTGCGCCAACTATCCAATAAGTTTTCCCGTCAAAGCTGTTCATGCCGACCATTTCTGAATTGTGTTATTTCGATACGGTTACACGGCCAGTTTGGATCACCTTCGGTTGCTCGCGGTGAGGCCGCTAAATTGCAGCCGCACCTGAAAAACCCCTGTCTTGAATGATCCAATCCTGCTCCTACTGCGTATTCATTATCAAAACGTCACGTAACGAGGCTATCATGTTCGACGAAACCCAAAGGGGCAGGAAAAAAATCGCCATAGTTGGCGCAGGCATCTCAGGCCTTTCAGCGGCTTATTATCTTTCCGAAAACAATGACGTGACACTCTTTGAGGCTGAACCCAGGCTTGGCGGGCATGCCCGCACGGTCACGGCGGGAAAAAATGGCGATCAGCCCGTCGATACCGGTTTTATCGTCTTCAACTATGCCACCTACCCTTACCTGACACGGTTGTTCGATACGCTGAACGTGCCTGTCGAAAAATCCGAGATGAGCTTTGGTGCGACCATCGACAACGGGCGCATCGAATACGGGCTGAACAACCTGCGCACTCTTACGGCGCAGAAACGCAACCTTGCGCGGCCGGCCTATTACAAGATGATCGCCGACATCCTGCGTTTTGGCAGAGAGGCCCCGGACGCAGCCAAGGACGATGACACAACGATCGGAGAACTGGTTGATCAGTTGCAGTTGGGGCACTGGTTCCGGCACAATTACCTGATGCCCATGTGCGGTGCGATCTGGTCGACCCCAGTTGAATTTGTGGATCAATTCCCAGCGCGGTCGCTGGTGCAGTTCTTTAGCAATCACGCTCTGCTGGCCAATGGCCGCGCCAATCAGCACCAATGGTACACGGTAAAGGGTGGCAGCATTGAATATGTCCGCCGGATTGACGCCACCCTGCGTGCCCGCGGGGCCGAAATACGTCTGGCCAGCCCCGTTCAGAGGGTTCAGCGCAATGAGATAGGCGTGACCGTTCACAGCCAAGGCCAGTCGGATCAGTATGATGAGATCATTCTGGCCACCCACTCGGATCAATCCCTTGCCATTCTGGGCCAGGATGCCACCCCAGCCGAAGCAGCCGCGCTTGGCGCGATCCAGTATCAGCCCAACACGGCCATCCTGCATTGCGATCCGTCGCAGATGCCCAAACGCCGGGCCTGCTGGTCCAGCTGGACCTATCGCTCGCAGGCCGGGAATGTCGGGGTGACCTATTGGATGAACAGGCTGCAGAATATTCCCGACAGTGACCCGCTGTTTGTGACGCTGAACGCCTCATCCGAGATCGCCGCCGACAAGATCTATGATGAGGTCGAATTCGCCCATCCGGTTTTTGACAAGGCCGCACTTTGGGCACAGGGGCAAATCCGCGAGATGCAGGGACAGAACCGCACCTGGTTTGCGGGCGCCTATAACCGGCACGGGTTTCACGAAGACGGGATTGCCAGCGCCATGCATGTCGTCGAGCGGATCACTGGCGGCCCGCAAACCATCGGAGCAGACAATGGCACCCCCGAACAGATCGCGGCCATCCCTGTTGCGGCCGATCTTTGAGCTGTTGCGCCAGGCCATTCTGGCGCTGGCGATGGTGCTGCCCTGCGGTTTAGCGGCGTCACCTTTGGCTGAACGGTTGGACGATCCAAAAGTTCTGGGCAGCTCTACGTTCCGGTTCCTGGGTTTGCCGGTTTACGATGCCAGGCTTTATACGCCCGGCGGCGCACCGTTTGACTGGAATCAAGAGTTCGGACTGAAACTGACATACCGCAAATCCATCGCGCAGAAGGCTCTGATCAAGTCGACGCTTGACGAAATGGTGCGACAGGGCAACCCGACTCCAACCGCCGATCAGTTGCAGGCCTGTTTTCAGGCCGTCAGCAAAGGCGACAGCTATTTGGCAATCTCGGAGGGGCCGGACAAGATCGGGTTCTGGCGCAATGGCAGCAGAACCTGCACCTTGTCGAGCCCGGGCATCACGCGCGCATTCATGTCGATCTTTCTTGGCAGCAACACCAGATCGGCCAACTTTACCCGGCAGTTGAAGGGTCAGTGATGCTGTATCCCCGGGTCAGTCTCTATGCGTTGATGCTCGCCGCTGCAGGCATCCCGCTTTACATTCACCTGCCGCGTTTTGCGGCGGTCAATCTGGGCATTGGCCTTGGGGTGATCGGCGCCGTCCTGTTGCTGATCCGTTTGGTTGACCTTGTGCAGGATCCCCTGATTGGCTGGGCGATTGACCGGTGGCCTGGTGGCCAGCTTTTGTTTGCTGCCCTCGCCGCACTTGGGCTGGCGGTTGGCTTCCCGCTGCTGTTCACTCTGTCTGAGGGCGCGTCCGTTGCCAGTTTGGTGGCCATCCTTATCCTGCTGTTTTCAGCCTACAGCCTGGGAACCATCCTGCTCTATGGCCGCAGCGCCACGTTGGCCAAAACGCCCACCCCGTCCGAGCTGATGACACTCGCCGCCTATCGCGAGGGCGGGCAGCTAACCGGCGTGATACTTGCCGCAAGTGCCCCCGCGCTGTTTGTAGCCATTGGCGCGCAGGCGCAGGGCTATCCTGCGTTCGGGCTGTTTTTGGGCCTCATCGCCATTCTGGCCCTTGCCCTAACTATCCCGATCTGGCGGCGCGCGCCGATCACCGGACAGGCCCTGACCTTTGCAGGGCTGGGCGATGCCGGAGCCTTACGCCTGCTGGTTCTGGCGCTGATCAACAGCTTGCCGGTCGCCATCACCTCGACCCTGTTTCTATTCTTTGTCGAAGACCGGCTGCAACTGCCGGGCATGGCAGGACCGCTGTTGATCTTGTTCTTCCTCAGCGCGGGGGCAAGCGTGCCCCTTTGGGCGCGACTCAGCAATCGAATTGGCCCGAAACAGACCCTAATGATCGCCATGCCGCTGTCGATTGCGGCCTTTGTCAGCGCCGCGACGCTGTCAACCGGCAGCCTAGCCGGGTTCGCCCTGATCTGCATTGCATCGGGCGCCGCACTTGGGGCGGATATGGTGGTGCTGCCGGCCATGTTCTCGGTCGCTCTGACACGCGCAGGTCTGAACGCATCCGCCGCATTCGGCATCTGGTCATTCGCGGGCAAGCTGGGGCTGGCCCTGGCGGCCTTTTTCACCCTGCCATTGCTGGAACGCAGCGGATTCACTCCGGGACAGGCAAATTCAGCCGAGGCGCTGCAAACGCTCAACCTCGCCTATGCCATTTTGCCCTGCATCCTGAAACTCGGCGCGTTTGGAATGGTCCTGACGCTGCCAACTGAGGTCTCAGCCAAATGAAACTACTTGCTATAGCCCTGCTCATCATCTTCGCCCTGTCCATTGCAAAGGGGCGCTATCTTAGCTTTCGGGCCCAATCGCCTGAGGATTACAGCGGTACCGGCCCCGCCTTTGAGATGAAGGAAAACCTGAACGGGGAGATCCTGTCCGAAGGGCTGATCTATGGCCCCGACGGTAAGATGTCGAACAGCTTTGTCGCCCGTATGGTCGGGGAATGGGACGGCAACACAGGCACCCTGACCGAGAATTTCACCTATTCCAACGGCAAGAAGATGGCCCGCAAATGGTATCTGACTCTGGGCACAGGAAACACATTCATTGCGACAGCAGATGACATCGTGGGCGAAGGGCGCGGCACGGTCTCGGGCTCGACCGTAAAGCTGACCTACAAGTTCATCCTGCCCGAGGACGCAGGGGGACACACGCTGGACGTAACCGACTGGATGTACCTGACGGAAAGTGGCGTGATCATGAACCGGTCCGAGATGCGAAAGTTCGGCATCAAAGTCGCCGAGCTGATAGCCACCATGCGCCCGGCGCCCTCCACCAAATCGGCCTATCTGGACCGGGCGAATGGCCATGACACCGCCGCTGAAACACGGGTGCTGCAATGAAACCACGTCGTGTTTTCATCGCTGGCCTTGCTGTTCTGGGGCTGACCGTTCTGGCTGCCTGCTCCGCGAAACCCCGAACCCCCAAGACCTTTTTGTCCGATCGGCAGTTGAACCTGGAAGAGTTCTTTGAGGGTCAGACTGTGGCCTATGGTCAATTTCAGGATGTTCTGGGCAATGTGCCACGCCGGTTCACTGTTGATATCAATGGTACATG
The DNA here is from genome assembly GCF_059612345.1 of Ruegeria sp. CDSA020. Taxonomy (NCBI): domain Bacteria; kingdom Pseudomonadati; phylum Pseudomonadota; class Alphaproteobacteria; order Rhodobacterales; family Roseobacteraceae; genus Ruegeria; species Ruegeria sp. CDSA020. The sequence goes on from NZ_JBXWQK010000009.1 coordinate 151,708, forward strand.
GGATGGCGAGACGCTGACCCTGATCGAGGATTTCGTCTATGACGACGGCGCAACCGAGCAGCGCGTCTGGACCCTGACCAAAACCGGCAAGGATAGCTGGACCGGCACAGCCCCCGGCGTGCTGGGCACCGCCAGCGGGATCGAGCGTGGCGATACGTTCAACTGGACCTACAAGATCGACCTGCCCGTCAAGGATGGGACCATGCGGGTCGATTTCGATGACTGGATGTGGATGCTGAGCGATGACCGGCTGCTGAACCGGGCCTATGTCTCGCGCTATGGCATCCGGCTGGGTGAGGTCATTTTGTTCTTTGAAAAGAAATAGTCAGACAGAAAAAGGGCGAACCCGAAGGCCCGCCCTTAGATCAATCTGGTTCAGATCAGCTTAGAAGTTGAACTGAGCACCAAAGTCGGCACGGATCTTGCCGTCGTCGTCGCCGTCTTTGATCTCGCCAACTGCACCACGCAGCGATACACCGCCGCCCAGGTCATAGATGGCGCCAACACCGATGTTGCGGGTGTCGTCGTCAGCCGAACCGTCACCGTAAACCAGCTGCAGCGTGGTTGCCGCACCCAGATCATAGGCGACCGAGAAACCATAAGCGGTGCCGTCTTCGGCGTCGTTGTTGACGTCATCGTCAGCCACGAACAGGGTGCCGTAGAAATCGCCCAGTTCTGCACCCAGGGTCAGAACAGTCAGGCTTTCCTTGTCAACGCCTGCACCTTCATCAGTTTCACCATATGCCAGCGAGGCGGTGAAGTTGTTGAAGGTATAAGATGCGCTTACGTCCCAGCGGTCACGGTCGTCAGTGATGCCTGCGCCCAGGAATTTCGTGTCCTGGTCATAGGATGCCGAGAATGCCAGATCGCCAACGGTGTAGCGGAAGAACACAGCATTCGCGCCCGTGCCGGTTGAGCTGTATTCCAGGAAGGAATAGTTCACGCCCGAATACTGACCCAGGAATTCTTCCAGGCCCGGCTCGGTACCGAAGTAGTCATCCAGGTTGTCGAACGAACCCGAAACGTTACCGGCGTCAACACGCAGGCCGCCATAGATAACCGAGAAACGGGCGCCATTCAGGCCAGCTTCGTTCTGCTCGCCGGTGCTTGAATCGTCATCCGCCTGCAGACGAACACGGCCCTGGAATTCAACGCCGCCATCTGTTTCGGCACTGGCGTCGATGTTCAGACGAAAACGCGACACCAAAATGGTATCGTCGGTCGAGGCGTTGTTTGCATTGACCGCACCAGACGCGGTCGTTGTGGTGGTGGTTGCTGAACGGTCTTCTTCATAGCCCAGACCAAAGCGGCCATAGCCGCTGAATTTGACTTCCGCGGCAGCAACACTGGCGGTTGCAATCAGCGCGGTCGATGCGATGAGTACGTTTTTCATGGTTAATCCATAAGTTTTGAGAGGAGTAGTGCCACCGAAGCGGCGGCTAAATTGGTCGAATAATTTCAGCATGGGCACAATAGCGAGACGGGATTTTCCACGCCCTCTGCCTGCGACGGTGTTGCCACTTTGCACCGGGCAAAAAGGCCGCAGGGCACAGATATTCAAGCTTTTCGAGCACTTTGTTCGCTCATTGGAAACGTTACAAAAATTTGAACGCAAAAAAGCCAGACCACCTCTTTAAACCGGGAATTATTGACAGGTCGCATGATTCAGGGATTCTCGGTCCCTAGCCCTGTTGTGACTGCAGCCCAATTTCAGGTGAGTCGCAATCTGAGAGTCCGCATTCCGGGAATTGCCACGCCCATTCAGACGGCATAATGCCCAGCCGCGCCTCGGGTAATATGCAATCCTGCTACGGCACCATTTGCTAGTTGCTGTTATAGAAAAATGACAGGCTGCGGCTGACACCGCCAGGGGGCAACGGGAAAGGTGACGCCGCACGAACCTGCGCCTTGGCAGCACGGTCGACTTCGGGGGATCCAGAGCTGTCGACCACATCGACAAAGGCCAAGGTGCCATCCGGGTTGATCTGAAAAAAGACCTGAGCGAAACCGCGCGCCGAAACATAGACCAAAGGGGCCCGGTTCAGATGCATGAGCACACGGCCAGCATAGTTGGTTTTGGTGGAATTGCCTGGCCCCCTTCCCCCTGAACCGGCACTGGTGTTGCCGCGTGTGAACGGGTCAATTCCCGCGCGTTTGTACTGCGACAGCGGGGATTCGACTTCTTTCTCAGGGAACCGTAGATCACTGAAATCGTTGGAGCCCGGCAAGACGCCCTGCGGTTTGGAACTAGGCCGTTGATCCGGTAGCTTCGGACGCACCGAAGAGGTCAGTGCCGTCTCTGTCTCTTCCTCCGCCTCAGGTTCGGGTTCGACAAGTGGGATGTCGACCTCGGGCGTCTCAGCTATCAGCGGTATCTCTGGAACCGGTGATGGTTTGGGCGTTGGAACCTCGGCCAGGGGCGGGTCAAGCGCTGCCTGTTCTTCGGCTTGCGCCGGGCTGGTTTCGGGCTCTCCCTCCGGTGTTTCGGCCTGTTCACTGGGTTCGGCCAGAGGCGTGGCATCCGTGTCTTGGCTGGCGGCCTCATTCGTCTCCGAAGGTGTCTCAGACTCGGTTTCAGACGGCTCAACCGTTTCCGTCACCACGGGGCGCACAATTTCGGATTTGCCCAGATCGGGTGAAGGGACCTGCTGAGGGTTATCAGAGGCGACCAATGCTTCGCTGACCGGCACTTCTTCGGGTGCCGGTTCGGGCTCCAGTGGCTCTTCCGGTTCCGGTTCGGATTCGGGGGCGGACTCGGGCTCAACCGGGTCCGCAACGACATCGGCAATCTCTTCGAACTCATTGCCCAGCGCGATGGCATCGGCCGGGCCTGCAGGTTCCGTGGTTTCAGTCAGACGAGGCGCCGTCACGCTCAACCCGACTAAGTGAATTAACAGGGACACCAGGACCGCAATAGCCGCAATGACAACCGAGCGTCTGATCATTCCAGCGCCTTTTCGGTCACAACAAAGACTGAGGTTGCCCCCAGCCGCCGCAAAGTGCCGGTCACCTCGATCAGGCGGTGGCCCGGTGCTTCACGGTCGGGCACGATGCGCACCGGCGCGGGGTCGCGGCCGGTCATATAGGCTTCGGGGGTCATCGGCTGGCCCCGAAAGCTGAGCAATCCGTTCTTGTGCAGAACCAACGCGTCGGGGGGCTCACTGCCCTCCAGTTCCGACGTATCCACAAGTTGCAGATCCGGATCCAGCGGCGGCGCTATCGTTCCGGTGATCAAAAAGAAGATCAGCATCAGAAACACGACATTGATCAAAGCAATGGTCGAATCGCGTTTGCGGCGGGGTCGAAGATTGCGGATCATCGCCTCACTCCAGCACCAGAACGCTCAACCCGTCACGGCCACGCAACCGCACCAGCAGATCCACCAGCCTTTGCGAAGTTGTATCCGGGTCAAGGCTGACCAATACCTGCCCGGTATCTACCTGCGCGACCAACTCGTCCAGTGTGACCGGCACGCCGTTCAGGATCAGGCGTTCCGACCCCAGCTGGAGAAATACCCGCTGACCCGTAACTTCGTCGGCAGAGGCGCCACCGGTGGCGCTGCTTAACTCGATCTCGGCATATTTCGAGAATGTCGAGGTCAGCATGAAGAAGAGCAACAAGAGGAATATGATGTCGATGAGCGGCGTCATCGACATTGGCCGTCGCACAAATGGTGCAGAATTACGCATGATCTGCTGTCGTTGGGACAGCGGCCACCTGGGCAGAGTCTGACGATCCCCGCCCCGGAACAAGAACGGTCCTCAAGGCCTTGTCGGCAAAAACCCGTTCGCGCGCAGTGCGACTTTCGAACCAGGACAGAACCATCGAGGTCGGCATCGCCACGGCCAGACCAACCGCTGTGGTGACCAGCGCTACCCAGATACCGCCCGCAAGCAGCGAGGGATCAACCGACGATCCGGCAGTCTGAAGGCTCTGGAACGCTTCGATCATGCCAAGGACGGTGCCGAACAGGCCCAGCAGAGGCGCCAGCTGTGCCACGGTGTCCAGCAGGCGAAAGCCGCGTTCAAGGCCCGCCAAGGCCAACCCGGCCTCGGCATCCAGCCTTTGGTCCAACCCAGGCATGATGGGCGCATCCATGGCAGTGCTGACCAGCGGCGCAAGATAGCTGCGGCTTTCTGCCAGCTTGGCCCTTGCGGCTTGCGTGTCACCGGCATCCCAGGCCGCAAGCGCCTGGGACAGGATCTTGTGCCGACCGACACCGGAAACCGTGAACTGCCAAAGCTTGTACAGCGTGACGGCCAGCGTCACGATCGACATGGCGATCAGGACCGCAACCACTGGCCCGCCAAGGGCAACAATTTCACGCAAAGCATCAAGCGGGCTCATCTGAGAAACTCCACATCTGTTCGGTTGTTTAGCGTAAGGGCTTCGTCGCAAAGATCGCTTTCGGCGCCTTCGACCGTACATGTATTGGATCCGTTGATCAGAATCCGGCCAACATCGCCGCAGCTCATGTCCGCGATGCTGAACTGCCGCACCCGCAGACGTCCCGCAGGAATATCGCGGAAATTATACAGCGACAGGCTGACAACATTGCCCTCAGCGTTGAAGATCACGGTTTCATAATTGGCGGCCTCAATCTCGGCACCGGTCTGATTTTGCAACAGAAATGACAGCCGGCAGTTGCCATCGACCTGTTGCAAATTGTTCAGTTCCATCAACAGCCCAGCGCTTGGGTCCTCGGCGGATTGCGCAAGGGACATGGTTGGAATGCCAAGACAAAGGATCGCTAGTTTCGCCAGGCGGAAAGACGTCACAGGTATTCTCCCGGTAATTCAATGAAGACATCGAAGGCCGGCGTTTCGGTGCTGGCGCGTTATTCTTTTATCCAAGAGCTATGGCCCGCGAAAGGGCTCGCGACGCATTTGTGACCAACCGGCATATTTACGGCCATCCAGTCAGACCACTGGTTTCCGGCCGGATTAACCTGAATCCCTGAGGCCTTGTATCTGGTGCCAATTAACCTCGGACCGACCGAAATTGCGTCTGAGTGGTGCGACCACACCGGGCTGGTTCCGATTTGACAACAAAACCATTCATTTGGGAGGCTTGACCGCAATATCATAGCAATTCGGCCCGACATCTGCCACACTTGTTACCAAATTGGTCTGATACCACGTCAATCTTTTGGATTCGGCGCGATATCGACGCGAATGAGGCATGCAACGATGTGCCGAAGAAGTACCAGGGGGCAAGCGCTGATCAATGACGACTGTCATCGGGAAATCCACACGCCTTTCAACTATTCTGCAAAACGCCGATCTACATGACTTCAGCGCGCGGTTTCTCGAAGAAGGGATAGACGACGTAATATTGGACGAATTGACAGACCCGGAACTTCGAGATCTGGGTTTGACAGTCGGTCAAAGGAAACGTTTTCGGCAAACACAGGCAGAACTGAAGCTTCAGGAAGCGTCCGACAAACCCGCAATGTCCCGCGTGGCCGAACGGCGACAGCTGACGCTTGTATTCTGCGATCTGGTCGGGTCCACGCAATTAGCACAGCGGCATGATCCGGAAGAGCTGATGCAGATCATGAATCTGTATCTGGACACCGCCATCGGCACGATGAAACAACACGGATGCCACCTGGCTTATAAGCAGGGCGATGGCATCATGATGTATTTCGGATATCCGAAAGCCACTGAAGATGATACCGAGCGCGCGGTGCGTGCGGTTTTGGAAACCATCGAAGCGGTTCAGAATCTGGAAAACAAGTTCGGTGAAAACCTGGACCTGCGCGCGGGAATCGCAACCGGAGTTGTCGTTGTCGGGGTTGTTTCCTCTGCCAGCCTGGGAACACAGGATTTCATTGTTGGCGAAACGGCCAACCTTGCCTCACGCCTTCAGGGATTGGCCAATCCCGGTGAAGTTGTCGTCTCGTCCGAGACATGGCGCCTGACAAAAGGGGCCTTTAACTTTGAACCGCGCGGCAATCACGAATTGAAGGGATTTGATGGTGAGCGCTCGGTCTTCCGCGTTATTGACGAAAAGATCGCCGCCAGCCGGTTCGACGCGCGCACCGGCAAGTCCACGGTCAAATTGGTTGCCCGCGAAGACGACCTGACCGGCCTGACAGGGCTTTGGGATCATGTGCTGCGCGGATCGGGTCAGGTTGCGCTGGTTGGTGGCCCGGCCGGTATCGGGAAATCGCGCCTGATCAATTCCCTCAGCAAAACGCTGGGACAAAGGCCTATGACCCTGCAATGTGTCCCGCATCTTGCCAGTTTGCCCCTGCACCCGCTGCGTGCCGAGCTTCGACGGTTTGCAGGGGATGAGACTGATACCGACAAGGTAACCGAGTCGATCAGGGAATACGCGAAATACGCCTCTCGTTTGACCGAAGAAGATGCTGCGCTGCTATTGGATTTGGCCGGGTTTGAAACTGACGCTCCGGTCGAACCCGATCCGATCAAGAAAGCCCGCAAATCTTTGGATTTGCTGATCCGCTGTGCCGGGAGCATCTGCGATGAACGCGGGTCATTGCTGTTGGTATTCGAAGATGTGCACTGGGCGGACGCAACCACGCTGGATGCCTTGGACGCGCTGATCGACGCCTTGGACCAATTGCCCATCCTTGTGGTTCTGACGCACCGCCCTGAATACGAGCCTCCGGAACATTTTGAAGGCCGCGCGTCAATCGTCGAATTGACACCTCTTTCGGTTCTCGAAGCGTCTGAACTGGTGCGCCGTGTTGCCGTACCGCGCAGCCTGCCGGTCACTTTGGTCAGACAGATTGTCGAAAAAGCCGATGGTGTGCCGCTTTATATCGAGGAAATGACCAAGGCGGTTCTGGATCAGCTGCCGCAGGACGTACCCATCGACGCCGGGGTAATGGGAACCCTCAGTATCCCCGCAACTCTTCATGACTCGCTGATGTCGCGGCTGGACCGGATGGAAAATGCGCGACCTGTAGCGCAGTTGGGATCCGTGATTGGCCGCAGCTTCACGTCGGCGATGATCCATGCGGTAGCGCCCAAGGACACGGATGTGGAATCGGCATTGATCCAACTGATCGGTGCAGGTCTGGTATCCATCACCAGCGAAGCCGGGGCGCCGACTTACACGTTCCACCATGCGCTGGTGCAGGACACAGCGTACCAGTCGCTTTTACTTGAAGACCGGGAACAGATTCACCTGAAAATCGCCAAAGAATTGCTGGCCGGTCACAAGGCTTTTGGTAACCCGACACCGGATACCGTGGCGCATCACTGCGATCTAGGCGGTCTTAAGGGCGAGGCTGTTACCCACTGGGTTCTGGCGGGTGAACAGGCCCTCAGCCGCCTTGCGAACCTACCGGCGATTGCCGCTTTTCAGGCCGCATTGCGCAATATCGAAACGATGCCCGGCGGTCCCGAACGAGATGGGGTAGAGCTTGGCGTTCAGATGAATGTGTTGCCTGCGTTCATGGCGATACACGGTTGGTCATCCACACAGGTTGGGCAGACCGCAGCCCGTGCGATGCATCTTGCACAGGCGCTGGGTGCGGGCGAAACCCTGTTTGCCGCGACCTTCTGCCGATGGACGCATTTCTTTGTGTCGGGCCAGATGAACCGCGCACTTGAGATGGCGCAGGCCCTTGACGGCATGGCCAGCCTTGCACCGGATCCGGTTACAAACGTCCTTGCTGCTCGGGCACTCAGCTATACTCATTATTTCCGCGGCGAGTTTGCCGATTGCGAAAGACAGCTTGAACGGGGCCTTGCCCTGATCACGCCCGAGCTTGACATGGCCATGATGCCGATGACCCAGTCCTCGACCAGCGCGTCGTTCTTTGCCATTCAGGGCTGTCTTCTGTGGCAGCTTGGCAAATTCGACGAGGCCGAAGAGGCCCGCCTGAAGTCGATCGAAATCAGCAAGCCGTTCGAACACGCCCCCAACCTTGTTTACATTATGGGCGCGTCGTCGATGTTCCTTCCGTATGCGGGCGAATGGGACTTGCTGGACGATACGATGAACGAAGCGCGTCGGATCGCGGACGAAGAAGGGTTCCTGTATCTTCACGCAATGCAGGATATCTATCTGGGTCTGGCTCAGGCGGGCAAAGGTGACGTGATCGGGGGGGCTGCTCGTGCCGGGACCTATATGGACCTTGTGTCCCAGGCTGGCGGCAACTTTACCTTCCCGCAAAACCAGATTGTCCTGTCCGAGCTGTTGATCGATCAGGGTCATATCGAGGATGCCCTGAACCGGCTTGAACATGTTTGCACGCCCGGGTGGGAGCGTGGAGAGATGTTGAACAAGCCGGAATATCACCGTGTGCGCGCTAAAGCATTGGCCGCCCGTGGCGACCTTGACCAAGCTGTCACCGAGGCAAATCAAGCCCTGCAGCTTGCACGTGACATCGGGGCAGTTGTTCAAGAGAAACGCGCTCTGGATTGCCTGAACAAATTTGCTAAAACGTTATGAAATTAGATAGCTGCCAGATTTAACCGCGCAGTGCCATCCAGAAGGGGGAGACGATGACCGAAGCACTTGAATTGGACCAGCAGCAGTGGGACGCTGTGAACAAGGCCGTCCACGATGAAGCGTTGCGCGCGCGTATTGCTGCCAGTTTTCTGCCGCTCTACGGCCCGCTACCGGCTGATACCCAATCGGTTCCTCTGAACAAGCTTGAACTGGTTCCCGAAGCGACCGGTCCAAAGATGCGCTTTGGCGTGAATGATTTTGATACGACGCGGCTGTCGACAGTGTCCGTGAACGTCCATGTCAAAGGCGCACAGCTTGCAGATCCCGAACTGGCCGCCGCGCTGATCATGTTCCGCCGGGCGGCTGCCATTGTCGCACGGGTCGAGGATGAGATCATTTTTAACGGTCAGGCCGGCACCGGTGAAGGCCCCCAACCCGCGCCCGGCGCACCCGTCACGCTGCCCCCAGTTTATACCGTAAGCGGTGGTGGAAAATACGAAGGCCTGCTGGAAGCGGGGGAGGCACAACCCATTTCCAGCGGTTCCAAGAAAAAGCCTACCGGCCCCGAGGTTTTCGAGGCCGTGGTTGCGGGGATCAGTCAACTGGAATCCCTAGGTCATCTTGGACCCTATGCCTGTGTGATGGGTAACGGCCTGTTCCAGGCGGTCACGACACCGATGGAAAACTCGATGGTCCTGCCCCGCGACAGCATTCTGCCATTTCTGGACGGGCCGCTGCTGCGGTCTGGCGCATTTCCGGTGAACAAGGCCGTGCTGGTGTCTTTGCAGGGCGCACCGGTTGAGATTGTTGTGCCTTCTGACATTGCTGTCAAATATCTGCAGACCTCGGCAGATGGCGATCATATCTTCCGCGTTCAGCAGAAGTTCCGCCTCAGGATCAAAGAAGCTCAGGCTATCTCGACCATCACGTGCTGACCGGCGCGATGGGTATGCGGGAATTCAGCGACGGCGGGGTCACCCTGCGCTGGTCCGAGGCCGCCTTTCAAGCAGCCACCGGGGTACAGCGGGTTCTGGTTGAGGCCGGGCCTGCGATATCTCCGCATGACACGCTGCGCCTGTTCTATCGCGAAGGGGGCGGACCTGAACGGGCTGTCCGTGGGTGGCCACTGGGTCAGGATCCACAATCGGGGTTGCAACAATTTGCAGCGGCCCTGCCGGTTCCCGCTGTGGGAAAACAGATGACCTGGCGGCCGGTTCTGACCTCGGGCGGGCGCGATTATGACCCCGGAAACGCGGTCGCGCCGAAACCAGAAGATCGCGCGCCAAAACACGAGACATCCAGTCCGGTGCTGGATCATATCGCCCATTTTGAGGTGCCGTTTTCAGGCAACTTCAACCCATCGGGTGAAACTCCCGATGGCATATGGCTGCATTTTGCGATCAAAGAAGGCGGTACCGTGACCGGCCCGAAACTGAACGGAACGATCGAGCCGGTGGGCGGAGACTGGATGCGCGTGCGCCCTGATGGCGTGGGTATTCTGCATGCCAAGGCGCTGATCAATCCGACAACCGGCGGTGCCCCGGTCATGTTCGACGATACCGGGATCTGCGATTTCGGTACGGATGGCTATGCCGCCCTTGCCAAGGGCAAGCTGCCACCCAGTGCCCCGGTTCGGCTGGCACCCCGGTATCTGACCTCGAATCCGCGTTATATGTGGATCAACCGTCTGCAGGGTTTCGGGATCGGAGAGGCCAGCCTGTCCGACATCACCCTGCGATTTGACGTCTATTCCGCGAAAGGAACATCCGATGGCTGAAAAGGTGGTCATATTAGGCGGAGGCGTCGGCGGGATGAGCGCCGCGCATGAGCTGATCGAACGGGGTTTTGAAGTCGAAGTGTATGAGCGTCAGCTTATCGCCGGCGGCAAGGCACGCAGCATTCCCGTGCTTGAAGGTGAAGACGATCACGGTTCGAAAGAGGAACATATCAGAGCGCTGAAAGACTGGATCGGGATGCACGGCTATGACCTGCCACCCGGTGTCAAACGCCCCTGGTTGCCCGGTGAACATGGGTTCCGGTTCTTCCCCAACTTCTACCGGCACATCACCAATACGATGTCGCGCACGCCCTATTATGACAAAGGCACCTGCTACGACAATCTGGTTCCGACAACCCAGGTATTGGTCAGCCAGTTCGACCACCCCGGTATCATCGTACCCGAGCGGTTTCCACAATCGCTAAAAGAGGTCGCCAATGCGCTCAAGACCTTTGCCTATACAATCTCGCCGCGCAACGAAATCGACTTTGAGGATATCGAACATTTCCTTGGTTGCATGTGGCGCATTGCGACCTCGTGCAAAGAGCGCCGGTTCGATGAGTATGAACGTATCGGCTGGTGGGAATTCATCGGCGCCGCGGAGCGGTCCGAAGCCTATCAGAAGTTTCTGGCAATCGGCCTGACCCGGTCACTAGTGGCGGCCAAAGCGACAACCGCAAGCACCAAGACCGTTGGCGATGTCGCCATTCAACTGCAGCTTGGGATCGCAACACCCGAGGCGACCAGCAACAGGCTGCTGAACGGGCCGACCAACCTGGTCTGGATTCAGCCTTGGCTGGAATATCTGAAAAGCCGGGGTGTGGTGTACCATTTCGATTCCAAGGTCACCGGGATTGAATGCCGAAACGGCCGAATTTCCAGCGCCACGGTTGAACAGGATGGCGTGCAAAAGCAGGTCACCGGCGACTGGTTCATCAGCGCCTTGCCCGTAGAACGCATCGCTCCGCTGGTGACGCCGGCCATGACAAAGGTAGATCCGGGTCTGGCCAAGCTGCCATTGCTTGCCGAAGACGTGCAGTGGATGAATGGCATCCAGTTTTACCTGACCAAGGATGTTGAACTGGCCCATGGCCATGTGATCTTTATCGACAGCCCTTGGGCGCTGACGGCTGTTTCGCAAAAACAATTCTGGTCCCAGATAGATTTTGAAAACTGGGCCGACGGTATGACCAAGGGATTGCTCTCGGTCGATATTTCCGAATGGGACAAGCCGGGCACAAACGGAAAAACCGCGCGCGACAGCTCTCGTGAAGAAATCGCCAAAGAAGTCTGGGAACAGCTCAAGCGCAGCCTGAACGTTGATGGCAACATCGTCCTCAGGGATGAAGAACTGCATTATTGGTTCCTGGATCCCGACATCGTCGAGGACCCCGATCATCCTGCCCGAGAAAGCAATGTCGAACCGCTGTTGGTAAACCGCATTAACAGCTGGCGGCTGCGGCCCGAAGCGGCGACGCTGATACCGAACTTTATGCTTGCGTCCGACTACGTCCGGACCAACACCGACCTGGCCACCATGGAAGGCGCAAATGAGGCTGCCCGAAGAGCCGTCAATGCCATCCTGCGGCGCAGTGGTTCTGAGGCCCAGCCCTGTGAAATCTGGGATCTGCATGAGCCCGACATCCTGCAACCCCTGCGGGCCTATGACTATGCCCGATATCAGGCGGGTGAGCCCTGGGATGAACGCTTTGCCATCGCTGTCGAGGCCACTTTGCGCATGGGACAAGACGCCACCGGCACCAAACGTGGTGGGCAAGGACCGCTGGCCGCGATTGGTCCGCTAACGGCCGAATACTCCAAGCCCGGCGGAATTGTCGAAGACCCTGCGATCTCGGACGCGTTGCGCATGGTCGCGGCACCTCCAGAGCTCTATAATCTGATGGCCGCGCATCTGCCAGGCCGGGACACACCGATCCCCGGCGCGGACTTTGCTGAAGATCTGGCGATCGGCATTGTCGAGGCGACCTCACCGCCAACCGACACGTCCGGTCGCAAAGTCATCATCACGCAGAAAGGCTGACCGGTGACTGTTCCCAAGGCGCAGCCGGCATCCGCGGCCACGCAAGGTTTCCTTGAGCAACTGACGCGTTATGGCGATCAGGCGCGCAAAGTACTGTTGGACAAAATGCCAACGGGTGAGCCGCAAGCCTATCTCTATGGGCCTATGCGGGACTATATCGAAACCTCGGGCAAAGGGCTAAGACCTGCCCTTCTTCTGGCCACATGTGAAGCATTCGGCGGAAAAGCCGAGGATGCCGAAATTGCTGCTTCGGTCATCGAATTGCTGCACAATGCATTTCTGGTTCATGACGATATCGAAGACCTCAGCGATTTCCGACGGGGTCGGGAATGTATGCACAAACGTCTTGGTGTGCCTTTGGCGATCAATATCGGCGACGGCATGCAATCTCTGGCGCTTAGCCTGCTTCGCCAGAACCTCGGCCCTCTGGGCCCGATGACCGGCGCGCGCGTGGTGGACGAGTTTGATCACCTGCTGAAAGAGTCGATCGAGGGCCAAGCTCTTGAATTGGGATGGATAAAAGACAATCGCCTTGACCTCAGCCCGTCCGACTACCTGACCATGTGTCTGAAGAAAACCTGCTGGTACAGCTTCATTCACCCGATGCGTATAGGTGCCCTGATCGCGCGCCCAGACGATGTCGCCTCCGGAACGCTGAATCTGGATGACTTCAACGCGTTCGGCTTTTTTCTGGGGGCCGCCTTTCAGATCCAGGATGACGTTCTGAATCTTGTGGGAAGCCAGGGGAAATACGGCAAAGAGATCGGCGGGGATATCTACGAAGGCAAACGCACGCTGATGCTGGGCCGTCTTGGGGCGCAGGCGGATCGGCAGGAACAGTCCCGACTGTCAGAGTTTCTGGAAAAGCCAAGAACGGCCCGTTCGGAACAAGAGGTCGAATGGGTATTGGCGCGGATGAACCACTATTCTTGCATTGAATATGCTCAGGCCGCAGCAAATGACCTGCTTGCGGCGGCCCGTCGGGAATTCGATCTTGTATTTGCAAATACCAACGCGGCGCCGCGCGCGTTTCTTGGTCAGTTCATGGATTATCTGGTGGCGCGCCAGGTCTAACACTCGCCCTATTTTTTTGTAGATATTCAATATCTTAAATTTCGAAATTCCGTGAATCCACCGCCGAATCCAATACGCATTCCTTTCAAGTTTGTCATTTACTAAACGCTGTAGGCTGTGCACATTAAGCTATGCCTTATTTCGAGCGAAAACCATTTGTCAGCGCTCTCCGCACGGCCACCAAGGCCGTTCCGGAGCAGGATACACTTCCGATATCTCAGATCGCACGGGGCATTCTGAATGCGGAAAACAGCACCACACAACAGCTGGACGGACCCTTTCACTGCCGCAAGCCCTGCAGGCCCGGTGAGACAGGAACCATTCTGTTATCCTTTGCTGCACCTGCCGGAGCAGACGTTGTCGACTTGCAGTTCGAACCGGGCGACATGATCAGCCGCGACGGCAACGTGTTGCCAACCGACAAGATGAGCATCCAACCTTCCGCAGTCCGTATTCCCCCGGGACAGGCCGTCGACGTTGCCGTAAGCCTCACCATTCATGATCTGGCAGAACCCGGCCAATATCAGGGGCGCGTATACACCAAAGGCAGCGAAAACACCGCCATCGTTGTCACCTTTGAAGTTGTGGCTGACTAAAGTGATCCTGCCCCGATGGTATGATGCAGTATTGCCCGTGGTCGGAGTTTTCTATTTCGATTGCACATATGCAGAAAAATAGCTTCGAAAAATATTTCGAATCGTAATCATGTGCCTCATACGAAGCTGGCACCGGGCGAGGCTAAACATGCGCCTCATAGATAACTTAACTATTCCTGCCATTGGGCTTTTAGGTGCCACAGCCAACGTGAATGCCGAGCAAGAACAAACAGCTTCTTAAATCGGGTGAGATGGGTCGGCTTGGCACAAAAATCGACCAAAAGATTACCGGGCAAACGATATAAACTGCTGAACAACATCGACGCGCGAAGCGGAATGACCTGCCAGGATTGTCCCCCGTCTCTCGCATACGGAATCGAAGGCGGTCAGGCATCGCGCTTTGCTTCAGCCACCTCACGCAAACAAAAAAATGACGATGCCCTGAACCCAAATTGCGCGCACTCGGAATTGCCGCGATTGTCCGATTTGAGAACGCGCTTTGCTCATTACTCAACCGCTCAAATCATCTACGGCTTGGCGCACAGCAGCGATCATCTGCGGCGCCAAACCGTTGTGACCCAGTCTCTCAATCTCCTCAAATTGAAGCTTTCCAGCTTGGGCAAAGGCACGGGCAGGTTCAATCGGGCAAATTAGGTCACCCTCTCCATGGATCAAACGATGTGGGAGTACGGCGATTGTATTTGGATCTCCGGGCCCCGTAACAGGTAGGAAGAAATTATTAAGCCAGTACCAAAGGTACACGCGGGTGCGATTTATGTCGCTTTGGGTGACGGCTGCCGGAAGCCGCACAGTGCCAGGTTGCGGTCCATGAAACGCATCTTCAAGAGCCATCACACGGCGGGCTGCCTCACGTGCTTGCGCGTCATTGTCTTCCATACGGGCAAACCATGCTATGGCAGGATGGAGCTGTTCAGTCTCATCGAGAGGATCGAGAAACAGGCCGCGCGCAAGCTGCCCGGCTTCGAAACGCTTTGCCCTATCGCGCAACATCCACTGGTCCATTGAAGGACGGCAGATATGCGTGCTGCGCACGATCAATGCGCGTACCCGATCAGGATGAGCGGATGCGTAGGCCAATGCCAGTGCGCCACCCCATGAACCACCCAGCACTATCCAATCTTCATATCCCAGGGCCATCCGGATGGCCTCGGCATCGCGTAGGGTGTGCTGGGTCGTGTTTGCTGTGACCCGACCAGCTCTGCCCGACAACCCCGTTCCGCGTTGGTCAAAAAGAACTACCCGATGGCGGTCGGCGTCGAAATAGGCTGTGTGCTGCGGGTTGAGACCCGACCCTGGCCCCCCATGGAAAATGAGCGCGGGCGTATCACCATGCCCCCAAATCTGCACGTTCAAGCCGTCTATTGGGACAGGTTTAAAAGTGTTCATCGGTAGGTCTGCGACCTCCTCTATCATTGTCTCGCGACTGTCTTACTGGTGATGCTCTTCAACGAAGTTCGACGCGAAAGCCAATACGCCACGATGGCCAATACCCCGCAGATTACAAAGGTGAGCTGCATCCCGTTGGCAATCGCTTCAGCAGATGCTGCCTCGACGGTGCGGGCGCCGATCCCAAAGGAAAAGACCGTCCCCATGACAGAGGCGCCGAAAATAAGGCCCAGATTGCGCGACAAGCCAAGCAGCCCTGAAACTGTCCCCCGCTGATCTGCCCGAACCCCCACCATGATCATGGTGTTGTTGGCGGCCTGAAACAACTGGTATCCCGGTGTCAGGATGCTGATAGCGCCAATGTAGCCAATGACACCGAATGCGACTGGCAGGACCGCAAGCGCAAAGGTCCCGGTGGTCAGAGCAATGAGCCCAAGCGACAGAACACGCGCCGCCCCCCATGCATCCACAAGCCGACCCGATGGGACGCCGAGGAAGATCGATATGATTGGTCCGACCGACATGACAAGCCCCACTTTCGCCGCGCTCAGCCCAAGAGACTGCCCCAGAAAGAAGGGGCCTATCAGCAAAGTGGTCAACATCACATTTGCCACCAGAAAATTTGCTGCAAGGCCGGGGATAGCGCCGCTCTTTCGCAGTGCAGTTAGTCCGACCAGAGGTGTTATCCCAGAGGAAACACTTGCGGGCAAAAGCCGAACGGCCAAAATGGCCGTAGTCAGGCTCATCGGCACCAGGACAAAGAACACTCCTTGCCACCCGAGTTTTCCAATCAGCACCCCACCCAACGAAGGTCCCAGTGCAGTTCCGACCGCCGACATCGTGCCCAACAGGCCCATGGCTTGCCCGACACGCTCTGTTTCAAAAATATCGCGAACGAGTGCGACGGTCAGCACCATGAGGAATGCAGCGCCAATTCCCTGAAGAGACCGCGCGGCACTCAACACCTTAAGATTGGGCGCCAAGCCGCAAAACGCAGAGGCCAGCGCGAAAAGTATAAGCCCGAAGATCAGCATCTGCTGTCGTCCAAAGCGGTCCCCAAGTCGTCCAGCCAGCACAGAGAACAGCGTCAGTGTCGCGAGATATGCGATCACCACCCATTGCACTTGATGTACCGGCGCCTTCAGGTCCTGGGCGATTGCAGGCAAGGCGATATTGGCAATGCTGGTGCCCAATGAGGCCAGCAGCATGGACAGGGAGAAACACAACAAAGCGCCGGGTCTCGTTGTCTTCAATGCATTTGATTTGATGTGCACCACTATTTTCCTCTTGTCGGAATCGCTACAGAAAGCGACGTTACGAATTCAAGTCGACTTGAGGTCAAGCATGAAACTTTTGGATATAGGCGAGGTGTCGAAAAAGACCGGCACCCCAACTTCAACGCTGCGTTACTATGATGAGCTTGGCCTGATCTCGTCTGTTGCGCGGCACGGGCTTCGTCGGCAGTTCACGCCGGATGTCTTATTGCAACTTGCCCTGATCACGATGGGCAAATCTGCGGGGTTTTCACTTGAGGAAATCTCGGGGATGTTCGGCCTTGATGGAACTCCGAATATCCCCCGGCAAGAGTTTCACATTCGTGCGGATGCGCTGGATCGGCAAATCCGCGAGCTGACGGCGCTGCGCGATACCCTGCGACATGTGGCGGATTGCCCGGCGCCATCGCATTTGGAATGCCCAACATTCAGACGGCTCATCGACCTCGCCCATCACCGGGGCACGAAGAAAGCCAGTGGCAGGTAGCAGCAAGCCAACTACGAATTTTTGGTATACCGCTGAGGGGTATGGTCCGCCCGCACCATTGGATGCAATGCCGATATGTAAGTGTCCGAAATACACTAATTCAGATCGAAGTGAGCGGCCAAACTGTCAATTATCATGTCAAGAACTTGGGCGCGGTCCGTTCCCACAGGATCAGTGCAAACAGGATCGTCCTGCTCTTCGATCAAAATCGCTTCACCGGCGGGCTTACATAATCCAAGCGCGGTGAAATGCGTTGCGGGCGCGATCGTCATCACCGCGGCCTGAGGAACCAGCGCCTCAAAATTGCTTCCCAGGGCGCTCGTGTCTGTTGCATTCAGCCTGTCGGCCCCGTCACCCAATCCAATCAGAAAAAGCGAGGCTGTCACGTCCCGCACATCCTTATGCGCAAGATCCCAAGTTAGTCCCGGATCAATGGCTGCGACGGCACTGACCCGTGGATCCTTGTAAGATGCCTCATATTTTTCCTGGTCGATTGCGGTTACATTGACGCCCTCTGCCGTCAGCTTTGCGCAAAATTGTGACCCTGCCCCTGCGGCCTCGCAATAATCGAAAAATCCGTCACGATTGCCCTGGACGCCCGCAAGCGAAAGGGCTGTCCAGCCACCATAAGAGAAACCCGTGGCGTAGATCCGTGAAGTGTCGATGAGGGGGGCGAAAACCGGGTCTTGCAGCGCGTGATCCAACGCGGTGGACATGTCCTGGGCGCGGGTCCAATGATTAAATGCGGTATCGAAATCCAAATCTAAGGTCGTGCTGCCTGGATGGTTTACTGCCACTACGATTGCACCTTGCGAGACCAACCCCGCACTAAGCCACGCCATTCGTGCATAATTGCCGCCCCATCCGTGTGAGAGAAGAACAACCGGATGTTGCCCTGGCACCGGCTTGGCGTTTTCGACTACTGCTGTTCCATAGAACACTGCATTTTCTGCAAACATAGTCTGGCGCTGACCTGCCGCAGGGAACATAACAGCCATTTGCATGTCCTGATCATGATGAGGTGCGGCAATCGTCAATTCGACGAGGCCGACATCTTGTGCAGCAATTTCCGTGCCCGCCGAAAGGGTCATGACGAGGGTAAGAAGAGGAAGTTTCATGGCGCGCCTTTTTTGTAGGGTGGCATTAGTGTCGGCCTACATTCAGACGCTGTCGGGATTTCATACGACCTGAATCCGGTTTAAGGTCGCGCAGATCAGGATTTAGGTCCTATGACAGACGAAAACGGACCCCCCTGATGCCAGTTCTACCGATCCCAATGATTACTGCCCTGCTGCTTTCGGGCTTTCTTTTACATCGCTTTCTGACCCGCAAAACCCATCCCACGCTTTTGGTCCTCATCGGATGTTGCGCAGCACAAAGTGCGGTTATCGCGCTTGTGCAATATTATGGCTTTACGGGTCTCAGGGTCGTTCAGCCCATTCTTGCGACCGTAATTGCCGCATCCGCGTGGCTGTCCTTTCGTCAGGCCTCGGTGGGTTATCTGCGCAGACAGGACTTGTATTTGCATGCGGTAGGTCCGGCCCTTGCGATAAGTTTTCTGGCAACCCGACCCGAAGCGCTGGACGTGTTGATCCCCTTTCTCTTTGCGGCATACGGTATCGCCATCGCGTTTATGCTCTTACGCGGCGAAGATAGTTTGCCCCATAGCCGCTTAGAAAACGGGCGCATGATTGTTTGGGTTTGGCGTGTTCTGGCCATCGCTTTGATCGCCTCAGCAGGCAGCGACATATTCATTGGAGTCCGCCTTGCATCCGGAGACACCGAGGTCTTGCTCTGGCTGCCAAGCCTGTTTTCCGCAATCACACTGCTCATATTAGGGGCGCTCAGCCTATCGCATGCAATCGAAAGTCAGAGCATTGGCTCTGACACGCGCGATGCGTATTCCAAGCAAGATAAAACCCGTGACACCGCTATTGTCGAAAAGCTCGACGCCTATATGGAAACACATAAGCCATATCTCGATCCCGATCTCACATTGGCCCGGTTGGCCCGAAAATTGCAGGTTCCAGAAAAGCAGCTTTCAAGCGCAATCAACAAAGGCAAAAGCGAGAATGTGTCTCGCTACATCAATAGGCATCGGATATCTCACGCTTGCACCGTAATGAAGACTGGAAAATCGGTGACCGAGGCGATGCTGGCCAGCGGGTTTAACACCAAGTCGAACTTCAACCGCGAGTTCTTAAGGGTGATCGGCGTCAATCCGCGTCGCTGGTTGAGGTCTCTTGTGAAAGTGCCCGATGAAAGGGTCAAAACCTAAGACGTTCTGGTGCACCAAGCATCCTTGCCACAGCTGCCGAACCTTGATTTAGGACATTGGCGTCAGAGCCGTCAAACAGTGAGAATCCGATCTCTATTCTGTTTTCTGTCAGCATGATTATATTACTATCAGGAAAAACTGATGCTATGGTAATCCGAATAGAATTGGGTATTGCGCCGCGCCTGCTTGCAGAACCGGTTTGGACACGTGTAGCAAGACGTTGAAAGAATGAAATTGAAAAAACGCGACAAAGAAATGGCAGCAAACCTGACGCAGGACCCACATTCCGTTCGTTCGGGTGACAGAGAGAAAGTTCTTGAAGTTGCCATCGGCCGCGAGGTTCGTGCCTTTCGCAAACAGCAGAACATAACGGTCGCAGAGCTGGCCCAGTTGACCGGCCTGTCGATTGGCATGCTGTCCAAGATCGAAAACGGAAATACGTCGCCGTCCTTGACGACTCTGCAATCGCTGGCGGATGCGCTTTCGGTTCCTTTGACAAGCTTTTTCCGACAGTTTGAAGAACGCCGCGAGGCGGTTCATACAAAAGCAGGAGAAGGCGTCGAACTGGAGCGTGAAGGAACACGTGCGAACCATCAGTATAACCTGTTGGGACATATTGGTGCCAACGGATCCGGCGTGATCGTCGAACCGTATCTGATTACCCTGACCGCTGAATCAGATGTGTTCCCAACTTTCCAACATGGCGGGATCGAAACGATTTACATGCTGGACGGTGAGGTGGATTACCGCCACGGGGACCAGATTTACCCGCTAAAACCCGGCGATACCCTGTTCTTTGATGCAGATGCTCCGCATGGGCCCGAACGGCTTGTCAGCCTGCCGGCGCGGTATATATCAG
Source organism: Ruegeria sp. CDSA020 (assembly GCF_059612345.1). Lineage (NCBI taxonomy): Bacteria > Pseudomonadati > Pseudomonadota > Alphaproteobacteria > Rhodobacterales > Roseobacteraceae > Ruegeria > Ruegeria sp. CDSA020. Next base: position 171,931 of record NZ_JBXWQK010000009.1, read on the forward strand.
TTATCAGCTATCCGCAGACAAACTGATCGGTTTGCGCAATAAGAAATCTGTGGGTCTGTCATAGCCTTCGCGACTGCCCGTGCTTACGATCGTGAACCCCAGCCTCGAAAATACGCGATGGTTTTCAGTAAGTTCCACGCGTGTTTCCAGTTCCAGCGCAGGTAAGCCAAGCTCTGCTGCACGGCGTGCAGCATGATGCACTAACCTGCGGCCGATACCCTGACCCCGCAATCCATCCTTCACCGCAAGCTTTCCAAGGTACAAACTGTCTGGCTTGGGCGTCAGAAACATACACGCGAAAAGTGGTCGCCCAACGGCCCAGATTTCGCCGCCACCCTGACAATGCACCTGCATTCCTTCCACGTTCAGACTATGGATAGAAGACGGAGGGTCGATCCGGGCATCCATGTACTGAAATGACGCGCGAAGCAGCGCAAGCACGTCATACAAAGCAAAATCGTCACTCGAGATGGGCCAAGGCGCTTCGCCCGGATCAATCATATGAGTTGAGAAATTTCGCAAGTCTCGCTTACTTAGACAAACGTGGTTCCGTTTCCAAATCCGGCCATATCCCCGGAGACGTGGGCAACCCGTCGTCAAACTGGCTGAGATAATCCAACATCATGGGGCGGTTATCGATGAACCCTTTATAGGTTGCCAGCTCGACCGGCAGGTCCCGGATGACCCGATGCAAACGGCGGCCCCATTTGGGAACGGTCATCAGGTCCTGAAAACTACACAGGTAGCAGCGGATCGGGAATACCAGGGCGTTGGATCGCGGCAGGCGGAAAAAGGTTTGCAACTCGACCCGCAGATACTGTTTGTGCGCTATGTTTTCAGGTGTCAGCGTCGTCTTCTGGATACCCCATTTGTGATAGTTTTCCGGGCTGGTATCCAGCAGCGGATTCACTGTCATAGTCCAATTCAGACGCCGTGCTGGGGCACCCTGTTGAATGTTCAGCAGGAATTTCAGGGCGCGTTGGAAAATGCCCATTTCATGGGCTTTGGGAACCGGCGCGTGCCATTCGAAAAAGTTCATTCCGATGTCAAAATCCAGACTCCAATCCGCTTGGGTCGTCACCATTCCCGCGTCCATCCACAGCATCTCGTCACGCTGATCCAGCACGGCGAAATCACCCTGTGCCTGACGGGTGATGTATTCCATCGGCCCGTACGGAAGCGTGGTTTCGTCCATGAAGGTAAAGCTGTGATCAATGCCCATCGGTTTGTTGACCCAGCGCCACTGGTTGCCATTGCGATGCAGTTCGAACAGATCGGGATAGTCTTCGGATTTGCTGACCATGATCAGCTCTAGCAAGTCCCAACCGGCCAAAGTCATATGCGGCAACGACTGACAGCGCAGCGGGTCCTGATCCAGAACCATTGCGCGGTCTTTCATCTCTGAGACGTAGTGCTCGTCCACATCGAACCGCATCTCATAGACTGATCCGTCGGGACCGCCGCGATGTTGTTCCATGTTGACCGAATACATGTAGCTGTCTTCGTGGAATGGGAACGGAAAGCGTTTGATCGCCCAGTCCGAGTTGTGAAACGTATAGTCATCGCGGAAGGATTCGTCGTTGAATTGAATGGTCATGTTGGGCCTCCTCTCAACGGTCCAGCACGAGGGACTTGCCCTCGAAACGCGATACACAGGGCATGATTTTCTTGCCCGCAGCCTTTTCTTCGCCGGTCAGCCAGTGATCGCGGTGAACGAAATTACCTTCATGGTCGAGCACAACGGTTTCGCACTGACCGCAGGCCCCTCCGCGGCACAGATACGGTGCGTCCACGCCTTCACGTTCGATGGCCTCCAGCAGGCTTTCGTTTTCACCCACATGAATGACCTTATCCGATGCCGCCAAGCGCACCTCGAACGGCTTGCCGGGCTGAGGCGCCAGGAACTCTTCGTAGTGCACGCAATCTTCGGGCCAGCCTTCGGCGGCAGCCGTGTTTCGGACCCAGTCGATCATGCCCTTTGGACCACACACATACACATGCGTTCCCAAGGGTTGCCCGCTGAGCAGATTTTTCAGATCAATCGCCTGGCTCTGATCGTCATAGTACAGATGGGTTTCGTTCGGATGTCTGTCTGTCAGTTGCTCAGCATAAGATGCCAAGGCAGTGTTTCGGCACGCGTAATGCAACTCCCAATGCCCGTGCAGCAGTTCCAACTGTTTGATCTGCGCCAGAAACGGGGTGATCCCGATGCCACCGGCCAGAAACAGATGCTTGCGGGCGCGCAAGTCCAGTGAAAACAAGTTGACCGGATAGCTGATGGTCATCTCGTCACCCAGCTTGACCTGGCGGTGCATGAACAGCGACCCCCCCCTGCCCTCATCATCACGTCGAACCGAAATTGTATAAGATGACTGATCAAACGGATCCGACATCAACGAATAGGGGTTAAGCCGTGTAATGGCACCATCCTGCATTTCGACCACAGTATGTGCCCCGCCCGAAAAGGTTGGTAATGGCGCGCCGTCGATACGTTCGAACCGGAACCGCGTCACCAATTCGTTCAGCGGAGTGATCTCGGTCACCTTGACCTGAATTTTCTCAGCACCGCTCATTCGTAAATCCCCTTCGACTCGGGCACATTACCATGATCCTCGGCGTCGATACGGACGCCCTGATAGGCGGCAAGACGGCGGGAGTAGTGATCGCGCACAAACAGGTTTAAGCCGCAATGTGAACAGACAAACGGGTCAATCTCGACGTCTTCGGTGATGCCCTTGCAATGCACGCATTGCATCCGACGGGCGACCGATCCGCGATGTTCGGTCTGGATCGCCGTGTGCGGCAGACCCAGAGCCATCACTTCATTCATGGCCTTCCCCATCATGCCTTCAGTGCCGGTCAGGTAGACCTGCAATCCCATATGCGCGTCCTCCAGAACCCGACGAATGCGCGGCAGAGACGCCTCGAAAGACGGGCCTTCATAGAACTGAGCAGGGTTCAATGCCCTTAGCTTTTCCGCGAAATCCGTGCCTTTCGGGATGTAGATCAGATGGGTTTTGGCCATCAGGCCAGGTGTTGCGATGTCGAGAATGGCTTCGGCCCCTTCGGCCTCGGCTATCATGAGATGATGTTCGCCCTGGCGAACCTCTAGCGTGCCCCAGACCGGGCGGCTTGCGATTGACTTGGGAAATTCGAACTTTGACATTGTGCCCTCAATAGGAAAAGGGCGCCACGGTGTGTCCGTCGCGCCCCCTGAAACTCAGCCCTTTGCGGTTCTGATCGATTTGTCCTGATCGTAGAACGGCATCTCTTCCGCAGTTGCCGTTATTTCTGTCCCATCGCCGTTGCGCACCGTCAGCTTGGTGCCGGGTGATGCACATGCGACCGGCATCCGCGCGATACCCACATTGTGACCATTGATATCAGAATACATGCCGAAGGTGACAACGCCGACTTTCTCGCCGTTTTGCAGCAGATCCGCGCCTTCATCCGCCGGGGTCGTGCCGTTCAGTTTGACGCCATAGATCTTGAACCGCTCTTTGCCTTGCGATGCATAGTGGTTCTCGGCGCCGATAAAGCCGGTTTTTCCAGGTGAGACAGTGAAATCCAGGCCCAGTTCCCACAGTGTATCGCCGCAGGTATCGCCATCGAACGGATAGGTTTCGGAATTGTCGCCGGGGTAAAACAGCAGGTAGCTTTCGGTCCGCAACAGGTCGAGCGTCGAGAACTGGACCGGGACGATGCCCATATCCTTGCCATCAGCCAGAATGCTGTCCCACAAGTGAACGGCGTGCTTAGCCTGACAGAATATCTCATACCCGCGCTCGCCGGTATAGCCGGTCCGCGAAATCATCACCGGGCAGCCATATAGCTTGGTCTGCATGATGCCGAAATAGGCCAGATCGCGAATTCCGGGGATGTGCTTAGCCAGGAAGTCTACAGCCACCGGGCCCTGCAGCGACATGTCATGCATGTCATCATCGAAGATGACCGAACAATTCTTACCCGCCGCCACGGATGTCAGCTGCTCCATTCCGGTGCCTGTGCCATGCACCACCAGCCACGTGTTCACCGACAGGCGATAGATGATGCAATCATCAACAAACTTGCCTTCGGCATTCAGGATTGAGGCATAGGTCGACCGCCCCGGCATGATCTTTTCGACGTTCCGCGTGGTGACACGATCAATGACATAGGCGGCATCCTCACCAACCACGTGAACCTTTTTCAAACCGGAAACATCCATAAGACCAGCTTTGGTCCGAATTGCTTCGTAGTCAGCTTTGGCGCGTTCAGGGCTTTGGTCATAGAACCAAGCAGTCCCCATCCCGTTCCAGTCTTCAAGCTCGCCGCCGATCTGGGCGTGGCGTTGCGCAAGGGCCGACGTCCTCCAAAGAATGGCCATGGTTCGGTTCTCCCGTTGATCGTTTTTGTTGCCCATATTGAGGCCGATGTTGGGTTGAAAATCAACACTTGTGTGCAGAATTTTTTCCTGTTGGGAATATTTGCCTGCAATTTTTGCACCCTAAGAACATCCGGGAATATTGGTATTTCTTTTCTTTATCTGTGGCTTAGTGCGTTTTTTGACGTGTGAGGACATACATCAAGCACAGACCTTAAAGATGTTTGCCCCACATATCTATTGACAGGTCGCCAATGAGATTGTCCCCTTAGTATACAATTATTCCCAGCAGGAAATGCTTCGCAGAAAGACCTCCTGCTGCAACAACAGGGAGACTACGAAGTGGATGGCAATCTAAATGCACTTACGACGGTCTTTACCGAGTTTTATTACTGGGTAACGGTCGTCTTCATGTTCCTCATCCATGTGGGCTTTTGCATGTACGAAGTCGGCGCCAGCCGGGCCCGTAACCATATGCACACATTGATGAAAAACATCATGATCATCCCGCTGGTGACGGTCACGTTCTTCTTCTTTGGATGGTGGATCTACTGGGCGTTCCCGAACTTTCCGTTCTGGGGCGGTCTCGACACCGAAGCAGGTGCCGCAAATCTACCGTGGGCGAACACAATGGCAACCAATTTGGACGACAGAATCACGGGTGTCTTCTGGGCCGCGTTCCTTCTGTTCTCGTGGACAGCTGCCTCGATCGTTTCTGGTTCAGTGATCGAACGGATCAGGTCCTCGGCTTTGTGGGTCCATGCAGTCATGATCGGGTCCGTCTGGTGGATCATCGACGCTGCTTGGGGCTGGCACTATGGTGGCTGGATGGTGCGTATCTTGGGGTATCACGATGCTTATGCGTCAGGCGTTATCCATGCAATCGCAGGTGGTTACGCACTTGGTGTGATCATGGTACTGGGTCCACGACTTGGCAAGTTTGCCAAGGATGGAACGCCGCGGGATATTCCTCCGCATAATCCATGGTTGCTGACCATCGGTATTTTCCTGATCTATACCGGGTTCTGGGGTTTCTATGCGGCATGCAACGTGCCTGTGATCTCGCCCGAGGTTATCGACGGTCAGATCGTTGGCGCCACCTGGACTGCAACCAACATCTATCTGGCCCCGACCACGCTGTCGGCGATTACCTTTAACTTCCTGATGTCGCTGTCGGGTGGGTTGATGGCAGCCTATGTCGTCTCGAAGGGAGATGCCTTCTGGACCTTCTCGGGCGGTCTGGCCGGTATCATCACCGCGTCTGCTGGAAACGATTTGTATCACCCGATCCAAGCGATGATCATTGCCGCAATCGGCGTCGTGATCGTCTATAATCTGCACTACTGGGTAGAGCGTCGGTTCAAGCTGGATGATGCTGTCGGTGCTGTAGCCGTGCATGGATATGCAGGTGTCGTCGGGCTGGTCATCGCGGGCTTTGTCCTGTGGGGCGTGCCTTCGTCACCATATGAAGGTTATGCAACCATCAACCCGATCGGTCAGATCACGGGTGCCGTCATCATGTTCTTTGTCCTTGGGTTCCTGCCAGGCTGGGCTCTGGCGAAAATGCAATCCGCTGCCGGCGTACTGCGCATCCCGGAAGAAGTTGAACTTCAGGGTCTCGATTACGCTGAACACCATGCCTATGAGGACGCCAAAGCTGCCATTATCGAAGCCGATAAAGAAGAACTGGCCGCCCGTGGCGTAGCAGCGAAATGAGGGAGTAAGATATGTCTACGAATGGTTATACAAACTGGGCCGTGGATCTGGCCGAAGTCGGGCCGGTCTATCCCTTCCAAGGTTACGAAGTTCTAATGGTCATCATTGGTGTCGTCTTCTGGGTTGGCTGGCATCGCATCCAATTCGTCCGCGAAGCTGAGCACCTGGAAAAGGCGCGCCACACCGGTGACGAAGAAAAGGTGAAAGCACAGTTGGAGCGATATTGATCCAGTCTTAAATGCTTGCAATGGGCGCGAAAAACACAGGTCGCGCCCATTGCCTCTTAGGAAAAAAACTTTCCTATGATTATTGATGTCCCACTGATTTGTTGGTACCGTCGAATCATAATGAAACACATAAGGAGATCTGCCAGCCATGTGCGGAATTGTTGGATTATTCCTCAAAGACCAGTCTCTTGCGCCCCAACTGGGCAATATGCTGACAGACATGCTGATCACGATGACAGATCGTGGCCCCGATAGTGCCGGTATTGCAATCTACGGCTCTGAGTCCGATGGCAAAACCAAGATTACAGTTCAGTCCCCCAACCCCGAAACGGACTTTGTCGACTTGGCTGATGAGCTAGGCAAAAGTCTTGGCGTGACGGTTGGTCAGGCAGACAATGATACACATGCCGTCTTGGAAATTCCCGCCCGTCGGTTCGAAGCCGCGCGCGCCGCGCTGGCTGAAATCCGGCCGACGGTTCGTATCATGAGTCGTGGCGAAAGCCTCGAAATCTACAAGGAAGTTGGCCTGCCCAAGGATGTTGCAGACCGCTTCAGCCTCAGCGGCATGAGCGGCACTCATGGCATTGGACACACACGCATGGCGACGGAATCCGCCGTGACAACAATGGGCGCACATCCGTTCAACACGGGGTCCGATCAATGTCTGGTTCACAACGGATCGCTGTCCAACCACAACTCGTTGCGCCGCAAGTTGCGCCGCGAAGGCGTTACCATCCAGACAGAGAACGACACCGAAGTTGGTGCCGCATACCTGACCTGGAAAATGATGAATGGCGGCACTTTAGGGGAAGCTCTGGAATCCAGCATTGATGATCTGGACGGGTTTTTCACCTTTGTAGTAGGGACCAAAGACGGGTTTGGCGTCGTACGTGACCCAATCGCTTGCAAGCCTGCAGTGATGGCAGAAACGGATCAATATGTTGCCTTTGGCAGCGAATACCGCGCCTTGGTGAACCTGCCAGGAATCGAAGACGCCCGAGTTTGGGAACCTGAACCGGCCACCGTATATTTCTGGTCGCACAACGACAGTCCCACAACCCACGAAAAGGCCGCCTGAAATGCAGACCTATGATTTAGAGGCAGACGGACTGCGTGGATTGAACTCGTCCCTGCAGGCGCAAAACGCCGAGACCAACCAAACCAGCTGGGAAATTGTAAATCCAAAAGGCAGCCATGCGATTGCTGTCGGACTGGACGCGCCGATCGAAGTGACGGTCAAGGGGTCTACCGGGTACTATTGTGCCGGCATGAACCAACAGGCGACCATCAAGGTTCACGGCTCAGTTGGTCCGGGTGTGGCTGAGAATATGATGTCCGGCCAGGTCATCGTCGATGGCGACGCCAGCCAGTATGCCGGGGCCACAGGCCATGGTGGGTTGCTGGTCATCAAGGGCAACGCAAGCTCGCGCTGCGGTATTTCGATGAAAGGTATCGACATCGTGGTGCATGGCAATATCGGCCACATGTCCGCCTTCATGGCACAGGCAGGAAATCTGGTCGTCTGCGGAGATGCGGGCGATGCGCTGGGGGATTCACTCTACGAGGCACGGCTGTTCGTGCGTGGTTCGGTCAAAAGCCTCGGTGCTGATTGCATCGAGAAAGAAATGCGCCCTGAGCATCTGGATATTCTGAGGGATCTGCTGGACCGCGCTGGCAGCGACGCCAAGCCGGAAGAGTTCAAACGCTATGGTTCGGCTCGTCAGCTTTACAATTTCGACATCGACAATTCCGCAGCTTACTGAGGAAGAAGGGTATGAAAGATATGGACGATCAGATCCCCCGCACCCTGCCGATTCAGTCGGCGACATTTACCAATCCGATCAATGCTGAGATCCGTCGCGCCGCTGCGACAGGTATCTATGACATTCGTGGCGGTGGCGCCAAACGGAAAGTTCCTCATTTCGACGATCTACTCTTTCTGGGTGCGTCGGTGTCGCGCTATCCGTTGGAAGGCTATCGGGAACGTTGCGATACCTCAGTAACGTTGGGCACGCGCTTTGCCAAAAAGCCGATCGAGCTGGATATCCCGATCACCATTGCGGGTATGAGCTTTGGCGCATTGTCCGGTCCGGCGAAAGAAGCTCTGGGCCGCGGCGCATCCGCAGCGGGCACGTCAACCACCACCGGTGATGGTGGTATGACGCCCGAGGAACGTGGCCACTCAACCAAGCTGGTGTATCAATACCTGCCCTCACGCTATGGCATGAATCCCAACGATCTGCGTAAGGCTGATGCGATTGAGATTGTGGTTGGCCAAGGCGCCAAACCCGGCGGGGGCGGTATGTTGTTGGGTCAAAAGATCAGTGACCGTGTGGCCGAGATGCGGACCCTGCCCAAAGGCATTGACCAACGGTCCGCTTGCCGCCATCCAGACTGGACAGGGCCGGACGACCTTGAGATCAAGATCCTCGAACTTCGGGAAATCACTGATTGGCAAGTGCCTATCTATGTGAAAGTTGGCGCCACGCGCCCCTACTACGACACTGCATTGGCAGTGAAAGCCGGGGCGGACGTTGTCGTCATGGATGGCATGCAGGGCGGCACCGCTGCGACGCAAGACGTATTCATTGAACATGTCGGGTTGCCAACACTGTCATGCATCCGCCCTGCCGTTCAGGCATTGCAGGATCTGGGCGTACATCGTGAGGTTCAGTTGGTCATCTCGGGCGGCATTCGCACCGGAGCCGATGTGGCCAAGGCATTGGCGCTGGGTGCAGATGCAGTTGCCATTGGCACGGCTGCTCTGGTGGCCCTTGGGGACAACGATCCCAAATGGGAATCCGAATACCAGAAGCTGGGCACAACCACTGGCGCTTATGACGATTGGCACGAAGGTCAGGACCCGGCAGGGATAACCACGCAAGACCCCGATCTGGCTGCGCGTCTTGACCCGGTTGCTGCGGGTCGCAGGCTGCGCAACTATTTGAAGGTGATGGCGCTTGAGGCCCAAACCATCGCGCGCGCATGTGGCCACAATCACCTGCACAATCTCGAACCTGAAGACCTGTGTGCCCTGACAATGGAGGCGGCCGCCATGGCGCGAGTCCCCTTGGCGGGCACCAGTTGGTACCCGGGCAAGGAAGGGTTCTGAACCGATGCTGCGCGGCTCCCTGATGGGGGCCGCGTTTTTGCTTTGAAAAACTAGAATTCAACAGGGAAAGGAAAGCAATCGTGACGACAGATCTCGCAGCTTTCGCAAAAGAAAAAGGCGTCAAATACTTCATGATCTCGTTCACCGACCTGTTCGGTGGACAACGGGCCAAGCTTGTGCCAGCGCAGGCGATTGCCGACATGCAGCAAGATGGTGCAGGTTTTGCCGGGTTCGCCACCTGGCTGGATATGACACCGGCTCATCCTGACATGCTGGCAGTTCCAGACCCCTCATCGGTCATTCAGCTGCCCTGGAAGCCCGAAGTGGCTTGGGTTGCTGGCAACTGCGTTATGGAAGGCAGCGATGTCGCGCAAGCCCCTCGTAACGTATTGCGCCGCCTGATCGACGAAGCTGCAAGCGAAGGAATGCATGTCAAAACCGGTATCGAAGCCGAGTTCTTCCTGATGACGCCGGACGGAGAACAGATTAGCGATCCTTTCGATACAGCTGAAAAGCCTTGCTATGACCAACAGGCCGTGATGCGCCGGTATGATGTCGTGCGCGAAATCTGTGACTACATGCTGGAACTGGGCTGGGGACCTTATCAGAACGACCACGAGGACGCCAACGGCCAGTTCGAGATGAATTGGGAATTTGACGACGTTCTGCGCACTGCTGACAAACACTCTTTCTTCAAGTTCATGACCAAATCGGTTGCTGAAAAACATGGGCTGCGTGCGACATTCATGCCGAAACCGGTGGAAGGCCTGACCGGCAATGGCTGTCATGCGCATATCTCGGTCTGGGATGCGCCAGGCGATGCGGCCAAGACCAACGTGTTTGCAGGCGAGGGCGACGGCCCGACCGGTGAGGTTGGTCTGGGAGAGCGTGGCAAGCACTTCCTCGGTGGCATCATGAAGCACGCGTCAGCACTGGCCGCGATCACCAACCCCACGGTGAACAGCTACAAACGCATCAACGCGCCGCGGACGATGTCGGGTGCAACATGGGCGCCCAACACCGTGACATGGACGGGCAACAACCGGACTCACATGGTGCGTGTGCCCGGCCCCGGGCGGTTTGAATTGCGTCTGCCGGACGGAGCAACCAACCCCTACCTGCTTCAGGCCGTCATCATTGCGGCTGGACTGTCAGGTATCCGATCCAAAGCAGACCCTGGCAAGCGCTGGGATATCGATATGTATGCCGAAGGCCATAAAGTGCGCGGAGCACCCAAGTTGCCGTTGAACATGCTTGATGCACTGCGCGAATACGACAAAGACAAAGACCTGAAGGGCATGATGGGCGCCGAATTCTCGTCTGCTTTCCTGAAGATGAAGCATCAGGAGTGGAATTCCTTCGTGTCGCATTTCTCGCGCTGGGAAAAGGAAAACACGCTGGATATCTGATCCGGTAAAACTGGAAGACATCGAGGTTGCGGCCTGTGCCGCGGCCTTGTTGTTCATTCACCAACAACGATCACGCCGGGATGTTTTTTCAGTCAACACGCGCCGGGCGAAGATCGCGGCGCGTCTTTTGCACACATATCGTCAAACGGGGATTCCGTTGAAATTGTGCGCCTTTAAGACGGGAACCCAATCCCCGCATTGCACAGCTGCTTTGGGCAGCCCCTTGGTTGTCTGGGAAATCGGAACCATCCCTGGCTTGCGGCCGAAAAGCAGTCAATCAGGGCATGGGCTAAGGGTGCTGTGCAAAAGATGACACCTAAACGACGATATCGCGATCGAGCAAATCTCTATGACGTTCAACACTTAAGACCGGCTTCATCTAATCTGAACGGTTGGTTGTTTGACGACTGATTTCGAGACCCTGCAAATAGCCTATTCTGGGACTTCTTGTCCTTTTTTCCTATCCACCTCGATGCGCCAGTCGGGAACGTCGTTAACAAGCATCAATGCCGCACGTCGCAGGGAGGTTCGCATTTTATCCACCGTCGGGCCGCGCAGTTCACAATCTTCCAAAGCGGCGTCAAAGGTTTCCAGCCAAAGCTCTGCATCGGCCTCGCGAATAGGCACATGGGCATGTATTTCCCGTAAATCCATGTGGCCAAATCGTTCCCGGTAATATGCTCTCCCGCCCAAAAAACCACTGAGGAACTCGAACTGCGCTTGCCTTGTATGGTTCAATCCGTGACCCCGAAAATGCAGCCGGTGCAAGGAATACACAGCCGGATCGGCCTCCATTCGATCATAAAATTGTTCGACAAGCGCGCGCAGGCTCTCTTCGCCTCCAAGTTGATCCAAAGCCGAGGACATAGTGGATCCTCCGGGTCTCCATTGCCTAAATTATTGCATAACAGGAATATTAGTTTATCAACAGTGACATCTTGGCGCTGTTGATATCTGGGACCGAACACATGCCAATATGGTCGACACTACAACAATCTTCCCTTACATGAGCGCCCTTGCACTCGGGTTGCTAGCTGCGTTGTGCTGGGGCATTCATGATCTCTCGGTCCGCTATATCAGCCAGTCCGTCAGCGTGGTCGCCTCGCTTATGTTTGTGTTACTCTTTGGTGCCATCCTGCAGATCGGGATGGTTGCAGCCTGGGGCGACATCAACTCCATATCGGGCAACGCGATGGCTTATGCGATTGCAGCAGGTTTTTTTTACCTCTTGGCCGGGCTCAGCATGTACGAGGCTTTTCATCGAGGGCCCGTGCGATTGGTTGCGCCGCTAGTTGCCAGCTATCCGGTCTTGTCCGTCACCGTCGCAATTTGGCGCGGCTCGATGGTCAGTGCGTGGCACTGGTTGGCCGTAATTGCAATCGGCCTCGGAGTATCCATCGTCGCAGCCTGCTCAGACAAAACCGAGACAACCTACCCTGCCCGTGGCCCAACCATTGTCTTGTCTTTGCTCGCCGCAACCGGGTTCGCCGCAGCATTTGCCCTGGGGCAATACGCGGCAGAGATCAGCAACGAATACACCGTGTCTCTAATCGGTCGAATCACGGCAATTCTGGTTCTGGCAGCGATAGCTTTTGCGTCTCGCAAGTCGATTTGGCCCGGCACAAAAGCACTGCCCCTATTGTGCTTAATGGGTTTACTGGACGCCGTCGCAATTCTCAGTGTGGTCGCGGCTGGTAGGTTGCCCAATGCCCAATATGCATCCGTCGCGGCTTCGGTTTTTGGATTACTGACCGTTGTCCTTGCCTGGGCAATCTTGAAAGAGCGTATGTCACCAAGCCAGTGGCTTGGTTGTGTCGTCGCGTTTGCCGGAATCGGCTATCTCGCGCTCTGAGAACGGCCTTGCGAATTGACGTGCCTGATGGGCTGCAGCCGGGCTGTTCCGCAGGCACTCAATCTCGCCTGAGCGTGGCGGTCCGGATTCACACAACGCTCGTAGTACGGGGATCGGAGGGAATTGGTAGGCGACACGCCAATGGATACGATCACCATGCACAAGTTACGACCTAAAAGGTCGCCAATACCTACCAAAATCAGAACGGAAAAAAGAACAGCCGCAGTTTGAACAACGGCGGCCTCGTTTTAAGCCGTCAGGCCTTCTGGTTCTGGGAGTTTGTTTGCGCGGCATGCGGCGGTCAGGGTGTTGGCCAGCAGGCATGCGATT
>NZ_JBXWQK010000010.1:0-127739 GCF_059612345.1 Ruegeria sp. CDSA020
ACGGTAACGGTGAGGCCGAGGCCAAAGTCAAAGCCGAAGTCGCAAACCTCTGCGCCAGATTCCCTATCTATCCAAACCTGTAAGAATTCAGTCATCCAAGAACAAAACGGCGCCAATCCGGCGCCGTTTTTTTTGTGGTCAGATAAGCCCCTGCCACAACATGAAGATCAGCAACAAAGCAGAAAAGGCCAACAGGTTAAAAGTCAGCCCGCCCAGCATTCCCAGAAACCATCCCATCCTCCGATCCGCCAAATTGATACCCCCCAGATGTTTTTGAACCTCTTCCGAGGCCTGGATCAGTTTTGGATTGTCCAGCACAAGTCGCAGTTTTGGATGGGCCGCCATCTGCTCTGCTTGTGCCAGAACCATTGCCTGTTTGTATATCCGGCGCGGCAGTTGCCTTTTGGCCTTTTTGACCGAGGCGGTCAGCGTTTTGTCGCGCACACCCAACTTGTCACGCAACAGCTGTATGGTCTGCGCAATTTGGGTTTGTATATCTGTGTCTTGCGGCATGCTGCGGCCTCCTGAGCTGACAGTTTACCCATGTGGAACAGGGGCCACAATGGGGCTGGCCGTTTCAGATTGCGGCGGGTATCACGGTTATATGCTGAACACGATCATACATGGTGAACCAACCGACAAGCCCCCTTTGCTGATCGCCCATGGCCTATTTGGCTCGGCCCGGAACTGGGGGGTCATCGCCCGCCGGCTATCTGACGAGCGGCAAGTTGTGGCGGTTGATATGCGCAACCACGCAAACAGCATGTGGACGCATGACCATGGGTATTCCGATCTAGCAAATGATCTGGCCGAAGTTATCGTCCAGTTCGGCGGACAGGCAGATGTCGTCGGACATTCGATGGGCGGCAAGGCATCCATGACTTTAGCCCTGCTGCACAGCGCAAAGCTGCGCAAACTGGTGGTGGCAGACATCGCCCCGGTGGCCTATAGCCACAGTCAGATTCAGTTTATTGAAGCGATGCGCGCGGTGGACCTTTCCCGGGTCGAGCGTCGCTCGGACGCTGAACAACAACTGGCCGACAACGGAGTCGAAAAATCCCTTCAGAGCTTTTTCACGCAGTCACTCGACATCAACGGACAGCGTTGGCTTTTGAACCTGGATACTTTGGCCTCTGAAATGCCCAAGATCATGGGCTTTCCTGAAATAGACGCATCCTGGGGTGGTCAAACACTGTTTTTGTCCGGGGGGGAGTCCGACTATGTGCTGCCTGAACATCGCTCAGTGATCCGCGGAATGTTCCCTTCGGCACGTTTTGCAAAAATACCTGGTGCAGGACATTGGTTGCATGCGGAAAAACCGCGTGAGTTCGAGGCCGCCGTCAGGACATTCCTCAACGCCTGACCTGACCTTTCGACCGATCACAGCTCGGGTTCTGGCGTTTCCTATTGGCTAGGCGACTTCGCCCCCGCCATTCACCCAATCGACCAAGCCACCCAGGTTATAGACCTGCTCATACCCCATGTCCTGCAACAGCTTTCCCGCAAGGGCGGCGCGGCCACCCGAGGCACAATACAAGACAACTGGGCGATCTTTGCGAAGCTCTGGATCATGTGATTGCAGAGTGTCATCGGCCCGAAACTCCAACATACCGCGCGGGATATGATGAGACCCCGAAGCACGCCCTGTCTGCTGCAATTCCGCTGCATCGCGGATGTCCAGAAGCAGGCCACCTCGCTCCAAGATCTCGACCGCTTTGGCTCTCTGGATTCGCTCGACGGTGGAGTTCGCAGCTTCCATCATTTGTTTCACGGTCAACGGCATATGGTGTCTCCTGAAGAAATTTACGGGATGCTAACATGCAGGAACTGGAAGGTGTAGCCTGACAGGCCCTCACCTTAGGCTGGATAGATATTGGACATTTAATGCACGACACCGATTTTTGCGCTGGACCAATCCCGGTATTCAATTCCCGCCGAACCCGAACCAAAGCAAATCGGGAGAGGTTCCGCTGCATCGAGACTTGAAAATCAATCAGGGTGTCAGAGGTGGTGCGGGCGGTGGGACTCGAACCCACACGGGCATACGCCCTTCAGATTTTAAGTCTGATATGTCTACCATTCCATCACGCCCGCACAGCGCGTTGGGCCAGTTTTTAGGCTGAAAGCACCAGTAAGGCCATAAGGCTATGAACACAATGCGTTTCGCCGATGCAACCTGCGGAAATTCAATCGCCGCCTTTGACCACCACCCCATTTACGCAGGCCATCAGAAAAAGTCCTCGGAGAAACTCTTCGTTGCGCAAAGCGCCTGCGCTGTCCCAAACATTGTGACTTTAGCAAAATCAAGGAACAGAAGGAATCTTAGAGTGAAATGGTGCCCCCACACGGACTCGAACCGCGGACCTACTGATTACAAATCAAGTAGCAAGGGTGTTGCAAGGGCGTGCGAACCATTGCGATGCGTTGCATCTAAGAGATTGATTTCATTCCATTAACGGTGCCAGCCGCATTGCGAGGCGTTATCATTTGTTACATGCGAATGCGACGCGTGATTTGTGAAATTGTCTGCCATATGTCTGACAGCAGCACAGGAAAAGTGATCTTATTTCTTGTTGATGCGCAGATCCCCGTCGCCCTACGGATGAAGAGGCCAGACCAGAAATAGGTCGGCCAGTTTGAAAGGGTTTGGATATGGTTGAACGTGTCAGATTGACGGATCGCTCGGTGGCTGCGCTTAAGGCGCGGGACAAGCGCTATGACGTATCGGACAGCCTACGGGTTGGTCTTCGTGTTCGAGTAACCCCGACTGGGATCAAAACTTGGGTGTTTGAAAAGCGCATTCGTGGCGGTCCCCTGCGTAGCCACACCCTTGGCCGTTTTCCTGCCATCAGCCTGTCTGAGGCACGGGAGAAAGCAATCGCGCTTGAGAAAGAGGCCATGGAAGGCGTCGACCGCAAGGCCGAGCAAATCCGCAATACAACGGTCGCCACAGTTTTGGACGCTTACAAGACGCTTCATCTCGACAACCTAAAATCCGGCGCTGAGCGTTACCGCCAGTTACAGACCGCGTTGGCTGACCACTCGACCAAGCCGATTTCCAAGCTGACCCGGCGCGATATGCAGGCTTTCATTGACGCGACCGCAGCAAGTGCCCCGATCCATGCAAACCGCTACAAGGCGGCATTGAGTGCATTCGGCAAGTTCGCATGGCAGCGGTCATATACGGATGAAAACATCGGCGCTGGTTTGTCAAACGCAGTGCGGGAAAAACCACGCGACCGGGTTCTGACGCTGGACGAAATCCGCGCCATCTATGACGCCGCCGAGTTCCTTAGCCCCCTGTGGACACCGATAGTTCGCCTGCTCATCCTGACTGCGCAACGCCGCTCGGACATTGCGCACCTACGCTGGTCTGAGGTCGAACTGGAGAAGCAGCGCTTCACCCTGCCTGCTGCTCGCACCAAATCAGGACGCGCCCATATCGTTCACTTGTCAGAGGCCGCACTGGCGGAACTGCCAGAGCAAGGCGATTGGGATTTGCTTTTCACGACCACAGGAAACAGCCCGGTTTCGGGGTTCAGCAAGATGAAGCGGGAACTGGACAAACTTCTGCCTGATCTTGAGCCTTGGCGGTTTCATGATTTCCGCACATCCTTTGCAACAGTAATGGCGGAATCCGGGGCCAATGAAGGTGTGGTGGATCGCATCCTCAATCACGCCGCCACAGGGTCGGCGGCGTCAGCGGTCGCGCGGGTTTACAACATGTCCAGCCAATTGCCCCAGCGCGCCAAGGTATTGGATGATTGGGCCGCATTGATCACGCAGCGAGAATCCAATGTGGTGAGACTGGCGGTATGACAAGCGCAACCGATCCCGTGGGCCTGCTGACCCACTACCTACAGCGCACCTATCCCGAACCGATCATTGCTGCAATTCGGACCAGCGATGCCGTGCTACTGCGTGAACTTGGATACCCGGCAATCCCTGATCGAGTTCAGGCGTTCAATGACTATTGCGCTCTTGATCCCGACGCACAACGGGACTTGGTACTGCGGTTGTTAAACGTGGCGGCGGAAAAGCAAAACCAAGCAGCATGGGACGAGGCAGCGGATTTGGTTAACCGAATGACCGCGGCATATAAAATCTGGGGTGTGGAACACCGTCACTTCCGCGACCTTCAATTTGAACTTAATCTGGTTCCACGTCCAAAACCCGGAAAACGGCGGCCCAACGCGACCGCCGATCAGCGGAAGGCGCTGATGAAAACTTTAGTTACCATCCTTGTCGAAGAGTTCGGGCTACAAGCTTCGCACAATGATGCCAACGATAACGATTGCGCCTGCGCAATTGTCGCCCGCGTCTGCGCCGCCCATTTCGAAGACACACGGTTCACCGAATCTGCGGCGCATACCGCGTACTATCGAAACTAACGCTCTGCCCCTCACGCCCATCCCCGATATGACCTCGACGCCCCAAGTGTCGCGCTGTTGCTAGGATCGCAAGGCGATCACTCCCACAAATGCCCCAACACACACGACGCCCCTAAAACCGCCTTACAACGCGGAATTTGAAAGTGGCCAAATAGACGCCCCATGCCTCGAATGACAGAAGCGCCCCGCCCAACTGTGGTCGCTGTGTCTCTGTGTGAAATTTGGGGGGCCTCCCCATACATCACACGCGCACGCTGAACACGCCGCTTACGTTGATTGCAGAACAGCAATTGAGGGCGACACAATGGACGAGATCAGACTTCTCCGGCGTCAGCAGGTTGTCGATTTGACGGGTCTGTCCGTCTCGACCCTGTACGCGAAAATCCGAAACAACGAATTTCCCAAACCGCTCAAGACGAGCGCAAACACCGTGGCGTGGCGATATTCAGACGTCGCGGCATGGGTACAATCACTCCAAGAAGTGGAACGCTGAAATGACCGAGGCAATTACGAAAGAACTGAACTTGAGCGGCGAGATTAAGCGGGCGTTGAAAACCCATGGCAAATCCTTCACGCCAGACGCGGTTCAACACCTCATCGACGAAACCAAGTCCCTCATTGGCGATCTCGAAGGCGAAATTACCGAAAAACAGAAGGTTGTCCGGGACATCACCACCGAAGACGACGACCGCGAAAGTGCAAAACGTGATCTGTTGGCGCTGCAAGGGCAATTGGACATGTTCAGCGATGCCTTGCCACGATTGGAGGAATTGCATCGGCTGGTCACAGTCCGGGTGCGAGATGAACAGCAAAAGCGCGATTACACGGCGCTGCAAAAGGAGGGGGCAGAACTACACACCTTGATGCGTGAGTTTATGCAAGCTTGTCCCGGTTTCGCGCGACTGTTGGCTCGCACGGCGCGGTATCACGATGCCATCCGCCGTTTCAATCAGCCACCGCAGGCAGGCCACCAGTTCATCAACCCGAAGGATCGACTGGAAAGCAAATATGAACCGCTGCCTCATATCGCCCCTGACGCTTTTGTCCGCCAATCCGTGATCTGCGACATGACCGGGGCTGTTCTGTATTCTGGTGCTACACCCAAAGCCAGTCACCCAGCCCCAATAGCGGCAAACCCTGTGGACACCGTTAAACACGCCTCCGAAATTGAGCAGGTAAAGCAGACTAGGGAAATGCAATCCCATGCCCAAAACCGTCTCAAGGCATTCGCTGTGACGGCTCAGGCGCAAGGCGTTACAATCGAGACCGTAGCGTCATGGCAAAACATGACCGACGTTGACCTTAAACGAGTTCAAGAACAGGCTGACGGCAAGTTCTTGGCAGAGGCACAGCGCGAACTTGAAAAGGCCATTGGCGCGGAACAGCCCCCTGCGAAGATGGACGGGCCGAGCGGTGGGCATTGAGCCTGTATCGCCCTCAAAAAATCGGCTCGCTGACAAATGATCAGCGGGCCAATCTCAAACTACCCATAAAAATCAAAGGGGTAATCTGACCTGCTGCTTCCAAGCAGACGTATGTCAGACAAAATCCCGTTTTCGATACGGAATGAGGCAGAAGTCATGCCGCGATTGACCACACCATTTGATGCTTCCGCTGTGGCCCCCATCCCAAGCGCCACAATACGCTTTGCTATGATCCCACCTGAAATGAAAGCCAGCCGCAGCTGGTTAGTATCCACAGGCGGGAAAAAGAAACCGTTCCCCGTCCGCAATGGCAAAGTCATCGTTGATAACGCCGACACCGGGGCGAGATGGAAAAACCCGGATTACCTTTGCTCGTATGAAGAAGTTCTTGAAGCGGTCGAGCAAGACCCCAGCCTGAACCTCATGTTCGTTTTGGGCGTCGGCAATGATTTCATCTGCCTCGATCTCGATCCCATGGAGAAAGTCGCCGCTGCATTTGTGCCGATGGCGACAAAGCTCCGCGAGGCGCTGGCGTCGGCGCTTGGTGGCTTCACCTATTGTGAGCGGTCAATCTCTGGACGCGGGTTGCACTATATCGGTCGCGGCCCTGATGTGCAGCACCATAAAGAAAAGCTGCCCGTCCGGGATGTGGAATTGGATTTGCTTTTCACCAGCTGCCTTCTGATCACAGGCAACGCGGTCGATGATTGCACCGACACCCCGGACATTAGCGAGGCGGCAAATAACCTGCTGCGCGACTTCGCCAAGAAGCCAGTGGCGCGACCCACTGTGGACACCAAGATCACACCTTATGTAAGCAGCGAGGCGCGATTGCGGGCTATCATCGGCAACGGCATCCATGGTCGCGCGTTCCGCACTGGTGAGTGCGGCGACGTTTCACAGGCCCGTATCGGTATCATTCACACATTAGCCGAGTTCTGCACGGATGAGCAGCGGGCTTACAACATTCTCGCCAGCAGTCCACTTATGCAGATGGATGATGGCAGCGGCGAAACGCGCTTGGCCAAGATGGATCGGCTCTGGGCCGATGACTGGAAAGCTGCTCAAGTCACCACCGAGGCGAACCGCAGGCAGCGGGCTTTGTCCGAAGGTCAAGACGGGGTGATTGAAGACCTGACCCGCGAAAGCCTGTCGGAACAGAGCGACTACGTGAATTACCGCGTTCAGCATCATGCCCTTACCCTGTTGCAGCAAGCCGTGATGCGGAGACACTGCGACACCGACGCGTTGGCCCCGGTTGTTGGCTATCTCGAACGCGGCGTCCGGGACTTGGGGGAAGTACGGGATGTATTTGAGAAACGAGATAAGCAGCGGGCAGTTGAACGTTTGCTGGCAATCCAGATGGCGTTTGAAGCCTTTGGGCACGACTTGCCCGAGTCTGCCGAAATGAACCGGTACATGATGGCTATGGTGCTTGAGGAAGCGCAGATAGACCGCCGAAATGTTTTTCGAAAATACAAGGAAATGTACCACATCATCGAGAACTACGGCGGTAAGAAAATGGTATTCCTCAACCAGCCGGACGGTTTCACAGGGGCATATGCCTGCTGGACAGAACCCGAATTTGCCCGCGCCCGCCGCCAAGACAAGGTGTTGGCTGGTTGGGATGAAAACGGCGCACCCATCATCAAACCGGCCGCGCAGGAATGGTTGGATTCCCCAATGTCACCCCGATATTTCAAGCGGGAGATGTGCTACGGGGTGACAGAGCGGGTTGTCATGCGGCCCGAGGGGCGTGTCCTGAACACATTTGAGGGTTGGGGCACTCAGCCGGTCGCCGGGGAATGGCCTGCTATCCATTATCTGATCCGCGACATTGTTTGCGCCGGAGACGAGACATGCGCGGCCTACGTTCTCGACTATCTCGCACATATGGTACAACAGCCATCGGACTTGCCCGGAACAGCCATCATCCTGCAAAGCGAAGAACAAGGCACCGGGAAATCAACCTTCATGGAAATTCTGCGCGAGTTGTTCGGCCCGAAATACTGCGGAACAACGGCAGACGCAGATACGTTTGTCGGTCAGTTCAATTCCGCCGCCAAGGATAAGTTGCTCCTTCATTTTGAAGAGGCGATAGCGCCGAACGACCGCAAACTTGAAAGCAAGCTCAAAGCCCTGATTACCAATGAAACCTTGAGCTACAACGCCAAAGGCATTGCGGCAGTCGAGGCACGAAACTGCGCCCGTGTGTTCATGACTTCCAATGCCGCCTATGTCGCGCACCTCGCCCGTCATGACCGGCGCATGTTTGTTCTCAAGGTATCACCCAAACATGCCGAAGATCGGGCATTCTGGGGTCAGTTCCGGGCGACCTACAAGCCCGAGTTGGGCGCGTTCATGCACCACCTGTGGACACGGGATATTGGTCACTTCAAGGCGACACGCGTTCCATACACCGCCGGTCGGGATGAGCAGAAAATGGAGTCCGCCACCGGCCCAGACCGGATTTTGCGGGAGTTGCTACGGGAGGGAATTTTGCCAATCGGTTCCGAACTCAAGGCCGAAGGATGGGCGGTCCGAGCGAACCTTCTGCATGAACACTTTGTCCGACAAGGCTACGCAGGTAAAGGCCTGTCGGCGCGGGGTGGCAGCGCCGCCGTGAAACCAGTCACCACAGGGGCGAAAAATGCCCGATCAACGATTAACGGCGTTTCCAGCGTTGCCCGCCACCTGTTCCTGCCACCGCTTCCCGAGGCGCGGCAAATGTTCCTGGATCACATGGGCATTCAATCATTTGATTGGGGCGACGATAGCGACGACTGGGCCACGGCCTGATACCGGCTCTGTCGCCCTCTGAGGCGCGGTATGTGGGGTCGATAGGCGTTTTCGTGGCCTCCCGCCCCCAATCACAAATCAGCCCCGTAGAACCAACGAAACAATGGCGAATAGCTAACATATCCTTGGACGCTGCTAACTGTCGTCGTTGTCGGAATCGTCTTCAACGCCTTCTGCAATGTGACGGTCAAGTTTGAATGAGATTGCGCGATCCACAAAGTGGGGCAATTCCATCATCAGAATGTGGCCCGACTTAGTTTTCATCATCCGTTCACCCCAAGGGCCACGGGTAGTCATCTCGACAATCTTCATCAAGTTGTGACCAATTTCCCTTGCTTGAGACGGTGATGCGTTCTTTAGATCGCGTCGAGCCTCAATCAAGACCTCTGCCAGCCAAGGCATTCTATCTCGGACGAAGCCGGCTAGCAGGGCCAGAGATAGATCGCTGTCCCGACTGTCCATCATCCTATGCATCATTTCGTCCAAAAAACGTGGATCAAGATCACGGGACCGAGGGTACGAGTACCTGATTTCACGTTCCATCATTTCCGGGTCAAAGTCTCGCATACGAGCGCCGAGGCCGCGGACCTGTGACACCAAATCTTCAAGGATTTCGGTCTGCGGACGCATATGCTTCTCTGCTTCTCCCTTGTCCGGGATTTCAGCGAGCTTGCCCTCAAGTTGTGTCCACAGTGCTGGAACCAATTGCTCAATGGTCGCGTCGGCAGCTTTGTTCTCGGCAACATCGTTGATGGACTTGGCAACATCAAGCATGCCTTGTTGATCAACTTTGATGGCTTGGAATTGAGACAACGGGCCACTCAAATCGCTAAGCTCAAGTCCGAAGAGTAGTGGAATGACTTTCGCGTCCTGCATGGACTTGGATAAAGCCCCGGCTTCGAACAAAATCCATTCAGAGTTCAGGTTTTCAGGTGTGATGCACAGAATGCCAAAGTTGGAGGTTTCGAGTTCACCCGCAATTGCCTGCGCCCAGCGGTCGCCCGCTCCAATGTCCTTATCCGACACCCAAGGTTCTGCGTATTGCAGAATTAGTGGCAACCATTCCTTGAGCGCTACAGCCATCGCTTTGCTGCGTTTCCCGCTCCAACTAATGAATACTTTCATAGAATCCCCAAACCGAATTTACTTGATCGCCACAACATCGCTCCATTCTGAGTTGTGCGCAAGCAAACCTGTGGCTTTGGGGGGCGTCCTTTTCGATTCAAAAGAACCAGCGGCGTTGCTGGTCATAGATACCCAGATGCTCAATCATGGTGTCGTGACCGCGCACGTCCTTGCCACGGGTGCGCATGATGCAGGGGTTCAGGTGTGACATGCGCAGCAGGGATTTGCGGAGCAGGATCATATGGGCGACTTTGGGATAATCGGCGGCTGGGTATAAGTTGGAAACCTTGTCGCCGATCTTCGCCCATGCCGCCCGGGCCACTGTGGACACCTTTTGTGGCCCCTTTTGCTCCATAAGGGCCATCATCGCGTATCCTGCATATGGGTCGCTCTCTTCATACTCAGCCCGGTAGTCGATCCGGGTTAGCCCATGCCCGCCGCCGTTAACCGGCTTCCATTCAAAACCATGAAATTCGGATTTGCCGCGCCGACCGTCCAACACATAGACGCGGGCGTGGGTCACTCTGGGGCCAGACTTGCGACGGAAATATTCAACGGCGTTGTCCTGCATGTCTGCCAGCGCCAGTTCGAAATCCGGGAAGCAGAAGAACTTCCGCGCATACAGGCTTTTGTCGTTTGAAAGCAGGTTGAACGCACCAAACATGAGGCGGTTTTGGATCGCCCAATCCAAGTCCTTGCGCATGTCCTTCTCGTCAAAATCCATCCCGGTCGGCACGTCATTTTTAAGCATCGTTTTGTCCTCATTTCACGCCCCCATTTTATGCGCTTAGGCGATTGCTCCCAAACGGTAATCCATGTTTCCACAGGGTAATGAGATGGCGTTTGCACCCCGCAATCTGAGACCGTTTGCCACGCAGATTCAGCCGCCATATTGTTGTGGGCAGATGTGAGGATTTCGACATGACACCCGAAGTAGAACAAGGAGTCCGGCAGGCGCTGGAACTCAAGGCCCGTTCTGGTAACGTAGACGCCGCCAAGTTGCTGTTTGCAGAACGCGCCAAACAAGTGCGCCCCGTCAAATTTGATGACTGCCCCAACGTGGACGAGTTGCAAAAACGCTTTGGCGAATACATGGGCCAAGAGAGTTTGACCGCAGCCGAGGCCGACGCCGCCTCCAAAGCATTCGACCGGCTATTCAAAACCATCGTGGCCCGCGACAAGCTCGCCAAAGAGCAAGCCGCCAATACCAGCCGAACATCCGGCTTAATGATGGTCCCGGTTATGAATGTCGAAACGTGGGAAGCCGAGGCGGAGCGGTCTCAAGCGGCCCTGAAACTACACGCCCGCGCATAGTCGATCTGATCAATCCCCATTCCAGTGTCCACAGGGTTCGTGTCACCAGTGGACATCCTCGCCCCCGTGTCACTGGCATGGGGGCTTTTTTTTGTACTCATTGAGCCGGGTTCTGGGGGGATATTCATGCTGGCTCGTCGGGCCTACCCCCGCACATTTATCCGTGTTTATTCGATATATCCGGTAGGCTGTTTGGCGTCATACCTGAACCTGCCCCCTATTTGTTACGTTTCAAAATAACACATCAACGCATTGAAATCATTCACAAAAAAATGGATTTGTGACGTTTGTTACGTTGTGAGGGGGGCCTGAAATCGTGTGTTTTTCGGACGATTTTCGCGGGGGATACGTGGCACAAGTACGCGTTGCCTATGTAGTATATACGTATTTTTGATATTTATATTATGATGAACTTATATACGTAACAAATATAACAAACATAACAATATAATAAAAACAATGAGTTAGGTGGAGTATATCCGTTATGTTTCTGTTATGTCCGTTACGTTCCAGCGGGTTTGATGCGGATTGAGCGGTATCGCCCTGCACACCCCGATGCGCCCTGCTGAGTTTACTACCGCTTGGGCACGAGGTGCCGAGACGTGCGAGCGCGGCGTTGGCTGCATGGCCTAGTATAACATACCCCCCCTATGTAGTGGGGGGTGGGGTCCGATCTGGGTGGAGGTGTCCATTTACTTATGCGCCGCATTTTCGGCTGAAAAAGGCGCTTGAGATAAGCGGCCCCATGACCGCGCCCCCCTGTGGTCACTGTACCAACCTGCGAATTACAGGAGGAGTGGTTTTCCCGTCAAAAAGGTCGTGGTGCAAGATCGCCAACGACTTCATGTGGTCGGACAAATTCTGTCTGACTTGGGTTTGCGTCAGACGTTGCACCCCCATTGGCCGGGATCACAGCCCTGTCGCGCCCTAATACGTCCACGAATGCAGGCCGTCTGCGATAAAGGGGCGGATTGCACGGCGATGAAGAGCTTGCGGGTGATGGCTATGCGTCAATCAGGGCTGACGCCCCTATAATCCGCTTATCGTGTATTTTCGCCCAACTGAGGCCCCCAGAATCATGGCCCCCTGTGGCTACCAATGTCGGCCTGCGCAAAATGTCTGCCATATGTCTGATCGCGCGACCAACAGCAAAAGTGCGCGAGCAACAATCGCGTAACTTATTGATTTTTAAAGATTAAATGGTGCCCCCACACGGACTCGAACCGCGGACCTACTGATTACAAATCAGTTGCTCTACCAGCTGAGCTATAGGGGCACTTGGTGTCGATTAATGCCTCTCGTTACGGACTTCAAGACAGAATTTTGCCGCCGCTTAACGATTTTCTGTATTCATGGCACTGGGTCTGGCCCAGAGATTTTACTCCGCCTGGTTTGACTGTGCGGAGTACAGCCTGTAACCCAGCAGATAATGTGCACGAACGCGAGGGTAAAAACCGAATATGCAGGTTGCAATCCACGCAGGTGCTGCGTTCACCGATGAAGGTCTCGTATTGCGGTCCCTTCAACGCAACACCGGCGCGTTGCATCAAAATGGTGCATCCGTATTTGGCCCGCGCCGATATCGACAAATTTTCGAACCCGCCTTTGCTGCCATTGAAAACCAGGATGAAATCGGTGCCGCAATGGAAATGCTCCGGGATGGGTTGCGATCAGCTCCGAAGGTCGATCGTTTGATTTACTCATGCGCCAGCTTTGCAGGTGATGTTGGAAATGCACTGGACGACGGGCAGCTATACCCAAATGCGGGACGCCGAATGGAGTTGCTTGAAAAGTCCTTTCCTGACCACGAAATTGAGCTTTGTATGGGTTTTTTAAGCCCTGGCAGATTTATTCCCAAAGCTTTGATGTCGCTACCTGAACAGAGTCGCCTCGACAAAATGCGAAGTACCGATATCAGCTGCCTCAGCTGGATCAGCATGGTCGAGGACATCAGAGATCTTGCGCCCAATGTCAAAATCACACTCTGGAGCAACGAGGACGCACCACTGATCTGGGGAGATATAGTCCGTGCAATCGCGGCCCTTCCCTCGGACAACACGCTGGTTGATGAGTTTGATTTACTGCTGTCACTTCTAGACGATTCAGGCAAATCCAAAGGTCTGGCATTGATTGATCAAAGCCTGGAACAGGACGAACATTTGCGTGACGACCTTGCCACGGTTTTGGAGGAACACGCCAAAACCGAGCTCACAACAGAAGAGCTTGATCTGCCAGATTGGAGCATGGAAATCGTCGACGCGTTTGCAGAATTATATGCGCAGGACATGGACCGGCTTGAGTCCATGCCCGGAGTGCAGGTTCTAAAACCTTGAGTCTATAGCGGGAAAGCAGCCGTTACATTCCCAGCGCTTCTTTGTACATTTCCAACACCGCCTCTTCCTCGGCAATGTCGTCTTTGTCACGTTTGCGCAATGCGATCACTTTCCGCATGACCTTGGTGTCGTAGCCCCGCGCTTTTGCCTCGGCCATCACTTCTTTTTGTTGCTCCGCCAAATCTTTCTTTTCCGCATCCAGACGCTCGATCCGTTCGATGAACTGGCGCAGCTCACCCGCGGTTACACGGTAATTCGCGGCGGCCTGATCTTCGGTATTCTCTTCCATCTAAGTCTCTCCCAAAGGCTGGTTTGTCATGCTGAAAAGGTGGGCAACAAGCGGGATACATCGGGGCGAGCCAAGCCGCAAGCATGCAAAAAACCAGTCTCGCTTGTGCGGGCCAGCGCGATCAGTTAAGCGCTCAGGTCAGACGTTGAAAGATGGAAAACGATGTTCGAATTCATCACCTGGGGCGGTGCCGCCCTGTCACTTATCGGCCTGGCTGGGCTGGTTTGGTGCATTCTGCACGTAATGAAAGCGCGCAAATCCGGCCTGTCTGACGATGAACTGCGCGCCGTTGTTCAACGGGTGCTGCCCTGGAACATGGGCGCGCTCTTTTTGTCGGTGATAGGTCTTATGCTGGTTATACTTGGAATCTCGTTCGGTTGACTGCGGCTATCAAACCGGCAGATTGTCGAAACGCGCTTCCATAACGTCCTCGCACAGGGCCGCATCCAGACGGCGCAGGCGCGCAGGAACCTCAACACCCTGCAGACGCATCTTCTCGATGACCTTTGTGACACTGGGCTGAAGGGCAAGGCGGGTATCAACACTGGCGCCCTTCAGTTTTTTCTCAAGTTGTTCGGCTTCGGAATACAAATCGATTCTCGGCATATCCATCCTCCCAAATGTCATCAGTTACCTATAATTTAGTAACGGTTTTAAGACTTACATCACTCTGTTATTCTATCGCGCGAATATTCGCCCGACCGCCCCCTAATATCGGCGCGCTTTCGCAGGATGCCAGAATTTTAGCCCAACTTTGCCGCTTCTGCCTTGACCGGCATCAAATCACCAAATGTTGATTGCTTCACATTCCGTTATTAATATATGACTAAGACCTAACCGGCGGAGGAAACCATGACGCCCAAAGTGAAAGCATTTTTTGACGCCGAGACATTCACGGTGTCTTATCTGGTTCAGGATCCTGAAGGCGATGCCTGCGCGATCATAGATAGTGTTCTGGATTTCGATCACGCATCCGGCCGGACCAATACGCGATCTGCGGATGAGATCATCGGATATGTCCAATCCAATTCGTTGCGAACCGAATGGATTCTGGAAAGCCATGTCCATGCCGACCACCTTTCAGCAGCCCCCTATTTGCAGCAGAAACTCGGAGGCAAGATTGGCATCGGTGATCAAATCGTCGCCATCCAGGAAACTTTCGGGAAAATTTTCAACGAGGGTACCGAGTTTCAGCGCGATGGTAGCCAGTTCGACGCCTTGTTCCGCGACGGCGACGGATTTCATGTCGGCCAAATGAGAGGGGACGTCTTGCACACCCCCGGGCATACGCCCGCCTGCATGACCTATGTCATCGGCGACGCGGCATTTGTCGGAGACACGCTGTTCATGCCGGATTTTGGCACCGCGCGATGCGACTTTCCCGGCGGATCGTCCGGAGATTTGTACAACTCGATCCAGAGGATCCTTTCACTGCCGGATGCGACACGCATCTTTGTCGGGCATGACTACAAAGCTCCTGGGCGGGACGAGTTTGCGTGGGAAACAACTGTTGAAGAGCAAAAGGCCTTGAACGTGCATATCGGGCAAGGTCGACCTATCGAGGAATTCGTTGAAATGCGCGACGCCCGCGATGCCACTTTGGCCATGCCGCGGCTGATCCTGCCCTCTTTACAAGTCAATATGCGGGCGGGTCAGATGCCGCCTGAGGATGAGAATGGCGACGTGTTCCTGAAACTACCAGTGAACAAACTTTAGACGGCTAGTGCCGAACTTCTTGGGGGAACAAATCAGTGTATTCAGAATGGATATGGGGACTGGTAGGCGGCCTGTTGATTGGTCTTGGCGCAGCAGTTTACCTGCTTGGAAACGGTCGTGTAATGGGGGCGAGCGGTATCTTGGGAGGGCTTGTCGATCGCTCTGACCGCTCGGCCGAGCGGCTGTATCTCCTCGCTGGGATGATTGGGACGCCGTTGATGCTAAGCCTGTTTTTGTCGCCGGGGCCGCAGACAAACCTGACCTCGAATTTGACGGTTGTGATCGGGGCTGGGCTGCTTGTCGGTATCGGGACACGAATTGCCAACGGGTGCACCTCTGGACATGGGGTGTGCGGCATTTCCCGGTTTTCGGTGCGCGGGATCGTGGCAACGATCCTTTACATTGCGGCCGGGGCAGTGACGCTGGCCTTATTTCGCCATGTCTGGGGGTTGATCTGATGCGCAATCTGATATCGCTTCTTTCGGGCTCCTTGTTCGGAGCAGGCCTATTGATTTCCGGCATGACTGACACAACCAAGGTTCAGGGGTGGCTGGATATTTTCGGCAACTGGGATCCGACACTCGCATTTGTGATGGGGGGAGCCATTGTGCCCATGATGATCGCATGGAGGCTGGTTCCAGATCGCAAACCGCTGTCGGGTGGGAAATTCCCGACGATGGTTCAGCATGAACTGGATCGCCGCCTTATCATCGGATCGGTCATGTTTGGCATGGGATGGGGATTAGCGGGACTGTGTCCCGGTCCAGCCATCGCGTCTCTTACGTATGGCGGAACCGGAGGCGTTGTTTTTCTGGTTTCCATGCTCGCAGGGATGTATGCCGCTCCTGCCCTAGGTGCAAAACTGGACAGAACCGTAAACGCGACCTAAGCAGTAGCCATGGAGATTCGACCGATAACCCCCCGCTATGCCGTCTCGCCGCAAATTTCGGTCGAGGATGTTCCCACTATTGTCGAGGCAGGCTTTGTCAAAGTGATCTGCAACCGGCCGAACAGCGAAGTTCCCGAGGATCTCCAGTCAGATGCTATCGGACAGGCCGTGCGTGCTGCCGGGTTGGAATACGAAGTGCTAGAGCTGACGCATCAGACCATGACGCCCGAAAACGTCTCCTTGCAACGTGACCTGGCAGAATCCTGTGCCGGTCCGGTACTCGCATATTGTGCATCGGGCACGCGTTGTTCTGTGATCTGGGCATTGGGGCAGTGCGAAAGCATGAGCACCGAAGACATCCTTCAGGCGACGACCAAGGCAGGCTATGCGTTGGACAACCTACGTCCAACCTTGGAAGAAATACGCAGATCAGTGACTTGAGCTGTCTGCTAACTGCCTTTCAGCGCGCTTTCATCCCCAGATAAACCAGCCAGTTGAGATATCTCGGCAACCATGTGTTCCGAATTCTCAAGGTTCAATTCTGTCCCCTCCTGGCCCAGCGCGCCGGGGGAAAATGGCATTATCTCCTGCCCGTGTTCGGTTGGCGCCTCTTCGCGTATACTGGCTGAACTCGCCTCAAGGAACTCATTTGCTTCGGGCTGGGAAAATATCTGAGTTTGGTAGGTTTCGTTCAGGCGCACCGCACGCAGTCCTCCGCATTGGCCGAGCCGTCCGATCGCGGCCCGGCTGCGGTCGATCGCCACAATCTCGGTACGATCCAGCCGCGCCCCGATCAATGGCAACACATCCCCCACCGCCAGTTCTGTCAGCGTCGCCAGGGACAAGGGCATCCGGCAGACCACCGTATTCAAATCTGCTCTCAACACGCCCGATGCCTGATCAAGCCTGCCCTCTGGCTCATCATGAATCACCTCCGTCTCGGCCGTTTCAGCCGGTCGGATAGGCAACAATACTGAAAGCTGACCTTGTCTCAGCCCACCGCCAAGTTCGACTGTCAGTTCAAAAACTCGGTATTCCTCTTCCACCATCGCCAGGGTCAAAGTTCGCAGATCCGCAAGGCGCGAAGCATATTCAAAACCGATCAGGCACATGCGGTCACTCGCCGTTTCGACAAGTGATGCCGCGCGGGACAGCCCCTCTTCGATCCAAGAGGACACCATGGCCGCGTCGGTATCGGTGAACCCCCGCGCAGAAGGCGCTCCCGGCATCACCTCGCCTATTGTCTGAGCCTGCACGACAGCCGACACTAACCCTATATCCATACAGATCGCAGCCAAGCTGCTGTCAGAGCCTGAAAAGAGCAGCAATATCCAATCCTCATCCAAAGACTGTGTCAGCCCACCTGGTGGCCGACAGGATTGTTTGGCGCCGATAACCGACAACGGCATCTGCAAACGATCTTCTGCCGCGCGAGCAAAAGCCAGACGCAGCGCACGTAGGATCGAGCGAGGCTTGTCACCCTTTTCCTCCTGACTGATCGAAAGCTTGCGCGCCAGAGCCGCGCTGACAGATTGCGTCATGCCTAAAACCGCTGATTGTTCCTGCATTCTCTTTCAGGTCTAACCCGGCGATAGTTACCAACCTGTTTATACAGCCGTCACTGCGCAGCCTGTCGGTAGGCCTGTGGCAGCCTGACCCGGAACGCAGCCCCACCATGGCCGGGCAAGTAGCTGATATCGCCCCCCAGTCTTTGCATAATCTCACGGCAGATCGCTAATCCCAGCCCCGCACCACCTGCCTTGTCGCCTCCGACGCGGGCAAATTTCTCAAAAACCATCTGCCGGGCATCTGGAGGAATGCCAGTGCCGTTATCAGCAAAATCAATGACGACCTGCCCCCCGACATCATGCGCAGAAATGGTCAGAACCGGTTCTTTGGCATCACAATATTTCTGAGCGTTCGAAATCAGGTTGATAAACACCTGCCCCAGACGGTCCAAATCCGTATGCAGGACAACGCGTTCGGAGGTTTTAGACCGCCGAACGGTCAGTCTTTGGCTGTTTCCAGCCAAGGCGCTGGACACGGCACGGTCCAAGACCGACCGCAGGGTGTCACCGCTCTTGTTCAAATTGACTCGTCCACTTTCCAGAACACTCAGGTCCAGCAAGTCATCCAGCAGCCGTGTCAACCGAAGCGCCTCGTCATGGATGATGGCAGCGTAACGCGTTCTCTCTTCGCCGGTCAGGCCTTCTGTATCCCGCATGATCTCGGAAAATGCCCGGATCGAGGTCATGGGGGTTCGCAATTCGTGGCTGACCTGGCTAAGGAACCCGTCCTTCTGTTCGGAAATCTGGGTCAGTTTGGTGTTTGCCTCGCGCAGTTGGCGCGCCGTACGGCTGAGTTCAGCGGATTTCGCTTCCAGTTGGCTGGAGTATTCCAACATCTGCGCGGATTCGTCGGCCACAGCGAGCAAATCCTCGACCGAAACGGAGGAACCACCAACAATCTGCCCGATCATCGCATGCGCTGTCGCCGCCCCGACCGAGCCGCTGAGTTCACGTTCCAACCGCTCCAAAAACCCAGGCGTAGGTTCGGGCAGGCTGGAACGCCCACCCTGCTGTTCCGCCTGCGCCTGAAAGAACTCTTGCGCCGGACCTGCGCCCAAAATGCGCTGGGTCATGATCATCAGGTCCTCGCTTTGCGCTACCGATCCGGTCCAACCGCGCAGCGCGACCGAATGGTCGAATACGTTGACGAATTGCGCCCCCTGCAAACGTTCGAGCGGGCTTGGAAAACTCAGCAAAGAGGCCGCGCAAAATGCCAATGTGTTCAGAGAAAGCGACCACAACACCGCGTGTACCATCGGGTCCATTCCGTCGATTCCGAACAGGGCCTGCGGGCGCAACCAGCCCCATCCGAACGGCCCGTTCTGCAGGACGCTATCCGACATAATCGCGCTGCCCATTCCTGGCAACAAAAGCGTGTAGATCCACAACAAGAATCCCACAGTCAGTCCGATCAAAGCCCCTGTTCGCGTCGCCCCGCGCCAGAACAGCCCGCCAACCAGCGAAGGCAAAATCTGGGAAATCCCGGCAAAGGCCACCAGACCAATCGAGGCCAGCGCGGCCCCGCCGCCGGAAATGCGGTAATACGAGAACCCAAGCACCATGATCACGGCGATTGAAATCCGCCGGGACAGCAAAACCACATTGCGGACATCACCGGATACGGCGCCAGTGCCCTCCTGCCGGCTAAACCAGATCGGCATCACGACGTGATTTGACACCATGGTCGATAGGGCCATTGCCGTGACAATCACCATCGATGTGGCGGATGAAAAGCCGCCAATAAAGGACAGCATCGCCAGCCATTCATTGCCCTGCGACAGGGGCACCGTCAGCACGAACAGATCCGGATTCGATCCTTCGGGCAAAAGGTCCAATCCTACGACCGCGATTGGCACCACAAAGAGGCTCATCAACAGCAGATACAGGGGGAAGGCCCATGCGGCTGTCCTCAGATGCCCTTCATCGGCGTTCTCGACCACCATCACCTGAAACATCCTCGGCAGACACACAAAGGCCGCAGCCGATAGAAATATAAACGTGGTCCAGCGTCCGGCATTCACATTCCACTGCCCGATCTCAGAGGCATCGATGCGGTCCATCATCGGACCGACTCCTCCGGCTATACCCCAGACAACGAAAATGCCCACGGCCAGCAGCGCAAAGAGTTTAACGACAGATTCCAATGCGATGGCTGTGACAACACCATGATGGCGTTCGTTGGCATCCAGATTGCGGGTACCGAACAGAATGGCGAACACCGCCAGCCCCGCCGCAACCCAGAACACACTGGACCCTTCGCGGTAAAGACCGCTTGGGTCAGCCTCGGCAAAGATTGAGAATGACAGCGTAATGGATTGAAGTTGCAGCGCAATATAGGGCGTCCCGCCCAACACGGCCAGAATTGTGACGCAAATCGCCAGAGTGTTCGACTTGCCATAGCGAGACGAAATCAGGTCAGCGATTGAGGTCACCCTCTGGCTGCGGCCAACCCGAACCAGCTTGCGCAATCCCCACCACCAACAGATCATGACCAGCGTGGGGCCCAGATAGATCGTTACGAACTCCAGCCCCGACCGGGCGGCGTTCCCTACCGCGCCATAAAAGGTCCAGGCGGTACAATAGATCGACAGCGACAGCGTGTAGATCAACGGAGATCGCAGCCACGCCCCCCTGCCCGCCGCGGCCATTCTGTCGGCGGCAAATGCGACGCTGAACAACAGCACCACATAGCCCAAACAAACCAGGATCAGCACGTTCAGCGTTGCCATCAGTCTTGACCTGGCTCGGAATCATCGCCGGTTGATATGCGTCTTGCGGCGAACCCAAAGAGAACGCTGGCAACGATCAAAACCGCCCAGCATGTGAAGATATAGAGAATCGCAGAAGACAGCGGCACCCCGTCCGCTGCATCGCCCCCACGCGGCCACAGCAACGGAATCGCAATCAGCGCGCCCCCCAGAATGGGCAGCAATCGGGCGGCGTCGGTCAGCCTGCGTCGGCGGTAACTTTGACGTTCAAGAAACAGCGACGGCCGCGCACCAGATGGTTGGCGGTCGTCCTGCATGCTCATGACCGCGAGGCCTGCGCGTGCAAATCGCGGACGGCGGTCAGAACTTCGGCATTGGAAAACGGCTTTGTCATGAACCGGCTGACCCCTGCATTCTCGGCCATCTCACGATCTTTCGATTGGCCACGAGCCGTTAGCATCAGAACCGGAAGATTTCGCAGCTCTTCGAGTTCGCGCAAGTCGCGCAAAATCTCCATCCCGCTTTTGCCCGGCAGCATCACATCCAGAATCACAAGATCGGGCTTTGCTCCCAGAATCACCAGCAGCGCATCCGTCCCTTCAGCATGCGTTTCAACCTGCCATCCCTCGCGGGTCAGCAAAAACCGAATGGCTTCAGCAATGTTCGGCTCATCCTCGATCAACAGAACCTTTCGGCTCATATATTTCATTCCTCCCCGAGACGGGCTGCACCACTGTCAACCTGTCCGAAACAGCTTATGCGCAGTGTCACGAAACTGTCAAAAACCTTCGCTCAGAATCGATGGCTCTCGGCGCGATTCACAGTCCTTATTGGGACATACACGGCAACTTGGGCCAACATGGGCAACCGCCTGACTGCCCAGAGGGCTTTCTTCGACGGATCGAACCAGCATGACCGAACGATAAACCGGCGCATCGTCATAGCCGGAAATGGATTGCGGCCAGGCATAGGCATAACAATCGAATTCCGCAGCCGTTCGCCCCAACTGGACGATCCGTTTTCGGATCGGAACCAGCGGCCGGTTCAGCGCCTGAAACAGCGGCCACAGAGGACACGCCTCGCCGAATCTGGGCATGGCAAAACCGGGCACCGATTTGCTGAACAAAATGCTGCCCGAGGCATCACAAATCACCAGCCCGGTCGGGCGCGACAAATACCCTTTAGGCAAGGCGGCCAGCCGCCTCAGTACGCTGGCAACGTCGACTGAATACTCTGCTGCCAAAAGCAAAGGATCTGTAACTCCCCGATCCAAAGCCCCTTTGAGCGCATCCAGAGGCAAAAGCCGAGCGTCGGATTCGTAGACGTCCAGAATATCCCGCGCCACTTTTCGCGCGGCAGAGGAATCAATCTCATTCAGATTAACATCTGCGCTTCCGCCTCCGGATTCGATTTCCGGGAAATGGTGATCATGCCTGTCAAAAAATGCTTCGACATCTTCCAGAGGGACCCCGCGACGATCCTCGGCCCCCTCGGAATCATCCAGATAGGCCACCAGCGATTTGGAGCTATCGGCCAGGCGTTCGGCATCCTGGTGCAGGTTCCGGTGGAATCGGTCTTGCCACTCGGGTTCAATCTCTTGCGTTTCAGCAAGAATGGCAGCGGTGGAACGAATCGCGGCGGCTGTCGAAAGGACCTCGTGCATGGATGCCGCCAGATGCGGATCGTGGGTCAAACGATCCGACAGGGTTTCAATCGTTCGCTCTAACGACACCACTCGGCTGTGCATTTGCGCCAAAACGCCCGCCCACCCTGGAAACCTACTTGCGAATTCCTCAAGCCCGTCCACTTCGGCTTTCTGGCCAACTGCATCTGCCGCAGCCTCGCGCAGCGCAGAAATCAGCGTCGCCTCGATCCCCTGGGTTAGCACCGAAGGCTCAACGGTCAGAGCCGCAGCGATATCCACCAGCAGCTTTCCTCCGATCCTGCGGCGGTTATGCTCGATCAGGTTCAGATAGGATGCCGAGATTCCAACCTGCCGTGCAAGCTGGGCCTGACGCAATCCTGCGATCTGCCGCCTTTCGCGAATACGGCTGCCTGTTAACGTGTCCCGCAAAAATTTCCTCTTTTTCCGCTGGCTCCTTTGGTCAACCTCAGAAGCATTTTCAAAACTATTATTTAAATATAAGTATTTAGCAACTAATTTTCTTGAGCAATTTACTTTCTTCACAAACGCATCCCGCAATTCCAAACACCCGGTCCACGGTGTAACCCATTTGCATATTTCGAAAATCACAGGCCTTCCCCTTCTATTTTCGGCAAAACACCTGCACCATGGACATATGAGCGACCCAGCCTTTGAATATGCGCCGATCGGATTGGTCGAGTTGGAGAACCGCGTGATCCGCCGGTGCAATCTGCAGTTCGCACGCACTTTCGGCGGTGAAGAGGCCGATTACCGCAACATGCCCCTGCTACACCTCTACCCTTCTGTCGCAGATTGGGAACGTATCGGCGCACGGAGCCTGCAAATCATGCGCGACACCGGATATTACACGGATGAGAGGGTCATGCGTCGCCGCGATAGCGACTTATTCTGGTGCCGCGCGCGCGGACGTTCGCTAACGCCTGAAGATCCATTCCGCCATGGCATCTGGAGTTTTTCGGATATTTCCGAGGAACGCCCTTTGGTCGAGCTAACCAGCCGTGAGCGCGAGGTTGCCATTCTGTCCTGCAAGGGCTTGTCGGCCAAGGAAATCGGTGCGGAACTAAACCTGAGCTATCGTACAATCGAAGCCTACCGTGCGCGGCTGCTCGAAAAATTCGGGGCACGTAAACTGCCTGAACTGGTTGCGAAACTCTCCGGAATGCCGCTGTAACGCTGTTTACCACTGGTAATCTTCAGCAAAACCCCCATCTGACAGGCCGAGACTGTGCTTTTCATGGCCGTACGCTTAGCTTATAACGCTGCGTAATCAGACCAAAGCCCGCGCGAAACAGACGGGCCAAAGGGGAACCGTCGAGGACACTCATGACAGATACCAAACACGAAGCGGATGTGGCGTTTATCAAGGCACTGGCCGAACTGCTGCGGGAAAACGACCTGACCGAGTTGCAGGTAAAGCGTGATTATGGCGAAGATGACAGCCTGAACGTACGTGTTAGCCGCATGTCACCCGTCGCCGCTCCGGTCCAGGTTGCGGTCCCGGCGGCCGCGCCAGCCGCAGCCCCGGCAGCCGCACCTGCAGCAGCTGAAGCACCCGCAGCAAGTGACGATCCAGCCAGCCATCCGGGCGCTGTGACTTCGCCCATGGTCGGCACCGTGTACATGCAGCCCGAGCCGGGTGCGCCGTCCTTCATCTCCGTCGGTGCCAGTGTTTCCGAAGGCGACACGCTGCTGATCGTCGAAGCGATGAAAACTATGAACCACATCCACGCGCCTAAATCCGGCACTATCAAGCGTATTTTGGTGGGTGATGGCGATGCTGTGGAATTCGGCACTCCTCTGGTCATTGTTGAGTAAGGCGGCCCCATGTTCGACAAGATCCTGATTGCCAACCGAGGCGAGATCGCCCTGCGCGTCATCCGCGCCGCACGCGAGATGGGGATTAAGACAGTCGCCGTCCATTCAACCGCAGACAGTGACGCGATGCATGTACGCATGGCGGACGAATCGGTCTGTATCGGCCCCCCGCCCAGCCCACAAAGCTATCTGTCGGTGCCTGCGATCATCTCAGCCTGCGAGATCACTGGCGCTCAGGCGATCCACCCGGGCTACGGCTTTTTGTCTGAAAATGCCGAGTTTGTGCAGATCGTCGAAGATCACGACATCACCTTCATTGGCCCCACCGCTGAGCATATCCGCGTGATGGGGGACAAGATCACAGCCAAGGACACGATGAAAGCCTTGGGCGTTCCCTGTGTGCCTGGTTCAGATGGTGGCGTGCCGGATCTGGCCGCAGCCAAGCGGATCGGTGAAGAATTCGGCTATCCTGTCATCATCAAGGCCACCGCCGGTGGCGGCGGACGCGGCATGAAAGTCGCGATGAGTGCGGATGAGATGGAAAGCGCCTTTATGACCGCGCGCGCCGAAGGCAAAGCCGCATTTGGTAATGACGAGGTCTATATTGAGAAATATCTGACCACACCGCGCCACATCGAGATTCAGGTCTTTGGCGATGGCAAGGGCCAAGCGGTTCATCTGGGCGAGCGCGACTGTTCCCTGCAGCGCCGCCACCAAAAGGTATTCGAAGAGGCACCCGGCCCCTGCATCACCCCCGAAGAACGCGCAAGGATCGGTAAGGTCTGTGCCGATGCGGTTGCCAAGATCAACTATATCGGTGCAGGTACGATCGAATTTCTGTACGAAAATGGCGACTTCTTTTTCATCGAGATGAACACCCGCCTACAGGTCGAACACCCGGTCACTGAGGGCATCTTTGGCGTAGATCTGGTGCGCGAACAAATCCGCGTTGCCGCTGGTCAGCCAATGTCATTCGGTCAGGATGATCTGAAAATCAATGGTCACGCCATCGAGGTTCGGATCAACGCCGAGAAATTGCCAAACTTCTCGCCCTGCCCTGGAAAAATCTCGGCCTACCATGCGCCGGGCGGTCTGGGCGTGCGGATGGATTCAGCGTTGTATGACGGGTACACGATCCCGCCCTACTACGACTCACTGATCGCCAAACTGATCGTGCAGGGCCGCGACCGGCCCGAAGCACTGGCCCGTCTGGAACGCGCATTGGGAGAGTTGATCGTGGACGGAATCGACACGACGGTTCCCTTGTTCCACGCGCTGCTGCAAGAAAGTGACGTCCAAAGCGGTGATTATAACATCCACTGGCTGGAGCACTGGCTTGCGGAGAATATGGCCGACTAACTCTGCTGGGTCGGAAGGTTACCGCTTTCCGACCCTGAGGCGCCTGGCATGAGCCTTTCCCCGGAATTACTGCTCCATGGATATTCCATCGGTATCTTCCCGATGGCTGAACATCGCGATGATCCGGACCTGTTTTGGGTTGATCCTAAGTTTCGCGGCATCTTCCCTCTGGACGGATTTCACATCTCACGCAGCTTGGCCCGCAGGATTCGGAACTGTGGGTACACGGTGTCAATCAACAGGGATTTTGCCGGCGTTGTTGATGGCTGCGCTGATCGCACGGATACCTGGATCAATCAGGAACTTCGCACCCTTTACCAAAAGCTGAACCAATCCGGTCACGCCCATTCACTGGAAATCTGGGACGGCCCGAATTTGGTTGGGGGCGTTTATGGCGTTACTCTTGGCGCTGCCTTCTTTGGTGAAAGCATGTTTTCCCGACGCAAGGATGCCTCAAAAATTGCGCTTGCTTATCTGGTCGACCGGTTGCGGTCCTGCGGGTTCAAACTGTTCGATACACAGTTTTTAACCGCGCATCTCGCCTCGCTCGGCGCGATTGAGGTGCCGCGGGCACAGTATCGGAACGCGCTGGAAGAGGCAGTGACTATTGCAGCAGATTTCTCTGCTGATCTCGATCAATCGCCGGATGGCGTGATACAGCGGATCACCCAGACGTCATAGCGCGAATGATCAAGCGCATTCAGGGCTGGCGAGGTGGCAATCATCCACCCGTCAAACAGCTGATCCGTTCCGCCTTGTTCCCAAATGGTCAGGTAGGCAAACGCGTCCCCTGTTGGGTTATCTGCAGGATAGCGGCAATCACCCAGCGCGACATCCAGCCCAAAGACTGTCTTGGATTGGCCGTTTTGCAGTTCGACATCAACGGTCTGGCCATTGACCTTATCCAGCCCTCTGAGCATTGCACCCGGTCCGGATTGAACCTTTTGCTGTGCCGCTACCCCAGAGGCTGCCAGTATTGCCGCGATCAGAGCATATCGCCTCATTCGCCGCCATCTCCGGCGACGAACTTAACCAAAAGCGAAATCAGGCTGACTGCGCCCTGTGTATCCTCGACCTGATCGCCCGGTTCAAAGTTAAAGAGCGATCCGCCTGGCATGACTTCTACAAAGTTACCACCCAGCAACCCTTCGGATGAGATCACGATAGCACTGTCATCGGGGACCAAAATTCCATCAGAAATCGCAAAAGTCGTGTCCGCCCGGTAGGTTTCCGGGTTCAGGGCCACTCCTGTCACGGTGCCGATTTTGACCCCGGCAAGCCGCACGTCCGTTCCGACGCCGACGCCTTCGAGCGAGCGGAAAGAGGCGTTAAGCTCATAACCAGAACCGCCCTGGGACAGGCCTGTCGACTGGCTCGCATAGACGCCAAACGCTATTGCCCCGGCCAGAACAGCGCCTCCGACCAAAACTTCTGAAACTTTGTAAGATGACATTGCTCGCCTCGTCTTATTCCGGGTTCCAGGCCTCATAATCCGAACGCTCGACCGGATCCGGGCGGCGCAAAGACCCCGCCGGTGCATAAGCAAGCGCGGTTCCTGTCAGGTTTTCCTGATGCGGTTTTTCCCAGGATTTATGTGCCAGAGGTTTGTCGGTTGGCGGTTCGTCCCAGGTGCGGTGCAACCAACCGTGCCAATCGGGATCAACCCTGCTGGCCTCGGCCTCGCCGTTGAAGATCACCCAACGCCTGCTGTCATCCGCGGTACGATAAAATATATTGCCTTCATTATCTTCACCGACTTTCACGCCTTTGCGCGCGGTGTAAATCTGGGTGTTCAGGGTGGCCCCGTTCCACCAGGTCACGGCGCGCAAAAGACTGTTCAGGATTCCCATCGGCTGCCTCCGGCATTTTTGTCTCTGCAGATATGGACCAAAGGTCCGCCAAGGTCCAGTGCTAGGGTAACGTTGCGCATCAATCCGGCAAAACTGCGGTCACTTCAATCTCGATGCGGTCCTCTGGCGTGATCAGGTTGCATTCGGTCACTGTCGCCGCCGGCGGGTTTTCACCAAATGCCTCAACCAGCAAGGGCCAGCACAGTTCAAATTCCGACATGTCCGGAAGGTAGTAGTTTACCCGAACCACATGCGCCAAATTTGATCCAGCCTCATCCAAGGCCTTTTCAATCGCCTGCAGCGCGGATTTGCACTGTCCGACGATATCTTTGGGAATGACTTCGCCTTGTGCGCAGGTTCCGGCAACAAAGACAAAACCGTTTGCAACCACTGCCCGGCAATAGCCGACTTTGGCCTCATATTGGCCGCCCGAGGAAATTCGCCTTATCGTCATCCTGCCCTCCCAAACACAAAATGGCGCGGGATCACCGCGCCATCTGTTGCAATTCAAATTCAGTGATTACCCGGCCGAAGCCGATTCCGCCGCATCCGCATAGATGATCAGCGGCTGCTTGTCCGAGGATACAGCCTCTTCATTGACGACAACTTCGGTCACGTTCTTCATGCCAGGCAATTCGAACATCGTGTCCAGAAGGATGTCTTCAAGGATCGAGCGCAGCCCGCGTGCACCGGTCTTCCGTTCAATGGCGCGTTTGGCGATAGCCTTGAGCGCATCGTCGGTAAAGCCCAGCTCGGCATCTTCCAGTTCGAACAGACGCTGATACTGTTTGACCAGCGCGTTCTTGGGTTTTGTCAGAATGGTGACCAGCGCATCCTCGTCAAGATCCTCAAGCGTGGCCAGAACTGGCAGACGTCCGACAAATTCCGGGATCAGACCGAATTTCAGCAGGTCTTCAGGCTCCAGCTCTTTGAAAATCTCACCCACGCCGCGGTCATCATTGTCCCGCACATCGGCACCAAAGCCCATGGCCGAGCCTTTGCCGCGCTGTGCGATAATTCTATCCAGACCCGCAAAGGCACCACCGCAGATGAACAGGATATTCGTCGTGTCCACTTGCAGGAATTCCTGCTGCGGATGCTTGCGTCCACCTTGCGGCGGAACACTGGCGACGGTGCCTTCCATCAGCTTCAGCAGCGCCTGCTGCACGCCCTCGCCCGACACGTCGCGCGTGATCGAGGGATTCTCAGATTTGCGCGTGATCTTGTCGACCTCATCGATGTAAACGATGCCGCGCTGCGCGCGTTCGACATTGTATTCGCTGGCCTGCAACAGTTTGAGAATGATATTTTCGACATCCTCGCCCACATAACCGGCTTCGGTCAGCGTGGTCGCATCGGCCATGGTAAAGGGCACATCCAGAATGCGCGCCAGAGTTTGCGCCAACAACGTCTTGCCGCAGCCTGTCGGGCCGATCAACAGGATGTTGGATTTGGCCAGCTCGATATCGCTGCCGGCCTTCTGAGCGTGATTCAATCGTTTATAGTGGTTGTGAACCGCTACTGACAGAACCCGCTTGGCCGTAGCCTGACCGATCACATAATCGTCCAGAACTTCGCAGATGTCTTTCGGCGTCGGCACTCCGTCAGAAGATTTCAGCCCGTTGGCTTTCGTCTCTTCGCGGATGATGTCCATACACAGCTCGACGCATTCATCACAGATGAACACGGTCGGACCTGCAATCAGCTTACGCACCTCATGCTGGCTTTTGCCACAGAAGCTGCAGTAGAGCGTGTTTTTGCCGTCACCGCCTGAATTCGTCGCCATGATCTACCTTTCGGGCTCCATCCTATGCCCCTTGCGGGGCCGCGCTTGCGCCTGTTCGTGCAGCTTAGGCCAGCACTGTGGCGGCTACAATCTCAAAATACCCCCCGTATCGGCGACACGAGGGGTCTGGGCTTAGCTCTCTTCGCCGCTCATCTTGGCGCGGTTTTCAACGATCTCGTCGATGTGACCCCATTCCTTAGCCTCTTCCGGGCTCATGAAGTTGTCACGGTCCAGCGCCTTTTCAACGGCCTTTTTGGTCTGTCCAGTATGGCGTACATAGATATCATACAGGCGATCCTTCAGCTTTTGCGTCTCAGCTGCGTGGATCATGATATCACTTGCCTGACCCTGGTATCCGCCACTGGGCTGGTGCACCATGATGCGGCTGTTCGGCAGGGAAAAGCGCATCCCGTTCGCGCCACCGGCCAGCAGAACCGACCCCATCGAGGCCGCTTGACCGATCACCAATGTTGAACATTTCGGTTTGATATACTGCATTGTGTCGTAAATCGACAAACCGCTGGTGACCACGCCACCCGGCGAGTTGATGTAGATCGAGATTTCCTTGTTCGGGTTTTCCGCCTCAAGGTGCAGCAGCTGAGCAACCACAAGATGGCTCATCCCGTCGTGGATCGGGCCGTTGATAAAGATGATCCGCTCTTTCAGAAGGCGCGAGAAGATATCATATGCGCGCTCACCCCTGCTGGTCTGCTCAACGACCATTGGGACAAGCGTGTTCATGTATGTGTCAACGGGATCGAACATAAGAAACCTGCCTGCTTTGCTATGGATCGGGACACTACCCGAAAATCTGTTACCTGAGTCTTAGTATCGCCACAGTGGGGCTGCAAGGGGTGCAGGAAACTTCATGCCCTGCAAATGCAAATTGATATTCAGCGGTGACTAAAGCGATACGCTCTTCAAAGTCGAAATCTGCGTCGAACTCTCACAAGTTCCCCTTTTCCCCTCACCTCATTTTGATTCATGCATATGAGAGTAAATGTTCATAATTAGCTGACTTGCGACCTTCTCCAGGCAGCAACACAAACAGGCGCCCAAAGTGTGGGCTGGTAAGGAAACAGAGGATGGCCCTTCCACAACTTTCACAGGAAATATCTCCGGAAAATTTCGACAAAATGGTTGAGAATGCAACGCATGCTGCAAATTTTCTCAAGGCCATCAGCCACGAAGGGCGTCTCATGATCCTGTGCCACCTGGTATCGGGAGAAAAGTCAGTAACAGAACTGGAAGAGCTGCTTTCGGCGCGGCAAGCGGCTGTTTCGCAACAACTGTCGCGGTTGCGACTTGAAGGGTTGGTGACGCCTCGCCGCGAAGGCAAGGCGATCTTTTATAGACTTGCCGATGAACGGCCACGCCGGATGTTAGAGGTTGTCTACGAACTCTTTTGCAACGAAGAATAAGAGCAATCCGCTGTCCCGGCTACTTACGACTTACTTTTGGAACAGTCTTGATAGCCGGCGGACATGGCCATTAACAAACTATCATAGTGCGAAATTCCCGTGTCAAAACTCACGCCTACGGGATCCAATTCAAAGATCGTGGCCCCGGTTCCTTCGATCGCTGTCCGCACCAGCCTTGTGTCAAATTGCGGCTCGGAAAAGGCACAAACAATTCCTTCATGCTCAACCTTTTCACGCAAAGCCGCCAATCGCGCCGGCCCGGGAGAGGACGCATCGCCAAGACTGACTGCGCCGGATGACTCCAGCCCAAATCGCTTTTCGAAATACTGATAGGCATCATGAAACGTTATGAATGACAGCGTCTGCATATCTGTCAGATCTGTCATAATTTTTTCTTTCAGCTCAACCAGTTCCCGATCTGCGGTCGCCGCGTTCTGCTGATAAGCATCGGCGTTTTCAGGGTCCGCCTCTGAGAGCGTTGCGGCAATTACCTGAACCCAGATACGTGCATTTTCGGGATCCAGCCAGGCGTGGGGGTCAACCCCTTCGTGATCATGGCCATGGTCGTCTGCATGGCCCGCATGGTCGTCGTGATCGTCATGACCCGCATGATCGTCGTGATCCGCGTGATCGTCGTGATCCGCGTGATCGTCGTGGCCATCATGATCCGCACGGTCATCATGGTCATCATGGTCATCATGGTCGGTAGCATCCCGGAATTCATAGAGAATTGTTCCATCCGCATCCAACAAAGAGACATGCAGCGCATCCGGCGACAGCGCGCCCAAGGGTTTAACCAGCCAAGGGGTCAGCTCTTCTCCGGTCCAGAATACGATCTCGGCGGATTGCAAAGACCGCGCCTCAGAAGGCCGCATCGCGTGATCATGCGGAGACGCGCCGGGTGGAATGATCAAGCTGGGCTCACCCACGCCGTCCATCACCCGGGCGACCAGCGAATGGACAGGCGCAATATCGACGGCCACGCTTGGCGCCTCGGCGATTGCCTGGCCCGCAAACGCAAGTGAGCACACATATAGTGTAGATCGGAACATTTTCCCTCCAAATTGATATGTTATTACATTCGTTGAGCGCTTGTTAATCCGGACGTTATTACATATCAAGTTCAAAATCATTGGAGCCCCGTCATGAGCACAGTTGGATTCAGACAACACGATCACGCCCACTGCGTTCACACTGCGCTGTCTCAGGCCGAAA
Organism: Ruegeria sp. CDSA020; assembly: GCF_059612345.1. Lineage (NCBI taxonomy): Bacteria > Pseudomonadati > Pseudomonadota > Alphaproteobacteria > Rhodobacterales > Roseobacteraceae > Ruegeria > Ruegeria sp. CDSA020. The sequence continues at coordinate 31,669 of NZ_JBXWQK010000010.1, forward strand.
ACAAGTGCAGAACAAAGCGCCTGCAGTTCACCACTGTCCGACGCCGTGTCCTTGAGATCCTGTTGGAAAAGCACCGGGCAATGGGCGCATATGATATCCTGGCTGTGCTAGCTGCAGAAGGGCTCGGGTCGCAACCTCCGGTCGCGTATCGTGCACTGGATTTCCTTGTGCAAAACGGGTTTGTGCATCGTATCGAGCAACTGAATGCCTATACAGCCTGCGCCCACCCGACCCATGACCATGTCCCCGCGTTTCTGATCTGCAGGTCCTGCAAAGCGGTGGCTGAAACGGAAACCGAGCTGACACAGGGCCGATTGGGCGCTGCGGCGAACACCTCGGGGTTTCAAATCGAACGGGTAGTGGTCGAGGCCGAGGGCCTATGTCCCGAATGCGTAGGGTCGGCGGCATGAATACTCCCCTTATTTCATTGAAAAACATGTCCATTCGGATCGACGGCCGCACGATCCTTGAACATGTGAATGCGGCAGTTTCCGAAGCAGAGATCGTGACCATTGTGGGGCCCAACGGATCTGGTAAGTCGACTCTTTTACGGGCGATCATTGGGGCCATTGCCCCATCAGAAGGCCAGGTAAGCCGCGCACCCGGCCTGCGCATCGGTTATGTCCCGCAAAAACTGGCTTTGGACGCCGCTCTACCGATGACCGTGCAACGTTTCCTGGGCTTACCCAAACGGATCTCGGCCCGCAAAGCGCTGGATGCACTAGAACGAGCGGGCGTCCCGGATCTGCGCAACCGGCAAATGACCCAGCTTTCGGGCGGTCAATTTCAACGAGTTCTGCTGGCGCGCGCACTCCTTGATGATCCTCAGGTCTTGCTTTTGGATGAAGCGACGCAAGGCCTGGATCAACCGGGTGCAGCTGCCTTTTATCAACGCATTGAGCAGGTCAGACGCGACCTTGGTTGTGCGATCGTGATGGTCAGTCACGATCTGCACGTTGTTATGGCGGCCTCAGACCGTGTGCTATGTCTGAACGGACATATATGCTGCGAGGGGTCGCCTCATACCGTCGCGGACGCACCTGAATACCGGGCCTTATTTGGCAGCGGAACCAAGGGCATGATGGCCCTTTACCAACATCAACACAGCCATTCGCACGACCATGACCACCACCACGACCAGGAAACAACCAACTGATGTTAGACGATTTTATGGTTCGTGCGGCGCTGGCGGGTATTGGCGTTGCACTCGCGGCGGCCCCTTTGGGGTGCTTTGTGGTATGGCGCCGGATGGCCTATCTGGGCGAGGCCACAGCGCACGCGGCTGTTCTGGGTGTGGCACTGTCTCTGGCGTTTTCGCTTCCGATGCTGCCGTCGATTGTGGCGTCAGCGCTTGCCATGGGGCTTACCGTCACGCTTTTGCGTGGCAAGGGGTTGGCGATGGATACATTACTAGGCGTAATAGCGCATACAGCCCTGGCCGCAGGACTAGTCACCGTCGCCTTGCTGTCCGACGTCCGGCTGGATTTAAATGCCTTTCTGTTTGGTGATATCCTGGCTGTCACCAAAGGCGATTTGGCAACCATTTGGGGCGGCGGCGCGTTGATCCTGGCAGTCATGATCTGGCGCTGGTCAGCCCTACTTGTCGCCACGCTGAACCCGGACATGGCCTATGCATCCGGCATTGACCCAAAGCGCGAGGAGGTGTGGTTGACGCTGACCATGGCGCTGGCCGTTGCCGTGGCAATCAAAGTGGTAGGGGTTCTGTTGATTGCCGCCCTGCTCGTCATCCCGGCAGCCGGCGCGCGGTCTTTAGTGAGAACCCCTGAAAATATGGCGTTCGGGGCCGCCATCATCGGATCAGCTGCCGCCCTTGTCGGGCTGTGCGGTGCGTATCTTGCCGACACTCCGGCAGGGCCCAGCATCGTCTGCGCCGCAGCTGTGATCTTTCTGGTGACAGCAGCCATCGGGCCACTTTTTCGCAAAGAATAGAATGCCGGTTCAAAACTCTGGTTCACCATTAGCAAAACTGCTACGAAAATCGGGACTTATACAAAAGGAGAGACCTATGATCCGAGCCGCACTTATTGGACTGGCCCTTTGCACACTCGCCGCATGTGAAACCGCTAAAGGCGCCGGTAAAGATATTGAAAAAGCAGGTGACGCAATTCAGGGCGCAGCCACCGAGGTTCAGGAAAACATCTGATTCCTTTCGGAATGTAGCGATCAAGATCGGGCGACATACAAGATATAGTTGCCCTCTGCACCCGGACCCGCTATCCTTGCGGACACAGGTGCATAGACGCGGCATTGCATTTCTGACACGATCACGGGGTTCTTGCTTAAACGCTAGAACCCCGTTCCCGTTTTAGGGGGAATTAAATCGCTGCCTGTATGAATCCGGGGCCCGGAAAAAGGAAAAGGCGTCAGGTGCGCAGACGCGGTCTTTGCACGTGCCCAAAGGACACCCCTGACGCCTTACCGGTTCGACACGCCCGAGGGACGTCCCGATCCAGTTGCTTTGTCCCCCTAAGGGGCCACAGCCGCTGAACAGAGCCCGAGGGCCCCGCACAGCACGCATTAACCTTCTGAGAGCTTGATCACCTGTTTCAAACTTGACGCCCAAATCAGCGGATCACGCACCGGTAAGTCTTTGCAGTAGAACAAAATCCTAAGATTTCCCTTCACCGCAGCGACCCCCTTGGTCTTTGCGTCCCACCCAGGATCCTAAGAACCTCTGCGGTAACCTAACTGTTACATCGCGGTCATAAACGGGCAAGAAAATAGCACTGCAGCATAAAAAATAGCCGGGGATAAACTGTTGATATCTCGCTGGAGAGTGATGTGGATAACTCTAGATTTTGCGTTCCTGCGCAGAGTTGCCAATGGACAAGTGAAATTGCGTGCTCGGCCCGGGATTTTGGACTCTTTCTGCAGGCGCGAACGGACTGCACGACCCTTCTGGGGGTTTTGGTGAGCGATTGCGCCGATCCGATCCCTGATATTTCGAATCAAACCCGCCGTGAACGGGTCGCTCTTTGGCCACGGCCTCCGAGGACCGAGGCATTTTCTGACCAATCAGGGCCACCTGCCCGCATTTTGCGCTGAAAGCCTGTTCTGAATTTGAGAAGCGCTCCGACCCGGTTGGGTTACCTACTAAGCGCTGCGGCAATTCGCAGCCAGTACCCCCTAAATTCCAACCGGACCAGAGACGCTTCAGTTCACCTGGAGACCAGAGACGAGCCCGGAACTCGTTCGATCGCGCAGGCTACGCAAATTCAAAATTACATACAGCCCAAGGATCTTGCGCCAGCCCACGCAGCCAACCTAAATGAAGGGGCATTTACCGCTTCGATAGTTGAATTTGCTGCCACTGGCTCACCTCCTGTGCTGGGCCTTTCGCTGGCCTTTTACACAGATTGGGTGGCTGAGGGCCGGTTGCAACTTACCTGAAGGAAGCTTCATGAAGGCTTTAAAAAAGCCTAACCAGTTTGTCGCGCTTAGGCCCAGGCCAGCGCGGTGCCGATCACGACCAGGGAAATGCCAAACACTTCGCGATGCGAGAAGTTTTCACCAAACAGAAAGAATGAGGCGATGGCGATGAGAACAACCTCGGCCCCCAGAATGCCAGTATAGATTATGCCCAACCGTTCGTCGCGCAGCGCGGCGAGTTCGAGCGTCGCCCCGGCCAGCAGGGTCGCGACGATCAGCAGACCAAGCCCCAGGCCAGGGATTTTCCACCAGAACTTCATCGCGACCATGGCAACGGAATAGAGACCCGCTGACCCGAGGGCAATGAATGGGATCATGGACGTGGACATCTGCGCCTCCTGCTAGGGTTCCGCAAGGTAAACTTTAGCAGGCCAGCCGGGATACGGCTGTGAGGTTGGTCACAATGGGTCGAACAGGCCTTATCCCGCGATCTTTCGGGTCACCAGATACGAAACCGGAAACGCCGCAATAAAGCCAGCTCCGGCAGCGATCAGGATAGGGTATAGCGTCGTATACCCCATCGACAGAACCGCAATCACAGCGGACCCGGCAAAGGTAGAGCCAAGGAAGATATGTACGATCAGCATTAGGGGAAGCATGGGGGCCTCATATCAGGGATTCAACTTCCGCGGATCCTAGGATTGAGAGCGCATGCGGTCTTTGATCTGGGTCAGAGTGAGAGGCGTCTTGGAATTCGTCCAGTGGTCGAATTCAGCCGCGAACGGGCGGAGCCCCGAAACGAAAACGCGCCGCCCGTTTTGCCGGAGGCAAACCTCGGTTTAACGGAGGCGGGTCGGCGCGGCCCGGCGGTGCTGCCGGGCGGGTGGTTCGACTAAGGGTAAACTCCGCAAAACCAAATGTATCGCTGGCAAGGAGCGTTACCTTATTCGGACGATCACTAAATATAGGCTACCTAAGCAGGCAATCAGAGTTTTTAACCTCAAAACTCTCAAACCCTGCCCGCACCAACTGGTTTTCAACTTCTTCCAAAGAAAGATCGCTCTTAGGGCCAATGATAACTTCCGAGATCGCCTTTCTCGAATCGTGTGATCCCTTGCTGTACTTCCCAAACGGAAGGGGAATGAATTTTATTCGCCCATTGTCACCACGGCTCTTGAGCTCAAAGCAGACTTCGTTCCCGTCTGGATATTCATAGCTTGGTATTCGAACGCCATTTATGTATCCCGGCCCGCCTATCTCTACAGCAGCGTGGGTCCCACGAACTTCTCCTTCGTATTCCCAAGAAGCGTGTTTTGTAGAAACCACGGCAGAAACTAGTGGAACTGTAACGTTCAACCACTCTGCAAAACCAAGTCTTTGCGCATTATCTACCATTCCAGCCAATAACCGAATAAGTAGTCCAAGAAATTCCGTCTCTGAAACTTCTTTCAAGTACTCAACCTTTTGAATTCTAATCGGCATGTCTTTGATTGCCGTTGGCCTAAACCCAATGCTCAGGCCTTCCGAATTCGAAGCGTACTCTCGCCACATTGGAAGCGAGTCACCGTAGTGTGAAAACGAACAGGACATAATACCGCGTCGCTCAAAGTAGTATTCAAGCTTTGAGGCGAGCTCAACAATAAATGTGTTTCGTGTCTCGGGTGGCATCATTTCCCCAAGACTTTGAATTGAAGATAGAAGCAGTTCCCTGCCTAGATTTATTTCCCTGGGATCGTTGGTTGTAGTCAAATCTGAAAACCAAAGAGATTTAGTCTCTAATATGCCTTTGAAACCCAAGGCGGACGTGTAGTGATACAAAGTACTGTTTGGATCGTATTCTAAAAATGCCATCGGAACGCTTCGTGCTTCTTGGATACCAAATTTGCATCCAAAGGCGTTAACAGAAGTAAAATTAGGCAGCTTTTAGCTGTCCATCTTCAACGCTGAGATAAATGCCTCCTGCGGAATATCCACTTTCCCGAACTGACGCATCTTTTTCTTACCTGCCTTCTGCTTGTCCAGCAGTTTGCGTTTCCGCGTAGCGTCGCCTCCGTAACATTTGGCGGTCACGTCCTTGCGCAGGGCCGAGAGGGTCTCGCGGGCGATGACCTTACCTCCGATTGCGGCTTGGATCGGGATTTTGAACATGTGGCGCGGGATCAGGTCCTTGAGCTTCTCGCACATCGCCCGGCCCCGCATCTCGGCCCGGTCGCGATGCACCATGGTCGACAGCGCGTCGACCGGCTCGTCATTCACCAGCACCGACATCTTGACCAGCGCGTCCTCGGTATAGCCGGTCATCTGATAATCAAACGAGGCATAGCCCTTGGTCACCGATTTCAGGCGGTCGTAGAAGTCAAAGACGACCTCATTCAGTGGCAGGTCATAGACGACCATGGCGCGGCTGCCCGCATAGGTCAGGTCCATCTGGATGCCGCGGCGGTCCTGACACAGTTTCAGCACGTCGCCCAGGAATTCGTCCGGCACAAGGATGGTCGCCTTGATGCGTGGTTCCTCGATATGGTCGACCTTTGACGGGTCGGGCATGTCGGCGGGGTTGTGCAGTTCGATCATCTCGCCGTCTTTCATGAAGACGTGATAGATCACCGAAGGCGCGGTGGTGATCAGCTCGATATCATACTCGCGCTCAATCCGGTCGCGGATGACCTCAAGGTGCAACAGGCCAAGGAAGCCGCAGCGGAAGCCAAAGCCCAAAGCGGCCGAGGTTTCCATCTCAAAGCTGAAGCTGGCGTCGTTCAGCGCCAGCTTGTCGATCGCATCGCGCAGGTCTTCGAATTCGGAACTGTCGACGGGGAAGAGGCCACAGAACACCACCGGTTGCGCGGGTTTAAAGCCGTCCAGCGCGATTTCTGCGCCATTGCGGTCATTGGTGATCGTGTCACCGACGCGCGTGTCGCGGACCTGTTTGATCGAGGCGGTGAGAAAGCCGATTTCGCCGGGACCGAGGCTGTCGACCATCTCCATCTCAGGCCGGAAGACGCCGACGCGGTCGACATGGTGCAGGGTGTTGTTCGACATGAACTTGACGCGCATGCCCTTTTTCAGGGTGCCGTCCATGATGCGGACCAGAACGATGACGCCGAGATAGGCGTCGTACCAGCTATCGACCAGCATCGCCTTGAGCGGTGCATCCAGATTACCCTTGGGGGCCGGCAGATGGGTGACGATGGCCTCCAACGTCTCATGGATGCCCTGCCCGGTCTTGGCGCTGACCTGAATCGCCTCGGACGCGTCGATGCCGATCACATCCTCGATCTGTTCGGCCACGCGGTCGCAATCGGACGCAGGCAGGTCGATCTTGTTGAGCACCGGCACGATGTCATGATCGGCGTCGATGGCTTGGTACACGTTGGCCAGCGTCTGCGCCTCGACCCCTTGGGTCGAGTCCACAACCAGCAGTGAGCCTTCGACCGCACGCATCGAGCGGCTGACCTCATAGGCGAAATCCACGTGGCCGGGAGTGTCGATCAGGTTCAGCACGTATTTCTCGCCATTGTCGGCGGTATAGTCGATGCGGACCGTGTTGGCCTTGATGGTGATGCCACGCTCCCGCTCGATATCCATGCTGTCGAGCAGCTGTTCCTTCATGTCACGATCCTTGACTGTCCCGGTCTCTTGGATGAGCCGGTCAGCAAGGGTGGATTTGCCATGGTCGATATGCGCGACGATGGAGAAATTGCGGATGTGAGCGAGGTCTGTCATGGGTTGGGGATATGCGTCGGAAATGGGCTGCGGTCAAGGTAGGACGAGACCCGACGAAACCCTTTAGTTGCTAGGCTTCGATCCGATCAGACCAGCCCATTTCTAACCAGTTCAGCATTCATCCAATGCGTCTCACTTTGCACATGAACTTCACGTACGTACTTCGCGAGATGAGTGGGCATGTTTTCTTCCTCGAATGCTGCTGTTGTGCGAACGACAAACCCCTCTTGTGTGTCTAGATCTAGGGCTGCAATTACATCAGCGACGACCTGAGCTGAGAACCGTCCCCGATACAGTTCGGAAACAGGGCTGATTCCAAGTTTTGTAAAGCGTGACAGCGTCGCATCCCATGGCTGAACGACGCCAGCTTTGATCCACGCGAATCCCAAAAAATAAGTCGGCAATTCCAAATACACGATGGAATGACGTGCGAATAGATATTCGCCAACAATGCGCTCATCCTTTGTAAGTTGCGGTGCGATACCAGCTGCGAAAGCCTTCATCCAGTCTCGCGACGGGTGATATCTGGCGTCGATACTGCGAGGGTGACAGCCTTGACTGTGGATGGTCGTATTCTCACTGTTCATCTTTTCGGTAAACACGGCTTCGTCCGCTGATGCCAACTCATCAACACTCGACATGATCTTGTCATCGCTCGTAGCACCGGGAGATTGCGGCAAGTGGAATGTACGCCCGTATTTCTTTAGCATTTTGGTCTCACGCTAGAGTTCTAAGCGAAGTCAGGCCAGAAAACGCGACATCAATTATGTGCGCAATCACTTTTTCGCAGCACATGATTGATCCGAAATCCACTTTGATTCATACTCCGCCACAGACCGAGAGGGGCATCAGACCCGTCCGGGCAGGCAAAAACGAGGCAAGAGCATGAAACAGTTCCTCCTAATCGCATTTTGTGCGGCATCGCTGACGGCGATGGCTCCGGCACCCAGCGAGGCTGCGCAGATCAAACGGGCGTGTCTGGCGTCGGACCGGTCGGCGGCGACGCGGGCGCGGTGCAGCTGCATTCAGCGCGTCGCAGATCAGGCGTTGACGCGGGGCGATCAGAAGACCGTCGCCAAGTGGTTCACCGACCCCCATCAGGCGCAGGAGTTGAAGATGTCGCAGACTTCGCGCGATGATGCGCTGTGGGACCGGTATAAGAACTTTGGCCAGATGGCGCAGGCAATCTGCAACTAAGCCGGTCACGCTGCTTGACCTGATGCGCACTGCACCTCAGAAATGGCGCAGCGAAAGGTGTATCAGATGGTAATGAAAGGGCTGACCCTGCGGGGCCTTGAGGTGTTCGAGGCTTTGGCGCGGACAGGATCGGTGGCACAGGCCGCCGAGATTACGGGGCTCAGCCAGCCTTCGGTTTCTCAGCAGTTGCGCAATCTGGAAAAGGCATTGGGCACTGATCTGGTCGATCACGGGCGACGACCAATGCGTTTAACGCAAGCCGGCCGCAGTTTTCTGGCGCGGGTCGAGGTCGTGCTGGCCGAACTGCAAATGGCCCAAAGCGAACTGACCGTGATGGATCTGGGGCATCTGACCACCCTCTCCATCGGTTTGATTGACGACTTCGACAACGATCTGACCCCGCGGCTGGCGACTTTGCTGGCCGACAGCCTGACCCGGTCGAAATTCAAACTGATCACGTTGCCCAGTCTAAACCTGTTCGCCGAGCTGGAGGCGCAGAGGCTGCATATGGCTGTATCCGCGCATTCCGGAGAGGTCCTGAAGGGTGTGATTGAATACCCTCTGGTTCAGGACCCTTTCATTCTGGTGACCCCAAAGGGTATGGGGAATTCAATACAGGACCTGCCCTTTCTGCGATACGCCCGAGATCAGCTGATCAGTCGCCAGATCGAGGCGCATCTGGCGCGCCAGCAAATGGAGTTCGAGGAACGGTTTGAAATCGGCTCGCACCTGGCGCTGATGGCAATGGTCGCACAGGGGCTTGGCTGGGCGATCACAACACCACTGGGATATATGCGTGCGACGCGGTTTCATGACGGGATGGAGGCGCATCCGGTCCCGTTCGGTGACTTCGCCCGCACAATTTCGCTGTTCACCCGCTCTGACTGGTCGGACCAAGTACCCAAAGAGGTTGCAGACATGATCCGACGGCTGATGCGGACCCAGATTGTTGATCCGGCAGTCGCGCAGGTGCCGTGGCTGGGCGGGCAGTTGAAGGTGATTAGTTTGTGTAGGGCACCGCAGATATTGGAAGCATAATTATCAACGTGCCGTGTGTTTCTGCCACCATCTTCATACAGAACTGAACCAGGGTTAGCTGTGCGAACCGAAGCAACCGCTCGACGAATCTCTGCTACAGCAGTCGCAAACCTGTGATAGCAAATTGGAATGGCAACGATATCAACACAGACCAGACCAACTTTTCCCTATCCGATTGCGGTTGCCGGCGTTCTTTTCGCCTCAATTTGTTTCGGGCTGGTTCCTTATTTTAGCCGAGGGCTGACCGAGCAAGGCGTCGCGCCTTATGCCGTCGCGTTCTATCGCTACATCGTTACGGCAATTCTGCTGCTGCCTGTTCTTATAATACACCGAAACGCTTGGCGCGAGATTGCTTGGGGGCTTTCGGCAGGCGCGGTAATGGGCCTTGGATGGATTGGATATGTGACGGCGCTAGAGACATTACCCGCATCGACTGTGGGCGTTCTCTATATGACCTATCCGGTTTTCACGCTGATCATTGCCTGGGCTTTGTTCGCCGATACACCCACAAGGCGCGCATTGTTCGCCTCGGGCCTCATTACGTTGGCGGCACTCATTGCAGGATCGCCCGCATCCGTTCCGATACAGCACATACCAACGCTTCTGATGTCGCTAGCAGCGCCAATCGGGTTCGGCTTCGGGATATGTGTCTTGGTTCACAGGTTGTCCCGCATCGCACCGCTTGCGCGCATTGCTTCGGTTTCCTTGGGATCGGTTCTCGGGCTGTTGCCGCTGATGTTGAACGCCGATGTTGCCAAGTTGCTCCCGCAGGGGCAATCCGACTGGATTTTGATCGTCGGAATTGGCCTGGTCACAGCGCTTGTGCCACAGCTCATTTATACGATCTGCTCACCGTTGATCGGCGCTTCTCAAACTGCGGTCGTCGGCAGCATTGAATTGCCGACAATGTTTGCTGTGGGCTTTCTTGCCTTTGGCGAAGCAATCACAACGCCACAGGCCGTAGCCTGCGCTTTGGTTTTGGGTGCGATTGCGATCACCAGAAGCCGGACGACACGCACCTTATCCACTGTGATTGCGAAAGAACCAAACAGGTGAGCTTGGCCCCGATGCAGGCGTCGATTGATTTTACATCTGAATGTCGAAGACATCAGAGCTTTTACAACTAAGCCCTCAGATGTGCGTCAAGACCTGCGACGGCCTTTTCGATCAAATCCAGCGTGCCCTCGAAATCACGGGTGTAATACGGATCGGGCACATGATCCGCGCCTGTCTCAGTAGCGAAATCAGTCAGCGAGCGAACCGGAGTTTCGTTGCCACGGGGACGCAAGTTTTCGATATTGGTAAGGTTCTCTGCATCCATTCCGATGATCAGGTCAAAGCGGTCAAAATCTTCGGCCACGAATTTGCGCGCGCGCAGATCGCTGATGTCGATACTACGGGCATGAGCAGCCTGCTGCATTGGGCCATAAGGCGGGTCTCCGATGTGCCAGCCAGAGGTTCCGGCGCTGTCAGTGGCATGATGCGGCGCACGGGCGCGAAAAGCACCTTCGGCGGCCGGAGACCGGCAGATATTGCCCAAACAGACGAAAAGGATACGGTGTGTCATACAACCGGGTGTAACGCGTGAGGCGGAAATGCAAAAGATCGTCATTCTGACCGGTGCCGGGATTTCCGCCGAAAGCGGGCTGGGCACATTCCGCGACGAAGGAGGTCTGTGGGCGCAGCACAGGATCGAGGATGTCGCCACGCCCGAAGGCTTTGCCCGCAATCCGGCGGTGGTGCACAAGTTCTACAACGCGCGCCGTGTGCAGGCTGCACAGGCGCAACCCAATCCGGCCCATACCGCGCTGACCCATCTGCAACGCAACTGGCTCGGCGAGGTTATCATCGTGACCCAGAATGTCGACGGCCTCCACGAAGCCGCAGGATCCGAGAATGTGATCCATATGCACGGCACACTCGCTGGGGCCTTATGCACCACCTGCGATCACCGCTGGGCCGCCCCGCCCAAGATGTCGGTGGGTGAACCCTGCCCCGCCTGCGGTGGCCCAACCGCCCGACCCGATATTGTATGGTTCGGTGAGATGCCCTATTTTATGGACCTGATCTACGATCACTTGGCCAATGCTGCTATCTTCGCTTCAATCGGCACCTCGGGTCAGGTCTACCCCGCCGCAGCATTTGTGCACGAGGCGACAATGTCAGGCGCACGAACCGTCGAGTTGAACCTAGATCCGTCATCCGGCGCCTCGAGTTTCGATCAGGTGATACTTGGCCCTGCATCCGAAACCGTGCCACGCTGGGTTCAAAAGCTGCTGCGCGAATCTTAGCCCGCCAGACCGGCACCAAAATTATTGATACGACAATCGAAATAAGAGGCTCCCATGACCGACCCCCACCACACGCGCGAAGAAATCCTGGACGATTCCAGTATGGAGGGCCGCGATACATTTGGCGACCAACTGGCAAATCTGTGGTGGACCTTCCTGTTACGCGGGTGTCTGGCCGGAGCATTGGGGATCGCCGCGCTGTTTTGGCCAACGGGCAGTATCTCTTTGCTGTTGCGACTGGTCGGCCTGCTTTTGGTTCTAGATGGCGGCCTGACCCTACTGGGCTTTGGACGGCGCGGATTGATCGGCGGCGTCGGCATCGGGGCTCTATTGATTGGGCTTGTCCTGTTGATCTGGCCCGAGGGTGTTGCGCGGCTGACGTTTTTCCTGCTGGGTGCTTGGGCGCTGATCGTCGGCATCGGTTCGTTGCTGGCATGGCGGCAGATACCCAGCAACAACCCGGATGCCGTGATGGTGCGAAACTCGGGGATCATTGCGCTGATCATTGGGTTGGTGCTGTTGTTCTGGCCCGGCAGTGGCATGGTCGCACTGGGGTGGGCCATTGCCTTTTCCGCGCTGGCTTTCGCCGCCGTGATGTTCTTTCTGGCAGTGCGCTTCAAACGGGCACATGACCGCGTTTCGATGCGGGTTGTTAACCGTTGAAGCGATAGGCAAACAGGCCGGGCAAAGCCCGGCCTGACGCGTGGATGACGGCCACATAGCGGCTTGAAGGATGACGTGACCTTAGTTCGAGTGGGCGCCCATGTCTTTTCGTTCCAGATCAACCGGCACGTCGATCTCAACCTCACCGGCTTTTTCAAAAACCAGCGTTACAGGCACAGTTGCACCATGTTCAAACGGCGCAACCAATCCCATGAACATCACGTGATCGCCCCCGCGCTTGAGCGCATGCGCACCACCGGCTGGGATGACGAATCCCTCTTCGACATGGGTCATCTGCGCCACGCCATTGGCATCGATCAGATGCGTGTGCAGCTCAACCCGTGCAGCCGCCTCCGATTCCGCGCGAACAAGACGGTCATCCGCCTCGCCTGTGTTCTGAATCACCATAAAGGCCGCGCCCGCTTTCGCCGTTTTGCCGGCGGAGCGCGCATAGGCATCTTCTAATGTGATGGTTTCCTGCGCCATTGCAGTGGTGGCAAATGCGGCCGCAGCCAGGGTTGCCAAAAGTTTGGAAGTGAGGGACATTGTGCCTCTCCTATGTCAAGTGTCTGAAAAAGTTAAATTTAATCAGGCTCTTGCAGGTGGCGCGCGGGCGGGCTGAAACGGAACGGGCGCTGCTATTAGGCTCCTGTCGCCGCGCTCTAAAAATGGCCCGGCATAACTTGGTGCATCGGGCAGCACATGTGAAACGACAGCGATAGCACCCAGCAACGTCAGCGCATAGTCGGGGCAGAAATGCGGGGGCTTCGCCGGTTGCCCCTCCGCATCCATATAGATCACAACAGGACCAACACCAGTACACAGCACCATCTGCCCGACTGCGGTATCAACGCCACGCGACGCAGCCACCCCCTGACCAGTCAGACTGACCAGCAGCGACAGGGCAAATGATAGAAATCTGTTCCGAAAGTGTTTCATCCTGCCTTCGGTATACGCCCGAGACAAAAAGGGCTTCAAGCACAATCGAATGCGCCAGAAGCCCTCGGGTCATTTTGGTCAGTACGAGGTCAGTTGTCCAATCCGGGACGTTTGACAGACCCTTTGGTCAGGCTGGTATGCAACCTGTTCACCTGACGCTGCATCCGCACACATGTCCCAAACGTCTTGCCAAAAAAGGCCGCCAACAGGGAGAGGGAATCAAAGGATTTGAAAGACATGAGATCGAACTCCGCCAATAGAATATGAACAAACATATTCAAACATCAGAACACTGTATGTGAACAAGATCACGCTCTGACGGCGAAATCGTCTAAACTCAATCAGACAAAAGAAAAGACCCTGCACCGTTCGGGTACAGGGTCGAAATCTTTGGTGAAAAAGAACGCTTAGACCGCAGCTTGAGCCTTGGCGATTTCTTTTTTCACTTTCAGTGCGTTGGTGGACAGCTCGTCATCCTTGGCTTTGGCCAGGAACGCATCCAGACCACCACGGTGGTCAACTGAACGCAGGGCAGCGGCCGAGATACGCAGCTTGACGCCACGACCCAGGGTTTCCGACTGCAGGGTTACGTCGTTCAGGTTGGGCAGAAAACGACGACGAGTTCTGTTTTTGGCGTGGCTGACATTGTTGCCAGTCATCGGGCCTTTTCCGGTCAGTTCGCAACGGCGCGACATGGTTTCTTCCTTTGTATCTGCGGGCTGGGTACAGGACCCGTGGCCAAATCACAAGGGGCGCAACCCGAAGTCGCGCCCGAAAACTGGTTGGATGCGTTTAGTGGGAATCACAGGAAGGGTCAAGACGGGCCGTGCGAAATCTTTGCACCCATCTTAAACTCTATAAGACCTAGGCGCCATTGCGTTGAAGCAAGGGTTTGTTGTTCTTCAAATGCCGCTGGATCAGATGGGACTGTTGGCGTCCACATGGAATGAACCGGGCCGGGTTTTCACCATGATTTTCGATCAGTTCCGGAAAGATTTCGAAAATTTCTCGCCGCGCCTCCGACCCGAGGGATTTCAGGGCCTCGACTCCGGTGAACAGGCTTTCGGTTGGGGCATCTTCGGCAAAGATGACATGATGGCGATCAAATAGCAGGTGAAAATACTCAACCGATTGCACGGCCTCATCGATATAGATTCCCGGCAGTGCGGTCAGTTTGATCGCCGGAATCAAAACTTCGGTGGTGCCGAACATGCGTTCCGCGATTCTGGACTGCACCAGCATCCTGTGCTGGCGTGAGACCAGAAGATCGCGATGCGGCAAACCCTCGCCCAGCGCACCTGCAAGGATTCGTACCGGCAAGAGCCGGGGATTTTCCAGCAAGGCGGTGCGGTCAAACTGTCGACGACCGATCCAGCGTATAGGCTGAGGGTCGCACCCCATGGTCGGGACCATGTCCCCGATCCGCAGCGCTTGGATTGCTTTCATGCCGTCCTGCGTCAGGATGTGCGTGTCACGGGTAAAACAAGGAACGCCACTTCCGTTCTCAAAGGCAGAATATGTGACCGTGATACCGGATGGTAGGGTGAATGTCCCGCTGGACAGGGTATAGCCTACGCCATCTACGACGTTAATGACGCCAAAATTGGTATCGGTGATGACGGTACCCACCGGCAAGTTCAACGTGTCGGTCCCGCCGCCGCCACGCAAATCGCCACTGACGCTGGTGCTGGTGAAATTCAGGGTATCGTTGCCGCTCCCTAGCCGGATGTTTCCAACACTCGAGCCACTGATATCGACAGTGTCGTCATCCGACCCGCTGGCAATCCTGCCACCAATGGTGCTACTGGTGACGGTGATCGTGTCGGAGCCGGCATTGCCGATGACATTCCCGGTAATCGTGCTGTTATTGATGTCGACGTCGTCATCGCCACCCCGGCCGCGGATATTATCAATCGGAGTTCCAGCCGGTGAACCGTTCAGGGTCCCCGTGTCATTGTTAACGTCGATATCGTCGTTGCCGTTGGTCCCAGTAATATCGGGCATAGCTGACGGTTCCCGCATATCCGGCCTGGCGACAGATGCGCGGCCTTAACCTGAGTTTGCATCAAGTTTGGGTCAACTTGCAACCTATGGGCGATAACCCACCGATCCGAAATCAGAAAGAGAATGAGATCAAAGGCTTGAATAAGGCCTTAGCCAGCGACTAAAGCAGACAACATATGTTCCGCCGCAACCGACGGACTGAGCTGACCAGTGCTGACCTGCGAGCCCAGACGCTCCATTTCCGAACGCGCTTGTGGAGTCGCCAGGCGTGCCAGAAGGGCAGACCGAACCTCTTGTTCGAACCAATATTGTGCTTGCGTGGCGCGGTTGACCTCCCAGTGGCCATTTTCACGGCGCCATTTACTGAGGGACTGCATCTCCTCCCAGGCTTGAGCCAGCCCATGTTCCTCGACCGCTGAGACAGTCATCGCCTTGGGAAATCCTTCCGGGTCCTGGGGTCGTTTACGCAAAAGACGCAGCGCCCCGGAATAGTCGGCGCAGGTGCGAGTGGCGGCAGATTTCAAGTCACCATCCGCCTTGTTGACCAAGATCATGTCGGCCATTTCCATGATACCGCGCTTGACGCCCTGCAGTTCGTCACCGCCCGCCGGGGCAAGCAACAGCATAAACAGATCCGACAACTCGGAGACAACCGTCTCCGATTGCCCGACACCAACCGTTTCGATCAAAACAACATCGAACCCAGCGGCCTCACATAAAGCGATGGCCTCACGTGTGCGGCGGGCAACGCCGCCCAGGTGCGACTGGCTGGGTGATGGACGGATAAAGGCGTTTTTCTCGCGGCTCAGGCGTTCCATCCGGGTCTTGTCCCCCAGAATGGACCCGCCCGACCGAGTTGAGCTGGGATCTACTGCAAGAACTGCAACACGCAGCCCCTGCCCTGTCAGCATCATACCAAAGCTTTCGATGAACGTGGACTTCCCGACGCCGGGCGTTCCTGACAATCCGATCCGCAGGGCCTGGCGGCCCTCTTTGGTCAATCTGGTCAGCAGTTCCGTCGCCTGCGCACGATGATCGGCGCGACCGCTTTCCACCAGCGTGATACCACGGGCCAGCGCGCGCCGGTCTCCGTTCAAAATCCTGTCACTCAGGCTGTCCAGTTCCATTTCGCCCCCAATCAGTTGCGGCAGTTCTAGTTGCCGTCCCAATGAGGGGTTTGTCCAGACCAGAGCGCACAAGAATTTACCTCTGGGATATGCGCTCTCCGGGCATAAGAGACGGAACTGGACCTTGTCGTACCGTTGGCGGATAAAGCCCGCATGATACGCCTGCCCATCGACGACGCCATTCCTGACCTTCTTGCCGCCCTAAAGGCTTCGGGCCGCGCAGTGCTGCAGGCACCTCCGGGCGCGGGGAAAACAACACGAGTGCCGCTGGCGATATTCGAGGCGGGGCTATGCGATGGCAAGATCGTGATGCTGGAACCCCGCCGCTTGGCGGCCCGGGCTGCTGCCGAGCGCATGGCCGATACGCTGGGACAGCGCGTGGGCGACACAGTTGGTTATCGCGTGCGGGGCGAGGCGAAGGTATCGAAATCGACCCGGATCGAGGTCGTCACCGAAGGTATCCTGACCCGGATGCTGCAAGTCAAACCCGATCTGCCCGGCATTAGTGCGGTGATTTTCGATGAATTCCATGAACGGTCCCTGAACGCGGATCTCGGCCTGGCCTTGTGCCTTGAGGTCGCCGGGGCATTGCGGGACGATCTGATCCTGCTGGCAATGTCGGCAACGCTAGACGCTGAGCCTGTGGGACGGTTGATGGAGGCCCCCGTTGTTACGTCCCAAGGGCGCAGTTACCCGGTCGAAACACGTTGGCTGGACCGACCGCTAGGACAACAGGCGCGAAAGCTGGACGCATTGGTCGATCTTGTGGTTCAGGCCGAGCGCGAAACAGAAGGTGGGATGTTGGTGTTCCTGCCCGGAGAAGGCGAAATCCGCCGGGCAGAGGCCGCCTTGGCTGGCCGGCTATCCAGCAAAGCTACGGTGCGACCACTATTCGGCGCGATGCCTTTTGCTGCCCAGCGCCAAGCGATTGCACCGGTCGAAACCGGTCGCAAAGTGGTTTTGGCTACGTCCATTGCCGAGACCTCGTTGACCATTCCAGACATTCGCGTGGTCTTGGACATGGGACAGGCTCGGCGGGCGCGTTTCGATCCGGGGTCGGGTATGTCCAGACTAGTGACCGAGCGGGTGACGCGCGCCGAGGCAACGCAGCGCGCTGGCCGCGCTGGTCGTGTCGCCGAAGGCAAGTGCTATCGCTTATGGTCGAAGGGCGAAGAAGGCGCGCTGGCCGCCTATCCCCCGGCCGAGATCGAGGCAACCGACCTGACCGGGCTGGCGCTGGAACTGGCACTTTGGGGGGCGGACCCCGAAGAACTGTCTTTCCTGACCCCTCCACCCGAGGGCACGATGACAGAGGCACGCACGTTGCTGATGATGCTGGGCGCGCTGGATGGGAAGGGACGGATCACCGACCACGGGCGGTCACTAGCGGCGCTACCTCTGCACCCGCGATTGGGACATATGCTGGAACAGGTCGGCCCCGCCGCCGCACCTTTGGCCGCTCTCATGGCCGAGCGCGATCCCTTACGGGGTGCTCCGGTGGATATGTTGCTTAGGCTCGAAGCCATGCGAGATATGCGCGCCTTTCAACGCAACCGTGTCTGGCAGGTCAACATTGGTGCGTTAGAACGGATAAAAACCGAGACCAAGCGGCTGCAAACCAAAGGCAACCTGTCCGACTTCAGCCCAGCGGCAACAGCCGCACTCGCCTATCCCGATCGCATTGGACAACGGCGCAAAGGGGATGAGCCGCGTTATGTGTTGTCAGGAGGGAAGGGTGTTGTGCTGGATGGCAGCGATACGCTGGCTGCCGCGCCTTATCTGGTTGTGACCGATACCGATGGCAACCCCCGCGAAGCAAAGGTGCGCATGGCCGCACAGATCTCGGAAAAGGAAATTCGTGACTTGTTCGAGGATCAGATCACCTGGATCGAGGTCTGCGACTGGTCAAAACGTGACCGCCGTGTCGTTGCGCGCAAACAAGAACGGCTAGGCGCAATCACGTTGAGTGATCGTGTTTGGAAAGAGGTTCCGGACGAAGCAGTTGCATTGGCGATGCTGGATGGCGTCCGTGATCTTGGCCTGCGACTGAACGGGGCCGCTGCGCGATTGGCGGCACGGGTGGAACTGGTCCGGACCGAAGGCGCAGAGCTGCCTGATTTCTCGATCGAGGGGTTAACCGACACGCTGCAAGACTGGCTGTTGCCGATGCTTTCCGGCGTCCGCAATGCTGAAGACTGGAAACGGTTCGACCTGTTGCCAGCGTTGCGCGCCCGACTGGACTGGGCCCAGACGCAGGAACTGGACCGGCGCGCTCCAGGGTCGTTTGAAACTCCTCTGGGGCGAAAGGTGCCGATAGATTATGGCGGTGCAGTACCGGAAATCTCGGTGCGGCTGCAGGAACTGTTTGGCGTAACGCGCCATCCAGTCATTGGCGGTGAGGCCCTCAAGATCACGCTTCTTTCACCGGCCCAACGACCCATCCAGATCACGCGCGACCTGCCCGGTTTCTGGGCTGGGTCATACGCGGATGTGCGCAAAGATATGCGCGCGCAATATCCCAGACACCCTTGGCCCGAAGATCCGACCAAGGCCGACCCCACCCTGCGCGCAAAACGTCGAAATTAGGCGGCCGTCGGGAATTTTCGTCGAAAATTCTTGGCATGAAGATGCGGAAAGCACGGCGATTCCGGGCGTTCATTGAAGATTATCTGTTTCATTGCTATGTGGGCTGCTCAGGTAAAACCCGGGTACGCGAACGACAAACATGACAAAATGGCTGCGAAATATTTGGGAAGAGGTCGCCCGGCCTCTGTTCCTGCGCCCCCATCGGGTGCAGTTTGGCGCCTTGTGCACCCGCGAAACGCAGGACGGGCTGCAGGTTCTTTTGATCACCAGCCGGGACACCGGACGCTGGATCATCCCCAAAGGTTGGCCGATTGATGGCCTGGATGGCGCCGAGGCTGCCCGGCAAGAGGCCTGGGAAGAAGCCGGCGTGTGCGCCCAATCCCTATCCAAAGACCCTGTTGGGCAATATACTTATGACAAGATCCTAAAAGACGGAGCCAGCCAGACTGTGGTGACCAATGTCTATCGGATCGAAGTGCAGGAACTGGCCGATATCTACCCCGAGGCCGAGGAAAGGACCCGCGAGTGGGTTTCGCCCGTGATAGCGGCCGAACGTGTTCAGGAACCCGAACTGCGCGCTTTGCTGCTGCAGCTGTGACACCTCCACAAAAAGTGATGACGCCACGGTTGCTCGTCTGAGCTAAACCGTATAGCCGCGGGTGTTCTTTTGGAAACCGCCCGCAATAGCCTGATGTCGAACCCAAGCTCCAAACCCCGTTGGCAATCGCTGGACAGCGATCTGGCGCGCATCTCACGCGTTGAGTATGCCAATGCCCATGTGGCACGCCCCATGCTGGCGCCGGGTATCGCCTTCGCCTTTATTGCGCTGGCCGGGCTGACGGCCGCAGTGGTTTTTGGGCGGGCTGATGGCGGGTTGATCGTTGTCGCGGCAGCCGGTTTTGGGGCCTATATGGCCATCAATATCGGCGCAAATGATGTTGCCAATAACATGGGCCCCGCTGTCGGGGCCAACGCGCTGACCATGACCGGCGCAATCGTCATCGCAGCCATCGCAGAAAGCGCGGGGGCCTTGCTGGCAGGTGGGGATGTCGTCTCGACGATTTCGAAAGGGATTATAGACCCGGCATCGGTTCACGACAGCACCGTCTTTATCTGGGCGATGATGGCGGCTCTGATTTCTTCAGCCATGTGGGTCAACTTGGCCACCTGGGTCGGCGCGCCTGTTTCGACCACACATTCGGTGGTAGGGGGCGTCATGGGGGCGGGCATCGCAGCAGCTGGCCTAAGCGCGGTCAGTTGGACCACGATGAGCGCCATTGCCGCCAGTTGGATCATCTCTCCTGTGTTAGGTGGAACTATTGCCGCTGGCTTTCTGGCTTTGATCAATGCCAAAATTCAGTATCAGGACGACAAGATCGCCGCTGCCCGCCGTTGGGTGCCGATACTCGTTGCTGTCATGGCTGGTGCCTTTACCACCTATTTGGCCGTCAAAGGCCTGAACAAGCTGGTCAAAGTTGAGCTTGAAGTCGCTTTGCTGTTCGGTCTGGCCACCGGATTTCTGACATGGCTGGTGACAGTCCCTTGGGTGCATCGCAGATCAGAAGGACTAGAAAACAGAACGAAGTCTCTGAAAACGCTGTTTGGGCTACCACTTATTATTTCAGCAACATTTCTTAGCTTTGCCCACGGCGCCAATGACGTGGCAAATGCGGTTGGTCCGTTGGCGGCAATCGTGCATACGGCGCAGTTCGGGGATTTCGCTGCACAAGTCGCAATTCCAACCTGGGTGATGGTGATCGGAGCGCTGGGAATTTCCTTTGGGCTGTTCCTGTTTGGCCCAAAATTGATCAGGATGGTCGGCAGTCAGATCACCAAGCTCAACCCAATGCGCGCATTCTGTGTCGCCCTTTCTGCGGCGATCACTGTGATCCTGGCCAGTTGGCTGGGCCTGCCCGTCAGTTCCACCCATATCGCAGTGGGAGCGGTCTTCGGAGTGGGCTTTTATCGCGAATGGCATGCCGAGCGGCGCAGAAAGAACGCGAACCACCAACGACTGCCCGAGCGGCGCCAAGCACAGGAAGAGAAAAAACGCCGGAAACTCGTCCGTCGCTCGCATTTCATGACGATCGTGGCTGCCTGGATCATAACGGTCCCCGCTACCGCAGTGTTATCAGCCGCTATCTTCTGGACACTGACGGCTTTTCTCTAACCCATCAGCTTCGGATTTGCTCGGGAGTAAGCGGGGATTTTGGGTTCTGTGCAATCTTTTCGCGAACCTGCGCGCAGATTGGGGTCGCAATGTCTTGCTGCTCGCCCAAACGGATGATCTCGCCTTGCAGATTGTCGATTTCCGTTGGGCGCCCTGCCATCAGGTCATAGGCCATAGAGGTGCGCGCCGAAGGGTCAATGATCAGCATCCGGGATGCGATCCGCGAAAACAAAGGCGTAGGCAGACGCAGGATATGCGGTGTCATCCAGGCGGGCAGCGGCGTCATTGACACAATCGGTTGTCCTGCGGATCGCAACACGGTCAGAGCTTCGGACATCTGATCTGCCATCAGTTGGCGCCAGTTGCGGTCCAGCAACTGCTGTTTCAACGTCAACCCGGACAGCGCATTCAGCGCGTTATTGAGATTGATCACCAGCTTGCCCCATTGGACGGCTTCGATCTGGTCACTCTCTGACACCGGTAGGTCGGGGCCAGTCAGCTTTGCGCCCAAATCGCCGAGGCCGGATTGGATAACGATTTCACCTGAAGTCGCGCGATGAAATCCGCCGGTATCTGTCGGTACGACGTTGAACGGCACCATACCGGCGCGGACATCGTGGTGCGGAAGCATCGTACGTAAGGTGCCTGCGTTTTCCAGCCCATTTTGCCAAGAGAGGATCACAGCGTCTGGAGCGTGTTTCCCGATATCCTTCGCCATCTCTTCCGTCGCGCCGGTCTTTACCGTGACAATGACTATTTCAGCATCACTCAGTTCCGCCGGATCTTCGGTCAGGGACAGGTTGGTCACATGACACCGCAGGCCTGAAAAATCTGTGACCATCAGCCCCTTATCCCGGATCGGGTCGAGGATTCGTGCCCGCCCCAACAGGGTGACATCGTGACCGGATCGGGCCAGCAAAGCCCCGCAGTAACATCCAATGCTGCCCGCCCCCGCGATTGCGATCCTCATGACGCCCCTCCCCTTCGGCCAAAGATTGCCGCGATCCGCCTGTCAGACAAGGCCAACTGACGCCAGGTCAGCGCGCGCGCCTCGGACGGGTGCGTTCAAGGTCTTCTGAAATCGGGATGAAGTCTTGATCGTCCCCCGGAGGCAGTTGAAAAGCCCCTTTGGCCCAGTCCGCCGTTTTCCATTCGCGGGTGGCTGCTTCTATCTTTTCCTTTGAGGACGACACGAAGTTCCACCAGATATAACGATCCTCGTTCAACGTCGCACCTCCAAGCAACATTAGCCGCGCACCCTGCGGCCCTGCCTGAACGGAAAGGCGATCCCTTGGCCGAAACACCATCATACGACCTTGGGTGAACTGATCGCCGGCAATCTCAACCGTTCCTTCCGTCACATAAACACCGCGGTCCTCCTGATCATCAGGCAAAGGAAAAGAGGCCCCGGGGGCAAGCTGCACGTCCAGATAGAAGGTTTCAGACAGTGTCGTGACCGGGCTGCTTTCACCATAAGCCGAGCCAAGGATGAGACGAGCGCTGACCCCAGCATCCTGAATATGGGGCAGCGCAGATTGTTTGTGATGTTCGAAGTCCGGTGCAATATCTTCCTGGTCCTCTGGCAGCGCGATCCAGGTCTGAATGCCAAAAAGACTGTGTCTTTTGCTGCGCGTTTCCTTGCTGGTGCGTTCAGAATGGGTCACGCCACGTCCTGCAATCATCCAGTTGACCTCACCGGGATAGATCATCTGATGGGTGCCCAAGCTATCACGATGCTCAAATTCCCCTTTATACAGGTAGGTGACCGTGCCCAACCCGATATGAGGGTGAGGCCGGACGTCTATACCGCCTTCTGTGATGAATTCTGCAGGGCCGACCTGGTCAAAGAAAATGAACGGGCCAACAAGCTGTCGTTTGACCGAGGGTAGCGCGCGGCGCACCTCGAACCCACCCAGATCACGTGCGCGAGGAATGATCAGTGCCTCTAAAGACGGGTTCTCAGTCAAACGATCGGGGTTGTGAGACGGGTTCCAGCTCATTCCAGTTTCTCCCTTTTTCGGCAGGCAACGGTTCGCCCCTGCAAGATGCAGGCCGCTGCACCTGAAAGAAACCTCAATAATTGCACAACTCCGGTGGATTTTTGTCCGTTATGATATATCATTAATGTTATTACATAACAATTCTAACAGAAATTCCACCTGAGAAAAGAACCATCCAAACAGCTCGCTACCCGATCACCTGTTTGACAGGGAATGCAGGGC
This sequence comes from Ruegeria sp. CDSA020, assembly GCF_059612345.1. Taxonomy (NCBI): domain Bacteria; kingdom Pseudomonadati; phylum Pseudomonadota; class Alphaproteobacteria; order Rhodobacterales; family Roseobacteraceae; genus Ruegeria; species Ruegeria sp. CDSA020. The sequence goes on from NZ_JBXWQK010000010.1 coordinate 55,019, forward strand.
ATTTTTGCTGCCCTGCAAAGGAATGTTGCTTACGACTAAAGAAGGTGTCAGTCGCCGTGCTTCAGATCGACAAATTGCCAAACACAATCACGCCAGGCGTTTGGCATAAGACGCACGGTTCAGTTCGACCTCTTGTACCGTGATGCTGCCAACCTCGGGCATGGCAACAGTCAGAACATCCAAAACGGTAGCGTTCAGTTCAGCTCGCGTAGCCCCATCCCGGCCCTGCATCAATAAAAGCGTCGCATGGACAAAGGTCTGCGGTTCGGTCCCGATCCGAAAATAGGTGACCGGGTTGGCCCGGATCTTAAGGGCCGGTGCATCAAACTCAGCATGTTCAGAAAGCACCGCAAACAACTTCTCGCAGACCGCATGGAAATCATGTTTCTCTTCAAGGCCCTGAGAGAATTCGAGGACTATATGGGGCATTGTGCACTCCGGAAATCATGAGAGAGCACACGGCTCTCTCTTGCCATTTTCATGTGTTCAGACGCCCAGACACCAACGCATAACGGCCTTCTGGGCGTGCAGTCGGTTTTCGGCCTCGTCAAAAATGACCGAGTTCGGCCCATCCATGACATCGGATGTCGCTTCTTCTTCGCGGTGCGCGGGAAGGCAATGCATGAACAGCGCATCGGGTTTGGCATGGGCCATCAATTCGGCGTTTACCTGATAAGGACGCAGCAGGTTGTGGCGCCGTTCTTTCGCGGATTGAGAGTCGTGCATCGAAACCCAGGTATCGGCGACAACCAGATCGGCCCCATCTACAGCCTTGTAGGGGTCCCGTTCCACAACAATCTTGGACCCTTTTTGACGGGCAAAACCCATGAAATCCTCTTCGGGGTCGAATTGCGCCGGGCCCGTAAAAGTCAGATCAAACCCGAACTGGCCCGCCGCGTGAAGGAACGAGGCACACACATTGTTACCATCGCCAGTCCAAACGACTTTCTTCCCGGCGATCGGTCCGCGGTGTTCCTCGAACGTCAGCACATCGGCCATGATCTGGCAGGGGTGAGTGCGGTCGGTCAGGCCGTTGATCACCGGCACGTCCGAGTATTCCGCCATCTCGGTCAGGATGGTTTCGTCAAAGGTCCGGATCATGATCATATCGACATAGCGCGACAGCACGCGGGCGGTGTCGGCGATGGTTTCGCCGTGACCCAACTGCATGTCCTTGCCCGAAAGGACCATCGTCTGACCACCCATCTGGCGCACGCCTACATCAAAGGACACGCGCGTCCGGGTTGACGGTTTTTCAAAGATCAGGGCGACCATGCGGTCTTTGAGTGCCAATTCGTCATCCGGTGCCGCCTTTGGCTGCCCCAGACGCGCCTGCTTCATGGCAGCAGCCTGGTCGATCATGCCCCGCAAAGCGGCGGCATTGGTTTTGTGAATGTCGAGGAAGTGCTTCATGTCGTTTCGCTTTTCTAATCGGGTGGGCTCAGGCAGACGCCAGATTGCTTTCGACCTGCGCGGCCGTTTTCTCCAGACGAATAACCGCCTGTGCAATGTCGTCCTCTGTGAGGGTCAAAGGCGGCAATAGGCGGATCACATTGTCAGCGGCGGGAACGGTGATGAGGCCGTTATCATATCCCGCATTCACCACATCCAAGTTGGTCGCCTTGCATTTCAGACCCAGCATGAGCCCTGCGCCGCGCACCTCTTCGAACACGTCCGGATGATTTGCAATCAATCCTTCGAGCTTCTGGCGCAACATGCCCGCCTTGCGATTGACCCCGTCCAGAAAGGCGGGGGTTGCAACCTGGTCGATCACCGCGCAGCCCACCGCACAACCGAGAGGGTTTCCGCCATAGGTCGACCCGTGCGTACCTGCCGTCATGCCGCTGGCCGCGTCTTCGGTGGCCAGCACCGCACCCAGAGGGAACCCTCCACCGATGCCCTTGGCGACCATCATGATGTCAGGCGTGATGCCCGCCCATTCATGGGCAAAAAGTTTACCGGTACGCCCAACGCCGCATTGGACCTCGTCGAGGATCAGCAACAGGCCATTGTCGTTGCAGATCTGACGCAGCGCTTTGAGCTCGGCATCAGGGACGGGGCGAATACCGCCCTCGCCCTGAATGGGTTCGATCAAGATCGCCGCGGTCTTGTCCGAGATCGCATTGGTGACACCGTCAAGATCACCAAATGTCAGGTGTACAAAGCCGGGCAGCAGCGGGCCAAAGCCTTTGGTCATCTTCTCTGACCCCGCAGCGGCGATGCCTGCCGAGGACCGACCGTGAAACGAACCGTCAAAGGTGATGATGTCGACCCGTTCGGGCTGATCTTTATCGTAGAAATATTTGCGTGCCATTTTCACAGCCAGCTCGCAGGCTTCCGTGCCTGAATTGGTAAAGAACACCGTGTCGGCAAAGGTATGTTCAACCAGCTTATCAGCCAGCGCCTGCTGCTGAGGGATGTTATAAAGGTTCGACACATGCCACAGCGCGTGGGCCTGTTCCGTCAGCGCGTTCACCAGCGCCGGATGCGCATGGCCCAGTGCATTCACAGCAATCCCCGCGCCCATATCCAGAAAACGTCGGCCATCCGCCTCGGTCAGCCAAGCGCCTTCGCCCTTCACAAAGGTCAGGGGCGCACGATTATAGGTCGGCAGAACGGACGGGATCATCGGATCATCCTTTTCGATATGTTGAGCCCCGTGAGTGATACACGAGGGCCATGTTCGTCAACTGATTTGGTGGGAGATGCGCCGATTTGGGCAGCGCAAAAGGATCAAACGGGCCGGTTACGCGGCAAAGCGTCGGCGTCGAAGTCGCAGGATATCAGCGTGTTTGATCATGGATGCCGTATAGCGCCGAAGATTTGCGATGAAAAGAGCTTTGTTGCTGCAACGCTGCAACCCCCGTATCAGCCTTCGCTCCAGCGGCCTAATCGACCCATACCGCGCGTAAAAGCCCAGGCCAGAATGCGGGGCATGCCCTTGTTCACCAGCGCATCCAGACAATGGGACTGAAATTCCTCGAACGAGGCACCGGGATGTCGAAACGCACCGTCCGCGTAACAGAGTGAACAATACCGTGTGCTGCGGGTTCCGTCCGCTTCGCTGCCGCCCCCTTCGGTATCCTTGCTAAGAGGCATGCCGCAGCTTTGACATTTGGATCCCATCATCTTTCCCCTTGCAGGCTTTGACCACGAGCCATAAGATCAAAACCATAGAGTATAGTCAATGGTTTTACATATGCGTATCGGAGAACTGTCCCGCCGAAGCGGGCTGCCCCGCGACACATTGCGGTTTTACGAGCGGCACGGATTGATTGCCTCGCGCCCCGGGCCAGAAGCGACAAACAGCTATCGCGACTATCCGGATGACACGCTGATCACGCTGGAACAGATCGGCGATGCACAGGCGGCGGGGATCAGTATCGCCCAACTTGCAACCCTGCTGGGGCAACTTGGTGCGGCTGATCCCGAAACCTTTGACGGCGTAGCATTTCTTCAGGAACGGATCGAAGAGGTTGAGGCGCGGATCGAGCGCGCAAATCGTTTTCTGGACAGCTTGCGACAGGCCAAACAGGCTCTTGCTACACCGTCGGGACAGCCCTGACCGTTTTACCCCTTGCCTTTCGTCCACCCGTACAGCACCGCTTACGCATGTTCGTTCCCAAAGCGCATAACCCGCCCCTAGCGGCACTGTTGATTTTTGTCGCCAGTGCATTCCTTGCAGCAACTACCCTGCTGGCCAAAGCTTTGGGGACAGATACGCTAGGTGCTCCTTTGCATCCAATGCAGATCAGCCACGGGCGGTTTCTATTCGCCTTCCTGGTCATCGTTTCGGCAGTGGGCATCATGCGCCCTAAACTGCGGCGGCCCCATTGGGGGCTGCATATCGGTAGGACAAGCTTTGGCTGGCTGGGAATCACGCTGATGTTTGCATCGGTCGCGTTCATACCGATGGCGGATGCGACGGCGATTTCGTTCTTGAACCCGGTCTTTGCGATGGTTCTGGCCATTCCCTTGCTGAAAGAAGGCGTCGGCCCCTGGCGCTGGCTGGCGGCGGCGGTGGCCCTGATCGGGGCAATGGTTCTGCTGCGCCCGACACCTGCGAGCTTCCAACCTGCGGCGTTACTGGCGCTGGCGGCGGCGGTCGTCATCGGGATGGAGCTGATCTTTATCAAAAAGCTGTCAGGGCGAGAGAGCCCGATCCAAATTCTATTGGTGAACAACGCGATGGGCCTGACCATCGCATCAGTCGCGGTGAGTTTCGTGTTTCAGATGCCCAACCCGGCGCAATGGGCGGCCCTTGCGGGGATCGGCGCATTGATGGCTTGCGCACAGGCCTGTTTCGTTAACGGCATGGCGCGGGCAGATGCGTCTTTCGTAGCGCCGATAAGCTATGCGACACTGCTGTTCGCTGCGCTATATGATTTTGCGATATTCGATGTGGTCCCCGACGCGGTCAGCCTGATTGGATCTGCCATCATCTTGGCCGGAGGGCTGATTCTTGTGTGGCGCGAGGCGCGGCACCGTCAGGCCTTGAGCCGATAGCCCGTTCGCAGCATCTGCCAGGTCAGTGCACCGACCACCAGTGTTGCAGCCGTGCAGATCAACATCCCAAGGTAGGGCGAGCTGTCCGAAACCCCAATCATACCATAGCGCAGCCCGTCGATCAGATAGAAAACCGGGTTGGCGTGGCTTAGCCGGTACAAAACCGGCGGCAATGCCTCGACCGAGTAAAAGGTTCCAGAAAGAAACGCCAAAGGCGTGACGATGAAGTTGGTAATCGCAGCCATCTGGTCGAACTTATTGGCGAAAATCCCGGCAAAAAGGCCCAGCGCGCCCATAAAGGCCCCTCCCAGCACTACAAAGATCATGGCGATCAGTGGGTTCTGCGGGACAATACCGAGCACCAGCGCCAGCGCGGTTGCAACGACGACAGCGATCAGAAAGCCACGGGCAATGCCGCCCGCAAGGTATCCCAGCAGAATCTCTAACGGCGAAAGCGGCGGCATAAGGGTATCGACGATGTTGCCCTGTACCTTCGAGATCACCATCGAGGACGAAGTATTGGCAAACGCATTCTGGATCACCGTCATCATCATGATGCCCGGCGCCAGAAAGGTCAAAAATGGCACGCCCATCACATCAGGCCGGCTGGGCCCGATAGCGATGTTGAAGATCAGCAGAAACAGCCCCGCAGTCACCAGCGGTGCCAAAAGTGTCTGCGTCCACACCGCCATAAACCGCAAAGTTTCCCGCCGGGCCAGCGTATAGAGACCCATCCAGTTCACCGCACCAAAGCGGCGTGCCTCCTGATCCATGAGATTCTGCATGATCTGCCCTCTACCTGATTCGAAGACCGCTTGTAACTCGGACCGCAGTGTTTAAAATAGGGGGCTGAGACGAATTCCCAAGGCGGCCCGAATCCGGGGCCGCTTTCCGCTTTTGAAAGGCAAATGATGTCCTGGACTGACGAGCGTGTAGAGCTGCTTAAAAAGATGTGGGGCGAGGGCCAGTCGGCCAGCCAGATCGCCAAGGAACTGGGCGGTGTGACCCGCAATGCGGTTATCGGCAAAGTCCACCGGCTGGGCCTGTCGAATCGCGCAACCGGCGCGACCCCCGCCAAGGCTGAGCCAAAGGAAAAACCAGCGCCCGCGCCCAAGGCCGAGGCCAAGCCCAAACCCACGCCCAAGACGGAACCGGCACGTCCAGCCGCAGCGCCGGCAGCCGAGGCCAAGCCCGCTGTTCCGGCCCGCCGTCAGATCATCCCGGCCGGTCAACCGCTGCCGCCGCAACCTTCAGCGAACGAGATCAGCCCCGAGGCGCTGGCCAAGGTCAACGAGGTTGAGAAGAAAGCCAAAAAGCTGACGCTGATGGAACTGACCGAGAAGACCTGCAAATGGCCCGTCGGCGACCCCGCGACCGAGGATTTCTGGTTTTGCGGTCTGCCCGTTGAGGCAGGCAAACCTTATTGCGAAGCGCATGTGGGTGTGGCGTTCCAGCCTATGAGCTCACGTCGCGACCGGCGGCGGTAAGGCTTTGACGAAGGCAGGCACCTAGCAAAAGAGCGCGGTGCCCGCAGCAGGCCGGAATGTAGGTAATACACCTGTTTTGGCTCTGCGTCATCTAAGAGCGATCACACTGGAATCGAAGAAGAGTCGTAATCTGCCAAAAGCGGCCGCCGGTTCCGTGCATGCCGAGCGATCAATCGCTTTTGCCGCCCCCCCTCTGGGATTTTGTAGTTGGTCTTTTGCATCGGGGTTTCGACAAGATCGGGGAACAGCGTAAAAAGCTCTTCCATGGCTGCTGCCGGTAGAGATTTCAGTGCTTCATCGCCAAGCAAAAGGCTCTCGGTCGGGGCACCATCTGCATAAATTACCTCATGTTCAGAAAACACCAGGTGGAAATAAGTAACTTCTGTAATTCTGTCGTCGACGTATATCCCCGGAAGCTCGACCAACTTTATAGCTGAGACCAGAACCTCGGGGCACTCAAACATGCGCTTAACGATCGCCGAGGATATCAGCATCCGGTGCTGACGGGACACGAGCAGGTCGCGTCTGGGCAGGCCCTGCCCTAGCGCGCCAGCGCAAATGCGTACTGGGTAAAGCTTGGGATGGCGGCGCAAATCCCGCGCGCTGACATGTCGCCGAATGATTTGTGACAAAGGCTGCGTGCAACCATGATCCGTCAAGACACGATCACCTTGCTTCAAACTCTCGATCAGGACAGGGCCCTGATCGGTCGCAATCAACGTTCCTGCCGTAAGGCACGGTATGGTGCCCGGTGTCGGAGTGGTGTTCACCGAATAGGTTCCACCATCGTCGGTGGAAATAAGTGAATCTCCCGCCCCGGCCTCGCCGATAACCGTCGAGCTCATCCCATTGGCGGGGCCAGCTGTCGCCGTTATCGGGCCGGGGCTGGGGGGATCGCTGAAAGAGCTGAACTGATAAACCGTTGACCCGTCGGATAAAGAGATACCATTGGTTTTACCGAGCCCGGTAAAGGTGGCGGAACTGGCTGAGTCAATTACATAGACGTCCCGGCCTGCGACTGTCGTCGGGGTGATCCCATCAAGCGTGTTAGTGCTGCGGATGGATCCGTCAGAGTTGTAGATCGTAACAACAAGCCCAGAAACATCCGCACCCGCGTCAACAGCGACCTCGATAAAGTCCTGTGGTGGGCCTCCAAGGTACTTGAGTTCGGAAAAATATGGGTCTGCCATATGTCAATTCGCCTTTGTGTTCGGCGTGAGTATGATGATCCGATACTTGTTTCAATATATGAGTACTAGGGTCTCACTAACCAGTAAATGTTCCCAGTGATTTTTGTTCGCAGCTGGAACCGAATTACTGCGCTGGATGCGATGGCAAATCCAGCATCGGCACCCAACCGGGCAGTTCGTTTGGCGAAACCGAGACATGCAGCCGCTCGGATCGGTCGCGGCCTACTTTGCGGTGCTTGCGCAGTAGGAAAATCTTACCCCAACCGCGCCATGTGCCGACCGAACGCGCATGAGGGTCGATCACAAAGCGGTCTCTCCATCCCTCCGGCAAGGGCAGGCCGTGCAGCTCTGCCTTGTCCAGCATCCAAACCAGCGAGATGTTGCTAAGAGGACGGGCTTCTTCAAACCCGTTCAACTGGCCACCCACATCGCCATGGGTGCCTCGGAACCAGACTTGCTCGATATGGCCTTTAAAATCGGGGGTACATTTCCACAGGACCGGCTCGAATACCTCGCGCGTTTCATCCAGCGCCATCGCGTGGTAGCCGTGGCGCGTAGCGGGACCAAGCTGATGGTTGTGGAAGGCGTGGCGATCCTCGGCCCACCGCCAAAGCAGCGGTAGACGCAAGCCCAGCGCTTTTACTGTATCCCACACGCCGATCATTTCGATTGCAACATCTTCATGGCAGAACTGCCGGCGAAACGAAGCGGCGGCGCTACCATTGGCATTGCATTCATAGTGGCGGTAGGCCTGTTTGATATTCCTAACGGTCGCGTGCTCGGCCTTGAGCAGGCCAATCATGTCGATCACACCCGCAAGGCTGCGCACACCGTAGGCCCCACGTGAGTAGCCGATGAAATAGATACGGTCGCCGGGCTTATACCGCGAGGCCAGATAGCCATAGGCCCGGCGTATCTGGCGATTGATCCCCCGCCCCATCATCACATCCAACGAGGACTTCCAGCTTTCCCATTGCACGCCGGCCTCATAGAAGACGGATACCTTGCTTCCCATCTCGCAGCACAGCCGCAGCGCCTGCCCCGCATGAGTTTCATATCCGGGCTCAAGCGTCGACATGGTGCCGTCTAGAATGATGACATGGCTGACAGGTTCACGATGGCGCGTTTCGGCCGAATGCTCGGAACGCAGCGGCCGTCCAAGCCACCCCAGTACCTTTCTACTCAGCCGCGACAGTTGCATCGTTCAGCAGTTCCCATACTTTGTGCGGCGTAAAAGGCATATCGGCCTGCCGCACCTCGTGATCCCAGAGCGCATCCTGAACCGCATTTGCCACTGCAGCCAGCGCGCCCACGGTGCCGGCCTCTCCGCATCCTTTCATTCCCAACGGGTTAGAGGTTGACGGTACCGGCGCCGAGGTAAACTTAATCATGGGTATCTCGGCTGCGCGGGGCAAGGCGTAATCCATCAACGATGCCGTGAGCAGTTGCCCCTGCGCATCATGGACAACATGTTCGGACAGCGCCTGACCGATGCCTTGTGCGACACCACCATGAACTTGCCCCTCGGCCAGCATCGGATTGATAAGATTACCGAAATCATCGACCACAGTATAGCGGTCTACCCATGTTTCGCCGGTACAAGGGTCAATCACGATTTCGGCAACATGTGCCCCGTTGGGATAGCTACGGTCGTCCAGCGTGATGCTTGCCTGATGCTGCAACAAATCAACGCGCCCGTCGGCACGGGCCATATCCGCGGCCTCGGTCAAAGTGGGCGTCAGGTTTGATCCCGGCGCGCGGAAGGTTTCAAAATCAAAGCGCACGTCGCTTTCCTCCACCCCCATCTTATCTGCGAGATAGGGCGTGAATGCGGCAACCATGACGTCGATCGTGGCAAGCGTCGCTGTGCTTTGCACCGTAACTGATCGCGATCCCCCGGTTCCCCCACCATTCGGAAGCTGGTCGCTGTCACCTTGAACTACGGTGATGCAATCCAGGGGAACCCCGGTTTGGTCAGACAGGAACTGAGCATAGACCGTTTCGTGCCCCTGCCCGTTGGATTGGGTTCCGACAAAAAGTTTCAAGGTGCCATCCTCAACGAACTCGATCTTTGCGTTCTCGGAAGGGTCGCCCAAAATGCTTTCGATATAGTAACAAATCCCCTGCCCCCGGAACAAACCGCGTTCAGCATCGGCGATCTTGCGGGCGGCAAAGCCGCTGGACTGTCTTTGGCTTTGGGACAGGACCATGTCGAAATCGCCGACATCATACGTTTCGCCGGTCGCGGTCTTGTAAGGAAATGCCTCAGGCCGGATGAAATTCTTGCGCCTCAACTCCCAGGGATCTACGCCCAGTTCTCGGGCCGCGCGGTCGATAGCGCGTTCAAGGACATATATGGCCTCGGGTCGCCCTGCGCCGCGATAGGCGTCAACCTGCGTTGTATTGGTAAAGAACCCCTCGACCCGCAGATAGGTGGTTTGTACATCATAGGCGCCCATCAACACTTTGCTGAAGAGATTGGTTTGTATCGCCTGGCCGAAATGGCTGTTATAGGCCCCAAGATTTACCTTGCTGTGCACCCGATAGGCGGTGATCCGGTGATCGCTGTCAAATGCCAGCTCGGCCAGCGAAGACAGGTCGCGGCCATGGTGATCGGACAACATTGCCTCGGAACGGTCAGACATCCAGTGAACAGGCTGGCCCAACTTCATCGCAGCTACGGCCACACAGAAATATTCGGGATAGGGCATGACCTTCATGCCGAACCCGCCACCGACATCCGGGGTCGTGACGCGGATATCTTCGGGGTTGAGTCGCAACTTTTGCGCCAGCTGACCACGCATGGCCCAAACTCCCTGCCCGCCATAGGAAAAGTGCAACCGCCCATCAACCCAATGCGCCTGACAGCCCCGCGGTTCAATCGACGTGATGATCACTCGATTGTCTTCCACATTCAGTGCAACGGTATGAGCCGCCTGCTGAAACGCAGCAATAGTTGCCGCCTCATCGCCCAGCGCCCAGTCAAATGCCCGATTATCCGGAGTTTCCGCGTGCAGCGTTTCTCCGCCCGCACACACGTCCAGTTTTACGGGCAAGTCTGAGGTTTCGACCCAGATCAGCTCGGCCGCATCGCGGGCCTGTAAGGCGGTGTCGGCAATGACTACAGCGACGGGTTCTCCGACAAACCGTATGCGATCCGCGGCCAGCATATGCCGGTCCGGCGCAGCGGCTTTCGAACCGTCTCGGTTATTCAGGATGGCCGCATTCATACACGTGTCGATCCCGGCGGCCTTCAGGTCGTCCAGCGTCATGATCAGCCGCACCCCTTCGGCCGCGCGCGCGTCATCCAGAACCAGCGCCCCAATCACCCCATGCGCCAACTGGGATCGCACGAATACCGCATGCAAAGCCCCGTGCGGCAGGACATCGTCCATATATTGCCCCTGCCCGGTCAGAAACCGCTGGTCCTCGGTCCGTTTGACGGGCTGGCTTTTGCCAAACTTTTCCACCGCGCGCTCCTGTCTCTGCCTCTAGGCGACATTAGGCTGCGATGCATCATTGTCCATAGCCCCGGCGCTTGGCCCTTTCCCTTTTGCTATCCTTTCGATATTGCAAGCGATAACCCGAATTTGTTGACGCAGGACGCATCCAATGGCGATGGAAAAGACATTCAACGCGGCCGAGGCCGAGGCCCGCATTTACGAGGCTTGGGAACAGGTCGGAGCCTTCAAGGCGGGCGCGAACAGATCGCGCGATGAAAGCTTTACCATCATGATCCCGCCGCCCAACGTGACGGGGGCGCTGCATGTGGGACACGCATTCAATAACACGCTGCAGGATATCCTGACCCGCTGGCACCGGATGCGCGGCTTCGACACGCTTTGGCAACCCGGTCAGGACCACGCGGGCATCGCCACGCAGATGCAGGTTGAAAAGATGCTGGCGGCGCAGGGCAACGAAGGGCGGCGTGAACTCGGGCGCGAGAAGTTCCTTGAGAAAGTCTGGGAATGGAAGGGTGAATACGGTGGCACGATCATTGAACAGCTCAAGCGTCTTGGCGCCAGCTGCGATTGGTCGCGCAACGCGTTTACCATGGCAGGTGCACCGGGTGACCCGCGCACAGGGCATGAGAATTCTGCAAATTTCCACGATGCCGTCATCAAGGTCTTCGTAGAAATGTACGAAAAGGGCCTGATCTATCGCGGCAAGCGTCTGGTCAACTGGGACCCGCATTTTGAGACCGCAATCTCGGATCTTGAGGTCGAGAATATCGAAGTCGCGGGCCATATGTGGCACTTCAAGTACCCGCTGGCGGGTGGTGAGACCTATACGTATGTCGAAAAGGATGAGGACGGGAATATCGTGCTTGAGGAACAGCGCGACTATATCTCAATCGCCACGACACGGCCCGAAACAATGCTGGGCGACGGCGCGGTTGCGGTTCATCCGTCAGATGAGCGCTACGCGCCAATCATCGGCAAACTCTGTGAAATTCCTGTTGGACCGAAAGAGCATCGTCGCCAGATTCCGATCATTACTGATGACTATCCCGATCCCGATTTCGGCTCGGGCGCGGTGAAGATCACCGGCGCGCATGATTTCAACGACAACATGGTCGCCAAGCGTGGCGGTATTCCGATGTACCGTCTGATGGACACGCGTGGCGCAATGCGGGCCGATGGAGTGCCTTACGCCGAGGAGGCGGGCAAAGCGCAGGAATACGCACGCGGCAAAGCATTCACCGAGAATGAGATCGACGCGATCAACCTGATCCCCGACCACCTGCGCGGGCTCGACCGGTTCGAGGCGCGCGCCAAGGTTGTCGAAGAGATCACCGCCGACGGTCTGGCCGTCATGACCCGCGCCGACAATCCGGTTCTGGGCACAAAGCTGGGTGAGAACGACGACCCGGCTGCACTCGTCCCGCTGGTCGAGAGCAAACCGATCATGCAGCCCTTTGGCGACCGCTCGAAGGTCGTGATCGAACCGATGTTCACCGACCAGTGGTTCGTGGATGCCGAAAAAGTCGTCGGCCCCGCGCTGGACGCGGTCAAGGACGGTACGGTCAAGATCATCCCGGAATCGGGCGAGAAGACCTATTACCACTGGCTGGAAAACATCGAGCCCTGGTGCATCTCGCGCCAGTTGTGGTGGGGGCATCAGATTCCGGTTTGGTATGGCCTCGACCTGTCGGCCGAAAACTTCAAGGATGACGAGAACGACGGCAACCTTGATCTGGTCGAATTGGGTCGTTTGCTGAACGAAGGTGGTATGTTGCACCGTGGCAATGTCATGGAATGCGCGTCGAGTCTGGAAGCAGTGACTGAAAAATTCCTGGACGATAATGCAAACATTCCCAGTCCGCTAAGCCACGCAACTGTAATCGAAGTTGCCGATAAGCAAGAAGCGATCCATCAATTCGCCGAAAGCCTTGCTCAGTATGCAGTTGAACAAGACCCGACGAAGCTGGTTTATCCGGTTTGGCGTGACCCCGACGTTCTCGACACCTGGTTCTCCTCCGGCCTCTGGCCCATCGGCACGCTGGGCTGGCCCGAGCAGACCGAGGAGCTGGAACGCTACTTCCCCACGGACGTTCTGATCACTGGCTTTGACATCCTGTTCTTCTGGGTCGCCCGGATGATGATGATGCAACTGGCGGTGGTCGATCAGATCCCGTTCCACACCGTCTACCTGCACCAACTCGTCCGCGACGAGAAGGGCAAGAAGATGTCAAAGACCACCGGCAACGTCATCGACCCGCTGGAGATCGTGGACGAATTCGGCGCCGACGCGCTGCGCTTTACCAATGCCTCGATGGCGGCGATTGGCGGCGTGTTGAAACTGTCTCGCGAACGCATCACCGGCTATCGCAACTTTGGTACAAAACTTTGGAACGCTGTTCGCTTTGCCGAGATGAACGAAGTCTTCACCGACGCCGTACCGCAACTAAACGTCGCCGATCTGAAACCCAAGGCCGCCGTAAACCGTTGGATCATAGGCGAAACTGCCCGCGTACGGGCCGAGGTCGACGCCGCACTGGAAAGCTATCGTTTCAACGATGCGGCCAACGGGCTTTACGCCTTTGTCTGGGGTAAGGTCTGCGACTGGTACGTTGAACTCTCCAAACCGCTGCTGCAGGGTGACGATGCCGAAGCACAGGCCGAGACCCGCGCTACCATGCGCTGGGTTCTGGACCAGTGCATGGTCTTGCTGCACCCGATCATGCCCTTCGTTACCGAGGAACTGTGGGGGCTGACAGGCACGCGCGCCAAGATGGTCGTACACGCCGACTGGCCGACTTACGGCACCGAACTGGTCGACCCAGAGGCGGATCGCGAAATGAACTGGGTGATCTCGGTGATCGAGAACACCCGCTCGGCGCGTTCGCAGATGCGGGTGCCAGCGGGGCTGTATGTGCCGATGCTGGTGACAGAGATTGACGCGCATGGCCAAGCTGCATGGGACCGTAACGAGGCGCTGATCAAGCGGCTGGCGCGGATCGACAGCTTGACCAAAGTGGACGCATTTCCCAAGGGGACGATCTCGATTGCCGCGCCGGGTGCGACGTTCGGTTTGCCGCTGGCGGATATCATCGATATCGGCGCCGAAAAGGAACGACTTGAGAAGGCCAAGGGCAAACTTGCCAAGGAATTGGGTGGTTTGCGCGGTCGTCTGAACAATCCGAAATTTGTGGCCTCGGCCCCGGAAGAGGTTGTCGCCGAAGCCAAAGCCAACCTCGCCGCCCGTGAAGAGGAAGAGGTGAAACTGAACGAAGCGCTAGCCCGTCTGGCCGAAATCGCCTGATCTTCGTCTACTCCAAGCCGTTCTAGATACCAGACCCCGCCACGCCCGCGTTGGCGGGGTTTTCGTTCCCCGGCCCAGATTTCGCCCTGTTCACCTCCGCTTACGATTGCTAGCAAGTGCGGGTTGATAACGCTGAGGGCAGGATGACACGCGCATTTCCACCAATGCAGACCATCTCAACCGGATTGGTTGTGGCCATCGTCGGCTTTTTCAGCTCATTCCCCATCGTACTGCAGGGGCTGGATGCGATGGGTGCGTCACCGGAGGAGGCCGCATCGGGCCTGATGACCGCCGCCATCGCCATGGGGCTGGCCGCCATCGTGCTGAGCTTGCGCTACAAGTTGCCGATCAGTGTCGCCTGGTCCACGCCGGGTGTCGCGCTGTTGGCTGTATCCGCCACACCTGTCGAGGGATTCTCAGGAGCTATCGGTGCGTTCCTGTGCGCTGGCGCTTTGACGGTTGTGGCTGGGTTGTGGAAGCCGCTGGGAAGGTTGGCAGCTGCAATCCCGACCACGTTAGCGCAGGCAATGCTTGCCGGGGTTCTGATGCCGCTATGTATCCTCCCGTTCAAAGCGGCCGTCGAGATTCCGTGGCAGGCGCTACCCGTAATCCTGACATGGTTCATCGCGGGGCGGTTCAACCGGCTTTTTGCTGTTCCCGCGGCAGTGATCGCAGCAGCCATTATAGTCATCCTGAACGCCGGAGATACAACGATCATGCCCGAGCGTCTGATTGCAGCACCGATCTGGGCCATACCTACATTCTCCCTGGCCTCGGCCATAGGGATCGGAGTGCCGCTGTTCATCGTCACTATGGCGACACAGAACATCCCCGGCATCGCGGTGATGCGCAGCTTTGGCTTTGCGCCCGTGCCGGGCAAATTGTTCTCGGCCGTCGGAGGGGCCAGCCTGTTGTCCGCCCCGTTCGGAGCCCCCGCCACCTGCCTAGCCGCCATCACAGCCGCGATGTGTTCAAATCAGGATAGTCATCCCGATCCTGCGCTGCGTTATTGGTCGGCCATCATGGGTGGCGTATTCTATTGCCTGTTTGGTATTTTTGCCGTGGCCATCACCGGATTTGCCGCCCATGCCGATCCGTTGCTGATGGGGACGCTGGCCGGGGTCGCGCTGATCGGTGTGCTGGCAAATGCGATCCACGCTGCGCTGGAGGTTGTGGCCGAGCGTGAGGCGGCGATCCTGACTTTTGCTATCACTGCGTCCGGTATCACAGTCTTCGGGCTGGGGGCCGCGGTCTGGGGTTTGCTGGCTGGTGGCATTGCCTATCTGGTGACTAACCGGCTGCGATAGCCGCTTAGCCTTGAGGCCACAGCCAAAGCAAAACCAGCTTAAATTTGGATCATTGGGAACTCTGGTGGAACGCCGGATCAAGAAAGCACAGACCAAAGTCCAACCCAGAGAATTCGTTTCATGTAACGCTGGAAAAGATGCGCAAAGCCTACACCCCACTGCCTGACACGCAGGTCCGCGATGCGCATCGGGATTCATGTGGTGACTACTTGAACTTCGGCTTACGACCCTGCATCTGCGCCATGACAACCTCCATCTGATCGGGTTTGCCGATCAGCTCCACCTGTTCGGCAGATTCGGCCAGCAGAACGTCGGCTCGCGAACGGGTTTCGGCCACGTCGATCAGGCGCTTGGCGGCACGGATGGCTGAAGGGCTTTGGCCTGCGATGTCTTCAGCCAGAGCCAGCGCCTCGGTCAAAGGATCGTCCGAGAGTTTCGTGACCAGCCCCCAATCAGCCGCCTGCGGCGCGCCTATTGGACGTGCAGTATACGTCAGCAAGCGCAGCACGTCCGAGCGCACAAGCTCGGGCAGCAGAACCATGCCGCCCATGTCGGGAATGATACCCCATTTCATCTCCATCACCGCCAATTTCGCCTCGGGGTGGGCAATGCGGATATCCGCGCCCAGTGCGATTTGCAGTCCGCCACCATAGGCCACACCCTGAATGGCACAGATGACTGGAACGGGGACACGGCGCCAGATCAAGGCAAGCTCCTGCATTTCGTTGGCGTCGTCATGGCTGCGGTTCATCAGCCATTCGGTTGGGTCCTTGTGGGCCATGCTGGCGAAACTGGCCATGTCGAGACCGGCGCAGAAGCTTTTACCCTCACCCGACAGCACCACGGCGCGGGCGTCGGAGACCGCCACCTCTTGCCCGGCAGACAGGATCGCCTTGATCATGGCTTCGTCCAGCGCGTTCATCTTGTCGCCACGGGTTAGCGTGACATGGGCGATATGGTCTTTGTATTCGATGGAAACGCGAGACATTGGTCCCTCCGGAAATCAGTGTTGCGTCAACCATGCCAGCAAGATGAGGACAGTGCCACCACGACGTCAGGGCAAATCAGCGACGGGCATCCGGCCATACCACGGCGAATCCAGCGTCATGACATAGAACAGGTCACCAACGACCTGACCCGCCGTGGTGATGCCCAGCCGCCCGCCGGGGTCCTGCAAGGTTTGCAGGATTGTGCCATCCCCGTCGAATTGGACGATCATGCCGCGATGAATCGGCGCCGGTCGCACCAAGGGACCCAGCCGCCAGATCACCTTGCGCAAAAAGGGATAGGGCATCAAAGCTTCACTCGGCACCCGTGGGCTGGCGAAGGCCATCCAATAAGTGCCGTCGCCCTGCGCCGTGAGGTTATCGGGGTATCCCGGCAGGTTTTCCATCAACACCTCGCGCTGCCCAGCACTCGGCCCAGTTAGCCAGAGCTTGTGCACCCGCGCACGACCAGTTTCGGCGATCAGCAGAAAATCCGTCTGCGGGGAAAGCGCTACACCATTGGTATAGACAAAGCCCTCGGCCACCTTTTTTGTTGTGCCATCAGGGGAATAGCGGGCCACGTATCCCGTATCCGACTGCTCCCAGATGGTCAGGACCGAGGTGGCTTTGGTACCGCCCATGGTTTCGGGATCGAACCGATCAGACGAGTTCGAGAAATAGACCGTACCGTCCGGAGCCACGTCCAACTGATTGGCATAGACCACCGGAGACCCGCCAATCTCGGACACAAGGGATACCAGCGTGCCGGGCCCGGTCCAGCGCATCAGCCCCCGGTAGCTATCTGCGATATATAGCGCGCCGTCCGGCCCAGCTTGCAGACCCAAAGGGCGCCCACCCAGGTCGTCGATCTTGACCGGGCTGTCGCCGTCGATCCGATAAAGCGCGCCGGACATGGATGTCGTGTAGATCGTGCCATCCGGCATGATCGCGATGTCTTCCGGGCCTTCCTCGCCATCCGGCAAAGAGACTAGTTCGAGGCTGTCCAAAGCGTTGTTCTCGGCAAACACGCCGGTAAAGCCCGGAGCTTCGGGCGGCTCCCAGGCCACTGGGTCCACGCCAACAGGCCAAAATATCAAATAGGCAAGCCCCACAAAAGCCAAACCAATCGCGATGCGCATGGACACTCCTTTGTTTTTGTTGATGCCAGACTGTGGGCACTGTGCAGGCAAAGCAAGGTTGCCTGTCGGATGACCTTGCGTTTATCTGTCTGCATGACCAATCCACGCTATACCCCGCTTGCCCAATCTCTTCCTGCTTCTGTGCCTTTTGTCGGCCCTGAAACACAGGAACGACAGCGCGGTGCACCATTTGTGGCCCGGCTGGGTGCGAATGAGAATGTCTTTGGCCCTTCGCCGCGCGCTATCGAGGCCATGCGGGGGGCAACTGGCGATATCTGGATGTATGGCGATCCGGAAAACCACAACCTGCGCCACGCCCTGGCTGAGTACCACTCCGTCTCACCCGAAAATATCGTGGTTGGCGAAGGCATTGATGGGTTGCTGGGCTATCTGGTGCGCTTGCTGGTTGGGCAAGGAGATACGGTTGTGACCTCGGACGGGGCCTATCCGACCTTCAACTATCACGTCGCCGGGTTTGGCGGGGTGATACACACGGTTCCCTATCGCGACGATCACGAAGACCCTCAGGCACTCTTTACCAAGGCCGCTGAGGTCGAGGCTAAGCTGGTCTATCTGGCCAATCCTGACAACCCTATGGGCAGCTGGCATTCGGGCACTGATATCGTGGCTGTATTGGATGCGCTGCCCGATGGCTGTCTGCTGGTTCTGGACGAGGCATATGTGGAATGCGCCCCCGACGGGACTGCAGCGCCGGTTGCCGCAGATGACCCGCGTGTGATCCGGATGCGCACGTTTTCCAAAGTGTACGGAATGGCCGGCGCGCGTATCGGCTATGCCATTGGGGCGCCAGGCCTGATCTCGGCGTTCAACAAGGTGCGCAACCATTTCGGTATGAACAAGGCTGCACAAGCAGGCGCGTTGGCTGCGCTGCAGGATGAGGTTTGGCTGTTACAAATCCGTGCCCGCATCTCAGATGCGCGCGAGCGGATCAACGCGATTGCGTTGGAGAACGGGCTGCACCCTTTACCCTCAGCCACCAATTTCGTGGCCATCGATTGCGGTCAGGATGGGGTGTTTGCCAAGGCTGTTCTGGAGTCGCTGGTGGCGCAGGGGGTTTTCGTTCGGATGCCTTTTGCCGCGCCTCAGAACAGGTGCATTCGAGTGAGCTGCGGCGATGCCTCCAATCTAGGGGCTTTTGCCGCCTCTTTGCCAAAAGCGCTTGCTAACGCCCGGGCGCTGAACGTCTGAAGCTCTCGCTACTGGCCATCGGGACGGGGGCTGTCTGCCCCCATCGCGCCGTTTGCGCGATTCCCCCCGAAAGTATTTTGAGCCAGATGAAGATACAGATTAGCACTGAGATCGGGAGCTGGTCTCAGGTCACAAGCGCGGTGGCGGCGGCTTCTAACGCACCCGTGCCGCGCGGAATATCAAGGGCGGCCATGGCAGTTTCCACGCCGCCAAGCATCGCCATGACCATCTGTGCATTGATGTGACCCATATGGCCCAGGCGAAAACAGCCGTCCCAATCTTCCATCCCGAGGCCTATTCCCAAAGTCAGGCCCAGCGATTGTTCGGTATAGGACCGCAATGGGGTTCCGAGCCCTCCACTCAGGCGCAGCGCGGTGACCGCATGACTTCGGTCCGCGCGGTCAGCTACGTTCAACGACAGCGCACCGCCCTGTGCCCAGATTTCGCAGGCGGTCCAAATTGCCTGAGCGAGGCGTTGATGGCGCGCCCAGACATTTTCGATCCCTTCCGCGTGGATCAGGTCGAGCGCGGCCCGCAGCCCATAGAGATGATGGGTCGGTGCGGTACCATCGAAGTATTGGTAGAATAGCTCGGGATTGGCTCGTGGTTGCCAGTCCCAATACCGGGAAACACGCGGCATTGCTGCCCGTTTTGCCTGCGCCTTGTCGTTGAAGAATACAAACCCCATGCCCGGTGGGGTCATCAGCCCTTTTTGACAGGCGGTAACAGTCACGTCGACACCCCAGGCATCCATCTCGAATTGCTCACATCCCAGCGAGGCGATGCAGTCCGCCATCATCAGCGCCGGGTGACCCAGATCATCCAGCAACGCGCGCAGCGCCGGGAGGTTGTTGCGAATTGAGCTCGAGGTATCCACGTGAACTGCAAGTATAGTCTTGATATCATGCGATGAATCAGCACGTAGCACCTCTGCAATGCGATCGAAATCCCAGACCGAGCTGGTTCCGAAATCAATCACATCCACCTTGGCGCCGATCCCTTCGGCCATTTCGGCCCATCCATGGGTAAACCGCCCCGATGCGGGGGCAAGCACTGTCTCACCGGGCGCGATGGTGTTCGACAGTGCCGCCTCCCACGTGCCATGGCCGTTGGCAATGTAGATGGCCACATTATGGGCCGTGCGGGCAACGCGACGCAGATCGCGGATCAGATCGGGCATCATCTCGATCAATTCGCCGTCGTAGATATTAGGTGACGGTCGGTGCATCGCCTGCAGCACAGCGTCAGGCATGACCGAGGGGCCTGGAATGGCCAGATACTCGCGCCCACGCGCGAGGGAGATTGGATGTGTCATGGGATCAACCTGTTTGAATTGGCCCTACCCTAACGTGGCCAATTTCGGCGTCAATCCATCAGCTTGGCGGCATCCCGGGCAAGCGTTTCGATCCCGGACCAGTTGCCTTCTGCGACCATCTGTTTGGGTGCAACCCAGCTGCCGCCTGCACAGATCACGTTGGACAGAGACAGGTAATCTCGGGCATTTGAAGGCGATACACCGCCCGTTGGGCAGAAGGTGATTTGCGGCAAGGGCGCGCCGATAGCCTTGAGCGCAGGCGCCCCGCCCGAGGCCTCGGCCGGGAAGAATTTCAGCATGTCATAGCCTTTTTCCAGCAGGGCCATCGCCTCGGTGGCGGTTGCGGCGCCGGGCAGCAGAGGCAGGTCTTGGGCTTCGCATGCGGCGATCAGGGCGTCAGTGGCACCGGGCGAGACGCCAAACTGTGCGCCAGCCTCTTTCGCGGCGCGCACGTCATCAGGCGTGATCAATGTACCCGCCCCGACGACGCCACCGGGAACCTGCGCCATCGCCCGGATCGCATCGAGCGCTGCCGGGGTGCGCAAGGTGACTTCGAGCGCAGGAAGACCGCCCGCGACCAGAGCTTCGGCCAGAGGTCGTGCGCTGGCGGCGTCGTCAATTACAAGAACCGGGACAATCGGGGCAAGGGCACAGATTTCACGGGTGCGTTGTGTCTTGGACATAGGTCTTACACTCCGAAGATGCTGGCGCCGGTATCCGCGGTGCCGACAGCGTTGCGAAACGCGCCGAACAGATCGCGCCCGACACCATGTTGGTTGGCAGAAAGGTCAGCCGTGGCCGGAGTGCGGTCAAGCACACCTGGGGTGAGGATTTCGAGCGCGCCGTTTACGGCATCCACGCGCAGAATGTCGCCATCCTGCAAATAGGCGATCGCGCCGCCATCCAGAGCCTCGGGGCAGATATGAATGGCAGCAGGAACCTTGCCGGAGGCGCCGGACATACGGCCATCGGTCACCAGCGCCACCTTTTGCCCCCGGCCCTGAAGGATCGACAGCATCGGCGTCAATGAATGCAATTCGGGCATGCCATTCGCCTTGGGTCCCTGAAATCGCACAACGACGATGACGTCATCCGTGAACTCTCCGGCTTTGAACGCCGCCTTGACCGCATCCTGAGTTTGGAACACCCGTACCGGGGCCTCGACCACCTGATGCTCGGGGGCAACCGCCGAAACCTTCATCACTCCGGTACCCAGATTGCCGCTGAGCCGCGAGAGACCTCCTGTAGGTTGGAACGGGTCTTTGGCGGGGCGCAATATCTTGTCATTCAGGCTTTGGCCTGCGCCGTCCTCCCAGGTCAGGTCGCCGTCTTTCAGCTTGGGTTCTTTGGTATAATTGTGCAGCCCCTGCCCCGCGACGGTCAGCGTGTCGGGGTGCAGCAACCCGTCTTCGAGTAGCGTGCCAATGCAATAGCCCAGCCCGCCCGCGGCGTGGAAATGGTTCACATCGGCCAGTCCGTTGGGATAGACTCGCGCGACCAAAGGCACCACGGCGGAGATTTCGGAAAAATCCTGCCAATCCAGCACGATACCGCCCGCGCGCGCCATCGCGATCAGGTGGATCAGCAGGTTTGTCGACCCGCCCGTGGCCATCAGACCGACGATGCCGTTCACAAAGGCACGTTCGTCAAGTATCTGGCAGACCGGCGCATAGTTGTTGCCCAGCGCACTGAGCGACAGAGCACGGCGCGCACCTTCTTCTGTCAGCGCATCGCGCAGCGGTGTGTTTGGATTGACAAAGCTGGATCCCGGAAGGTGCAGGCCCATGAACTCCATCAGCATCTGGTTGGTATTGGCGGTGCCATAAAAGGTGCAGGTGCCGGGGCCATGATAGGCGGCCATCTCGGCGGCCATGAGCTCGGCGCGGTTGATCTCTCCGGCGGCGAATTTCTGACGGATCTTGGCCTTTTCGTCATTTGGCAAACCGCTGGTCATCGGGCCTGCGGGCAGAAATACAGCTGGCAGATGGCCGAACGCCTGCGCGCCGATCACAAGGCCGGGCACGATCTTGTCGCAGACCCCCAAAAACACGGCAGCGTCATAAGTGTTGTGGCTCAGCGCCACGCCTGTAGCCAATGCGATCACATCGCGCGAGAACAGCGACAGTTCCATCCCCGCCTCGCCCTGCGTGACGCCGTCACACATTGCCGGTACGCCACCTGCCACTTGCGCGGTTCCACCTGCGGTGCGGATCGCATCGCGGATCAGGCCGGGATAGCGCTCGAACGGCTGATGGGCTGACAGCATGTCGTTATAGGCGGTGACGATGCCCAGATTGCCCGCCGTACCAGTGGCCATCGATTGTTGGTCATCGCCTGCGCCGGCATAGGCGTGGGCCTGACCGCTGCAGGACAGATGCGCCCGCGCCGGGCCTTTGGACCGGGCCTGTTCCATCCGCTCAAGATGCGGGCCACGCAAATCGGCGCTGCGCGCTATAATCCGTTGCGTGACGTCGGTGATAACTGAATTAACCATGTCTAACCTCCGATCTGACGCCAGCGGCGCCCGTCGCGATGCATCAGCATCAGAGCTTCTTCAGGCCCGGAACTGCCTTGATCATATTTCGATGGCCGGTCGCCCCGGTTTTCCCAACCCTGAATAATAGGGTCAACCCAAGCCCAGGCGGCTTCGGCCTCGTCGCCACGCATGAACAGGGTCTGGTCACCGCGGATCACATCCATCACCAGCCGTTCATAAGCGTCCTGAGCCCGCGCATCTGCGCCCAGCGCCTCGGCAAAACTCATATCCAGCGACACATCCGACAGCCGGAATCCGCCCGGACCGGGATCTTTGATGGTGGTGCGCAGGGTTATCCCTTCGTCCGGTTGCAGACGGATCACCAGCACATTTCCATGCAATGGCCCTACATTGGGGAAGATAGTGTGTGGAGGATCCTTGAAGTAGACGGCGATTTCCGACTCGCGCGCACGCAAACGTTTTCCGGTGCGCAGATAAAAAGGCACCCCAGCCCAACGCCAGTTACCCAAATGAACCTTTAGCGCAATATAGCTTTCTGTCCGGCTTGCAGGGTTGCCGACATGGTCCAGATACCCGTCACCGCCCTCACCCGTGCGGTATTGACCGCGGGCGATATCCGCAGGCATCACCGGCTCAAGCGCCTCGATCACTTTGACCTTTTCATCGCGAACCGCGTTGGGAGAGAACTTGGACGGCGGCTCCATCGCAGTCAGGCACAGCAGCTGTACCAAGTGGTTCTGGATCATATCCCGCATTGCACCCGACTGATCGTAATAGGCCCCGCGCCCCTCGACGCCGACGGTTTCAGCCACGGTGATCTGGACGTGGTCGACATGTGTTGCGTTCCACAACGGCTCGAACAGGGAATTGGCAAAGCGCAGGGCCATCAGGTTCTGCACGGTCTCTTTGCCCAAATAGTGGTCGATCCTATAGATCTGATGTTCTTCGAAACAGGCGCGCAGCCCTTCGTTCAGCGCTTTGGCCGAGGCCAAATCATGACCAAACGGCTTTTCCACAACGATACGACTGTCAGGCGTTGCAAGATCGTGATCGTTCAGCCGTTTCGCAATGCCCGAGAACAAGCTTGGGCCGACAGAAAGGTAAAACGCTCGCACAACGTCTGGGCGCAATGACTTGGCCAGATTGTCCCAGCCCGCATCACCCAAGGCATCAACCTGTACATATTCCACGCGTGACAGAAAGCGGTCCAGAACGTCTTTTTTGAATTCCGGCGCGAACTCTTTCATCGAGGCGCGTATCTGATCCCGAAACGCGTCGCTATCAATGGCGGATCGGGCAGACCCGATAATCCGGGCTTCGTCTGGCATCTGGCCGACTTCGAAACGATGACACAAACCCGGCAGGATTTTTCGCTGCGCCAGATCACCGGTCGCGCCAAACAGCACCAGATCGAACGGGTTAACGGGAATTACGCGTGAAACCATCGTCGGGCTCCTTCAATCCTCTGCTGAACCACAATAGCACTTAAAGCTGACAGCGCCGGTGAATAGGAAATGTTATCGCTAACATTCCCCATTTCCTTAGGCAAAGCGAGAAAAGAAAGCAAGGGTGGATTTGACGCACTACCCCTGGCTGCGTAACCATTCCATCACAGCCGGTCGCACGGATTGCTCTCCGCGATGACGAGCGTCCGATATGATCTTGCGCACTGCTTGCAGATCTGCCCGCAACAATACGCTTTTGACCGGCCCAATCGACGCCGGGCGCATCGACAACGTCCGGATTCCCATCGCGGCCAGACACAGCGCCTCGACCGGGCGTCCTGCGTCTTCACCGCAGAAGCTGAGCGGCGTATCCGAGATGTTGCAGCGTTCTACGATCCGTTCGATAAAAGTCAGGAAACTGACATTCAGCGAGTCATAGCGGCGGCGGACCAACTCGTTTTCTCGGTCGGCAGCAAAGAAGAACTGTTTCAGATCATTGCCACCAATCGAAATGAAATCGACTTCGTCAAAAAACTTCTGCGGTGCAAAAGCGAGTGAGGGTGTTTCCAACATCGCTCCGACTTCAATACTTTCAGGCAGGGCATGGCCCAGACGTTTCTCGCGGTCGATGGTCTTGTTCACTTCCCATCGCGCTTCATAATACTCTTCCGCTTGTGCCACGAATGGGAACATGACCGTCAACGGACGACCATTGGCGGCCCGGATCAGAGCCTGCAGCTGCATCCGCATCACGCCCCGTTTATCCAGGCCAACCCGAATTGCGCGCCAGCCTAAGGCCGGGTTCGGCTCCTCGATATGTTTCATGTAGGGCAGAACTTTGTCGGACCCGATATCCAGCGTGCGAAATACCACGCGCTTTTTATCGGCCGCATCCAGAACCCGCTGATATTGCGTCACAAGCTCGGAACGCTTGGGCATCTTATTCCGGATCAGGAACTGCAGCTCGGTACGAAACAGGCCCACGCCTTCGGCACCGGAATTGTTCAGCGAAGGCAGGTCCGCCATCAGACCCGCGTTCATCACCAGATTGATCCGCTCTCCATCCCGCGTCACCGTTGGCGTTTCGCGGATCGAGGCATAGCGTTCCTGCGCCTTGGCCTGCATCGCGACCTTATCACGGAACGCGCTGACCACGGTATCTTCTGGTCTGAGCTGCACAGTGCCCTGATCGCCATCAACCAGGATATGGTCTCCGTTCAGGGCCTCGGTCGTAATGCGCCCAACATGGACCACCAGTGGTATGGCCAAAGCACGGGCAACAATGGTGGCATGGCTTCCGACCGAGCCCTCTTCGAGCACGATGCCTTTCAAGGACCGGCCATATTCCAGCAGGTCACCTGGACCGATATTCCGGGCAACCAGGATTGGGTCCGGTGGCAGGTCGGCACTGTTTGTCTGCCCTTGCCCGGTCAAAATGCGCAGCAGACGGTTGCTGAGATCGTCCAAATCCGCCAATCGCTCGCGCAGATAGGGGTCGGAGACTTGGCTCATGCGCGCGCGCGCCTGGGATTGTTCCTTTTCCACCGCAGCTTCGGCGCTAAGCCCAAGTGCAATGTCCTCCTCCATCCGGCGCATCCAGCCTTTGGAGTTGGCGAACATGCGATAGGCTTCCAGAACCTGTAGCTGTTCCTTGTCGCCGTTCTTGGATATCTCGAGCATCTTGTCGACACCGACGCGCAATTCTTCGACCGCCTCGGTCAGACGTTCCTGTTCGCGATGCGGGTCATCGGCAATCGGGTTGGTAACAACAACGCGCGGTTCGTGCAGCCAGACATGGCCTTCGGCCGAGCCCTCTTGTGCTGGGCCGCCTGTAAACTGAACCGGTTGCTGGTGGCGTGGCGACAGGGCCGCGCCCTCGCCAACGAATGCTCCCAGTTCAGCCATTTCGGCCAGAACCATTGCAACCACTTCCAGCGCATAAACTTCGTCCGCAGAATATTCGCGCGCGTTGCGGGACTGAACAACCAGAACGCCAAGCTTTTCACCCAGCCGCTGAATCGGTACACCCAGAAAAGACGAGAAACGCTCCTCGCCCGTTTCCGGCATATAGCGAAAGCCCTTGGCTGACGGCGCATCGGGCGTATTCACGATTTTGCCGGATTTCGCGACGCGCCCCACCAGTCCTTCGCCCATGCGCATACGGGTCTTATGAACGGCCTCGGGCGACAGGCCTTCGGTCGCACAAAGTTCCAGGGTTTCTTCGTCGCGGAACAGATAGATCGAGCAGACCTCGGCCCGGATACTGTCTGCGATCAGGTGAGTGATCCGGTCAAGACGTTCCTGACCGGCAGCTTCGCTCGCCATCTCTTCACGCAGCCGCCCCAGCAGCTTACGGGATTCTGTTTCAGTGCCGTCTGCCATAGCCCAACCAGTCTAAGGTTTCAGGCGTGACCCTTGGCTGAATTGCTCAGGCCGCCTTGTCCAATTCAAAGGCATCATGCAGTGCCTGAACCGCAAGTTCCATGTATTTCCTATCCACCAAGACGGAAATTTTTATCTCAGAGGTTGTAATGACCTTGATGTTGATACCCTCATCCGAGAGTATCTTGAACATTTTGGCCGCAACACCCGATTGCGAACGCATTCCAATCCCGACCACAGAAACCTTGCAGACATCATTATCTGCGACCAGGTCGGCATAGTTCAGCTCTCCCCGGTCTTTCACAGCCAACAGCGCCTTTTCGGCGCGCGTCACCTGATCCGTGGGGCAGGAAAAGGTCATATCCGTGCGCCCTTCGTCCGAGATGTTCTGAACGATCATATCCACATTCACGCCCGCGTCGCTAAGCGCCGTGAAGATGATCGAGGCGATACCGGGGCGGTCCGCCACGGAAACCACGGTCATCTTGGCCTCGTCACGAGAATAGGCCACACCGGCCACAACATTGGATTCCATGATATCCTCCTCGTCGCAGACCAGCGTACCGGCCTCGTCGGATTGTTCTTCAAAACTTGAGAGAACGCGCAATTTCACTTTATATCGCATCGCCAGCTCAACCGAGCGGGTTTGCAGCACCTTAGCCCCAAGCGAGGCCAGTTCCAGCATTTCTTCGAATGAGATTCGATCCAGCTTACGCGCTTTTTGGCAGATGCGCGGGTCGGTCGTGTAAACACCGTCTACATCGGTATAGATGTCGCAGCGCTCGGCCCCGAATGCGGCAGCAAAGGCCACCGCAGTGGTATCCGACCCGCCACGGCCAAGTGTCGTGATACGGCCTTCAGGGCTGAGACCCTGGAAACCCGCGACAACGGCCACTTTCATGCCCTCGCCGAATTTCTGGTTCAGGTTGTCGGTCGGGATATCCTCGATCCGCGCCTGGCTGTGGGCGCTGGTGGTCAGCAGCGGCACCTGCCAGCCCTGCCAACTGCGGGCTGGTATGTCCATCTCTTGCAATGTCAGCGCCATAAGGCCGGCGGTGACGTTTTCCCCCGAAGACACCACGGCGTCATATTCGCGCGCATCAAACAGTGGCGAGGTTTCGTTGACCCAACCCACCAGCTCGTTGGTCTTGCCCGACATGGCCGAGACGATGACGATCACGTCATAACCCTTGGCCACCTCAACGCCGATGCGCTTTGCAGCACGGCGGATACGGTCCAGATTTGCGACGGATGTGCCGCCGAATTTCATCACGAGTACGGGCATGGGGGCTGATGTCTCCGCGCCTTGGAATTCAGATCCCGTGCGTCTTATGCGAGGGGGGCCGCAAGAGCAAGAGTGCAATACCGCATCAGTCGGGGCCTAGCATCGCTTTACAACCGCGTATGACGGTGTAAGCCTGACGCATCAAATTCACAACGAGGTATTCAATGCACCGTCTTGCCCTTGTCCTTGCCCTATTTTCCACACCTGCAGCGGCGCAAGTCGCCTCGCTGACCGGCACCGACGGTCAAAACGCCTTGGGGAAAGTACCCTGTGCGACCAGCCCAGGCGAGGCGATGCGCACTTGCAACGCCGAAATGCGGCGCCGTGACGACGGCAGCTCTACGCTTGCGGTTGCGATGGGAAATGGCGAAGTCCGCAACATCTATTTCACCGATGGCATCCCGGATTCGACAAATTCGGCAGCTAAGATCACCTATGAAAACCGAGGCGATGTTATGGTGATTTTCGTTGATCCCGGTGAGGTATATGAGATCCCTAAAGTCGCTCTTGCCCGTCAGTAAGGGTGCGACTGGCCTTCATAGGTTTCAAAGCACCCGGTACTTTCAAGTGACAGAGTATCGAAACGGTTGATCAGGCCCTGAACAGCCTTATCAACCGTGATATCAGCCCCGGTCCCACCCATATCCGTCTGAACCCAGCCGGGATGGTAAATGCCTACTGAAATGCCGTCGCCGCGCAGGTCCACAGCCAGATTGCGCCCCAGATTCAGAACAGCAGCCTTGGACGAGCGGTAGATATAGCTGCCACCAGGCGCCCGCGTGTGCGAGGCCATCTGCGAGGATAAAATCGCAATCTTTCCCTGTGCCGCGCGCAGATTGGGCAACAAGGTCTGAACTGTCAGAAAGACCCCCGTCACATTGGCAGCGAAACTCTGCGCCCACATTTCGGCGGGGTAGCCATCGATGGTTTGGGATTTATCCAGATATACACCGGCGTTGCAGACCAGCAGATCAACAGGGCGCATTGCCAGTTTTTCCGCCATCGCTTGATGTTGTTTCGGGTCTGTTACATCCAGCGCCACCTCTGCGCTGCCATCCCGAGCCGTGCCCGTTACGTCGCATCCTTGCGCACGATACCTGTCCGCCAGAACCTTTCCGATCCCCCGCCCAGCACCGGTGATAACAACATGCATGGGCTAGTTCGTCTTGCGCGAAGGTACGAAAGGCAGCGGAGCAACAGGTACGCCGTCATCGATCAATGCCCTGGCTTCTTCTGGCTTGGCCTCGCCATAGATCGCACGTTCCGGTGCATCGCCCAAATGTATCTTACGGGCCTCTTTGGCAAAATCCTTGCCAACGTAATCCGAGTTGTCCTCGACTTTGCGCCGCAGCTCGGAAAGGGCTTTCTCGACATCAACGCTTGGCGTTGCCATGTTGACGACCTCATCCCGAGATGCCGGAGCCGTGGTACGAGATTCGACCGCACGTGCGGGGCGGACGCGCGGGGTCATGATTGCTTTTTCAACTTGCGGATCACCGCACACGGCGCACGTCACCAAGCCTGCGGCGGCAAGTTTGTCGTAAGCACCGGCTGACTGAAACCAGCTGTCAAAGCTGTGGCCACTGCTGCATTTCAACGCATATTGAATCATGTTCTGTCCAAAGGTCGGTTGCCAAATAGATACCAACCACTATTGCAATGGCAAGCCCCCCGAGGGGGACATCAGTGGTACAAATGCTCTACATTGCGTAACAATGATGCAAGATCGGGTGAATTAACCCGAGATGCGGCATCTCCTAGCGGAAACCACCTGCGCTTACGCTCTTGGCTTTCAGGGTATCGCACTGCCAAGGATTTGACCACCAGCGGATAGACATCGACCAGATAAACCGCTGATCCTTTCTTGTACCGCCGCTTGTAATGCAGGAACTGCCCAAAGGCATTTGGAGTGCAAGTACCGGTCACACCCGCCTCTTCCCAGGCTTCTTGACTGGCTGTCCCGGAGGGTGAGAGGCCTTCGATCAAATTCCCCTTGGGTATTATCCAACGACCGGAACCACGCGTTGTAATGAGCAACACCTGAGGCGTGCCGCGTTGGACACGATAGCACAGAGCTGCCGATTGCCGTACGACTCGTACAGTGCCCGCTTGATGCAGGTTGAGTTGCCTTTGCTCGATCACGTCCTGCTGCCTCTCCAGGGAACGTTTTATCCGCCCGCCCGATGCGCTTTTGCGCTTATTTAGCGGGCCCGCATCTGAAGAATGCCATATGAAGCGTTATTTTTCAATCCCTTGCATCCGGGCCTCAAGTTTGCGGATCAGAACCTCATGCGGAATATCGGCATCTACTGACAGCCGCCTCAGGCCAAAATGGACGCGGGCGATCTGTTGGTAATAGCGCGTATAGACATAGTTCGTACCGCCGCCGGCTATGGCGCCCAACACAGGCACAGATTGCGCAGCCAGTTTTTGCCCCAAAACCACCGCCAGTTTCGGGGCAACGGCAGATATCAGCTTTTGCAAAGCTGGGCCTGTCAGGGTCAGGCGCGCCGAAAAGAAACCCAGATCCGCGCCGTCATCGAAAGACATCGGACCAGCGGCTGACAATACCCGGACACAGTCGAATTTGACACCATCCTCAGAAGGGTCAAACCCTTCGCGCGCCGCAGCGCCTTGAATTGAACGCAGCAGCATGGTCGTGGTTGCCGGTAACTCCATCAATGCGGTCGGAACGCCACCGATACCACCTGCAGCTCCCATGGCTGTCGTCAGGGCCGTATTGACCCATGGCAACTGATCGGGCACCGCCCTACGCGACCCTTCAGCCGCGTTCATCGCAATCCAAAGCGCCTTTTCTGTCGCCCCGGTTAGGGCTTCGCGCACAGATGGCGGCAGCTGTTCAAGCAACGACTCTGCCGAGCCACCGACACTGTTCAACAACTTGACGCCCGGCCCTCCGGCGGATTGGTAATATCCGGCCAAACGGTCCAGTTCCGCTTCGGCATTGAGTTTTCCGACAAGAACCATGTCCTGCATAAGTACCCTCCTGCCCCTAGAACATCGGCACTTACCGCAGCGATTTCAATAGCTCAGCGGCTCCAGCGGGTTACCGGACCAGTTATTCCGTCCCATCCGCCGGGTATCAGGTCCACGCCAAGAACCCGATCCGGGTTGGTTGGCGGGGGCATCTCGACCCCGGTCAGACGGGTGAATCCAAACCGAGCATAATAGGGTGCATCCCCGACCAACATGACCCTGTCCCAACCCTTGGTTCGCCCGGCCCGCAATCCTTCGTGGATCAAAAATCCACCCAGTCCTTCACCTTGATGGGTCGGGTGGACGGCCACAGGGCCCAAAAGCAGCGCGTCCTGATTGCCAACATGCACGGGCCAGAATCTTATTGCACCGGCCAGGATATCCTGCCCGTCCCGCACCACCTGTGACAAGCCTGACATTGGCGGGACATCATCGCGCAGGCGATACGAAGACAGCGCTTCGCGCCCGGGCGCGAAGCACAAATCGTACAAAGCCTCGACTTCCCACCAATCGTCCGGCTCCTCCGGCCTGATCACGAATTGCTGCACCCTGCCCTCTTTTCCTAGCTGGAATTCGCCCTAGCACTTCGTTACGCCTTGGGCAAACGCTTGGAGACCTTATGTTCTATCGCCCAGAAGACGGCCACGGCCTGCCACACAATCCGTTCAACGCCATTATCACCCCGCGCCCGATCGGCTGGATATCAACCCGTGGCGCGGATGGGACCAACAACCTCGCGCCCTATTCGTTCTTTAATGGTGTTGCCTACACACCCCCGCAGGTCATGTTTGCCTCGACCGGAACCAAGGCCGATCAGGACGGTGGAAAGGACAGCATCGCCAATATCGAGGCAACAGGCGTATTCTGCGTGAACGTTGTCGCCCACGCCCACCGCGACGCAATGAACGCCAGTTCAGCCGCGCTGCCCAAACATGTCGACGAGTTCAAACACGCCGGCCTTACCGCAATCGAATGCGAGACCATCCCCTGCGCCCGTGTCGAAGGTGCCCCAGCCGCATTGGAATGCAAGCTCACGCAGATCGTGACCCTGCCCGGACAGGCGAACCGGGTTGTGTTCGGCGAAGTGACAGGAGTGCATCTGCACGACGACCATATGCGGGATGGCAAATTCGATGTGACGTCTTTCAAACCACTGGCACGGCTTGGCTACCGGGATTATTCGGTCGCGTCCGAGCTGTTCAGCCTTTCAAGACCGGATGACTAATGCCTTTACCTGACGCATCGCGCCGATACCCAATCACATTGCCTGACGGCTCGGACCACCCGGGAACGGTCTTCCTGTCTCAGGCTATCGACCACCCCAGAATAGAAGCCGGTGAATATAGCTATGCGTCGGATTTCGACGCACCAGAGGATTGGGCGCAACGCCTTGCCCCTTATCTATTCCCGTTTTCCCGCGAAAAACTTATCTTGGGTAGATTCTGTCAAATCGCCCACGGGGTCCGGTTCATCACTTCATCGGCCAATCACGCCATGAGCGGGGCGACATGCTATCCTTTTCCCGTTTTCGATCCCGAAAAGCTGTTGGAATATCAACCTGACAGGCGCGATACCGTGATCGGAAATGACGTTTGGATCGCATACGGTGCCTTGATCATGCCTGGCGCTAAAATCGGAGATGGCGCCATTATCGGTGCAGGATCCGTCGTGCGCGGAACAGTACCGCCTTATGCAATCGTGACAGGCAATCCTGCAGAGGTACGACGGTATCGGTTTGAGGCCGGTACAATCGACCGGCTGCTTGCTTTGAAGTGGTGGGATTGGCCAACTGATCTGATTACCGAAGCCGAAAGTGCTCTGCTGTCCGGAAACGTCGATATGCTGGAGCGATTAGCCCCCTAAAAAAGGCGGCCCATTTGGCCGCCTTTCACAATCAGTGCCCACCCAGAATGCCGGTGCGAACAGAATAATCGACCGCCAGCGCGTAATCGGGGTCATCATCGCTGTCGACCATCAAATGGCCTGCCTTGTTCAGCAGTTTGTGACAGTCACGACTGAGGTGGCGGAGCATGACGCGCTTTCCTGCGGCTTCATATTTCGAAGCGATGTTCTCGATGGCCTGCAATGCCGACTGATCCACCACACGGCTTTCGGCAAAATCGACAATCACGGTTTCCGGGTCGTTTGAAACGTCGAATATCTCAACAAATCCCTCGGACGAACCAAAGAACAGCGGCCCTTGAATCTCGTAGACCTTTGCGCCTTTTTCCGTCAGTGAATCGCGGGTGATTGCATGGATACGCTTGGCGTTATTCCAAGCATAAGCCAGAGCCGAGACGATCACACCAACAACAACCGCTACCGCCAGGTCCTCCATCACGGTCACGACAGTCACCAGCACGATGACAAACGCGTCCATCAAAGGCACTTTGCGCATGATCTTGAACGAGTTCCAGGCGAAGGTCCCGATCACCACCATGAACATCACCCCGACCAAAGCGGCCAATGGAATCTGCTCAATCAGCGGGGAGGCGAACAGGATGAATACCAACAGGAACAGCGCCGCTGCGATACCTGCAATGCGCGTGCGCCCACCTGATTTCACGTTGATCATGGACTGACCTATCATGGCACAGCCGCCCATGCCTCCGAAAAAGCCAGTGGCCACATTGGCAAACCCTTGGGCGATACATTCTTGCGAGGCACCACCACGTTTGCCGGTGATTTCGCCAACAAGGTTCAGGGTCAGAAGCGACTCGATCAGGCCAATCGCTGCCAATATGACGGCGTATGGCAGGATGATCTCAAACGTCTCCCAGTTCAGCGGCACCATCGGGATGTGGAACGGCGGCAAGCCACCTTCGATCGAGGCAAGATCGCCCACCCGTGGGACGTCCAGTCCAAAACCAATCACCAATGCTGCGACTACCATGATCCCTGCCAAAGGCGCCGGGACAATGCGTGTAATGCGCGGCACGATAAGGATCACCGCCATAGTCAGGCCGACCAGACCCAACATGGTAAAAAGCTGAATACCGGAAAGCCATTCGCCACCGCTCATGCCATGGCCCGTGTTTTCCATGCTGCCGGGAACTTTGAACTGGCCCATCTGGGCCAGAAAAATCACGATGGCCAATCCGTTCACAAACCCCAGCATCACTGGATGTGGTACCAGCCTGATAAAACGCCCCCAGTGCATCGCCCCTGCGATCAGCTGCAGTATTCCCATCAAAACCACTGTAGCGAAGAGGTATTCGACCCCATGTTCTGCCACCAAGGCAACCATCACCACGGCCAGCGCCCCAGTTGCGCCCGAAATCATTCCCGGACGGCCACCAATCAGTGCAGTGATCAGCCCCACCATGAACGCAGCATACAAACCAACCAGAGGATGCACGCCCGCGACAAACGCAAAGGCCACCGCCTCTGGGACCAAAGCAAGTGCAACCGTCAGGCCGGACAGCAGCTCGATCCGAAGGCGCGAGACGGTCAGCCCCTCATCCGGAACCCAACGAAGATCAGGTTTGGCGATACGATTGGCAAAGCTTGCCAGCATAGCTCGGGGCATAGGGCGTCCTGTTGGTTTATGGGTTCGCGCGAAAAAGGGACTTCTATCTGTGAACCGGTTTTTGAGCCACCGCATCAGGCGGGAGGCTGATATGCGCAGCACGCATAGCACATATCTCGCGAATAGGTGAATTGATGTCGGTTCGTTGCCGTCACACCTTGGCTTGACGCTCTGCCTGGCTCGGATAGCAACGACCCGAACCCCTGCGAAAAAAGTGATAAATCCACCGGGCGATCACCCTTGTCAAACCATGCAGCGCAGCGCACAAATCGCTGAACAGGCACCAAAATCGGAGAAAACCAGTGACCCAGACCAAGATTGCCGTCATCGGCGGATCAGGCATTTACGACATCGACGGATTGGAGAATGCGCAATGGGTCTCGGTTGAAACGCCTTGGGGTAAGCCTTCGGACCAAATACTGACCGGCGCGCTGAACGGGATAGAGATGGCGTTCCTGCCTCGCCACGGGCGTGGCCACATTCATTCGCCGACGGACGTGCCCTATCGCGCCAACATCGACGCGCTGAAACGTCTGGGGATCACGGATGTGATCTCGGTCTCGGCCTGCGGATCGTTCCGCGAACATATGGCGCCCGGAGATTTTGTTGTCGTCGACCAATTCATCGACCGCACCTTTGCGCGGGAGAAAAGCTTTTTCAGCTCCGGCTGCGTGGCCCATGTCAGCGTCGCCCACCCGACCTGCCCACGTTTGTCAGATGCTTGTGAGACTGCTGGCAAGGCTGCCGGCATCAACATTCATCGCGACGGCACCTATCTGGCGATGGAAGGGCCGCAGTTCTCGACACTGGCGGAATCCAAAATGTACCGCGAGCATTGGGGCTGCGATGTGATCGGAATGACCAACATGCCCGAGGCGAAACTCGCCCGAGAAGCCGAGCTTTGTTATGCTTCGATCGCGATGGTCACCGACTATGACAGTTGGCACCCGGACCATGGCGAGGTCGACGTGACCGCCATTATCGCCACCCTGACCGGGAACGCCGAAAAAGGCCGGGCGCTGGTCAAGGGCTTGCCAGAGTTGCTGGGGGCAGAGCGCCTGCCCTGCCCGCACGGGTGTGACCGGGCGCTGGAATACGCGATCCTGACCGCGCCAGAAAAACGTGATCCGGCGCTGCTGGCGAAACTGGACGCAGTCGCGGGGCGGGTGCTCTAGCGATTGGTATCAGCGCCTATTCCGGTCGGCCGCATCAGTACTTAACCGAAAGGCAGCCTTTTAAGTTCGGTATGGGCGGCAGGGAACGAAGAGGATAGGAATGAAACGGCTCGAGGCCCTGGACGCCGCACGCTTTCTGGCATTTTGCGGCATGGTGCTGGTGAACTTTCGCATCGCGGCGCAGGTCAAACCGGTAGATGACTGGGCATCGGCGCTTGTCGATGCACTGGAAGGTCGTGCTGCTGCATTGTTTGTCATTCTGGCCGGGATCGGTATTGGCCTGTCCAGCCCTTCTGCTGGAATTCTGTTACAACGGGCTGCATTTCTGTTCGTACTTGGCCTGATCAACATGACCATGTTTGAGGCCGATATCCTGCATTTCTATGCATTGTATTTTGTTGTCGGCGCGGCGTTTCTGTCCTCGTCCATCTTTGGTTTGTGGCTTGGCGCATGCAGTGTCGTTGTCCTGGCCGTTCTCGCCAATCTTATCTTTGACTATGATCAGGGATGGGACTGGGTTTCCCTGACCCATACCGACCTGTGGACGATACCGGGCTTTGTACGAAACTTGCTGTTCAATGGTTGGCACCCCGTTCTACCTTGGGCAGCGTTCTTGCTGATCGGTATGGCGATTGGGCGATCGCAACTACAGACGGTCTGTGTTCAGCACCGGTTGATCATGTGGGGATTTGGTGCAGCGGTTCTGGCCCTGTTTCCGCAAAAGCTGACAACCGATCCTGACCTGGCCGCCTATCTGGGCACTCAATCCATCCCTCCGGGGCCGTTTTACATTTTGGCCGGGGCTGGAACCGCCTGTGTGGTGATCGGCCTGTTGCTAAAGCTCTGGCCGCGGATTCAAGGGCTGGGCGCCGCGATGGCGCTGACTGCGCCTGGGCGGCAAAGCCTGACGCTGTATATCGCACATATCGTGATTGGGATGGGCATTCTGGACGAGGCCGACCTGCTGGACGGATCGCTCAGCGCGCCACAGATCGTTGGCTACGCCTTGGGTTTCTGCGTGCTGTCCTCAGGATTTGCGCTGCTATGGTTCCTGCGCTTCAGACGCGGACCGCTTGAGGCGTTGATGCACCGCGTGACCCGGCCCTCAGGGGCTTGACCTTTGCTCGTCACCAAAGCTTGATACTGGCGTATCTTAATCGGAGATCACATGCCCTTTGACATCTGGCTGGCCTTTGTGGCCGCATCCACCGCTTTGCTGCTGATCCCCGGCCCCACTGTTCTGCTGGTGCTCAGCTATGCGCTGTCCAAAGGCCGCAGCGTTGCCGTAGCCTCGGCCACCGGGGTGGCGGTTGGCGATTTGGTGGCCATGACGACCTCATTGCTGGGATTGGGAGCATTGGTTCTGGCCTCAGCTACGTTGTTTTCCGTATTGAAGTGGATTGGCGCGGCCTATCTGGTGTGGCTGGGTATCAAGTTACTCCGCAGCGCCCCTTCGGCGGGGCTGCAAGCGGTTGAACCCGGCGCAGATATCACTGCGCGAGGCGTCTTTGGTCACGCGGCCGCTGTAACCGCCCTGAACCCCAAATCGATTGCGTTCTTTATCGCCTTCGTGCCGCAATTCCTGCGCCCTACCGAACCTTTGGGCCCTCAATTCGCGATCCTGATAGGCACTTTCGTTGGGCTGGCCTGGTTGAACACATTGGCCTATGCCCTATTGGCAGATCGGCTGCGCCATATGATCGGCCGCGCAAGCACCATTCGCGCATTGACGCGTTTCGGGGGACTGACCCTGATCGGTATGGGGATCGCCACATCAATCCTGCGTCGCCCGGCCTGAGGGCCTATTCTGCAGTGTGATCATTCATAAATCCGCGAATAAACCGCCTGATTTCTCGCGCCGCCGACGTGTCGAGTTCCCTGCACAGCTCTACAAAAGCATCGCGCTCGCCACGATCCAGCCGCAGAACCAGCTGGCTGTCCTTTTTGGCTGAAACCTTACGATCTGTCCCTGACATGCACTTTGTCTCCAAAAGACTTCAGAAGGAATGAAACGTATATACTAAGTATATAGAAAACATATGATGGGCAGCTAACAACCTTGCGGAATCTTTGCAAGTAGCCTGTGTTCAATTCAGGTAATTCTTTTTCGGAACCAACGCATTGGCTAAAAAAAGACGACGTCTTGGGAAACCTATCTGGTTTTTTCGGTGAGATAGGCAATCGCACGTTCTAGGAAGATTGCAAGCCAGCACATTCATTCTGTTCTTGCATGACCGTCCCCAATGGGCCAAACAACCCTGCGTGTTTTGACGCCAGAAGGGGTTGGTCATGTCAAGAAACAAGTCGGTCAAGGATTACATCCGAACCATCGTCGATTTTCCGCACGAAGGGATCATGTTTCGGGATGTCACCACCTTGTTTGCAGACCCGCGCGGGTTTCGTATGGCGATTGATCAGATGTTGCACCCCTATGCCGGCGAACAGATCGACAAAGTCGTGGGGCTTGAGGCGCGCGGTTTCATATTGGGCGGCGCCATCGCTCATCAGCTGAGCGTCGGTTTCGTCCCCATCCGCAAAAAGGGCAAGCTGCCCGGCACAACAATCAGCCAGGATTACACGCTGGAATACGGCGAGGCTATCGTCGAGATTCACGATGATGCCATCCAACCGGGTGAGAAAATTCTCGTCGTGGATGACCTGCTGGCCACCGGAGGCACCGCCGCCGCCGGGATCAAACTGATCGAACGGCTGGGCGGCGAGATCGTGTCATGTTCCTTCATCATCGATCTGCCTGAACTGGGCGGGCGCAAGGTTCTGGAAGAGATGGGCATGGATGTTCATGTCCTGTGCGAATTCGAAGGGCTCTGATCGATCCCGCAGTTACAGCCGCAGGACAGCGCCGGGGTTCATGATCCCTTTGGGGTCCAACGCCGATTTGATCGCCCGCATCGCGCTCAATTTGACCGGATCGCCATATCGCTCCAGATCTTCGGTCTTCAATCGCCCGATACCGTGCTCTGCGCTGACGGATCCCTGGAATTCATGCACAAGGTCATGAACGGCCCTTTTTACCTTCGCACTTTCGGCGTCATACTCTGACCGGGAATGCCCGTTTGGCGGAAACACATTGTAATGTAGGTTCCCGTCGCCCAGATGCCCGAAACAGTTCACCCGATACGGACCAAGCGCGGCCACAACATCTGCACCACGCCGGATAAATTCTGGGATGGCCGAGATCGGCACCGAGATATCGTGGCTTGAGACCGACCCGATCAGCCGGTTTGCATCCGGAATACGCTCGCGCACGGCCCACATGTCCTGCCGCTGCGCCTCACTTTGGGCAATCACCGCATCGGTGACCAGCCCACGTACCTCAGCGGCCTCGTACAGCACCTCAAACGCGGTTTCAGGTGATTGGCCCATCGACAAGCCAATCTCGATCAGTACAGACCATTCGGGCGGCTCGGCAAAGGCCTGCCGCGTGTCTGGCAGAACCTCACTCAGGAACAAAAGCCCCTGTTGGTGAATCAGTTCAAATGCGCTGACGCTGTCCCCCATGAGGTCCCGCGCCAGCGCCAGCAAATCAACCGCCGCTTCGGCAGAGGTGACCTGAACCATGGCCGTTCCAACCGCCTCAGGGCAGGGAAACAGCTTGAGTGCCGCCGCAGTGATGATCCCTAGCGTCCCTTCGGCTCCGATCAAAAGATTGCGCAGATCATACCCGGTATTGTCCTTTCGCAACCGGCTGAGCCCATGCCAGATTTCGCCGCTTGGTAGAACCGCCTCAAGGCCCAGACACAGGTCACGGGCGTTTCCATAGCGCAACACGTTAACCCCCCCTGCATTTGTCGACAGGTTCCCTCCGATCCTACATGACCCCTGTGAGGCAAGGGAAAGTGGAAATAACCGGTTCGCGCCTTCGGCAGCCGCCTGCACATCTGCAAGGATCACACCGCCTTCTGCAATCATCACATTCTCTGTCGGATAGACAGCCCGGATCGCTGTCATCCGCTCTAGCGAGATCAGCAAAGGCGCAGGCCCGTCCGACGTCACCTGACCGCCAACAACACCGGTGCCGCCCCCATATGGCACCACCGGGACCGATGCCTCGGCAGCCAATCGGATCAGAACCGCTACCTCTTCGGCCGTTCTGGGCACCGCAAGCACCCCCGCCTGCCCGGAAATCCGACGGCGCGGCTCCTCGAGATATCGCGCGGTGACCGGTCGCAGCACTTCATCCGGCAACGCGGCGCGAATTGATTGGGCGAATTGATCGTCTGCGGGATTCAGGGTCATGCCCATTCCTTGCCCAAGGCAACAGGTCCCGACAAGCCCTATTCCAACTCGATCAGGTATTGCGGCTCTAACACAACCACCGTTGGCCGGTCCGGAAGTGAGCGCAGGGATACGGTGATTTCCGACACGCCATCGCGCTCAACCGGGAAATCGCCCCTGACATCCGCCAGAAACCGATCCAGCGAATAGTCCGAAAACCAATGCATCGGAATAATGACCGAGCTTTTCAATCGTTTCAGAACCGAGATCATCTCGGGCAGCGGCATGGTCGTCCCGCCATCAACGGCGGCCATGACAACATCTAACCGCCCAAGGGCCGCAAATTGCGCGTCCGATGGGACGTGGTGCAGATGACCCAGATGCCCGATACACAAGCCCGCCACCTCAAACACAAAGATCGAATTGCCACGTTCTTCGACCCCGCCATAAACAGAACGGATATCGGTCGAGACATTGCGCACCAGCATCTCGTCCAGATCCAGATGATGTTCGATCCCCTCCCCGAACACGCCCCACCCCTCCAGCACATGCGGAATGGCGGGATCGGGGTATTCGGTCCAATGGGTGCCATGGGCGTGGTTCATCGTCACCACATCGGGAATCAGACTGGCCCCGCCGATGAACCCGGTGAAATCCGTCACGGCGTTCAACCCGCCCTGCGTCTGGATCAGGAAAGACGCATGCGCGACATAGCTGATCCGAACCGAATGCTCCGGCACCGGATCCTGCCAGGCTGCTTTATGCAGGTACTCGATCCCCGGCGCCGCATCCGCAATGGCGATGCAATGGCTTGGCCGACGCTCCTGCGCCACAGCCCCGCCCGAGATCACCATCAATGCAAAAACCACCCAGCGCATGACGTGATTGTAGCGCAAGAGCTCGCCAAGTCATGCCCCTAGTTCATCTGGCCAAAAATACCTCGGGGTTTGGGGCAGAGCCCCAATGGCCTCACCGAGGCCACCTACCCCGCTTCTGTCTTCCCGCGCCGGTCCGACCGCAGACAGGCATATAACACATGCGTTCGCCAGCGCCCGTCAATCTGCAGATAGGACTGCGCCACGCCTTCGTATTTAAAGCCCGAGCTTTCCAGCAATCCGCGCGAGGGTTTGTTTTCGGGCAGGCAGGCCGCCTCGATCCGGCTCAGGTCTAAACGCGTGAAGGCATGATGGACCACCGCGCCAATAGCCTCGCGCATATACCCGTTGCGAGCAAAGGCTTGGCCCGTCCAATAGCCCAGGGTCCCCGCCTGTGCTGGGCCACGGCGCACATTGTCCAGGGTGATCGCACCGACCAGCAGGTCATCAGATCGCCGGAACAGAAATAACGGAATCGCCGTCCCACTCGCAACCGAGCGCTGCGCCCAGTAGACACGGTTAGTAAAGGATTTCCGGCTCAAGTGGTCCGAGGCCCAGATCGGCTCCCACTGGGTCAGAAAATCTCTGGACGAGCGCCGCAGCGCTGCCCAGTCATTAAAATCGGAGTGCACGGGCGGGCGCAAGCTGAGCCGCTCGGTTTCAAGTTTCAGCTTGCGTCTGCCCAGAAGCATCACGCCGCGCGCCTCTCCTGCAAGTCCGCGAGTGTGGGTGCACCTGATACCGGACCATAAAGCGCCAGCGCCGCTGGCGCTTGTGCTGCTATCTGCTCGGCAAAGCTGCGGACATCTTCGGTGCTGACCGCGTCAATCTTGGCAACAGTATCCTCAAGCGACGGCACCCGTCCCCAGATCTGCACCAGACGCGCCAGACGCTCGGCCCGGTTCGAGGGGCTTTCCAGCCCCATCAGCATTCCGGCCTTCATTTGCGCACGAGCACGGGCGACCTCTTCGGGGCTCATATCCTCGGCGGCACGCTTCATTTCGTCAATGGTGATCGTCGCCAACTCACCGATCTGATCCGCAGATGTGCCCGCGTAGATCGTGGTAGTGCCGGTGTCGGCATAGGCGCCGGCCTGGGCAAAGATCGTATAGCAAAGCCCGCGTGTTTCCCGAACTTCCTGAAACAAGCGCGAAGACATACCCCCGCCCAGCGCGGTCGAATAAATCTGCGCGGTATAGATCGCGTCGTCGCGATAGCCGGGGCTTTCCAGCGCCAAAGCGAAATGAGCTTGCTCCAGTTCTTTCTCCTGCCGCGCCTCACCACCGGTAAATCGGGCCACTTCAGGGATCAAACCCTTGCGTGGTTGCAGGTGACCAAACATCTCTTCGGCCGTTTTCATCAGTGCATCATGATCAACCGCACCAGCAGCGGATAGGATCATCTGTTCAGGGCCATAATGCTCGGCCACGAAACCCGACAGATCCTCGCGCGAGAATGCGCTGACGCGTTCAGTGGGGCCAAGTATGGTCCGGCCCAGGGGCTGGTCGTGATAGCTCTGCTCTTGCAGCCAGTCAAAGATTACATCGTCGGGCGTGTCATAGGCCTGACCGATTTCCTGTAGGATCACACCGCGTTCGACCTCAATCTCGCGCGGATCGAAGATCGGGTTCAGGACGATGTCACCGATGACATCCATCGCCAGCGCCACATCGTCTTTTAGAACGCGCGCGTAATAGGCCGTCACCTCGCGCGAAGTATAGGCGTTGATATACCCGCCCACATCCTCGATCGCTTCGGCAATTTGTAGCGCGGATCGCCGTTTGGTTCCCTTGAACGCCATATGCTCAAGGAAATGGGCTATGCCATTTTGTTCGATCCGCTCATTGCGCGCACCGGCGGTTACCCAGATGCCTATGGCCGCAGATTGCAGCCCCGGCATATGTTCACTGACGATACGGAATCCGTTCTTCAGTTGGTCTTGTCTGACAGTCACTCGGCGATATGCCCTTTGATATGATCCTCAAGGGCGCCCAGATCATTGGCGATGCGGGTCACCCGTTCCGGACGTTCATACAGATCAGACATGCGAGAGGGAAGAGGCGGATGTACGCCACTCGCCTTCTCGACCGCAGCCGGGAACTTGGCCGGGTGTGCGGTCGCCAAAGTGATCATCGGGACGTTCGCGTCGCGGTGCTCCTCGGCAACTTTGATACCCACGGCAGTATGGGGGCAGACCAGTTCGGTGCTGTGGGCCAGCGTGGCTGTGATCGTCGCCAGTGTTTCCTCTTCGGACACGCGGCCCGAGTCGAAGCTTTCGCGCAACGCTTCCATCGCGCCTTGGTCGACATTGAAGCCGCCCGTCTTCAGCTCGTCCATCAGCTGAGCCACAGAATTGCCATCCTCGTCATAGGCATAATACAGCGCCCGTTCAAAGTTCGAGCTGACCTGAATATCCATCGAAG
This sequence comes from Ruegeria sp. CDSA020, assembly GCF_059612345.1. NCBI lineage: Bacteria > Pseudomonadati > Pseudomonadota > Alphaproteobacteria > Rhodobacterales > Roseobacteraceae > Ruegeria > Ruegeria sp. CDSA020. Next base: position 97,767 of record NZ_JBXWQK010000010.1, read on the forward strand.
GGCTGATCGAAGGGATCGTGTCTCCCTTGAAATACCCTTCGCCTGCCAGACACCGATGCAGAATGTCATTCTGGTTGGTCGCCACTACCAGCCGGTCAATCGGCAAGCCCATGCGTTTGGCCAGATAGCCCGCAAAGATGTCCCCGAAATTACCCGTAGGCACGGTAAAGCTGACCTTGCGATGCGGTGCGCCAAGGCTGACGGCGGCCGAGAAGTAATAGACGATCTGTGCCAGCACGCGGGCAAAGTTGATCGAGTTCACCCCCGCCAGTTTCACACCGTCACGGAAGTCGAAATCGTTGAACATATCTTTCAGCGCGGCCTGACAGTCGTCAAAGTCCCCGTCGACGGCCAGAGCATGCACATTGCCGTCCGCAGGTGTGGTCATCTGACGACGCTGCACCTCAGATACACGGCCATGCGGATACAGGATAAACACGTCTACCGCATCCAGCCCCCGGAACGCCTCAATCGCGGCAGAACCGGTATCACCGCTGGTCGCGCCCACGATAGTCACCCGATCCGCGCGACGCTTCAGCGCTACCTGGAACAACTGACCGATTAGCTGCATGGCGAAGTCTTTGAAGGCCAGTGTCGGGCCGTGAAACAACTCCAGCAGGAAGTGGTTCTCGTTCAACTGCTTCAACGGTGCGCGGGCGTCATGGCCGAACCCTTTATAGGCGCGGGCAATGATCTGTATGAACTCATCTTCCCCAAATGATCCGCTGACATAGGGCCACATCACACGAAAGGCGATCTCCTCATAGGACAGGCCTGCCAAAGCAGCGATGTCATCCTGGCTCATCTCCGGGATCTCGGCGGGCAGATACAGGCCGCCGTCGCGGGCCAGCCCGGTCAGCATCGCCTCTTCAAACGTCAGTTCGGGCGCCTGCCCACGGGTTGAGACATATTTCATTGCGCTTCACTTTCTGATGGGGCGCGGCCGCGCCACAGGAAATAAACGGTCATCGCAGCCCAGACCAGTGCCAGACCAAACCATGTGACTGCGTATCCCAGGTGATCATTCGGGATGCCTGCCGTATTCACCGGCAAAGGTGTCAAATTCGGATCGGTCCGGGATCGTGCGATCACCAGAACCGGGTCGGTTCCCAGAGCTGCAGCAAGATTGGGAACATCGCGGGCAAACCAGATATTGGCATCCACATCTGGCTCGGGCGTATAGCTGTCGATCTCATCCGGCCAATGCAAATTGCCCGTCAGCGCCATCTTCCCTGTTTGTCTGTCTACCTGCTTGTCAGTGGTCAGGATAAAGCCCCGATCCACTAGTATCTTTTGAATTCCAGTATCAAAAGCTTGGATAACCCGGTAGCCGGCACCAACCTGTTTTACCGAAACCAGAACATGGATTTCACCCGGCTGCATCTCACCCTGGACGAAAACCGGTAGGTACTTGTCCCGTATCTCGGAAGGCTGCTGCGGCAGGGAAACAGGCTCGGCAGAGATCCGGTCGTTAATCTCGGCCAACACGTCTTGTTTCCACCCAAGCCGCTGTACCTGCCAGACGCCCAGCGACACAAGTACGCCCAGACCGGCGAGCCCGAAGATCAGCAGGAAAGTTATGCGGCGCATGGCGGGGTCAAACCTTGTTGCAGAAACCGGCGTCTTGTTAAGGGCGGTGTGAACTGAATTGCAACCACCCATTTGTATCGGGTGCAATCTTGCACCCTGATAGAGAAAAAGCCGCCCTTGGGGGCGGCTTTTGCAATTTTATTACCGGTCCGGCGTCAGATCAAAGGGGCTTGTCCCCAGATATAGACTGCGAAGAACAGGAACAGCCAGACAACGTCAACAAAGTGCCAGTACCAGGCCGCGGCCTCGAAACCGACGTGCTTTTCCGGCGTGAAATCACCCTTCAGTGCCCGGATCAAACAGACCGACAAGAAGATGGTGCCGATAATCACGTGGAAGCCGTGAAAGCCGGTTGCCATGAAGAAGTTCGAATAGAACTGATCACCACCGAATTTCCAGCCCTCATGGGCCAGCAATTCGTAGTACTCAAAGCCCTGCAGAGCGGTAAAGGCGATGCCCAAAACGATACCAATAGCGAGGCCGTTGATCAGCGCCTTGCGGTCATTGTCATGCACCAGCGCGTGGTGCGCCCAGGTGATGGCACAGCCCGAAAGCAGCAGGACCAGCGTGTTGATCAGCGGCAAGTGGAACGGGTCAACCGCGTGGATATCTGGCTGGATGTATTCGGTGCCCGCATAGTCGTACATCGGGTACATGCGGTGTTTGAAGAACGACCAGAACCAGGCGAAGAAGAACATCACCTCGGACATCACGAATAGGATGAACCCATAGCGCAGGCCAATGCGCACGACCGGCGTGTGATCGCCTACACGGCTTTCGGCCACCACTTCGGACCACCAGGCGAACATGGTGTAAAGAACCGCGACAAGACCGGCCCAGAACATGTAGGAGGTGACGCCGTGCATCCAGAGGACGGCTCCGAACAACATCACAAAGCCGCCCGCAGCGCCGATCAGTGGCCAGATCGAAGGGGTCAGAATGTGGTAATCATGATTTTTTGCGTGTGCCATCAGCGTCCCTCACCTACAGGCGTTAGTTCTTGTTTGTATCACCCTGAACATCAAGGGCGGCATAGCCCTCGGGCAGGTCAATTTCGTAGAATGTATACGACAGAGTGATCGTATGCACATATTTGGCTTCCAGATCCTCGACCATTTCGGGATCGACGAAAAAGCTCACCGGCATCTGAACCCGTTCTCCGGGTTGCAACACCTGTTCTTCAAAACAGAAACAGGCGATCTTCTGGAAATACCCACCGGCCGAATAAGGCGCAACGTTGTAAGACGCCTGACCGGCAATTGGGCGGTCCGTGGGGTTATATGCCTCATAGAAGGCCAGGCCCGTTTCGCCGATGCGGATTTCCATCTGGCGCTCGACCGGCTTAAATTCCCAGGCCATGTCTTTCGCCTTTGAGGCGTCAAAGCGAACGGTAACGGTGCGCTCAAGGATGTCCTCTGGCGCGGCTTCAGCCACTCCGGTTGTGCCGCCATACCCGGTGACCCGGCAAAACCAGTCGTAAAACGGCACCGAAGCCCAGGCGAGGCTGCCCATCAGGACAACAACGCCGACGGTTTGCACGACGGTTTTTTGCGGCCCCGTGAGCGCCATCAGTTCTGTACCTCTTGCATGGCCCTGTTAAAATCGGTCCCTGAGACTTTGACGATCGTCAGCCCAAAGATCAGCACGATGAATGCAGCAAGCGTCAGGCCAACGCCCAGATTTCGGCTGAACCGACGTTGATGCAACTCATGGCTTTTGCGCAGGCTCATGCCCAGCCTCCCAGCCCGTAAGGCTTCAGCAGTGCTTCGGCAAGGATCGCGCCGAAATGCAGGAAAAGATACAGCAGCGAGAGCTTGAAAAAGCCACGCTCAACTTTGAAGTTATCAACCTCGGAATCATCTTCGGTCCGACGCGAGATTGCCCATGCTCCGCGCAGGAACAACGCGTTCAGTACAATAGCGACGGTCAGATAGATCGGGCCGCCGATTGCCGAAAAGCCGGTTCCAATCGCAAGCACTGCCAGCAGAACGGTGTAGACCAGAATATGCCAGCGCGTCGCCCGCCGACCATGGGTTACCGTCAACATCGGCACACCCGCATCGTCGTAATCCGACCGCATAAACAGGGCCAGCGCCCAGAAATGCGGCGGCGTCCACATGAAGGTGAGGGCAAACATCAGCCAAGGTTCGACGGACATGGATCCGGTTGCAGCGACCCAGCCGATGACCGGCGGGAAGGCCCCAGCTGCGCCGCCAATCACGATGTTCTGTGGCGTCGAGCGCTTGAGCCACATCGTGTAGACAACGACATAGAAGAAGATGGTGAAGCCCAGAAAGGCTCCGGCGAACCAGTTGGTTGCAAGACCCAACATGATCACCGACAGGCCGGACAGTGCCAGGCCCAAGGCCATCGCTTCGCCCTCTTGTACCTTGCCCGACGGTATAGGGCGACCTTTGGTGCGCTTCATAACGCGGTCGATATCTGCATCCCACCACATGTTCAGCGCGCCGGATGCGCCACCTCCGATGGCAATGAACAATATCGCGCAGAACCCAACGAACGGATGTACCGGTACCGGCGCTGCCAGCAGACCAACAAGCGCCGTGAATACAACCAGCGACATCACGCGCGGCTTCAGCAGGGCGAAGTAATCGCCAAAGCTGGCCTCATTCGCATACGCTTGTGCGGTCGTTTGGCTTGCATTGATGCTTGCGTCGCTCATCTCGGGTCCTTTTGGGGCGAAGGCTGTGCGATCTCTCGCACAGCCTGCATCTTGTAGCAGGCGGGACGCATCCCGCCCTTACTGAAATCAGTTCGAAGCGACCTGATAGTTCTGCGGCAGGCCCGCATACTCGTCGATCGCACCTTTCAGCCACGCGTCATACGCCTCTTGGCTGACAACTTTGACAGTGATCGGCATATAGGCATGGTCTTTGCCGCACAGTTCCGAACACTGGCCGAAATAGATGCCTTCCTTTTCGGCCTCAAACCACAGCTCAGCTAGGCGTCCGGGTACACCGTCCTGCTTCACACCGAAGGACGGAATGGTCCAGGAATGGATCACGTCGGACGCAGTCACTTGCATCACGATGACCTTGCCAACCGGGACAACTACCGCTGTGTCGGTGGCCAGCAGCCACTCATCGTCGCTATACCCTGCGTCTGCCAGCTTGGCCCGCATCGCGTCATCCAGGACAAATGCCGTCACGTCCGCATCGGCGGGGCGAGTACCTTCGTCCAACGTGGCTGGGTGGCCGAGCAGATAGCTATCGAATGCAAAATCGTGATCGACATACTCATATGTCCAATACCACTGGTTGCCGACAACCTTGATAACAACATCACCTTCGGGAATTTCCTGCTGCTTGAACAGAACCGGCAGAGAGAAAGCACCGATGAATACCAGAATCAGAATCGGACCCAACGTCCAGACGATCTCGACCGGAGTATAGTGCGAGAATCGCGCTGGGGTCGGGTTGACGCGTTGGTTATAACGCATGATGCAGTAAACCAGCAGGCCCGCAACGAATATGCAGATCGCGGTAATAATCACCAGAATCATATTATCCAGGCGATGAATCCCCTCGGCAAGGCTTGTGGCTGCGGGCTGGAATCCTATGCCGCCGTCAACCGGCTGACCGATAATCTCAAGCTCCTGAGCCATGGCGGGAAGGCTGGAGAGGGCTGTCATAAGCCCCGAAAGCTTCAAAGCGTTCTTCATTTTCTGTCCTGATCGTTTGATCTTTGCGTCCCTGGCGAAAAGGTGTGAATCGGCCACACCTCACCCGTTGTCTTTGGCCGCGTTAAAAACCATATTCCTGCGGGTAGATAAAGCAAAATGCTTGCGTCAAACAGACGCTATTTTTGATCTGGATCAAACTCGAAAGGTCCCAAGAGATGCCCAACGACCCGTTTCGCCCGTTTGAAAGCGCTCTTCCACATGACGAAGCGCTTGCGGTACTGCAATCCGCCACCGCCGGGGCCGAGGACGGAGAACTGTACGTTGAACGCCGGAAATCCGAGTCTCTGGTCTTTGATGACGGGCGCTTGCGGACCGCTTCTTATGACGCGTCCGAAGGTTTCGGCCTGCGCGCCGTACAGGGCGAAGTGGCAGGCTATGCGCATTCAACGGACGTCTCGATTCCTGCCCTGAAACGGGCCGCCGAGACCGCGCGGCTGGCGGTCGGTGATGGTGGCGGAACGCTAGCTGATGCCCCCCGGGCCACCAACAAGCGCCTTTATACAGACGAAGACCCGATCGAATCTGCCAGTTTTCCCGTCAAGATCGAAACATTGCGCGAGATTGACGCCTTTGCCCGCGATCTTGATCCGCGTGTAGTACAGGTCAGTGCCACTATTGCTGCTGCGGTGCAGGAGGTTGAGATTCTACGCCCTGACGGCATTCTGGTCCGCGATGTCCGCCCCATGACCCGGTTGAATATCTCGGTCATCGTGGAACAGAACGGCCGTCGTGAGAGCGGCTCGACCGGTGGAGGTGGCCGGATCGGCCTGGACGGGCTGATCGACCCAACCGACTGGCAGGATAAAGCCCGCGAGGCCCTTCGCATCGCCATGGTCAACCTCGAAGCTGTTCCCGCCCCTGCGGGCGTGATGGAGGTCGCACTGGGCCCTGGCTGGCCCGGCATCTTGCTGCACGAAGCGATTGGCCACGGTCTAGAAGGGGATTTCAACCGCAAGGGCAGCTCCGCCTTTGCCGGGCTGATGGGGCAACAGATCGCGTCCAAAGGTGTCACGGTCGTTGATGACGGCACAATCGCCGACCGGCGCGGGTCAATCAGCGTCGATGATGAGGGCACACCCAGCTCGCGCACTGTGCTGATCGAAGACGGCATCCTGACCGGATATATGCAGGATCGCCAAAACGCCCGTCTGATGGGTGTTGCGCCAACCGGGAATGGGCGGCGTCAAAGCTATGCCCATAAACCAATGCCGCGGATGACAAATACAATCATGCTGGGTGGCGATGCCGATCCCGCCGCTTTGGTAGCCGATATAAAGGATGGCATCTGGGCCGTAGGCTTTGGCGGCGGCCAGGTGGATATCACCAATGGCAAGTTCGTGTTTTCCTGCACCGAGGCATACCGGGTTGAAAACGGCAAAATCGGCGCGCCGGTCAAAGGGGCAACATTGATTGGCGATGGCCCCTCTGCCCTCAAACGCGTTCGCGGGTTGGGCAACGACATGGCCTTGGATCCGGGAATGGGCACGTGTGGCAAGGATGGCCAATGGGTGCCCGTCGGCGTCGGTCAACCTACGGTCCTGATGGATGGGCTGACGATTGGAGGATCGGCGGCCTAAGTAAAATCGGTCACTGCTTCCAAAGCGCAGGGTTAACGCCCCGCTTTGGATATGCATTGATACTTTGCGGAGAGGCGTTTTCCGACTTCCGACTCGGCTGTATTTTTTGCCGTTGTTTTTCAACAACCTACGCAACTGAGACAACCGAGACTCGAAATATATCCGGAAAATTTGACAGGATTCACACGCTGTTAACCCTGGCAGCCGTAAACCAGTTCTGCAATCAGACGGAGCAACGGATGACCGAAGAGCAGCTTTCTTCCAATCACCCCACACTCCCACCCACCACGGAAGAGGATCGGTTTTCCTGGCTTCGTCTGTTGCGTTCTCGCAAAGTGGGCCCGGCGACGTTTCGGCGGCTGCTTCGCGAACATGGCTCGGCGCAGAATGCGCTGGCCGCGCTGCCGGAAATGGCACGCGCTGCCGGAATAGAAGGGTATGAAATCTGCCCGCCCGGCGTGATTGAGGCGGAACTCAAGGTCGCAAGAGCTGCCAATGCGCGGCTTTTGTGCCTAGGGTCCGCCGATTTCCCATCCGCTTTGCATGACCTGAATGATGCTCCACCAATGTTGTGGGCAATCGGCGACCTCTCTCTTTTACAGCGCCCCTCGGTCGCTATGGTCGGTGCCCGCAACTGCTCATCTCTGGGCGCGCGAATGGCGCGCGGATTGGCGACCGATCTGGGAAAACAGGGTTATGTGATCGTTTCTGGCCTGGCCCGCGGGATTGATACCGCGGCGCACCTAGCCACGGTTGAAACAGGCACCATCGCCGTTATGGCGGGGGGGGTCGACGTGGTTTACCCCGCCGAAAACACCGATCTTGCCGCTGAAATCGCAGGTTCCGGGCTGCGCGTCTCGGAACAACCGATGGGCATCACGCCACAGGCGCGCCATTTCCCGCGTCGCAACCGGATCATCTCGGGCCTGGCAAAGGCCGTTATTGTGGTCGAAGCCGCCGCCAAATCCGGCAGCCTGATTACAGCGCGCGACGCCTTGGACCAGGGGCGCGATGTTCTGGCTGTGCCCGGACACCCGTTTGACGCACGCGCGGCTGGCTGCAACCTGCTGATCCGCGACGGTGCTACTTTGATAAGGTCTGCAGAAGATGTGATCGAAGCGCTACCGCAGCAAGCGAACCTATTCGAACCCCAGCAAATGCTCCAAAAGAATTTACCCCGCACACCATGCTCAACCAATGACCTGGAACGCCTAATTCTGACCCGGCTCGGCCCCTCTCCTATCGCCGAAGACCAGTTGATCCGCGATGTTGAGGCAACGGCGGGTGAAATTGCCCCGGTTTTGGTCGATCTGGAACTGGACGGACGTATTCAACGCCAACCCGGGGGTCTTCTTTCATTGTCCGCCTGAGTGTTGAATATCCAATCTTATACAGGCATCCCATTGAAATCGCGTATAAATCCTTGCTTTCAAAGGAACGCATTGACAATTCGCTCTTGCCCTACACATCTTGCACACTCATAGAAGGCGCCAATTCCGTCGAGCGAGGTTTCCCCTTAAATGCCTGTAGTTGTTGTAGAATCCCCTGCCAAGGCCAAAACAATCAATAAATATCTTGGCCCGGACTACACGGTTCTGGCGTCTTACGGCCATGTTCGAGATCTGCCGCCCAAAGATGGCTCGGTCGATACCGAGGATGAGTTTGCGATGAAATGGGAGGTCGGGAACGACAGCCGCAAACATGTCAAAGCCATCGCCGACGCGCTGAAAGAAGACAACGCCCTGATCCTCGCCACCGACCCCGATCGTGAGGGTGAGGCGATCAGTTGGCATTTGCAGGAAGCACTGACCAAACGCCGGTCGATCAAAAAGGATACGCCTGTCAGCCGGGTGACCTTCAACGCCATCACCAAGGACGCAGTGACCGAGGCGATGCGAAACCCCCGTCAGGTGGACATGCCACTTGTCGAGGCCTATCTGGCCCGCCGTGCCCTGGATTATCTTGTGGGGTTTAACCTGTCGCCCGTCTTGTGGCGCAAACTGCCTGGTGCAAAATCCGCAGGCCGCGTGCAGTCTGTCTGCCTGCGCCTGATTGTCGAGCGAGAGATGGAAATCGAGGCGTTCAAACCGGTGGAATACTGGTCGGTGCGCGCCCTGTTCGAAACACCCCGTGGTCAGACCTATGAGGCACGCCTGGTCACACTGGCCGGTAAAAAGCTGGACAAGCACGATCTGTCCAACTCAACCCAGGCCGAACTGGCGGTGCAGGCGATCACCAGCCGCGCGCTCAGTGTCACTTCGGTCGAGGCGAAACCCGCCGCTCGAAATCCCAGCGCGCCCTTCATGACCTCGACCCTGCAGCAAGAGGCCAGCCGCAAGTTCGGCATGGGTGCGCGTCACGCGATGCAAGTGGCACAGCGCTTGTATGAGGCCGGCTACATTACCTATATGCGAACCGATGGCATCGACATGGCCCCCGAGGCCGTGGCAGCTACGCGCGAGACCATCGCCGACCGCTATGGCGCGGAATATGTGCCGGACAGCCCTCGCATCTATAAGAACAAGGCAAAGAACGCGCAGGAAGCCCACGAATGCATCCGGCCTACGGATATGACCCGCGATACCAAGGCGCTGAAGGTAACGGACGACGATCAGCGCAAGCTCTATGACCTGATCTGGAAACGCACCATTGCCTGCCAGATGGCTGCTGCACGGCTGGAACGTACAACTGTCGAAATCGGCAGCGAAGATGGGCAGGTTGGCCTGCGCGCGACCGGTCAGGTGGTGATGTTTGACGGGTTCATGCGTGTCTATGAAGAAGGCCGCGATGATGTCGCCGATGAGGATGACAAACGCCTGCCCCAGATCATGCAGGGCGACCCCGCACGGTTCTCTAAAACCACGTTGCGGGATCAGTTCACCAAAGCGACAAGCGATGGCACGGACCGGGCCGCGAAAGAGGCCATTCTGTCAGACAATGAATCAGTTCTGGCGCTGCAACATCACACTCAACCGCCGCCGCGCTATACCGAGGCGACGCTGGTCAAGCGGATGGAAGAGCTGGGGATCGGGCGACCGTCGACCTATGCCTCGATTGTCACAACGATTCAGGACCGGGAATATGTACGCAAGGACAAGAACCGGCTGATCCCCGAAGAAAAGGGACGGATCGTCACGATTTTTCTGCTGAACTTCTTCCGTCAGTATGTCGGTTATGAATTCACCGCCAATCTGGAAGAACAGCTGGACGATGTGAGTGCAGGTGATCGGGACTATAAGGATCTGTTGGGCAAATTCTGGCGCGACTTCTCGGCCGCGATTGGCGAGACATCGGAACTGCGCATTTCCGAAGTGCTGGACAAACTGGACGAAGCATTGGCACCGCAGCTCTATCCGCCACGCGAGGATGGATCTGACCCGCGTGTCTGTCCGAAATGCGGCGCAGGCCAGTTGCACCTGAAAACTTCACGCACTGGCGGGTTCGTCGGCTGCGGCAACTATCCCGAATGCACCTATACCCGTCCTATCGCCGGTGAAGGTGCCGAGGGTGAAGAGCGCCTGCTGGGTGAAGATTCGGGTGATGATATCTGGCTGAAGACCGGTCGGTTCGGACCTTATGTTCAACGTGGAGAGCCAACGCCCGAGAACAAGAAACCTCCGCGCGCCTCGCTGCCACGTGGCTGGAGCAAGGATGATATGGATCTGGACAAGGCGCTGACATTGCTATCCCTGCCCCGCCAGATTGGTGAGCACCCCGAGGGCGGTATGATCAGCTCGAATTTCGGGCGGTTCGGACCATATCTGATGCACCAGCTGGCGGACGAGGCCAAACCGGTTTATGCAAACCTCAAAGACCCTAATGACGTGTTCGAGATCGGCATGAACCGCGCGGTCGAATTGCTTGCTGAAAAGCGCTCCAATCCGGGACGCGGACGCCGGGCTGCGGCCAAAGCGCTGAAAGAACTGGGGGAACATCCCGATGGTGGCGCAATGCAGGTTCTGGATGGGCGCTATGGTCCATATGTGAAGTGGGAAAAGGTCAACGCGACCATTCCCAAAGACATCAAACCCGAGGACGTAACGCAGGAAATGGCCATCGAACTGGTCAATGAGCGCGCGGCCCTGAAAGGGACCAAGAAAAAGGCGGCGCCCAAGAAAAAAGCCGCCAAGAAGACAACCAAGAAGGCCGGTTAGGTAGAAATACCACCCTTCGCCCGGTTTCATTGACTTCCCCGTGACGTGACGGCACAACCTGCCCAACACCATCTCATTGGGGGAGTTTTCCATGAAGAAAATCTATGCCAATGCCAACGAAGCGCTCGATGGCGTGCTTTCGGATGGCATGTTGATCGCCGCTGGCGGGTTTGGCCTGTGCGGGATTCCCGAGCTTCTGCTTGAGGCAATCAAGACCTCGGGTGCCAAAGACCTGACCTTTGCCTCGAACAATGCGGGCGTGGACGATTTCGGTATCGGTATCCTGCTGCAAACGAAGCAGGTCAAAAAGATGATCAGTTCATATGTGGGCGAAAACGCCGAATTCATGCGTCAGTACCTCAGCGGTGAGCTTGAACTGGAATTCAACCCTCAAGGCACCCTGGCCGAACGGATGCGCGCAGGTGGTGCCGGGATCCCGGGTTTCTACACAAAAACGGGCGTAGGCACTGTTATTGCCGATGGCAAAGAACACAAAGACTTCAACGGCGAGACCTATATTCTCGAAGAAGGTATTTTTGCAGATCTGGCGATTATCAAGGCGTGGAAAGCCGACGACACCGGCAATCTGGTGTTCCGCAAGACCGCCCGAAACTTCAACGTGCCCGCCGCCACTTGCGGTAAGATCTGTGTGGTCGAAGTTGAAGAGATCGTGCCCCGTGGCTCTCTGGACCCTGACATGATCCACCTACCTGGAATTTACGTGCATCGCATCATTCAGGGCAATCACGAAAAGCGCATCGAACAGCGCACCACCCGCAAGAAGGAGGACGCATAATGCCCTGGGACCGGAATCAGATGGCCGCCCGCGCGGCGCAAGAGCTGGAAGACGGCATGTATGTAAACCTCGGCATCGGTATCCCGACGCTGGTGGCAAATTATGTTGGCGACAAGGATATCACCCTGCAATCCGAAAACGGAATGCTTGGTATGGGTCCCTTTCCTTTCGAGGGTGACGAAGACCCGGACCTGATCAACGCAGGCAAGCAGACGATCACCGAACTGTCTCGGACTGCTTATTTCGACAGCGCTACGTCTTTCGCCATGATCCGGGGCGGCAAAATCGCTGCGGCAATCCTGGGTGCCATGGAAGTGGATGAAAAAGGCGATCTGGCCAACTGGATGATTCCCGGCAAGCTGGTCAAAGGCATGGGCGGCGCCATGGATCTGGTGGCCGGCGTTGGCCGTGTGATCGTGGTTATGGATCACACCAACAAACACGGTGAATCGAAAGTGCTGAAGGAATGCACTCTGCCCCTGACCGGCAAGGGTGTTGTGGATCGCATCATCACCAATTTTGGAGTTCTGGATGTGGTCGATGGCGGCCTGAAGATCGTAGAGCTCGCAGATGGTGTCAGCAAAGATGAGATGCGCGCCGCGACACAGGCGACGCTAGTCGACTGATCTGGTCATGTACCGGCAAGGCCCGCGTCAGTGCGGGCCTTGGTCAGTTGAGCGCGGTTTGAAACACGCACCCGTCAGAAATCAACTCGGGCGGTGTCGAACACAGCGCTCGCGCCACCTGAAAAGCCGCGAGAACCTTGGGCACATAATCCCGTGTTTCCGCATAAGGCGGTACACCACCATGTTTGCGAACCGCACCCTCGCCCGCATTATATCCGGCCAGGACCAGGATCGGGTCGTTTCCAAACTCTTCCATCAGCCAGTTCAGGTATTTCACTCCGCCCGAGATGTTCTGTCCCGGGTGAAGGCTGTCCTCGACCCCAAATCGTTTCGCGGTCGCGGGCATAAGCTGCATCAATCCCTGCGCCCCAGCCGAGCTTTCCACCGTTTCGCGGCCCGCCGATTCAACCGAGATGACGGCCAGCACCAACGCAGGCGACACATTTGTCCCTACGGTCGAGCGTAAAATGTCGATCCCTTGCCGTTGAGCAATATTCTGAAGCGTCTGCAATCGGGGCGAGGCTACGTTTATGGCGGCAAGCGCATTTATCGAGTCCTGCAAACGACCCGAACTGGCCTCATCTATCCCGGGTGAGATCCTGTCCCAGAACGCTTTATAAGACCCGACAGGTTTGTTTTGCGGCGTAATTCCCGGAAGCCCCGGAGGCGTAACACGTGTCCTTGCGATAATCTCAGGAACTACGATCTCAGCCCCTGTGCTGGGCGCCGAAGGTGCTGAGGCATGTTCTGTAGGCGATATCTGAACCGTAATGCGCGGGCGCTGACCAGGCTTGGCTGCTTTGATCCGTTTATATACGCCACGCGGTTCGACCTCGTTGGCGGGGACAGACACAGGTGCGGATACCACTGCCAGCGCCAAGCCGGCGCAAGTTATTGCGTTCCGGAGATTCATTTGCCTGCCTCACGTTCTCTTTTGCGTCGATTTGAACCCCGAATCTGTCTGTAAGGCCAGAAAAACAATGTGAATTGGGGCAATTTCGCCTCATTTGGCGCCATTTTGCATCGGGTTTTATCGGTGTCCGCACGGAGGGAGAATTTTTATTGATTTAATTTCAATTAGTTAAACGGAAAGCTACCAAAAAGTTAAGCTGAGGCACAAAAATTTGGGGTTTGGCCCAATTCCTGCCACGCCCAACAGGCAAACATAATGCCATACCGAGACGATCGGGAGCGGACTGAGAGACGAAGCTCTGGAAGACGCCGAGGTTCACTAGACTTTTTAGATCCTTTAGGAGGGACGTAACATGATCAAGTTCATCAAGAATTTCACCACTGACGAAGACGGCGCCGTAACAGTAGACTGGGTCGTTCTGACCGCAGCCGTTGTTGGCCTGGCCGCCGTTGCTTGGACACAGGTTAGCGACGGTGTCGACGATCTGGCCAGCGACATTGATGTCGCTTTGACCGGCGTTGTTGTTACAGCACCTAACTCGGGCCCAACCCCGTAATAATTTAGATAGAATTTTGAAGGGGGCTGCGCTCGTCAGATCGCGGCCCCCTTTTTTATAGAAAAAAGACGAGGTCCTGCGATGAAGGGTATTTCAAAATTCTTATCCGGGGAACATGGCGCGATCACCGTTGATTGGGTGGTGCTTACTGCTGCGCTGGTCGGCCTTGGACTAGTCACGGTATTCAACTTGACGGGCGGGGTTCAGCACGTCGATACCGAGACGGGTAACGCACTTCGCGGTATAGAGGTCTATTCTGCAATTCAGGAACAGGCATCGGAATCAGATTGATCAATCTGGCACTAAGGACACGGCCGTCAAAAAAATACTTCATTGTCCCCCTTTTCGACACAATTCTCCTGTAACCAATAGTCAGTTGAAGTCGTATTCCCTATGACGACTGACATCGCATACAAATAAACGAGGGAACGCGCATGCGTGCAGTATTTGGACTTGTCCTGATTGTTGGGGTGGCTCTGGCAGGAGGAGCCGTTTATATGGCGCGGGACTATATTTCTCAGTATCAGGCGGAATTGGCCAGAGAACGTTTGGCGGCTCAGGAAGCATTGGCAAATGTTAAATCCGTCCCGACGGTGGACGTTCTGGTTTCGAACCGTGCTCTTAAATATGGTGAGCGTCTGGCCACCGAAGATGTGCGGATCGTGAAATGGCCTGAGGATGCAATTCCCGAAGGAAGCTTCCTTGAAATGGCCGTCCTGTTTCCAGAGGACGCCAGTGGCGACCGCTTCGTTCTGAGGACCATGGAAAAAGACGAAGCCCTGATGGAGATCAAAGTAACCAAACCAGGTGAGGCAGCGGGTCTGACATCACGAATCGCGAAAGGTAAGCGCGCCTTTGCAATCAGCGTGGACGTTGCCTCGGGCGTATCCGGCTTCCTTCGCCCTGGTGACAGTATCGATGTTTATTGGACCGGTTCATATGGTGGCGGAATCGACGGATCGCGCGGCGAAATCACCCGACTGATTCAAACCAGCATTGAGTTGATCGCTGTTGACCAGAGCGCCGGGTCCGACCTGACCGGAGCCACGATCGCGCGCACCGTTACGGTCGCTGCTACTCCGGAACAAATCGCGGCGCTGGCTCAGGCTCAGAACACCGGCCGCCTGTCGTTGGCGCTGGTTGGCGTGCAAGACGACACAATCGCCAGCGCAGTCGAAGTTGACCAAAGAAAACTTCTGGGCATTAAAGATGTCGTCCCCGTGGCGCCCAAAATCGCGGAAGAGGTCTGTACGGTCAAGACGCGCCGCGGTGCCGAGATCGTCGACACGGGAATAGTAACACCCTGCACAAATTAACAGAAAATCAGTGCGTTACATGACCAGGGCCGCGCGAATTGCGCGGCCCTAATTTGTTCGCATGTTGCGCATTGTCCACATAAGGAAAATTCCAGAAACCATTGATTATTGCAATAAATTCTCAATTCGCGCAGTGTTATCAGACATAAGGCAGTAGCCGCAAAAAACGAGGCGTGATCGGAGAGGCAGGTCACATGAAAAGAAGTTCCTGGATAAGCGCAGCCCTTTTGGGCTTGGCGCTCGTAGTTGGCCCAGTCGGCAATGCTGCCTGGGCTGAAACACTTCGCGTGGTAAAGAAGGGTACAGCGGAAACGCTTGATGTGCCAATGAACCGCGCAATAGTTGTGGAAAGTGAGCAACCGTTTGCCGAACTCAGCATCGCCAATGCAGGCATCGCTGATATTTCGTCGCTTTCGGATCGTACTATCTATGTTTTGGGTAAGGCTCCTGGCCTGACGACCCTGACATTGTTCGACGGCGCAGGTAATCTACTTGCTAATGTTCGGGTCCGTGTGGCACCGGATGTTACCGAGTTTAAAGAACGTCTGCGCCAGATTTTGCCAACCGAGCCTATCGAAGTTCGCACCGCCAATGACGGTATCGTTCTTTCTGGCACCATTTCTAGCGCTGCCAAGTTGGCGCGAGCATTGGAGCTGGCAGAGCGCTATGCACCGGAGCGCGTATCGAACCTCATGTCGGTTGGCGGCGTTCAGCAGGTCATGCTGAAAGTGCGCTTTGCCGAGATGAATCGGTCGGTGGCTAAAAGCCTGTCCGCATCGCTTGGTTTTGGCGGCGGCGACGTAACCGGTGGTATCAACACTCTGAACAACTCTGCTGCTTTGGCGAATGCTCTTGGCAACAACATTCCTGTTTCACAGACGAATACTGGTGCGATCCTGTTCGGCTTTGGCGCAGGGTCAACGCAAGTGCGTTTGTTGCTGGAAGCCCTTGAATCAAAAGGGCTGGCACGCAGCCTCGCTGAGCCTAACCTGTCTGCCCTTTCGGGTCAGGAAGCGACGTTCCTCGCAGGTGGTGAAGTTCCTATACCGGTACCGCAGGACGATGGCGTAATTGCCATTGAATACAAAGCCTTCGGTGTCGAAATCGACTTTATCCCCCGCGTTGTGGATGGTGATCTGATTAACCTTGAAATGGCTGCAGCTGTATCGGCAATCGATGGGTCCTCGAACTTCACCATTCAGGGTGATAATGTCCCGTCCTTTATCACGCGCCAAACCAGTACAACGGTTGAATTGCGTGATGGTGAAAGCTTTGCAATCGCAGGCCTGATCCAGGATGACTTCACCGACCTGAGTAACCAAATTCCCTGGTTGGGTGACGTCCCGGTTCTTGGCGCCCTCTTCCGCAGCGCGGAATATCAGCGTCAGCAAAGTGAACTGGTGATCATCATCACAGCCCACCTTGTGTCGCCGACACGTGGCGAGGCACTGGCTCTGCCTACGGATCGGGTCAAACCACCCAGCGAATTTGATCTGTTCGTTAATGGCAAAGTCGGTCGGACTGAACGTCTGGGTGCCGGTGCAGCTTCGGAAGTCGCGAATCAGGACTTCGGTAGCTCGTACGGCTACGTCCTGGATTGATTAGGAGGATAGGACCAATGCAGAAGTGGATCATCACACTGGGTCTTTCGGTCGCTGTCGCCGCATGTACGCGTGAGGCCGGATACGAAGCCGATCAGGGCGCGTTCGGGAATGCGACACTGAATAACATTCAAGTAATGAATGGCGAACTGACATATGCCCAGATCCTGGGCCAACGGTTCGCAGCCGAAGTGCCGACCCAGATCAACTTTGATTTCAACAGCGCTCAACTGGACGAAACAGCTCAGCGAGTACTCTTGCGTCAGGCGAACTGGATCAAACAGTTCCCCGAGGCACGGTTCCGGGTCTATGGCCATACGGATGCTGTTGGATCAACGGCATATAACCAAAGCCTGGGCCAGCGGCGCGCAAATGCGGCTGTTGCGTTCCTTACGCGGCAGGGTATCTCTCGCTCGCGGTTGGAGGCGGTTGTTTCATTCGGTAAGTCACGACCTCTTGTGGCTACGCCGGATCGAGACCGTCGCAACAGGCGCACCGTGACCGAAGTATCAGGCTTCGTTGATCGTGCACCCCAGCTACTCGATGGCAAATACGCCGCCATCGTCAATCGCGAGTACGTGGAGAGCGCCGTTTATGAAACCCAGCTGCGCCGCGAGACCGCTATTGGCGATACAAGCGAACAATAAACTGTGATTGGGCGACATCGTCGCCCAATTCCCTACAATTGGTTCTTTTGCGCCTAATTCTTGCCTAAGTTCCAAGCCACATTTTCAACAATTGGGTGACCTGCGTCCGAAAATGGCCGCAATAGGGTGACAGCAAGCCAATCCTGTCCTCTGGGCCAGGATGGTTCGCCTACCCTTCGACGAGGATTGTGTTAATGACAAGCGCCACGCCGCAAAACGAAGAGACCGCAATTCTGGCCTGCACGATCAGTCGTGATGTCCAGAATTTCGATCTGCTTATAGAAGATATGGAAGGCGCTTTGGGTGAGCGTTGGGGCGATCTCGGCTTTGCCGAAGCCCTGACATTTTTCAACCAACCCGAAGCCAATTCACTGCAATTTGTCGCGTTGGCCATTGATGGCGAGGATGAAGACAACCTGTCACTGATGGGTGAAATCATCACACAGGCCAAAGACAAAAATATCAAAATAGTTCTGATCGCCGAGGACGTGACCCCGGCTTCGCTGCATCAGTTGTTGCGCAAGGGCGCGGACGAATTCGTCCCCTACCCTCTTCCAGAAGGTGAATTGCAAGAAGCAATCGACCGGATGAACAAACCCGAACCCGTCGCCGTTGCCCCCGGATCAGATGCCGCACGTGCAGCTGGCGACTCTAAAGAGGGTGCTTTGTTTGTGATTCAGGGACTTGCCGGTGGGGTCGGGTCGACGACTATGGCCGTCAACCTAGCTTGGGAACTGGCAACGGTCTCTGACAAAGAGGCCCCTTCGGTTTGTTTGATTGACCTGGACCTGCAATACGGAACGGTTTCGACCTATCTGGATCTTCCCCGTCGAGAAACTGTATTCGAGATGCTGTCTGATACGGCGGCAATGGATGATGACGTCTTCAACCAGGCGCTTCAGTCCTATGAGGACAAGCTGCAGGTGCTAACCGCGCCGTCGGATATGGTGCCTTTGGATCTGATTACGCAAGAAGATATCGAACGGGTGATCGAAAAGGCGCGAAAACACTTCGATTATGTGATCGTCGACATGCCAACGACATTGGTTCACTGGTCGGAAACTGTACTGCAGGCCGCCCATGTTTACTTTGCCCTGATAGAACTGGACATGCGTTCGGCTCAGAACGCATTGCGCCTCAAGCGCGCTTTACAGGCCGAGGAACTACCCTTCAATAAGTTGCGTTTCGCTCTCAATCGCGCCCCGAAATTTACCGATCTGAATGGTAAGGGCCGGGTCAAGCGCATGGGTGAAAGCCTGGGCATCTCTATTGATCTTCAACTGCCGGATGGCGGCAAACCCGTGATGCAAAGCGGTGATCACGGTCTGCCATTGGCCAACGCTGCGGCCAAGAACCCACTGCGCAAGGAAATCGCAAAGCTTGCGAAGTCGCTGCACAGCCTGGGCAGCAGTAGCGCCGAAGCCGCATAACACAATCCCACAGGGAGAGCCGCCGTGTTTTCAAGATATAAAAAACCCGAAGCACAACCGGTCCAGGCACCGGCTAAATCGCCCGAGGCCACACCTGCACCTGCAGCGGAGCAAGCATCAACCGCTACTGCAGTTGCCCGACGACCCACCCCCAAAAAGGCGGCCGAGGTTGTAGGGGCGGACAAGGAACGCAAGCGCAAAGAGCGTCTGGGCGAAATCAAGATCGAACTCCACCGCGAGCTTCTTGAAAACCTGAACCTTGCGGCCCTTGAGAAAGCTGGAGAATCCGAGCTGCGCTCGGAAATCAGTGCGATTGCCAGTGAGGTTCTGGAATCCCGCAACATCGTTCTGAACCGCGACGACCGGCAACAGCTGAACAAGGAACTGTATGACGAAGTAACCGGTCTTGGCCCTCTCGAGACCTTGCTTCAGGACGACTCTGTCAGCGATATTCTGGTCAACGGCCCGCAACAAATTTTCGTTGAACGGTTCGGTAAGCTAGAAATTAGCGACGTTACCTTTAAAGACGAAAAGCACCTGATGCGGATCATCGACAAGATCGTATCCGCCGTGGGCCGCCGTGTTGACGAATCCAACCCCTATGTGGACGCCCGTCTGGCGGATGGCTCGCGTTTCAACGCTATGGTGCCACCGATTGCCGTTGACGGCTCGCTGGTATCCATTCGTAAGTTCAAAAAAGATAAGCTGGCCATTGATGACCTGGTGAATTTTGGTGCCTTCACAGAAGAAATGGCCGCCTATCTGCAGGCTGCTGTATCTACACGCCTGAATGTGATCGTTTCGGGCGGTACCGGTTCCGGTAAAACAACCACGCTAAACGCATTGTCCAGCTTTATCGACGACGCCGAGCGTATTCTGACCATCGAGGATACAGCGGAACTCCAGCTGCAACAGTCTCATGTTGGCCGGATGGAAAGCCGCCCGCCTAACGTCGAAGGCAAGGGTGAAGTCAGCCCCCGCGACTGTCTGAAAAACGCCCTTCGTATGCGTCCCGACCGTATCATCGTGGGTGAGACACGGGGCTCGGAAGTTATCGACATGCTACAGGCCATGAACACTGGCCATGATGGCTCGATGACAACGATCCACGCGAACTCGGCCCGAGACGGGATTTCGCGCCTTGAAAACATGATCGCGATGGCCGGGATCGAAATGCCGATCAAGGCCGTCCGTAGCCAGATCTCCAGTGCTGTGAACCTGATCGTTCAGGCAAGCCGCCTGCAGGACGGCTCGCGGCGTATGACTTCGATCACCGAAATCACTGGTATGGAAGGCGATGTGATTTCCATGCAGGAAATCTTTCGTTTTCAACGCGTTGGATTAACGCCCGACAACAAGATCATTGGCCATTTTACCGCGACAGGCGTTCGCAGCCACTACTCCGAACGCTTCCGTCTGTGGGGCTATGATCTGCCCCCTTCGATTTACGAACCAACGACTATGTAGGAGATCTTGAAATGCAACTGCCTATGGAGGCACTGATCTACGTCGCGATCTTCGTAGGCGTACTTGCGTTGGTGGAAGGAATCTATCTGGTTGCCTTCGGAAAATCCATCAGTCTGAACAGCCGCGTGAACCGCCGTCTGGACATGCTGGATAAAGGCGTCGGGCGCGAACAAGTTCTGGAACAGCTGCGCAAGGAAATGCAGCAGCATATGAAGTCCCAGAGCATTCCGCTCTATTCCCTGTTGGCGGACAAGGCTCAGAAGGCCGCCATCGCCTTCACACCCCGTCAGTTGATCCTGATTATGGTGTTGGTGACAGGCTTTGCCTTTATGGGGCTCAGTATTGCAACGGGAACGGAAACCATAATGCGGGCCGCTATTTCGGTCGCAATCGGTGTTGGCGGTGTCTATGCGTGGGTAAACAACAAGGCCAAAAAGCGTATGGCAATGCTGGAAGAACAGTTGCCAGATGCTGTGGAATTGATGGTTCGGTCGCTTCGCGTCGGGAACCCTTTTGTGTCCACCATTCAAATCGTCGCAAATGAAGTCCAGGATCCACTCGCCACTGAATTCGGGGTTATCGCTGATGAATGTGCCTATGGCCGTGACGTCGGTGAATCTCTCAAAGATCTGGCACAACGACTGGATATGCAGGATCTACGGTTTTTGGCAGTGGCCGTCGGCATCCAACAGCAATCCGGTGGTAACCTGGCCGAAATTTTGGCCGGTCTGGCCAAGGTGATCCGGGCCCGTTTTCGACTTTTCCGGCGCGTCAACGCCATCACAGCCGAGGCAAAATGGTCAGGAAAATTCCTATCTGGATTTCCACTGTTCTGCCTGGGATTCATCTTGGTGAACGACCCCGGGTACTATGACGAAGTTATGGATCACCCATGGTTCATTCCTGCCTGTTTCTTTGTCGGCATCATGCTGACACTGAACCTGATCGTCATGCGCATTCTAACCGACATCAAGGTCTGAGGACACCACCATGGAAATCCTGACCCGAATAAACGACTTTCTAACCGAGCTCCTTGGCCCCTTCGGTCCACTGATCGTGGTTGGTGTACTTGGACTGTTCATGATCTTGATCACAGTCCCCTTGATCCTGAGCCAGCCAGAAGATCCCCTGAAGAAACTGCAGCGTTCTAATGCAGCCCCTCGACAGGATAAGAAGGTCAAAAAGGACAAGCTCAGAACAAGCGGGCGAAACGAGCAGCTTGAGAAATTTGCCAACTTCCTTGAGCCACAGAATAAGGAAGAACTGTCTGCCATGCAGCTGAAACTGCGGCAGGCGGGGTACCAGTCAAAGGACGCAGTTCGGTTCTTCCACTTCGCTCAATTTTCCTTGGGCATCATCGGAATTGTGATTGGTGTTTTGCTGGTCACTGTCCTTTCCGACGGTCAGGAATTTACCGCGCAGCAGATGATAATACGAGTTCTTGTCCCTTCGGCCGCCGGGTATTTTCTGCCGCGCTATTGGATCACCCGAAGGGTCGCAGAACGGCAAGAAGCGATCACCGCAGGCTTTCCCGATACTCTTGACCTGATGCTGGTCTGTGTCGAAGCTGGCCAGTCGCTGGACCAGGCCATCGTTCGCGTCGCACGCGAAATGAAAGCCTCCTACCCTGAGATTTCGCTTGAATTTGAAGTCGTCGCCCACGAATTGAAGGCCGGTAAGGACAAGGATACGGTTCTTCGCGATTTTGGTACGCGCTGTGGCGTTCAGGATGTTAACTCATTTGTGACGGTGATGATCCAATCGGCAACATTCGGTACATCCATCGCCGAAGCCTTGCGGGTTTACGCTGGCGAGATGCGAGATAAGCGCGTGATGCGCGCCGAAGAGGCCGCTAACAAGTTGCCAACCAAAATGACACTCGCCACTATGATGCTGACGGTGCCACCGTTGCTGGTCATTCTGGTTGGACCCTCGGCCAAAGGCATCGCTGAATTCGGCGGAGGCTAATAGCCTATGAAATTGAAACCCAGGTGCATCCAAACGGGGATACGCCGCGTGTTACAGGCCACCGTGGTTCTTGCCACGGTGGCTTCTTGCACGGAAACGGGGTCCTCCGGGGATCTGGATGCACCTGGCATTGATCGTAAAGCCCCGGCCGAGGATCAGATTGCAGTCGGCAACCGGTTGATGGCTTCGGGTGAATACGAGCTTGCGTTGGATGCCTTTATCCGCGCAGCGCTCAATCAGGGAATGACAACGCAGATCCTGACCTCGATGGGGACGGCAAATCTGGGCCTTCGGAGGCTTGGACAGGCGGAAACACTGCTGCGCCGTGCGGTTGAAGATGACCCCGAATGGTCTGTCGCCTGGAACAATCTGGGTGTGTTGCTGATGGAAATCGGTGAATACCCCGAGGCCGCTCAGGTCTTTCGCCGGGCCTATGCTCTCGATAATGGCGAAAGTGACGCAATCCGGGACAATCTGCGGTTAGCTCTCGCAAAAATGGAAAATACTGATAATAATACCCCTCAAGAACAAGAATACACACTGGAGCAGCAAGGCGACGGGCAATTCATGCTGCGCAAGCTCCCGTAACATAGGCAAGAGCAGTAAGGGACGCAAAAATGCGCCAACAATTCTTGATTCCGTCTATCGCAATCTGCGGGCTGATCCTCTCAGCCTGTGAAAAAGAATCCGAAGAAGAAAAGGTCGAGCGTACATTTCAGGAGGTGAACGTCATTGACGAGACCAACCTGAACGACGTTCTTCTGTCGGCCGCCGACCCAAACGAAGCCGTTACCTATTTCCAGGGTGCCGCCGCCAAGAACCCGGGTCGTATAGACCTGCAACGTGGGCTGGCGATTTCACTGGCGCGCGCCAAACGGACGACCGAGGCAACCGCCGCCTGGAAAAAAGTCACCACGATGAGCGGTACGACCAATGTAGACAAGGTCGAATACGCAGATTCTCTGGTACGTTCCGGGAACTGGGCAAAAGCCAAGTCCACTTTGGATTCGGTCCCGCCGACTTTTGAATCTTTCAAACGCTACCGCCTGGAAGCCGTCGTCGCAGATTCACAAAAAGACTGGAAACGCGCGGATCATTTCTATGAAACCGCCGTGGGTCTGACGACCCGCCCCGGTGGTGTAATGAACAACTGGGGATATTCCAAACTGACGCGCGGCCAGTACGACGAAGCCGAACGGTTATTCACCGAGGCCATTCGACAGGATAACTCTCTATTCACGGCAAAGAACAATCTGGTCCTCGCCCGGGCTGCACAGGGCAATTACAGCATGCCTGTCGTTCCCATGTCTCAGGTCGAACGCGCGATGTTGTTGAACACAATGGCCATCTCGGCGGTGAAACGCGGTGATGTGGCGACGGCCAAGAACCTGTTCCGCGAAGCGATCGCCACCCATCCGCAACATTACGACGAAGCCGTTCGATCCCTGCGCGCGCTTGAGGAAGCCTGATACATGCATATTCCAGCGGGTGCTGCGGCCTGGTTTTTGCCGTTCGTACTGCCGATCTGCTATTACGTAGCCTTCACCGACCTGCGTGACATGCTCATCAAGAATCACGCCGTAGTAGCACTGGCTGCGGTATTTGCGGTCATCGGTTTGTTTGTCCTGCCGCCCTGGTCGGATGGTTGGATTACCGGCCCGTTTTCTGTGTCCCTCCCACCCTATTTGTGGCAGCTGTTACATATAGTTGTAATGCTGGTCATCGGCATTCTGCTCAACGCAGCCGGCATTATGGGAGCCGGAGACGCAAAATTCATAGCCGCGGCCTCAGCCTTTGTTTGGATGGGCGATTTCACATTGGTATTGTTGATCCTGATGTCGACCACCTTGGCGGCCTTTGTCACGCATCGATTGGCCAAACATACCGCCCTCAGAGCTATTGCCCCAGATTGGGAAAGCTGGCGTCGGGACAAACAATTTCCAATGGGTTTCGCGCTTGGTGCAACCCTGGCCATCTACCTGATACTTGGAACTGTTTACGGCTCGTAAACTATCATCAGTCCGCCTTGTCCCCGCCTTGGAACTGACACAAAGCCCGGCCAAATTTTCGTCAAAGGGCCCTTTTCAGGGCTATTGGCGTGAATACTGAATTAGACGGGCAACGCTCATGAATATGCAGACAACCTCGGTAATGGCCCCCCCTACCCCAAAGGGGTTGGGCGATATGCAGCTTCCTATTGTTATGATGCGGGATATCCTGCTGAAAACTATCTTTCGTAAAACCGTAGATACAGTTTCCGAAGTTGCCCAAGCGATCTGCTTGCCGGGTTCTGTCACACAGGAATTGATCGACCTTGCCCGCGAACAAAAGCTGCTGGAAGCAACCGGTACTTTGAACGCCAACAGCGGCAATGAGATGGGGTATCAACTGACCGATGCGGGCAAAGCGCGTGCATTGGATGCGCTAAGCCAGTCCGAATATTTCGGCGCCATGCCCGTCCCGTTGGATGTGTACCGCGAGCAGGTAAAACGCCAGTCGATCCGGAATATCCAGGTTTCCCGCGACCAGTTGACCGGGGCCATGGGCCATCTGGTTCTGCCAGACAGCCTGCTGGACCACCTTGGACCCGCGGTCAGTGCAGGCCGATCAATCCTGATGTATGGACCTCCGGGTAATGGTAAATCCTCTATCTCGAACGGTATTCGGGATGCTTTGGGCGATAGTGTCTATGTCCCATATGCCATCGAATACGCTGGTCAGGTGATCACGGTGTATGACCCGATTGTACACACAGCCATCGAACAAGAAGCAGATGATCCCAATAGCTTGCGCCGCCGCAAGCGGTTTGATTCGCGCTATGTCCAATGTGAAAGACCAACTGTTGTGACTGGCGGTGAACTGTCACTCAGCATGCTCGATCTGGTTTATAACCCTACGGCGCGGACCTATCAGGCCCCGCTGCAGCTGAAATCGACGGGCGGCATCTTTATCGTTGACGACCTTGGCCGTCAGCAGGAACCACCACAGGCCCTGATCAACCGCTGGATTGTTCCACTGGAAGAAAACAAGGATATCCTTGGTCTGCAATCGGGTGAAAAATTCGAAGTGCCCTTTGATACGCTGGTCATCTTTTCGACCAACTTTCACCCCAACGAGATCTTTGACCAAGCCGCTTTGCGCCGGATTTTCTTCAAGATCAAGATTGACGGTCCGAACCAAGAGAACTTCCTGAAAATCTTCGCCATGGTGGCCCGCAAACGCGGGATGCCTCTGGACGAGGCCGCATTGGTCCATCTGCTAAAGGTCAAATACCCGACCATCGACAACATCTATGCGAACTATCAGCCGATATTCCTGATTGATCAGATGATCTCGATCTGCGAATTCGAGGGAATTCCCTATCAGATGAGCCCCGATCTGATTGAACGCGCTTGGGCCAACATGTTCGTCAAAGATGAGAAAATCGTCAAATAACCTAATGCCATTTCGCTGACGGGCCGGGTAATCTGCCTTTATGACGCAGATTCCCGCCCGGATTACTGACTGGTTTGACGACAAAGGTTGGTCCATCCACCCGCATCAGCAGGACATGTACGACCGGGCCCTTGAACCGGCGACGTTGCTGATAGCCCCCACAGGCGGGGGCAAGACAATGGCCGGATTTCTGCCCACGCTGGCCGATCTGGCAGAGCGGGACCATGATGGCCTGCATACAATCTACGTCTCCCCTCTCAAGGCGCTGGCGGCGGATATCCGACGAAACCTGCGTGGCCCGGCCGAGGAAATGGGCCTGTCCATCCGGATCGAGGATCGCACCGGGGATACTTCAGCCACACAGAAAAAGCGTCAGCGGGTTGACCCGCCGCAGATCCTTTTGACTACACCTGAAAGCCTGGCCCTGCTGACCTCTTACGAAGACGCCGGGCGGATGTTTCAGGGCGTGCAACGGGTGGTTGTCGATGAAATCCACGCACTGGCCGAGAGCAAGCGTGGCGACCAGCTGATGCTGGCGCTGGCCCGTCTGCAGGGGCTCTGCCCGGACCTGCGCAGGGTGGGCCTGTCTGCAACGGTCGAAGACCCCAATGCTATTGCCCGATTTCTGGCACGTCACCCTGATCCCTGCCGGATCGTTGAGGCCGATCCTGGGCCTGACCCCGATATCCAAATGTTGGAAACGCAGGAAATGCCTCCGTGGTCGGGCGGTAGCGCGGCCTATTCCATCCCTGCCGTTCTGGACCAGATCCGGAAGCATAAGACGACGCTTATCTTTCACAACACCCGCGCACAGGCCGAGATTTTCTTTCACAACCTCTGGCTTGCCAACGAAGACGGGCTGCCGATTGGCATTCATCACGGCAGTCTGGACAGGCAGCAACGCGAACGTGTCGAGGCCGCAATGGTTCGTGGTGAGCTGCGCGCAATCGTCTGCACAGGCAGTCTGGATCTTGGTATTGATTGGGGCGATGTCGACCTGGTCATTCAGATCGGGGCGCCCAAAAACGTCAAAAGGCTGGTTCAGCGCATCGGGCGCGCAAATCACAGATACAACGCCCCCTCCAAAGCATTGTTAGTGCCCGCAAACCGCTTCGAAGTTGTGGAATGCATAGCGGCACTTGAGGCTGTGAAAGCTCATGATCTGGACGGTGATCCCCGCGGCGCAGGTCCACGCGATGTGTTGTGTCAACATATCCTGATTGCCGCAGCATCCGGGCCATTCTTGGCCGATGACCTGTTCCGGCAAATGACCGCAGCGGGCCCCTATGCCGGGTTGACCCGAGCAGAGTTCGACGCCTGTTTGGACTTTTGTGCAACCGGGGGCTATGCCCTGCGCGCCTATGATCGGTGGCAAAGACTGCAGCTACGGCCAGATGGGCAATGGCAGCTGCGTGACCCCCGTGCTGCGCAGCGTATCCGCATGAACCTTGGCACGATTCAGGACACAGATACGTTGAAAGTCCGCCTGAAACGCAATCGAGGGGGCAAGCCTCTGGGAGAGGTCGAAGAAGCCTTTGCTGCCTCGCTGACCCACGGAGATACCTTTCTGATCGGCGGCCAGATCGTGCGCTATGAGGGATTGCGCGAGATGACGGTCGAAGTCAGCCGCCGAGCGGATAAGAAGCCCAAGATCGCAACGTTTTCAGGCACCAAATTTGCGACCTCGACGCAGCTGAGCGACCGTATCCTGCGGCTGTTTGCACAGCCTGATTGGCCCCAGTTACCCGCGCATACCGCGGATTGGCTGGCGTTGCAGCGCGATATCTCGCGCCTGCCTCAGCGTGACAGGTTACTGATCGAAAGTTTCCCCAACGATGGGCGCGAAAACCTGTGTGTCTATGGTTTTGCGGGTCGCAACGCCCAGCAGACGCTGGGGCTGTTGCTGACCAAACGGATGGAAGAAACGGACCTTGCACCGCTGGGCTTTGTTGCCACCGACTATGCAACCCTGATCTGGGGGTTGGACGCGGTGATAGACCCGCGTCCGCTATTTCAGCCCGACGAGCTGCGCAACGGCTTGGAAACCTGGCTGGCGGGCAATGCCGTAATGAAGCGCACCTTTCGTGCCTCGGCCACGATTGCAGGGCTGATCGAACGGAACATGGCCGGTCAGCGCAAAAGTGGTCGGCAGGCCACGTTTTCCTCGGATATCCTCTACGATACTTTGCTGAAATACGATCCCGATCACCTGTTAATGCAGATCACCCGAGAAGAGGCCATGCGCGGTCTCGTCGATTTCGGGCGGATCGAGGCACTGATCGAGCGGATCGGGGGTCGCATAGATCTGATGCGATTGGATCGGGTTTCACCTCTGGCTGCACCTCTGTTTCTTGAGGTTGGCAAGGTACCCGTCAAAGGTGCTGCTGAAGAACGCCTGCTGGCGGAAGAAAGCGCGCGCCTATTGCAAGAGGCTGGGCTGGAAACCTGCTAAAACCTCTTGCACGCGATAGCGGAACGTCGCAAAGAACGTAACATGAACGAAGTTTCGATCTGTTTAGCCGGGCAAAATCTGCTGGCGCTTGGGTCTGGTGCCCTTTGGTGGCCCGACAAAAGCGTGCTTTGCGTGTCCGATCTGCATCTGGGTAAATCCGAGCGTTTGGCGCGCCGGGGCGGCACGACATTACCCCCCTATGACAGCCAGGACACCCTGGCCCGATTGGCCGCAGATATCGAGCACACTCAGCCTGACATCGTTATTTGTCTTGGGGATAGTTTTGATGATCTTGATGCCCTAAACGCCTTGAGTGTGCCTGACAGGCTGCAGATTACGGCGATGCAGGCCGGTCGCCGCTGGGTCTGGATCGAGGGCAACCATGACCCCGGCCCGGTAGATCTGGGCGGAAGCCATCTGGCCGAATATGCGGTTGACCCTCTGGTCTTTCGTCATATTGCGCAACCCAAGGGCAAGGCTGAGGTTTCGGGACATTACCACCCCAAGGCGCGCGTGCGGATCCGCGGTCGTTCGATCACCCGCCCCGCCTTCCTAGTGGATCAGGCGCGTCTGATCCTGCCTGCCTATGGAACTTATACTGGTGGGCTCTTTAGCTCGGATCACGTTCTGGACGCCATGATGAGCGATCAGGCAATGGCGATCTTGACAGGGAAAGTCCCGCAAATGATCCCAATGCCCAGATAGGGCGTCTCAAATCAGGCCATCTTCTTCTAGGAACGGACGGTATTTCCTGCTGACCGGAACAAGCTCGTCGTTCTTCAGGCGCAACATGGTCTTGCCACCCTTACGTTCGACCCCAGCAATGGCGTCATCGACAACCCAATGCGATCGGTGCGTGCAATGGCCCGGTATAGGTTCCATTTCCTCTATGGCGTCGGTAAAACGCGACCGGATCGTAAACGTGCCCTCAGAAGTCACCACATCCACATAGTGGTCTTGGACCGTCAGGCGATAGACCCGACCCTGAAAGGATCCCGGCAACCGTTTGTACATGCGCGGCAGCGGAATTTCAGCATTTTCGGATTGAGGTTTCGATGCCTCACGCCGCACCAGGATCAAGCCCACCGACAGCAAGGCGCCATAAGATGTTACAGATAACATATCCGGGCACGGCAGTCCGTTGGCCGAAAACAGCAACCAGACCATCAACCAAAGGCTTGGAACAAAAAGGACGAAAACCAAAGATATCAGCACAAGGTCGCGCCCAGAAAACTCGGTCTCAGCGAACAACCTACGCAACAATCTTCTTGCGACGCAGGTCACTCCTAGCGCCAGCGCCATCACCCCGATCCAGAAGGCCAAGCGCCAAGGAAAGGTTACTTCGATGGCATGAAATGGTTGGAATACGAAGGACAATAGCAGAAGGAAAACCAGCCCGGCAATCAACCGGTACCCTACTATTTCGGCGAAAACTGGGCGCAGTTTCGTGAACATAAACACTCGACAACAACTCTCCGGGTCCAGCCAATACTACCGGGGACTTGCCATATTACAACGTAACCGGCTGGAATAGAAAGTTTATCACCAATACAGGCACATTCAATGCCCGTAATCTCACACTTAGTTTACATATTAACAAATTTTAGGCCGGGGAGTACCCCGGCCCTGAAAATCTACATGCACGACTGTCCGCTATGGGTCACACCGTCAGGCCTTCTGGTTCTGGGAGTTTGTTTGCGCGGCATGCGGCGGTCAGGGTGTTGGCCAGCAGGCATGCGATT